>JBLHXF010000030.1:0-28423 GCA_047629435.1 Yoonia sp. | reverse complement strand
ATGCTTTTCCCATAGGCTTCACCCAGCCCACGCGGCTTCCACCTTGGGAGGATTTCCAACGCGGGCCACAGTCAGCCCACGCCAAAACCTTGCACCCTGGCCCGCATCGAAAATCCTTCACCTTACCAGACATTCGCAGGCGATCGCGACGCTGCGATGCAGCTTCCCTGAAGCGGACATTGGTAATGGAGCGCAGCATTTTGGCGGGGCCGATGACTGAAATGCGGACAAACCGGCCTGATGCACGTGCGGCTATTGCTTACGCAGCATCTCCTCGCAGTTGCAGCAAGATTTTTGCTGCGGTGCAGCCTGCGTCGTGGAAGTGGCCATTCAATGGCACCAAATTACGATGAATTTCAAACCGACCCTTCGTTGCATCCTGTTCAAATTCACACATCACGGACAACGTGTGCATTCGCTGTAGTTGCGCCAATGGCAGCTTCCACGAAATCAAGCATGCGCTGCAGGCGCGGCCTTTATGGTTCTGACTGCCGTCTGCAGGATTGCACGTAGCTCAGCTTTTGGCACGCCGCCGAAGGCAAGCCGCAACGCCCGTTGTTCCGAACGGTTCACCGTTTATGTCAACGTACTTAATGGCGGCTTTTCAATTCTAGCGCGCGCTGCGGATAGCATAGAGGTGGAAAAATTTGCCTCGGTCTAGATCTGCTTGTTACTTCAACTGCCGGTAATCCTTTCCTCCCGATCATCGGAGCCGCAGTGGGTTGCTAAGCCCATTTTCACGCCAACGCCTGATGATTAAGGGGCGTTGGCAATGTTGCAGACCGCGCTACCAGCTGGCTGAGATGTATTGGGTTTCCATAAACTCCAGCATGCCCTCGTGCCCGCCTTCTCGGCCAAGGCCTGATTGCTTGGTGCCGCCAAATGGTGCCGCTGGATCTGACACGAGACCGCGGTTCAGGCCGACCATGCCATAGTCCAATCGTTCGCAAACTTGCATGGCGCGTTTCATGTCCTCAGAGAACACATAGGCCACCAAACCGTATTCGGTGTCATTGGCGCGACGAATGACGTCTTCTTGATCGGTGAATGTTTGGATCGCCGCAACAGGCCCAAAGATTTCATCGGCCACGCAGTCGGCCGTTTCGGGCACGTTTGACAGCACCGTTGGTGGGTAGAAGTACCCTTTGCCGTTCGGCGTGGTGCCTCCCATTTCTACCTTTGCGCCTTTGCTCACGGCGTCATCTACGAAAGCTGCCACCTTGTCGCGAGTGTCGGCGTTGACCAGTGGGCCAACGTCTACGCTGGGATCCGTGCCGTCGCCCATTTTTAAAGCCGCCATCGCGGCGCAGAATTTTGAAGTAAACGCTTGGACCACATCTTTGTGCACGTAGATGCGGTTTGCGGCGGTGCAAGCTTCGCCCAAGTTACGCATTTTTGCGAGCATCGCGCCCTCGACTGCCACATCCAAATCGGCATCTTCAAACACGATTAATGGAGCGTTACCGCCCAACTCCATTGCAGGTTTTAGGACTTGATCGGCAGCAGAGCGCAGCAATTTTCGACCCACACCTGTTGATCCAGTAAAGCTGACAACGCGCACGCGCGGGTCGTGCAGCATATGATCGACCAGTGCGCCTGTGCGCCGCGAAGGCAGCACATTGACGAGACCTTTCGGAACACCGGCCTCTTCGAGCAGTGGCATAAGCGCAAGCATGGTTAGAGGTGTTTCTGAAGCGGGCTTAATGATCACAGCACAACCAGCGGCCAAGGCGGGGGCAATTTTACGGGTGCCCATCGCAGCGGGATAATTCCACGGCGTAATGAGAACACCGATGCCTGCCGGTTTGTGCTGCACTATGATCCGTGCGCCAGACGCTGGCGCATGCGTGATCATTCCGTCTGCGCGCACTGCTTCCTCCGCAAACCACCGAAAGAACTCGGCGGCATAGGTTGCTTCGCCCATCGCATCAGCGCGGGCTTTGCCGTTTTCAAGGGTGATCAGATGCGCGAACTCAGGAAGCCGCGCGGTCATCAATTCCCATGCTTTGCGCAACACTTCCGAGCGATGACGCGGGGTTTGTGCCGCCCACAGTTTCATCGCTGCCTCTGCGGCGTCGAGGGCGGAATCGGCATCGGCAATCTCGGCAGAGGCCACTGATGTGAGTACTTCCTCTGTCGCTGGGTTGGTTATGTCAAAGCGCACTTTGTTGGCGCCTTCAACCCAAGTGCCGTTAATATAAAGGTTGGTATGTTCCATGTCTATTTTCCTAAACGAGGTGGTGCAGCGGATCAGCAAGACGCCGCGCGAGACCCGAGATAAAGGCGATTGCTTGCGCGTCGCTCATTTGGTCGTTGCCAAATTCAAAGGTGATCAAATAGCTATCGCCATCTGCACCAATACTAAGTGTCGGCAGCACTGTATCGCCCAACCGCAATGAGGTCAGGAAGCTAGCGCTAAGGTCGTGTAAAACGAATGTTGCATCTTCATCGGTTTCTGGAGCGGGTACCGATAATCGTGTAAAATCCGCATTGCGCAGGTAGGTGTCTTCGCCGTCAGGGTCAGAAAGCTGCACGACGATTGTAGGTGCCTCGGTGGCCACGCGCCACGCGCCGGAGGCGAAGCTAGCGAACATTGCTGTTGGCGTCACGGTGATCGCGCCGTCAGCTTTCATCCAATCCATGAAATCGCGCGACCCTGCTTGCTGGCATCGTGCTGTGATCTGTTTGATTGCAGCCATGACGACGGTCTGTGCAGAGCTTGCGGGCAAGTCCCTGAGCGTCTTTAGGTCGGACACGTGGTAAGGCATTGCCGTCCCAGTTGCCACGAGTTGCCCAAGGTCAAGCCCGTCTTCTGCCGCTAAGCGGCGTGCCTTAGGGGACGCGAGAATGCGACCGCCTTCGGGTGCTGCCGCAGTGGAAGGTGTGGACGACATTGCCACCACTGCGGGCATTGTTTCGGGGGTAGGTGCTTGCTCTGGTTCCACCTTGGTGACAGGTGTTGCAACCGCATGGTCCGCCGTTGCACTGATTATCGCAATGGTTTGCCCCACCGGCACGTCATCGCCGTCCGAGGCGCTGACGTGTGTCAAAAAACCGTCGGCTTGCGCCTCTACTTCCATGACTGATTTATCAGTTTCAACCTCAAAGAGCAGGTCGCCGGTTGCCACTGAATCACCGGGTGCTTTGAGCCACTTCACCAATTTTCCGGTGTCCTGGGCCATTCCAAGTGCGGGCATGATGACCTCAGACATGATACATCTCCCCCGCCATCAATTTGCGCGCCGTTGCAGCGACACCTTCGGGCGTGGGCACTGTGATGTCCTCGAGTGCGGGCGAGAACGGGATTGGCACGTCCATCGCACCCATGCGGATGACGGGGCCGTCGAGGTGATAAAACGATTGTTCCATCAGCCGTGACGCAATTTCGGAGGTGACACCAAACGATTGATGGCCCTCGTCGATGACGATACAACGACTGGTTTTACGTACCGACGCGTTAATCGTTTCCATGTCTAGCGGAACGATTGTGCGTGGATCGATGACTTCGGCGCTGATGCCTTCTGCGGCCAGAATTTCTGCGGCTTTCTCGGCGACTTGCACCATTGACGATGTACCAACGAGCGTTATGTCCGAGCCTTCGCGTTTCACATTCGCCACACCAAACGGGATCAGGAATTCCTCTTCGGGCACCTCTGCCTTGTCTTGATACATGAGCTTGTCTTCGAAAATAACGACCGGATTGTTGTCCCGGATCGCAGTTTTGAGCAGACCTTTTGCCTCATACGCGGATGACGGCATTGCGACCTTGAGACCGGGAATATGGGCGACAATCGCGTGCAAGGACTGGCTATGTTGCGCCGCAGATCGGCGTGTCGCTCCCATGTTTGTGCGCAGCACCAACGGCACATTCAATTTACCACCCGACATATAATGGGTTTTGGCCGCTTGGTTGCAGAGCTGATCCATGATCAGAAAAATGAAATCCCCGAACATTAGGTCCACGATCGGACGGCTGCCCGTCATCGCGGCACCCACAGCTATCCCCATAAATCCAGGTTCCGAAATGGGTGTATCGATGACGCGGCCGGTGCCGAATTCTTCGACCAAGCCGGCAGTTATCTTGAACGGCGTGCCTGCCTCGGCAACATCTTCGCCAATCAAAAAGATTGTCTCGTCGCGGCGCATTTCTTCTGCGATGGCTTCGTTGACGGCGGTGGAGAGGGTTATCTGTCGCATTACGGTGTCTCCGCGAAGACGTGCATGTCGACTTCGCTCTGATCTGGGTATTTCGCGTCAATCGCATAGGCGACTGCCTCGGCTGCATCCGCTTTGATTTCGGCTTGGATTTCGTCAAGATCGGCTTGATCAACGACCCCTTCAGTGGTCAACCATTTCCCGAAGTTCGTGATTGGGTCGCGGCCCTCGTGCCACGCTTTTTCTTCGGCTTTGGGCCGGTAATACTCACGGTTGATGTCACCGACGTGGTGGCCGTGATAGCGGTAAGTCTCCAGCTCGATAAAGAATGGCCCTTCGCCTTTGCGGCAACGTGCAACGAGTGTTTGCGCCAATTCGTTCACGGCCAAAACGTCTTGACCGTCCACTTTGAACGCTTCTATGCCGAATGCCTCTGCGCGACCCGTGATCGACCCCGCTGCGATTTCGTCGGTGCGGGTGTATTCGGAGTAGCCGTTGTTTTCGCAGGCATAAATAACGGGTAACGACCAAAGAGCTGCCATGTTCATGACCTCGTACATGAGGCCCTGTGCGGTCGCTCCGTCGCCAAAAAAGCAGACGGTGACATCGTCACTGCCTTGTCGTTTGGCCGAAAGAGCCGATCCGGTGGCGATACCCATTGAACCGCCAACAATAGCATTGGCCCCGAGGTTTCCGTTGGACTGGTCAGCGATATGCATTGAGCCACCTTTGCCGCGGCAGTAGCCTTCTTCTTTTCCCAGCAGCTCGCAGAACATCTGTTTGAAGTCGGCACCTTTGGCAACGCAGTGCCCGTGCCCACGGTGAGTCGAGGTAATCTTGTCAGTCACCTTGAGCGCCTCGCAAATGCCTACGGCCACGGCCTCTTCGCCGGAATACATATGTGTAAGGCCGGGCATCTTGGCAGAGAGATACAGCTGGTTTGCCTGATCCTCAAAGCTGCGGATACGGACCATTTGGCGGTACATTTGCAGATATTCTTCGGTGTTCGTTTTGGCGTCTGTCATGGCATTTTGTCCAAAAAATGTGCCCGTCCCAGTGGTTGTTGAGACGGGCAGTTCAGGGAGATTAGTAGCGGTTCGCAATCGGCAGCTCTTCGGCGGGGAACAGACTGATGACTTCGCAACCTGTGTCTGTCACGACCACTTCTTCTTCGATCCGTGCTGCTGAATACCCATCGGAGGCCGGGCAATATGTCTCCAACGCAAAGACCATGCCGGTTTTGATTTCCATCGGGTTCTCGAAACTGACTGCGCGGCTGATGATTGGCCGCTCATGCAGTGCAAGGCCAAGGCCATGTCCGAATTGCAAACCAAAGGCTGACAACTCGTCTGGGAAGCCAAGGCTTTGGGCGGTGGGCCACACTGCGGCCACCTTGTCGGTGGTCACACCCGGCTTAATCAAAGCGATCGCCGCATCGAGCCAATGACGTGCCTTTTCATAGGCGTCGCGCTGCGACGGCGTGGATTTTCCGATGTTAAACGTCCGATAGTAGCAAGTTCTATACCCTTGATAAGACTGCAAGATGTCAAAGAACGCCTGGTCACCGGGACGGAACAATCTGTCGGTGAAGTTGTGCGGATGCGGGTTGCAGCGCTCGCCTGAAACTGCGTTGATCGCCTCCACGTCGTCCGAGCCCATCTCGTAAAGCATTTTGTTAGACAGGGCGACGATATCGTTCTCGCGAATACCCGGCTTTAGCTCTTCATAGATCATGTGGTAAACGCCATCGACCATGGCCGCAGCTTGGGTCAAAAGCTGGATTTCGTCCCAGTTCTTGATTTCTCGCGCCGATAGCATAATTTGCTGGCCGTCAACCACGTTCAGGCCTGCCTCTTGCAGGGCATGGAACATTGCGGTTTCGGCATAGTCGACCCCAACGGGCATGCCTTTCATGCCTGCGTCTTCAATGAGGCCAGCAATCTCTTCGGCGTATTTCTTCATCAGGCCAAAGCTGGGCGGGATTGTTCCTCGCATCCCCACAACGCCTGCACGGCAATGGTCGGGGACCAACCAGTCAGAGTGTTTCTTGTGGTGCATGGCGGCAGAGCCAAAGTCCCAAACGTAAGGTGCGTCATCGCCAGTCAGCAGGCAGAAACGGCACATCTTATCGCGCTCCCACTCACCAATTTTTGTGGCCGAGACGTAGCGGATATTGTTCACGTCAAACAACAAGAGCGTGCCGCAATCGGATGCCTTTAAGGCCTCGCGTGTGCGGCCCAAGCGGTAGCGACGCAGGCGGTCATGATCCACACGTTTCTCGAAATCAACCGAGGTATGGCCCCACGCCGGGATCTTCCCCTCCCAACGCCAATTGGGCTCGATATCCTGTGGGGTAAGTAGGTTTGGCATAAGCGCCGAAGCTGGACGATCTGACATTAGTTTCTCCTTCGGGGAACCCCCCGTTAATTCAGTTTAAATAGTTGAAGCTGTCGTTACTGGATGCACCAGCCGCCATCGATGTGGATCATTTGTCCAGTCATGTAGTCGCTATCGTCTGACGCGAGGAATGACGCAGTGCCGACAATATCTTTTGGGTAAGACACTTTTTTAATCTGTAAGGCATCTCGCACGATGTCCTCATAAGCTTGGCCTTCTTTTTCCTTAAAGCCAATGTCAACGAGGTCCTTGTCCAGTTGTTCCCACAGCGGGGTCACTACGACGCCGGGCGCATACCCATTGACGGTGATATTGTGCTCTGACAGGCCGATTGCACCGCAATGTGTGAGGGCTAAACAGCCATATTTTGACGTGCAATAAACTGTAACGTCAACAAGTGGTTTGCGCGATGCGATTGAGCCCACATTGATCAGCTTGTAGGGGTGATCTTCCATAGGGCCCTGCGCGATCATCTGGCGTGCCGTTTCTTGCATGCCAAGCCACATCGCCTTGGTGTTGACGTTCATGATCATGTCCCAATTGTCTTCGTCGATATCCATGAAAAAACGGGGTTTATTGAGACCTGCATTAAACAGGCCGATGTTGATCGACCCAAACGCTGCAACCGTCGCGGCCACAGCCGCCGCATTGTCTTCACGCTTTGTGACGTCCATTTTGATCGCAATGGCTTGGCCATTGCCTGCCGCGTTGATGCGATCGGCGACTTCTTGTGCCTGATCAAAATCCAAATCGCCAATACACACATTGGCGCCTTGGGATGCAAAGCTCTCTGCGTTTGCTTCGCCCATACCGCGTGCGGCACCCGTGATCAGAATATTTTTACCTTTAAGGCGATTGGGGTCCATGGTGTCCTCCCTTAGGATCCGTGTTTCAATAAGATTTCAGCGCGGTCTTGCGCTTTACGCAGGGCTTCACGCGGGGATGTGATCCCGCGCAGCATGTCGTGCATTTCTTGACCGCAAACCGTGATGATGTCGGATATTTGCGGGATTGGTGGGCGCGGCCAGAATTGTAGTTCATCGCGCCAAGACATGCCGTCAACGGCCTCAAAAATTGTCGATAGGCGGCGAACTTCAGGGTCTGCACCAACGGAATATCGCGGGCTTGTACGGCTGCCGCTTTGCACATAGAGCTTTTGGGCCTCGGGCGACGTAAACGCGATGAGCGCTTCGGCCGCTGCCGTGCGGCGCTCCTCTGGAAGGTTCGCAGGGATACCCAAAACATAGCCACCAACAGGCGCAATTTGTGCACCAAATTTTCCGGCCGGGTGTGGTAAATATCCTGTCTGTCCGTGTGCAGGCGAGCTTTCGTCCAGTTCGAAATATGGTGCGAGCAGCGTATACCCATAGGCCATCGCGACCTTGCCAGCTGCATAGGGGCGAACCCGTTCAAACCATGACATCGAAAGAATATCGGGTGGAGAGAAATCCAACAGTGCTTTTAGGTATTCAGCGGCTTCCAGTGCGGCTGGGGTATCAATAGTAGGCACCAAGTCGGTTCGGTTGGCGACGTCCGCGTCGAAACCTCCGGCAATAGCGGTAAGGTTCAAAACGGGTTGCCCGCAAGCCGCGCAGGCCATCATGAACTCGTGCCCAAGTGCCGTGCCACGCGCGGCGTTCCATGCCACGCCGTAGCGACCACGCCGCGGATCATGCAGCAATTCGGCAGCGCGAAGAACCTCATCTGTCGTGCTTGGCGGCTCAATGCCCGCTTCGGCAAACCAGTCTTTACGGTAAAATAGTAGCTCGGGGGTAGTCTGGCTGGGAACACCGTAGGGACGGCCGCCCCAATGCGCTCCTTTCCAGCCTGCGGTATGAAAGTCGCTGGGGTCCAAGCGGTTTGTGTCGAGCACATCATCAAGCGGCAGCAGGATGTTCTTTTCCGCAAACTCACCGATCCAAGGGAGATCAACGGCGATGATGTCATATCGGCTCGCTTTACGCTCTGCGTTGCGAAGCACCTCTTCGTGCAGGCGATCAATAGAAAATGCTCGCTGATTGATTTTAACCCCGACGACTTGTTCAAACTGACGCTTTAGGTTCTCCATGACCATAAAGGTCGGATCACCGTGGACTAAAATGCGCAGTCCACCTGCAAGTGCGAGTGGTTTTGTGAGAACTTGTGGCGGCTTAATTGACTGTGCGGACATATAAGAGTCGCCAAAGTAATAGTCTCCGCCAGAGGCTGCCCCTAAATGCTGCCCCGCAAGCCGCACGATCCGATCTGCAAATTGCCCCCAATTATCGAGAAGCGCTGAGCTGGGATGTAGAGAGAAAGTTTTGCCCGATTTTGTACGTGGGCGTTGTTCTATCAGCCCGGATGCAACCATTTCTTCCATCTTGCGCCGCCCTGTTGCGTAGGGGACATCGGAGGCCGCGATCAAAGTTGATGCCGTGACAAGCCGCCCATCCGTATGGCTGCGGATTAAAAAAATTGCCATATTAAAGAAAGGGTTAGGTGACGACATGGACAGCGCTAATTCCAGCTCGCCGTTGAAGGCTTGCAGGAAATTCAGCACATCAACGTCACTTGCACGCGCGTCGGTTTGATCACCTGAATCAAGCGCGTAAGAGGTGGCTGTTTTTTGAATGTCCTGCATCAGCACAGTTCGCTGTCCATCTCTCGTTGAAGGGGTTTCGGGCCGGTCGCGAGAATCGCTCATCTCGATATTCCTTTTCAAAATGTCCAAATTGCCTGCGTTAGTGTATGGGCAAGAAGTCCAAATTGAATAACGATAAGTTCAATTTGGATATTTTGGTGGGGGGAGATTTTTGCGGCTTTGCCGAATATCGACGAGCCAACAGGCAGGACCGAGTCGCAGAGGAGTGCGGCGGTTTCCTGTCATTCAAGTTCAGTTCTATGGGAGGAAACCAAAATGAACATGACACTCAAGACCCTGATCACAGGTACGACCGCCGCTGCTGCTCTGACAGTTGGCGGCGCTGCTTTCGCTGAAGGCACTATCAAAATCGGTATCACGCAAAACAACGTGGGCGTCGACAGCTACCAAACAACTTACGAGAAGTCGTTTATTGCAGCCGCCGAGGCCAATGCAGACGTCGAAGCTGTCGTGCTGGACGCTGGTGGCGATGTTGCCCGCCAAATTGCGCAGGTGCAGGATTTGATCCAGCAAGAGGTTGATGCGATCATCATTTGGCCAACAAACGGTGAAGCTGTGATCCCCGCGGTTCGCGAAGCATTTAAAGCAGGTATTCCTGTCATTGCAACGAACTCAAATATCGCTGAAGCCGGCTTTGAGTTCATCGCGTCGTTCTCGGGTCCGGACAACATCACACAGGGCTCACGCTCTGCTGAAATCATGTGCACCAAGTTCATCGACATGGGCATCGAGAATGAAGCACAAGTATTGCAGATCTCTGGGCAGCCTGGCTACACGACAGCCATTGAGCGCCAAAAGGGCTTTGATGATCGTCTCCCTGAGGTTTGCCCAGGTGTGACCCTTGTTGAAACACAGCCAGGCGACTGGAATCGTGAGAAGTCTCAGACTGTTATGGAGGCCTTCCTTGTAAAGTATGACGACATCGACGGTGTGTATTCCGGTGATGACAACATGGGCGTTGGCGCATTGAATGCCGCGAAGGCTGCGGGTCGCGAAGGCATCATCTTTGTCGGCGCTACAAACTTTGCGGTTGGCTATGAGGCGATGGAACGCGGCGAATATTGGGGGTCCATTTACCAGTCCCCAGTGGACGATGCTGAAGCAGCTTTGAAAACTGCGCTGGATATTTTGGCAGGCGAAGAGGTTCCGTTCTTGAACTACTTTGACACGCCAAAAATCACGCAAGACAACCAAGGCAACTACACCAAGCCTGTCTTCTAAACTCTCCCGATGGGGGGCGGGCCGTATTGGTCCGCCCGTCATTTTTACATATTTGGGGGAGCGCGTCATGGGACGTTTAACAGGGCGATCATGTGTTGTCACAGGTGCTGCGCAAGGCATTGGTCGGGCAATTGGTGAAGACCTTTTGGCCAATGGTGCTGACGTATGTTTTGCCGACATCAATTCAGACAAAATCGACAAGGTCGTGAAGGCCAACACAGAGCGGGCCGCGTTGAGCGGTGGAAAAGTTATCGGCTGCGGTGTGGATGTAACCAACCGAGATCAGGTCCGCGCAATGATTAAAAAGACGGTTGCAGCCTTTGGTAAGCTTGACGTCAAATTCAACAATGCAGGTGTGAACAAGCCGATGAACTTCCTTGACGTGACTGAGGAAAATTGGAAATTCATTATGGATATCAACGGCCTTGGTGTGCTGATCGGCTGCCAAGAGGCGGCGCAACAAATGATCGCACAAGGCACCGGCGGCAAGATTATTAACACCGCATCAATTGCCAGCAGGCAAGGGTTTGACAACGTCGCCCCCTATTGTGCTTCGAAATTTGCGGTCGTGTCCCTGACACAATCGGCTGCGCGCGACTTGGCCAAACACAACATTACCGTCACGGGTTTTGCACCGGGTGTGGTGGAAACCGAGATGTGGGAAGAGGTCGACCGTGACCTGATGAACATCGGCGCATCACAACGGCCCGGTCAGGCTATGGAAGAATTTTCGTCCGAGATATTGAAAGGGCGCGTCGCCCAGCCAAGTGATATCATTGGTACAACTACATATCTCGCGTCCGCTGACAGCGACTACATGACGGGACAAATCGTAATGATTGATGGAGGGATGACACTTGTCTGAACTAACAATTTCGCAAGACAGCGCGGATCGCCGCAAGGCAATCGTCGCCCTGTTTGCACGCAACGGTATTCTCATAGCTTTTGCTGTGTTCATGATCGGCTTTACACTGGCAAACGAGCGGTTTCTCAGCCTCGATAACGTGCTTGGTGTGGTCCGGTCGTCCGCCATTCTCGGGTGCATTGCGCTTGGGGTCACGTTTGTGGTCATCAGCGGAAATCTCGATCTATCCGTCGGATCGATGATGTCATTTTCGACCATTGTCGTTTTGGATTTACACGACAAAATAGGTCCAGCCCTTGCGATCCCGGTGATGTTTGCGATGACAATGGCGTTGGGTGCATTGATCGGGTTTCTTGTTGGGTACCTGAAGCTCAATTCGCTGATTGTGACGCTTGGAATGCTGTCAGCGATCCATGGCCTTACGCTGACATACTCTGGCGGCAAGAACATGGACATCGCGGATAAAGAAGGCACATGGTTTTCAGTCTTTGGACAGGGGACTGTGTTTGGCCTCCCTGTTCCCGTCATCATCTTTGTGACTTTGGCGCTGATCCTCGGAGTATTCTTGGCACGTACCGCATTCGGGCGCAAAGTATATGCGGTCGGCGGAAATGGAGTCGCGGCGACGTTTTCGGGTATTCCGCGCGCACGTGTAGTGTTCCTTACTTATGTCATCTCATCGTTTTGTGTGGCGATGGCTGGATTGCTTCAAGCCAGCCGGTCTCTAGGTAGCCAAAACACGGTTGGACAAGGGCTGGAACTGGACGTTCTGGCAGCGGTCATCCTTGGCGGTGCGTCACTATTGGGCGGGTCAGGCACAGTGTTTAAAACAGTTATCGGCGTCCTCATTTTGGGCTTCATCACAAACGGGCTTCTGCTCGTTGGATTGCAATTTTACGTCCAATACGTTGTGACTTGGGTGATTATCATCCTCGCCGTTTGGTTGGATGTCGCCGCAAAACGTGGCCGTCTTTGGTCACCTATTGCTTGAGGGGTTGGGTATGAAAAACGAAAACATCAAATCATTCATGGCGAAGGGCGCAATCTGGGGCTTTATAATCCTTGAATTGATCTTCTTTTCTATCGCCGGCGAATTCTTTTCACTGTCTGACAAAGCGTTCATGGATTGGGACAACATGCTTTTGTTGTTCAAGCAATCTGCGCCTATTGGCATCATCGCACTTGGCATGACGATCATCATGATCAACGGCAACATCGACCTTTCGGTCGGCGCCACGTTTGCGCTTTGTGCGGTCGTGATGCTGGATAGCATGACGTGGCCGATCTTCGCGGGCTTAGGTGATTGGGTCATTCCGATTGCTTGGGCGCTTGCGTTGATCACTGGCATGGTATTGGGCCTGATCAACGGGTTGATCGTGTGGAAAACAGGTGTGGACGCATTTATCGTCACGCTTGGATCAATGCTCGGCTTTCGCGGATTGGTATTCATGTACAACGGTGAAAACCCGACCTCGCACTTGAATTGGACGCTCGTTGATATGGCCGAGGCCGATATTTGGGGCGTGGAAACACCAACCATAATCTTTGTTATTTGCACCGTGTTGATTTGGCTCCTGATGACCCGCACCGTGCATGGTCGAAACGCCTATGCCGTCGGGGATAATCGCGAGGCCGCAGTCAATGCAGGCATCCGTGTTGGTCCACATATGGTTTGGAACTTTGTGTTGATCGGGTTTTTGGCGGCCCTGTCGTCAGTGGTTTTCTATTCATCAAGCGGTTCGGTTAATCCCAATGACGGGACGCTGTACGAGCTATGGGTGATCACAGCCGTGGTGCTGGGAGGGACCAAGCTGGTCGGCGGAAGCGGGTCGGTTATATCCACCTTTGGTGGCGTTATCGCGATCCAATTACTGCGTAAGGGGCTTGGCCACATCGGTGCGGACACGGCGATGGTTAATCTCGTGATCGGCCTGATCCTGATTGCAGTGCTGTTCTTAGATCAACAGCTAAACCGTAAAGGTACTGAGGAGTTGAAAGTATGACCGCCCCTGCGCTTCGCCTAGAAAACATTGTTAAAACGTTTCCGGGTGTGCGCGCCTTGGATGGCGTTTCGTTTGAAGTAATGCCCGGTGAGGTTCACGCGCTCCTTGGTGAAAATGGCGCTGGAAAGTCGACATTGATGAAGGTGTTGGGTGGTATCTATCAACCCAACGAGGGCCAAATCTATATTGAAGAACAAGCCTCCAAAATGGCCTCGCCCTTGGACGCAAAATCCAAAGGCGTTGTATTCATTCACCAAGAGCTTAGCCTCGCAGATGAACTAACGGTCGCCGAAAATATCTACTTGGGCGAGCTGCCGCGCAAGAGTTTTGGACTTGTCGATTGGGCGAAGCTATATGCGAGTTCCGCAGCAATCCTGAAGCGGTTGAACTGTGGCTTTACCCCTCAAACGCGTGTTGGCAGCCTGTCGATTGCCAACAAGCAAATGGTCGAAATCGCACGTGCGCTGACGGTCGAGGCCAAGGCTGTCATTTTTGATGAGCCAACCGCTTCGCTGACCGACGCCGAGAAGGTCGTCCTGTTTGACATTATCACGGACCTGCGCGGCCAAGGTGTCGGGATCGTCTATATTTCGCACCGGATGGACGAAATTTTCACGATTTCTGACCGGATTTCAGTGCTGCGCGATGGATCATACCGTGGGTCACTGATTACGGCGGACACAAATGAGGACGAGGTCACGCAGCTGATGATCGGGCGCAGCCTTGATCTGACCCACGCCATTGTTCCAAATGAATTGGGCGAACTGGCACTAAGTGTTGAGGGCTTGTCGTGTGGGTCTCTATTTCAAGATGTCAGCTTTCAAGTGCGTGCGGGCGAAGTCGTCGGTTTCTATGGCCTCGTTGGTGCGGGCCGGACCGAGATTGCAGAAACACTTTTTGGTTTGCGCAGCGCTACGGCGGGCACGATCAAAATTTCGGGTGAAGACGTGCAGGTCAATTCGCCGATTGACGCAATTCGGCACGGTATTTCGTTGGTGCCCGAAGACCGCAAAGAACAAGGTCTCGTGCTTGGCATGAACTGCCGCGATAATATGACCTTACCGCAGGTCGATGATCTAACAAACGGTCCATTCGTCTCGAGCAGTCAAGAGGTCGCGATCTTTGACACTTACCACGACAAACTTGAGATCAAGACCCCAAGTTGGAAGCAGATAGCGGGGAATTTGTCGGGTGGGAACCAGCAAAAGATTGTCATAGGCAAATGGCTGTCGATGGCACCCAAAGTACTCATCGTCGATGAGCCAACCCGAGGCATCGATGTTGGTTCAAAGTCCGAGATACACAAGCTGATCCGTGACTTAGCCGCCCAAGGTTATGCAATTATCGTGATCAGTTCCGAAATGCCTGAAGTCCTACGTGTGTCTGATCGGATTATCGCCATGTTCCATGGCCGCATCATGCGCGAATTCACCGCCAAAGAAGTCACGGAAGATAATCTCGTACAGGCCATTTCTGGCATTACCCCAGATAAGGTCGCGTAATGCGGGTGGGCTTTGTTGGACTTGGCCGTATGGGGCAACACATGGCCCGCAACATCGCCGCCGCGGGATTTGACTTGGTTGTCTGGAACCGGTCTGGTGAGGTGGCAGATCAGCTTGCCGCGCAGATTGGATGCGATGCGGTAGAGACGCCGCGCGCCCTTGCGGATCAGGTTGATATCGTGGTCACCATGCTCTCTGATGATGTGGCGTCAGAGATTGTTCATAATGGGCCGGAAGGATTGTTCTACGGACAAAGGGCAACCCACTACATTGAAATGGGCACGATGAGCCCTGATCATATTGCACGGCTTGCTGGCACCGCCCCCAAGGGGGTCACGGTCATCGACGCCCCTGTATCCGGCGCAACCCAAGCCGCACAAGACGCCGAATTACTGATTATGGCGGGCTGCACCGAGGCAGATGCCGCTCATATCATGCCGTTGCTGATTGCCATGTCGCAGCAGGTGATCTGCTTGGATCATTCTGGTGCAGGTGCCGTCATGAAGCTTGCCGTAAACTCCATGATCCACGGGATCAATCAAGCGCTGGCAGAAGCGATGACCTTGGCAGAGGCTGCGGGCATCGCGGCTGAGCGTGCCTTTGACGTGATTGAAGCATCAGCCGCCTGCGCTCCTATGCTGAAATACCGCCGGCCGCTTTATCTGGACGAGGCGGCACATGATGTCACATTTACAGTGGCTTTGGCGCAAAAAGACATGCGCGTTACCGCTGAGTTGGCGCACGCGGTCGGTGTGGCCATTCCCCAAGGCGAAGCCACTTTGTCAGTGTTGTCAAAAGCCGCACAAGACGGGTTTGCCGACCGCGATATGGCGGCGATCCTTAACTACATGCGAAAGGGAAATACATGAAAAAGGCCGCTTTATTTGCCGGAGGCTGGGAAGGCCACGATCCAAGCGCTTTCGCTGATTGGTGCGCGGATTTGTTGCGCACCGAAGGTTTCACCGTTGATGTTTATGACACGCTTCACCCCTTGGCCAATCCCGATACCCTCGCGGATGTTGATCTAATTGTGCCTATTTGGTCATCGGCCCGTTCCGGCCATAAGATCGAATTTGGCAATATGACGAAGGCCGAGGAAGATGGGCTATTGCAGCTGATCGCAGCGGGCTGCGGCATTGGTGGCTGGCACGGGCATATGGGTGACGCATTCCGCGATCGCCCGACCTATCATTTCCTTATTGGCGGGCAATTCGTGGCCCACCCTCCTGGCTGGCCAGATAACCTGATTCCATCCGAAGATTTTGTTGACTACGACGTGACAATTACTGCGCCTGACCATGAGATTGTCACCGGTATCGAAAGCTTTCGTTTGTTGTCTGAGCAGTATTATATGTTGGTTGATCCATCAAATGAGGTGCTGGCCACAACCACATTTTCGGGGAAACATTTGTGGTGGATCAAAGGCGCGACGATCCCCGTCGTATGGACCCGCAGATGGGATAATGGGCGGGTGTTCTATTGCTCCATCGGGCACAGGTTGGATGACTTAAAAGTCCCACAGGTGACCGAAATTATCCGCCGTGGCCTTGTCTGGGCCGCAAGAAAAGGAAGTAAAAATGACTGACCTGGCTATTGTTGCAATGATCACGGTAGACCCATCCAAGGCTGCCAAGCTCAAACCACTATTTGCTAATTTAATAGCCAAAACACGCACCGAGGAGGGTTGCATCCGCTACGATCTGCACCGTGACAATCAAGAACCGTCGCGCTTTATGTTCTACGAAACATGGGAAAACCGTGATCTTTGGCAAGCACACATGGCTTCCGCGCATGTAGCTGCATTTGGCGAAGCGACCGGTGATATGGTTGTCTCGGTTGAAATCTTTGAGATGTCGAAGGTTTAGTCACTTTCCGCAATGCGGACATTCGCTACGACGCAGAAGTTGAGGGATATGGGCTCACAGGCACCATTGGAATGTTTTTGATGCATGACCGGGCTGGGTGGGCGAACGACTAGAGCCGCTCGCCCAGTGTTCAGATGTCGATCTTCTCGGAGATGCTCAACGCATCTTCAAGTTCTACGCCCAAGTAACGCACTGTACTGTCGACCTTGGTATGACCAAGCAATAATTGTACGGCACGCAGGTTTCCCGTTTTGCGGTAGATCTCAGCAGCCTTCGTGCGGCGCATCGAATGTGTACCATATCCGCTTGGCTCTAAACCAATTGCTGTGACCCAGTCTCGCACCAATCGCCCATACTGGCGCGTTGAGATGTGCGGGCGGTCATGTAACCGGCTGGGAAACATGAAGCCACAGCCGCTCATTTCAGGCATGAATACCCAATTCGCTATGGATTCACGGGTGTTTTCCGTGAGTTCAAACTGAACAGGCTGATTTGTCTTGCTCTGAATTACTGATGCCCGCTCTCGAACTCGGTCAGCAGTGACAAGATCAGTCACTTTGAGCCGCACCAGGTCGCAGCCACGCAATTTACTATCGATTGCCACGTTGAACAGCGCGACATCGCGCAGGTTGCCTGCGATTTCGAGACGGGTCCGGATTGCCCAAACTTGTTTCGGTAACAACGGACGTTTCTGACCGATGATACGACCTTTATTCCATGTTTTGCGCTTTGGGGTGACGGCGGGAAGTTGGTCTCTTGGCATGAACTTACTCTCCATGCCGCCCTCCAATCCCATACATCAGCACCGCGCTGACGTTGAACCCTAACACTGTCTGCGATGGCCGCTTCGGATTTTGAAAGCAAATGAGCAATGCTGCGTAGGCATCAGGCCGCTCAGAGTCCACTTTGACTGATGCTGCGCCCTCCGCAGATGTCCGCAGGTCGCGCATAGCTGCCGATTGAGTGAAAATCAAACCTGCTTTCAAAAGTCAGGTAGTTAAACAGGGGTGAGCACGTCATCAGCGCGATGTGACACAGCTTCGATCAAATTCTTTTCAGTCATCTCAACACCCGAGAATTGCCCAACCATACGCCCCTCTGACATGGTCAGAATGCGGTGGCTGACACCCAAAACTTCAGGCATTTCAGACGAAATCACGATCACCGCCAATCCGTTTTCGGCAAGGCCCGCGATCAGTTCGTGAATTGCCGACTTCGATCCGATATCAATGCCGCGCGTTGGTTCATCGAGAATTATCAGTTTGGGATCCGCACAGAGCCATTTTGCAAGCACAAACTTTTGTTGATTGCCACCAGACAGATCTGACAGCGCCTGCTCCGGTCCTGTTGTTTTAATATCCAACTGTTTTTTGTAGGTGTCAAAAACGCGCATTTCCGAAGCAACATTCATCACCGTAGCGCGGGAGAACATGTTTGGATGCGGTAAGGAAATATTCGCGCGCCCCCCTTGCCCAAGGACAAGGCCCTGCTCTTTCCGGCTTTCCGGCACAAGTGCCATACCAAGGTCCGTGGCTTTGCGTGGCGTCAACCGGCCGGTGGGTTGGCCTTGCCAATAGATTTCGCCTGCCTCCATTGTCCGCACGCCAAAGATGGTTTCGACCAATTCAGACCGCCCCGCGCCAACCAACCCATAAAGCCCCAGCACCTCGCCTTGACGCACCGAAAAGGAAACATCGCGGAAATGCCGGGTGTTCGTCAAGCCTTCGACACGCAAGACCTCTGACCCAAGCGTTGATTTGGCACGATGGAAAAATGTATCAAGTTCGCGACCAATCATCATCTGGGTGATCTGACCAACATCAGATTCTTCAGTTTTCACCGTGCCTTGCACTTGTCCGTCCCGTAGCACCGTAATGCGGTCAGTCAGATCGAATATTTCGTCCATTTTGTGTGAAATGTAGACGATCCCAACGCCACGATCCCGCAGGTTTCGTATCGTCGCAAATAACAAGTCTTTTTCCGTATCCGTCAGTGATGCAGTTGGCTCGTCAAAAATGACGACATTGGCCTCAAAGGCATTGGCGCGGGCAATCTCTACCATTTGCTGTTTCGCAATCGACAGTGTCCCCAGTCGAACGCTTGGGCCAAAATCCGCACCTAGGGCAGTAAGCGCCGATTGTGCATCCTTGTTCAGCTTGGATTTGCGTAAGACCCCAAATCGGTTGGTGGGCCACGCCCCCAGAAAGATGTTTTCCGCCACCGATAGTTCAGGCGAGAGTGATAGCTCCTGATGGATCAAAAGGATACCTTGATGCCGCGCGTCCAACGGCGAGGCGATATCAACTGGTTTACCTTGATGAATGATCTCTCCTGCGTCAGCCTTATAGAGTCCGGCCAGAACCTTCATCAATGTTGATTTTCCTGCACCGTTTTCACCAACCAGTGCATGCACTTCACCGGGGCGGATATCAAAGCTGACCTTGTCTAAGGCAACCACACCAGGAAATGTTTTGGTCACTTCATTGACGGTTAGGATTGGGGTTTGGTTGGACATCACCTTGCCTCCGTTTGGCTGGACAATACGCGATCCAGCAAGAGCGCTAATATCAGCACCGCCCCCATGACCATCAGTTCGACATAGTTTGGAGTGTTGAGCAGCCGCAGACCATTTCGAAGCACTGCCAGTGTCATCACGCCGCCGATTGTTTTCCACATTGATCCAAAGCCACCCGTGAGGCGCGTGCCCCCCAGAACCACAGCAATGATGGTCCAAAGTTCCCAAATCTTACCGGCGTTCGGTTCAGCGGTGCCAAGCCGCATAGACAGCAATATCCCGGCGACAGCAGCCATCGTACCGCAGATTGTGAAATTGATGATCTTGTGGCGTTTGATGTTGATGCCTGCGTCATGTGCCGCCTCAATATTGTCGCCTATTGCAAAGGTTTCACGTCCGTGTCGCGTGCTGGTAAGTACCCATTGAAAAAACAGGGCGAGAACAAAAAATGTCAAAGCGGTGACAGACACCGGACCCAGATAGATCTCGGCGTATTCTGTGTAGCTGAAGTCCTGCACCATCAGGGCGTCTTCGCCAGTATAGATAAAGACAAGGCCGCGGATACCAATCAACGCACCCAATGTGACAATAAAGGAGTGCATGCCAGAAAAAGCGGTGATTACACCATTAAAAAACCCCAAAGCTGCACCTGACAAAAGACCGGCAAGCACCGCTGGCCACACCCCGATCTGTTCTTGCAACCCGATCGCCAAAGCAGTTGATAGCGCCAGAATTGCCCCAACTGACAGATCGATTTCGCCATCAATCATGACAAGCGTCATGCCAACGGCCAAGATACCGATGAAAGCCCCCTGCGTCAGGACGTTTGAGATATTGTTGACCGTCAGAAAATACGGCGACGCCAGCGAAAAGATTACAATCGCAAGGCCGAGAAACAGCCAGATATGGTTGCGAAACAGCCATGTGACCGCGCCGTTGGTGTGACGTGATTGCGCGCCTGTGTTCATTGTCATGCCAAGACCCTTCCGCGTTTTCCGGCCAGATCAATCCAGACCGCGATAATGATGACGACCCATGTGACCAGCCATTGCACGTAGTAGGGGAAGCCCATCAAGAGCAGCCCGTTTTGGATGAACCCAAGCATTGCGATGCCAAGCACTGTGCGCCATACACTGCCGCTACCGCCTAACATGGATGTGCCGCCCAGAATAATGCCTGCCAAAACCGTCAACTCGTACCCTTGCCCTATGGTGTTTTGTGCGCCCATAACGCGGCTGCCTAGGATAATCGCCGCGAACCCTGTTGCAAGGGCCGATAGAATGTATGCCCAGAACACCGTGCGTGCACTTGAAACGCCCGAGAAGTTTGACGCCGTTTCATTACCGCCGACAGCATAAACCTGCCGTCCGAAAACGGTCCGCGTCAGCACGAACGCAGCAATCGCACCTACGCCCAAGAATAGCAGCACGGGGACAGGGATTCCGAACATGTCTGAGCGGCCAAAGAAGCGAAACCAAGACGTCTGCGCGTTCGGGATGTTGACGTTGCTACCACCGGAATAAAGCAACGTAAGACCTTGCAAAAACGACAGCATCGCCAATGTCACAATCAGTGCGTTCAACTTTAGATAACCCACAAGCAGACCGTTGAATGCGCCAAGAGCAATGGCAGCAGCAAGTGTCAAAACAATTGCAAGGAGTGGTCCAACTTGGTTGTGTTGATCAACAAGCAAGACAGTTAATAGCGTCAACATCGATCCAACGGACAGATCAAGCCGTCCTGTAATCACTACGAAGGTTGTTCCAATCGCGATCATGCCGGTGATTGACACCTGCCGCAACACATCCAGAATATTTCCAACGCTCAGGAAAGCATCCGAGGTTAACGAGACCGCGCCAAGAAACACTGCAAAAGCCACTAGAAGGCCACTTTTCTTCAGTCCTGAAATCAGGTTTGTCGACTTCATGCGCACATGCCTCCCCGTTTCAGGTAATCGTAGTAAGTTGCGAAAACTTGTCACACTGTAATGAAATCCAAAATGGATTTTCGGAAAATTTTTCAGCACACATGTTAAATATCAGCTTTGGATATATTGCGTGTTGTTTGCGCCGGGAATGATTTGAGAATGATCCCAAGCAAACGAATGACCGCGTCAGCATTTGTTTTGTGTAGAAATTGACGTAACAGTGGAGGAACACATGATGAATATTACCAAACTGGCTGTCGGGGCTATGGTCACGATGCTCGCCGTGCCAGCGGCGGCCGAAGATGCACCCAATTGGCTGGGTGGAGAGTTGCAAAAGCCACTATCAGAAACGCGGATCGGTGTGACCGTTCTATATCCCGGTTCAAATTCATATCAGGCCAAATACGCTGAAACGGCGGTTTCTTACGCTGCTGAACTGGGCATTGATGCAACTGTGATGGACCCTCAGGGCGATCCTGCAACTCAGTTCGACCAAATTCAGGACATGGCATCGCAAAATATGGACGCCATAGTCGTCTGGCCGACATCGCAAAACGCGTTGATCCCTGCCATCCGTGATGCCTCACGCGCTGGTATTCCGATCATCACATCAAATTCACCTATCGGTGAAACAGGACGTCGTTACATTCAGGGCCACACCGGCCCTGACGATTGTGCGTTGGCAGCGCAGGCAGCTGACATGCTGGGTGCAGCTCTTAACGGAGAGGGCGATATTGTTGTCGTGGAAGGCACTCCTGGATATTCTGTTTCAATCTTGCGGGGCAATTGCTTCCTCGACCGGATCGCCGATGAATATCCAAACATCAACGTTCTGGACAGCCAAACAGCTGAATGGAACCGCGAAAAGGCACAAACCGTCACTGAAACGTTCTTGACCAAATACGGCGAAGACATTGACGGCGTTTATGCCTTTGATGACGGCATGGCGCTTGGTGTTGTCAGCGCGTTGCAAGGCGCGGGCTATGCCGCAGGCGACGTCAAAATCGTTAGCTGTAACCAGTTTGGCGAAGGCTGGGATGCTATGAAAGAGGGCTGGATTTCTGGTTCTGGTAAGCAATCCCCGATCGATGACGCGATTTTGGCGATCCAAACTGCTGTAAAAGTGGCCAACGGTATCGAAATTCCTGCTTTGCAGGAGATTGAGCGTGCGCAAATCACGTCCGCCAACGTGGATGACTTTGAACGTCCTACTTGGTAAGACTTAAATAATTGGGCCGCGCCGAGTTAATTCTTGGCGCGGTATTTTTTTGAGTAAAAAACCTATCGGGCCTTCTTAGAGGTTCCCATTTTAAACAGCATTTCAATCCGATGTTGGGCTGAACCAAGTGCTTCATCGATGGACACCTGCTGCTGCAACAGAAAGTATATTTCGTCGCCCAGAATAGAAATGATATCGGCAAATTCTGGTATTGGCGGGCGTGGCCACACCTGCAATGTGCCATTCTGTTCCATCTGGTCAATATCACGGATCATTCCTGAAACGGCTTGCACTTCTGGGTCTGCACTTGTCGAGAAACGTGGGCTCGTCAGGCTTCCATTCTGCACATAAAGCTTCATCAGTTCCGGCCTAGTCAGATACTCCATCGCTTTCCATGCAACGGCGACGCGATCGGCCCCCAGTGCTGCGGGCAGCGCAAGAACAAAACCGCCAACAGGAGATACTCGGGCCAACCCGCGGTTTGACGGGTGCGGTGCATAAATTACTTTGCCCTGGGCAACAGAGCTATCATCCTGTTCGAACTGCGCCGCGCGAATTGACCAGCCATAAGTCATTGCCGCCTCGCCACGCGAAAAAATTCCAATGCGCTTGTCCCAATCACATCGCAGACTGTCGGGATGGGAAAAAGGCAGCAGATCTAGCAAGAACTGCGCCGTTTCGCGCCCCGCCTCAGAGTTAATCAATGGACGGTAGTTCTTAGCGAGAATTGTATCGGTGTTGAAGCCATCAACACTGGGCGACAGGTCAATCACTGGCGATCCAAAATCCGCCATGGTCTGCATGAAAGTATGCGCCACTGGCGTGCCGCGGCCATAGTTCATCACGATACCTGATTGACCGCGGCGTGCTCCATGCAATGCTTGGGCTGCATGTAAAAGTGCATCCGTTGTTTGTGGAAGGCCTAGTCCCACTTCGTCGAGCAAATCCTCGCGGCAAAACAACATTTCGACCGTGGGTTGGATCGGAATACCACATTGTTGTCCGCGGTAACGCGCTGCCTGCCAGATTGTCGCATGAAAATCTGAACCGCGATAATCATTTGCCTTTAGAAGATCATTCAGCGGCATGATGGCAGCGCATTCCGCAAGCTGGCCAATCCACGGTAGATCGACAGAAACGATGTCATAGTGGGACTTCGCCCGCTTTTGGTTCTCGAATATTTCGTTATGCAGCTTGTCCAGCGGCATTGTGATGAATTCAAACTGCGCACCACAAAGCTCGCTCAACTGGGGTGCGAGTTTCTTAAGCGTTTTGAAGGTCGGGTCGATTGGGCACAGCACGCGAATGGGGCGTTCTTTACCGATGCCGACTCGCATGGCACTGGGGTAGGATAAGATACGCGAGGCCATGTAATGGCCGCCAAAATAGAAACCGCCTTCGGCATCTTCCTTGTCAACGTCGTTAAAGCCAAACGTATCGCCTACTGTGCGCTTGAACTCCGACGCGAAGACTTCAAACTGTGTGATCAGTGTGCGGGTTGGGTGTAATGAAAAGGACTTGCCGCTCTTTGATCGCGGTCGCCGCAATAGCAGACCTTCGTCAATTAGTTCGCTGATCCGCCGCATCGCAGTGCCATAGGGAACACCTGCAGCATCAGCCAACGACGTGATCGTCAACATCTTTCCTTCAAAGTGCCTATTCATCGCATATGCGATGATATTCCAACGCGCATCGATCGATGCAAGTTCGGTTTTTTCTTCGCTCAGTTTACGCAAGGACCCAGCAAAGCTTAGAACACGCAACAGTTCTTCTCGTGTCATTTTGGTTTCGTCCATTTTGGATATTCTCAGGTTAGTGATCCAACACGGTCGCGCAAGCTAGATAAATATCCAAAACGGATATAGTCATAATTCAGCGTCAGCGACGTCTGTGTCAAAGTTGTGAAAGCGCAAGCAGGCACAAGCAGAGGCACGTAATGGACACAGTTGGCATGGATTTTGATTATGTCGTGGTCGGTGCGGGTTCTGCGGGGTGTGTCGTCGCAGGGCGCTTAGGCGCAGCAGGGCACAAGGTTCTTCTGCTTGAAGCAGGTGGTGCAGACAAAAGCCCGTTCATTCATGTGCCACTTGGCTATTCAATGCTTTACAATAACCCCAAGGTAAACTGGTGTTTCAACAGCGAACCTGAACCCTATCTTAACAACCGCCGCTTATTTCAGCCGCGCGGCAAGGTGATGGGTGGGACTGGGTCGATCAACGGTATGATTTATATGCGTGGCCAGCCCGAAGATTTTGACGGGTGGAGGGAGCGTGGCTGTACTGGTTGGGGGTGGGATGACGTGCTGCCCTATTTTAAGAAATGCGAAGATCAGGAACGTGGCGCAAGCGAATTTCACGGGGTTGGTGGACCGGTGTCGGTTTCGGATCTGCCGTCACCGCACGCCCTAGGCGAAGCGTTTCATCAGGCCTCCGAAAATCTTGGTGTGCCCCGCAACGACGACTTTAATGGGGCCACCCAACTTGGCACGGGGTATGTTCAGACGACCACGCGAAAAGGTCGACGTTGGAGCACCGCTTCGGGGTACCTGCGTGGCCCAGCGATGCAGAATATCAAAATTGAAAAAAACGCCTTGGCAGAACGTCTCGTGATGGATGGCAAGCTGGTCACAGGTGTTCAATGGTCCCGCAACGGCACGTGCCATACTGCCCAAGCACGGCGCGAGGTGATATTATGTGGCGGAACGTTTAGTTCACCGCACTTGCTTATGGCGTCTGGCATCGGCCCGGCCGCACATTTGCGCGAGATGGGTGTCGAGGTGACCCACGACTTGGGCGGAGTGGGCGAAAATCTTCAGGATCACTTTGGCATCGGGTTAGAATTTGAGTCCACTCTCAAAACGACGGTCAATGATCTCTATAACAACAAGCTGCAAGGCGGGCTGCAGTTGCTGCGCTATTTGTTGTTCCGTAGCGGGCCCTTCGCGGACAATGGCAATTATTCCAACACTTTCGTGCACAGTTCGAACGACATTCCTACCCCTGACATGATGGTGACGTTCATGGCCTGGTGCACAACCGAAGACCTCATACCGCATCCATTTTCAGGCTTTACTATTTTGGCTGAACACATGAGGCCACAAAGCCGTGGCCATGTCCGCTTGAAAGGGCCAGACGTGCGGACCGATCCGGCCATTCAATTCAACTTCTTTGAACATGAGGTTGATCACCGTGCTGCGATCGAAGGACTACGCTGGTGTCGCCGGATATCACAGACGTCGCCGATGGCTGGTTGCGTGAAACGCGAAATTTCTCCGGGTCTGGATGTCACTTCTGACGACGAAATGATCGCCTATTGTCGTCAAAATGGCCTGTCTTTGCTGCATCCCGTCGGTACTTGTGCCATGGGCACTGGTCCTGATGCTGTCGTTGATACAGATCTACGCGTGCATGGCCTGTCGGGGCTGCGAGTCATTGATGCGTCGATCATGCCGCGTATCGTGACCGCAAACACCAATGCCGCAGCAATCATGATTGGTGAAAAAGGCGCAGCCCATATCTTGCGCGACCTTAACAGCTGAACAGGAGCCACATCATGCAGACACTTGGAGTAGCCTTGCTGGGCAGTGGGCGGATTGCCCATGTCTATGGCCCCAAAATCAACGCCCATCCGGGTTTGCGGTTGTCCCTTGTGTTCAACCCCAATCTGGCCTCGGCTGAACGCATTGCGGCGCAATATGGTGGTGAGGCGACCAGCGATTTGGATCACGGGCTTTCCCACCCTGATGTGGATGTCGTCCTGATTGCGACGCCAGCAAACACCCATCTGGAATATGTCATTGCCAGCGCCAAAGTAGGCAAGCCGACCTTTTGCGAAAAACCCCTGGATCAATCCCTTAATCGGGCGGATCAATGTGTCGCCACGCTAAAACAACACCCCATTCCGTTCATGTTAGCCTTCAACCGACGCTTTGACCCCGACATCGCAGCCCTGCAAAAAACTGTGAGGGACGGCGGGCTAGGGCAACTGTCGTTCCTGATGAGCACGAGCCGCGAACCAGCACCCCCACCGATGTCATACGTGAAATCCTCGGGTGGTTATTTTGTTGATGCGACAATCCATGACATCGACCTGATGTGCTGGATCGCGGGCGAACGCCCGAGCGAAGTATTCGCCGCAGGTTCTTGCCTTACCGATCCCGAAATCGGCGAAGCGGGAGATTGCGACACAACTATGACCACGCTCAAGATGCCGTCCGGCTGTCTGGTGCATATCAACAATTCGCGCCGCTGTGCCTACGGCTTTGATCAGCGTATAGAAGCCTTTGGTGAGGCCGGGTTGCTCCAGACGACAAACCAGCGCGACGAGAACCTGATCCGCTGGGGTGCTGATAAGACCGAGGCGCGTGCCCCACTAAAGCACTTTTTTCTTGAGCGCTATGATGCGTCCTTCACGATTGCGCTGAACGAATTTTATTGCGCTGTGACCGAGGGGCGGTCCCCGTCCTGCACGGTACAAGATGGCCGCGATGCTCTGGCCATCGCTCTGGCCTGCGATCAGTCGCGCAAAACCGGAGCTGCAGTGAAAATGGATTGGCTATGATGAAACCTGAATTGCGTATAGGGCTTGTCGGGTCGGGCTTTATGGGGCGCTGTCATGCAAATGCATTCCGCTCGGTCAGTGGTTTATTCGATTTGCCATTTGAACCAGTTTGCGAGACGTTGGCAGACATCAGTGAAGAGATAGCGGTGCAAAATGCTTCCGCTTTGGGATTTGCCCGTGCAACTGGAGACTGGCGCACGCTTTGCGCTGACCCCGCGATTGATGTGGTGGCTGTCACGGCACCTAACGTCTTGCACGAACCAATTGTCATGGCTGCATTATCCGCAGGCAAGCATGTCTACTGCGAAAAACCTCTTTCAACCACGCTGGAGAGCGCAAGGCGTATGACGATAGCCGCTCAGAAGGTCGGTGTTGTCACGATGGTTGGGTTCAACTTTCTGCGGAATCCGATGATCCGTCTCGCAAGGGAGCTTATCGAAGCAGGCGAAATCGGCGAGATCGTCTCGTTTCGCGGACGGCACGCTGAAAACTATATGGCTGACCCAGACGTCCCGCATTCGTTCCGCACCGACCCAGATGGCGGTGGGGCCATGGCCGATATCGGCAGCCACATCATATCAATGGCGCGTTATCTGCTTGGCCCGATAACGCATGCAACCGGGCAATGCCGCACCATCCACAAAACTCGCCCAATCGCATTGGGATCCACTGAACACTCGCCTGTGCTGGTCGATGATGTGACCTTCGCGCTTGTGGAATTTGAAAGTGGGGCCGCTGGTACGATCGAGGCGAATTGGACCGCTGCGGGACGGACAATGGACCTGTCATGGGAAATCACTGGAACCAAAGGCGCACTGGCGTTCAGCCAAGAACGCATGAACGAACTGCTGCTCTGCAAAGGTTCTGGTGGCGGTCGAACTTCCGGTTTTACCAAAATCGAGGCCGGCCCCAACCACCCACCCTATGGAAACTTCTGCCCGGCACCAGGACATCATTTGGGCTTCAATGATCTCAAAGTCATCGAAGTCGCACAATTGATCGATGCCATCGGTGGTGGCTTCAACCATGGTCCAGATTTTCAAGAAGCGTTGGAGGTCCAAAAGGTAGTGTCAAAAATTGCGACGAGTTGCGGCTGACACCCAAGTTGGAAACGAAGCTTCGCCTTGCTCCGTACCATTGACATATATCCCCTCAATATGTCGCCCAGGGTTAGAGCTTTGCCCAACGCTAACGAGCAACGTCTCGGATGTATGTTGCGGATTGCATCGTGGAAGCAATGCCCGTCGTTTGGGCTGTCGCAATGCGCCGGAACCGGCCATCTAGAGGGATCGGATCAAAGACTGCTAAGTTCTGTGAGCTCGCCGAATTGGTCTTGCTGCGTCCTGCATGAATGGCCGGTTTTCCCGCCGCCTGGCAGCGCGGTTGATTTAGCACTTGCGGCATTTTCTGCGCAGCGAGAAAACCGAATTCACAGATTGGGCTCACACCTGCCGTTCGCCGCGTTTGCACACAAAATCAGCGTCGAGGCGGGAAGCGACCGTCGGCAATGCGGACAAAACGGACCTTTGACATCTAATATTGAAGGTCGGCTT
>JBLHXF010000029.1:0-33048 GCA_047629435.1 Yoonia sp. | reverse complement strand
ATCCAATAGGCTTGTCAGCACGGCGGTCATCAATTCCCGTAAAATGCTGCGCGCGGTTGCCAACGTCCGTTTTGGGAAAACTGCACTGCGGCGAAGGCTTGCCGGACCAAGGTCCGGTTAGGGCCGTGAGCAGCCCCAACAAACGCTGCCATTCACAACAGCACCGACTCCCGCAAGACAGGCTCTGATGTCAGTGAGATTGGAAAGTAATGCAATTAAATGATCAGGGCAGACGATCAGGCGTATCATCTGCAGAGCTTAAGAATTCCTATCGGGGGGTATCAATTGAGGTATCACATAATATGCAAAATTTTTTCATATTATCAACAAGTTTGATATGACATGTGAGTATGTGTAAGGGCTATTTGTCATTAAAATTCAAATAGTAAAGTGATTTTTAGTTTTGCCAATAATCATCAAAAAGTCCGGAAGCTTATTGCCGTAGGAACTTACGCCAACGGTGTATTGAAAGGACTAGCATTTGCACCCACGCGACCAAGCTAGACGTCTACAAATCTTGGAGCACCTGACCTTCTTTAATCTATCCGTCAGTGCCCATTGGTGCGGGGCTTGCGATATCAGTCACAAGACCGATGTTGGAAAATCCACCAGCATTCAGTAGACCCATAACTTCAGCAACACGGTTCCAATTATTGCGGCCATCGGCACGTAGAAATATCTTGTTGCTCTCGCGCTCAGCTGCGATTGCTTGTAACTGCTGGACCAATACATCCTGCGACGTTTCCGTCTCTTGGATCATCACCTGACCATCGGCTGTAATTGTCACAGTCAGTGGCTCTTCCTCATCGCCGAGCAATGCCGTCGCAGAGGTTTTGGGCAATTCAACCGGGATGCCAACAACGGACAAGGGTGCTGCGACCATAAAAATGATCAAAAGCACCATCATGACATCCACAAATGGGGTGACGTTGATTTCTGACATTGGCTGTGCGCGGCGTGACCGGCGTCGACTGCGTCTGCCGCCATCGTCACCTGAATTCAATGTGCCAGCGCCCATATCAATGATCCACCTGCCTGCTAAGAATAGTCCCGAATTCATCAGCAAAGGCCTCGTAATCACTGACGATCTGCTCACTATCATGTGACAACTTATTATAGAAAATTACGGCTGGAATAGCGACAAGAAGGCCAATGCCAGTCGACAGCAATGCCTCGGCAATGCCCGGGGCGACAACGGCAAGGTTTGTTGTCTGTGCTTGGGAAATTTCAATAAATGCATTCATAATGCCCCAGACCGTACCGAAAAGACCGACAAACGGACCCGTCGACCCAACAGTCGCCAAAATAGGCAGGCCCTTTTGAAGCATTTTGGATTTCTTGGCGATGGCCACATCCATCGACGTGTTTATGCGGGCGGTGGTCCCTGCGATCATCCCGCCATCTTGTCGATGCGACCTGCGCCATTCAAGCATGCCGGACGCAAAAATATTTTCGGTTGACCCCTTTGGGTCTGCACCGACCTTGTCGAAAAGTGTGTCCAAAGGCTCGCCTGACCAGAACAAGCGGCCAAAAACATCAGCCTCAGCTCGGGCTTTACGGTATTGGACTGTCTTATCGATGATCACTGCCCAACACCAAACAGACGCCGCAATGAGTAATACCATGACGGCTTGGACAATAAATGTAGCGCGCGTAAATAACGCCCACATTGAGAATTCTTGTGCTGCTTCCATGTGCTTGCTCTGCCTATTGGCCCTATTTTGGGTTCTGGTTGTCCGGCAGGTCACTTCGCTCAAAATTTGAGTGACGTCACCTACCGGATTTCATAAATCCTAGATTTCAAAGAACGTATTCGCGCGCGCTTTTAAATTGTATAGGATCAGCAGCCACGTTTTCAGATGGATGCTCGGGGATATCTGTCATCGGCGACCACTGCAGATTGCCTTCATATCGCCACGCCATTTGACCGTCTTCATCAAGCGCAAAAAGGTGCAGCCAGCGGTTGTCAAATAATGCCCGCACATTGTCATGCCGTTTAAGCACATCAACCATGGCCTCTCGTGGGGCTTCGATACACACCGACAGGCGCAGCGGTTCATGCGCGTAGCTGTCCCCTTCGTGGACAGATTGCCACGGAAGACCTGCGCGCAAAGTACCGCCATTACCTTCAACCACACCAATGCCGCCTGTCACGTTGTGCAAAAGCTTATTGCCTGCGCCGAACGTTTCAGGGGCCACTGTCGATCCGTAATATTGCAGACTGATCCAGCTGGCGACAACTACGGGCGCTGTCATAATAAGCTCAAGCACGCCAAAATCTTTGTCGTTGGCCCAGTCATAGTCATGCAGGAAGGCACGCCCCTCCATATTTTTCCCTGCTGTACGGCGGCGCGGTGCAGCGATGAATGCGTTACACCCCGCAAGCGCCCATTCGGGCCGTGTTTCGGCCCAATCACGGCTGCGGTGTTCGACGTCGGTGTCATTTGCGGCGCGGGGCAAACGTAGCGACCTTTCGGTGCGTGTGGCGCGCCCTGCCGACAAGAGCCAAAAGTGGGTTTTTTCCAAGTCTGGGTCGTGCATCAAGGACGGGCAGTCTTGGGTGTACAGTGTGACTGCATCTGTCGTCGTGTCGTGCAGCGCTGCAACAAACAATGTGTCATTGGGTACCACGATATCACGCGCAGCCAACCCTTCGCGGACAGCGGGGTTGTTCAATAGACCAGCAAGCAAGCGGGCGTTCACCTCGCCAGAATACCCGCCACAAGCACCACATTGCAGGCCGCTTGCAAAGGGATTATTGCTAACAGATGCCCCATGTCCCGCAAGCAAGACCAGTCGAGCGAAATTTTTGGTGAATGACATTGCACGCAAGATCGTCTCGGCTGCGTCTGTCTGTGCGTTAAGGTCCAGTGCCGGGTCCAAGCGCGGCGCAGGGTCTGCAACGGTATCATTTGGCGCGATGTTCAAGGCGTCGCGCACCAATTTTCCAGCATAGATCGGACCTGTCGCCTCTACAAAGGCAAAGGATGAGACGGCGGCCAGTTTGAAGCGACCCCAAGCGCGATTGGCACGGGCCTTGAGGCGGGCTGCTTGGTCGGCGTGTGTGTGAATGCCTTGTGAAGTGGAGGTGATGCCGGGGTTCAGCAGCACAGGCAGGCGCAACTCTTCGACGTCGGATGCAAATCCTTTGTGTGACGCTGTCAGGCCAAAAAATCCCGCAAACCCAAGCGTCTGAATGCCCGGGTGGACAGCTTCTAATGCGCGCCTAAATACTTCAGAGCGGACATCGATGCAAAAGGCGGCCTGCAGTGCAGGACGAGACGTATAGACCCCCGGGCTAGGAGCGGCAAAGGTGTCAACGAGACCGCGTTGACTTGCACGTTCCCATGCGTCTTGAAGAATGGCATTGACCGTCAGATCGGCGTCCGGTGTGACAGGTGTTGCATGCGCTGCTTTCACTTTGTCCCATTTGTCCGCGATCTGATCTTTGTACTGCACAAATAGGGCCTCTTCCCACAAAAGCCGGATGGTAAGGATGTCTGTGATTGTGTGATCGCTGCCCGTCGCCAGTTCTGCCTGCCACAACTGATATCGCGCGACCTGTGCCCATCCACCCAATGAAAAAAGAAGTTGGTGCAGGTATGTTTCAAGCACGGCATCAGTCAGGCCTAACCGGTTTGCCACCCGCATTTTAGCCTCGTCTGCTGTATCTGGCGTTTCGCTGACGAAGTGACAGAACCCTTCGAGACCCACAATTTCGGGCGTCAAATCATGGATCGCTGTCTGACGCCACGCGTCATAGGCCCCCCGTCTGCGCGGTGCCGCCCAAAGTGCTTGACCCTGATCAAAATACCCAGCCGCCCAACCACCAAACCGTTCTGCAATAATACCGGGCCAGTCAATGCCGGACACGTCTGCTGCAAGGTCGGCAAGGGTTGGCTGCGATACAGGTGTGTCAGCAGCAACCGACGCCAAGTTTTTCAATGCAGCCAGATCAGGCAAGTCGGTGGCGGTTTGTGCTTTAAGTGCACCACCGAGGTCTGCATCTGTGATTGTGCCATCCGTGATGCGGGTATTGTACCAGCTGCGCGGCATCGTCACAGACACGCCACCCACACGCGCCAGCCGTGCACCGACCTGCGCCAATGTTTCTGTAGCTTGACCCAAAAATGGGTTCACTGCTACTGACGATGCCAGCGGCCAGACCGGGGGTATAGCACGCGCGGCAGTATCGCTGGCTTTGACGAGAGTTGAGAGTGAAAGGTTCGCAGGCATGTTCATTTGTGTATCCCTTCGCATCAATTAGGCGTCGTGCTTGGGCTGCCTAATTACGCCATACATCAGTCTATTTTTGTGATGCTGATCGCAGCACCGGCATCGAATTCTATTTTGCACTGATATGAAAACGCGCGTGTCGCCACTTTCATCCCTGCGGGGCAAATTGATTTTCATGCGATCCGATTTTTAGGGATGAAACCTTGTGCTAGCGCGTTTGTGATTTAGGACGCATGAAAAGGAACTCTGAATGCACGCTCATCTCTTTACCCGCCACACCTTGCCGGGCGCGCCTGTCTGTGCGGCGATCTCGCATTCCGCTTTTACAGTGCACCGAGAAAATTGACAGCAAACAGATCACCGTGGGTCGCAATGCGACGCCCCGCCAATCGAAGTTCCATTCAGGCAGGCTGACACATTATGACAATCTTCGGCCGTGCAATCATTCTATCAGCCCCCATTCTACCAGCCCCAAGGAGAAACGCTCGTGTCGAGTGATATTTTGCCATTTTTGGCCCCCCTAGCCCTAACTATAGCCTCTGTGCTTGCCTTTCGCGGGGCTGCGATGCGACCGGGTTCCGTATTGCGCATTATCGAAGGGGCCACTCTTGTCGCTTTGGCTGCTGCGGTCATGGCGTCCTTTACCTTAATGGGGGAAGGGGCCGCGACCAGCGGTCTAATCGGTTTTGCGGGGATGGGCCTGTCGGTTCGTTTGGATGCGGTCAGCGCGGTGATGTTGCTATTGGTTAGTTTTGTCGGCTGGGTCGTCGTGCGGTATGCCGCGACTTATATGGACGGCGAGCCGCAGCAGGGGCCCTTCACTGGGTGGCTTTGCGCGACGCTGGCGGCGGTGATGATGCTTGTGATTGCGGGGAACGTTTTGCAACTGTTCCTCGCTTGGATCGCGACCAGCTTGTTTTTGCACAAGCTTTTGTTGCATTACCCCAACCGTGTTGCAGCACAAAGGGCGGCCCACAAAAAATGGATCACGGCACGCATTGGTGACGCAGCTTTGCTGGTCGCTGTTGTGCTGATTTTGGTTCAGTACCGGACCGGCGACATCGCAGAGATTTTGGCGGCTGCGCGTATGGGCGAAGGTCAAGCAAGTGGGGGTTGGATTGCGGCAGCACTGGCCCTTGCTGCGATCTTGAAGTCGGCACAGTTTCCGATGCACGGCTGGCTGACCGAAGTCATGGAAACACCGACACCAGTGTCCGCTTTGTTGCATGCAGGCGTAATTAACGCGGGTGGATTTTTGTTGATCCGATTCGCAGATGTGATGCTGTTGGCCCCCGGCGTGTTAGCCATATTGGTCATTGTTGGTGGCTTTACAGCGCTGTTTGGTTGTCTGGTTATGTTGACGCAATCGGCGGTCAAAACCTCGCTGGCATGGTCGACTGTGGCTCAAATGGGCTTTATGATCTTGCAATGTGGTTTGGCACTGTTTCCACTGGCATTGCTGCATATCGTGGCGCATTCGCTTTATAAGGCGCACGCCTTTCTGGCGTCTGGCATGGCAGTCGATGGGGTTGCCGCAATCCGTCGTCCGGGTCCAGTGGCCATTCCCAATGGCCTTGCGGTGGGTCGCGCATTTTTAATCGCTTTGGTTATCTACGGGGTCGTCGCCGTCATCTTTGGCGTCACAGGGAAATCACCACAAGCCATCGCCCTTGGTGCCATCCTGATCTTTGGCGTAGCTTACCTCTTGGCGCAGGGTCTGGCAGATGCAGCGCCTCGTGTTCTAACACAGCGCACTGCCGCCTTTTCGGTCGCTGCAGCGGTTGGATATTTTGCGCTGCAAAACGGCGCAGAGTGGATAACGAGCGGCACATTGCCAGCAACCCCAGCCCCAGGTCCGCTAGAATGGGCCCTGATCGTTCTGACGTTGTTGAGCTTTGGTCTTGTGGCTGTGGCGCAGGCGATGTTTCCGCTTTGGGCGTATCATCCGGCAGCAGCGGGCATGCGGGTTCACTTATCTAACGGGCTTTATGCCAATGCCGTATTCGACAAACTACTCCGCAGTTTTGTGATTTCGGAAACGGGCATTAATTTGGCTGCTCGGTATGAAACGCTTATGCACAAAACCTTCTTACGCGACACACAGGTCGTGGCGGAAATAAAACACCCAAGTGTCGATCGACCAAAGGTTGGCGCGCTCAATGCGGGTGAGGTGACTACAATAGAGAGCTCTGCGTTCAAAGGGCTGGGGCTTTCAATAGCGGTCATACTTTTTGGAATACTTGGTCTACCGGCTTTTTTGATGTCTTTTTATTGGTAGCCTAATCTGATCTGAAGAATGCGAAGAGCCAGATTTTATTTTGCCCAGTGTGCTGCGATGTACGCTGGGCATCACTGCGGTTAGCATTTTCCAGCACTTGTGCAGTCTTAAACAAATGATTTCAATCTCTGATCATCTACGTTTGGTTGATACTTCCAACCTCTAGCCAACCTGACTTTACCAGACTTTTTATGTCCGGAGTTGTGCTGATAGCTGCATTGATTGCAGATTGTGGCGCTGCAATGCGCGCAATTAGGCGCAAGGCATCATGGATGGGTTTACCGTTCAGAAACAGGCTCTGGTCCGAGGGGCCGCTTCTTAATCGCCCAGAATTTCCGTCTATCACGCCGATCCCAACACAGACATTATGGGTAAGTTTGCACCCACTGCCAAAACCTTGCGGGGACACAGTTGCAGCATAATACTGGAGGTTGATCCATGCTGCGATCAACAAAGGGCCGGCAACAATATCTGCAAGTAACTTACCTTCAGGATCATTAGCAAAATGATAATCATGCAAGAAGACCTTGCCTTCAAAATTCTGGTTGCGTGTGGTACTTCGTGGCGCCGCTACGAACCAATGGCAACCTGCCAGCCCCCATTCCGTGCGCGTTTGCGACCAGTCTCCACCGCGCGCGTATAAATCGCCGCCGCGTGGCGTGGCAGGCAGGTTGATGGATCTTTCCGCACGTACGATGTCGCATGCCTGATCTAAGATATCGTGAAGCCATCTTATCGGTTGTGGATTGCAGTCGCCCACGGGATCAGTGATAAAAAGCGTCATCGTATCGCCTGTCGTGTCGTGCAGACCCGCACGGAACACGGTTTCTGGAGGTATCTCTATGCCGCGCTTAGCGAGTGATTTGCGCAGTGGTGTCTCATTCAAAAGAGAAGCAATAGCACGTGCGTTCATGGCGCCGTCATACCCACCACATGCCGCGCATTGCAAAAGCGCGCTTTGCGCATCGTTAGTGACGCGTGCCTCATGACCAATAAAAACGACCACTGGCGCGAAATTCTTTGTTAAATTGATCGAACGGAGAACCTTTTCTGCAATATCAGCAGCGGCCTCGCTCGCGGTTTCGAACGGCAATCTGGGGACTGGTCCGTATCCAATGACTCGACGCTCGTGAAACAGCGAGGAATCAAGGAGTGGACCTAACCTTAGCAAGCCTGCTGCCTGAACATAGGCAAAGCTTGACACAGCGGCGCGCGAAGAACGGGAAATCGCTTGCTGTAGCCCGTCTTGCGCATCGTCTGCGTCGGCGCAAGGGCCGTCTTCCTTGATCCGCAGCGCGGGATGATGGGCTTCTGCATCTTGCGTTTGGGTCACCAAAGGAAGACCGAAGAAACCTGCCATGCCGAAAGTTTGAATTTCCGGGTTAACGGTCTCTAGCGCATGTCTTAGCCGTTCTGAGCGGATGTCCATGCAGAAAACAAGTTGTGCGTTGCATGACACGGTTTCAGCAAGACTGAAATGTTCGCGGGCTTGCGCCAACAATGCGTCGAGGCGGCGGGCGGACCCGCGTTCTGCTGCCCTTTGTAAGGTCGCGTCGATCAGATGGTCCGCTGCCGCCTGCGGCGGCTCTTTATGCGCAAGGATCAAAGCGGCCCACTGCTGACCAATTTCATTAGCATAACACGCGTGAAGGGCCTGTTCCCAGACCAAACGAATGGCGAGCAATTCCGTAAGAGTAGTGTCGCGTATGCGAGCGCATTCCGCTTTCCAAAGGTGGTAACGCCCGAGCCCCTCCCAGCCACCGAGATCGCATAAAAGCCGGTGGAACACTGATGGGGCCGCTTCGTTGTCGATACCAAGAGCGGCGCATGCCTCGCCAATTGCGCGCCAATGAGTATGCTGTGTTTGGTTGATTGTGTCACAAAAACCAGCGAGGTCGAATATTTCGGGCGTCAGGTCAGACATCGCCCAGTCACGCCAGCTCGCCCATGCATTTTGTTTAGCCATCGGTGCCCAAAGTGCGTCGCCAGTGTCAAAGTGGCCTTGCGCCCATGCCCCGATCCGGTCTGTGACAAAATTTGGCCAATCGGTGCCACTGTGCTGTGCAGCGAGGTCAGCAACTGTGGGAATAGCCTGAGGGATGTAATTCGTCGTTTTGGCAGCCTCAAGAATGGCTTGATCGCTCTGCGTTAAGGTGGGAGCAACTTCAAAGCGTGATATCCCAATATCTTCGAGAGTGATTTCACCCGTTTCAACACGGCTCAATTGGGTCTCTTTGCTTGGAAAAATATGGAGCCCGGCACTTCGCGCCAGGCGCGCAGAGGTCATGGTGATTGGTTCGTGGCTTAGGCCGTTGAATGGGTTTTCCGCGGCACCGTGAGAAAGCGGAAAAAGGGGCGCTATTTTACGAACCGCGTGTTCAGCTGCGCCGATGAGACCTCGCAAATCCGGCGAAAAGTCTTGATTTAGGATCTGCATCGCTAGGTATCCTTTTTTAATGGGTCGGTTTTCCAGGCTCCAGCGAACAGGTCCATGCGCGCGTCAAGGTACAACCCATTTGCGACATGGACACGCAATTTGCGGACGACAGGGTGTGTGGACCAGAGCGGTAACAGCGTTTGCAGAATGGCAACCGCAGCAAAGCTAATCAAAACCCACGCGATTACCATCCATTCCAAAGGGCCAGCGCGTGGCGTTGGCGGCAGTGTTCCAGCCGTTAATTTCTGCGCAATCCATTGCAACCCGAAATACGAGGCTGCGAACAAGACTGAGGCCTTTGCAGTCGCCAAGCGCAGTGATCGAGGTGCGGCGTTTGCACGGCCTTGCGCACCCAGATACCCAACACCAAGTACAAGGACGGCACCAATCGCGACCGCTTGTGGGGATGTCTCAAGAAGGCCAAGCGGCAGCGCGACAAACGCATAGATAGTGATTGCGATCCCCATTGCCTGCACGACATTGCGCGTTGATGGCGCGGCGACAGGGCCGACTTTCCGCGCCGCACGAATGAAGTGATTTGCCTTTGCTGCACTCAGGAATGCGTGGGTTTTATAGAATGCGTGCGCCACGATGTGCAGCAGGGCAAATGGAAACAGTCCGAGACCACATAGCAGTACAACAAAGCCCATCTGCGATATGGTGGACCACACCAGTGCGGTCTTTGCAGCCGATTGCGTCAACATGACAACCGATCCCACAAGAGCCGAGAAGCCCCCAACAACAACGAGAACAGCCAGTATTAATGGCGCGCCAAGCATCACGTCAGCAAAGCGGATCAGTAAAAAACCGCCTGCGCTCAGGACACCAGTATGCAGAAGCGCGGAGGCGGGAGTAGGGGCCTGTGTGGTTTCGGTCAGCCAGCCATGGACTGGGAGCAAAGCCGATTGGAACACCGCCGCTGTGGCCAAACATGCCGCAGCCAAGATCGCCGTTGTTGGGACGACGCCAGCGCGCGCGGCTGTATTAATGGAGGCGATATCAGATCCGCCGTAAGCTGCGTAAAGTAGCAATAGCCCTGCTGCGAGAGCGATGTTCGTAACGCGTGTGAAAATGATCTTTTTTCGTGTGTGGCGATGGGCCCCAAGCCTATGTGGGTAGAAATTGACAAGTCGGTTTACACCCGTTGACGTCACAATCCAGCCGAAGCCCAATTGCACAAGGTTCCCAGTTACAAACAGCAAGACGATGCCAGCCAGTGTAAAACAAACCCAAAAGGTAAAACGACCCTCTCCTTCTTCGGCTTGAAGATGCGTCGCTGAAAAACGCAGAATTATCCATGCGAGAATGCTCATCAACATCAGTAATATGACTGATACTGCGTCCAGCCGAACCGAAAATCCGATCTGTCCCAGCCCAAGAACTGGTGACGTCGTTGGGCCAAAAGTGATGGCGTGAAAAGCTGAATATGCGGCCAAAGCGATACCGATCAATGCCGCGCGTTCTGCCCATTCGGGCGGCATGATGGGCGCGGCCTTCTCGCGCAATCTGATCGCACCAGCCACCATTAAAGCTGCGGGAAAGATGAGAACTATCCAAGCGACCAACATCTTTTGTATTTCCATTTCGAAGTTCTAATTGGCAATTAAGTTCGATTTCTTTGACAGCAAAAGGTTGAACCACCACTCTTGAATAAGACATGCCGCAGGAAAACGGATAGCGACATTACCTTGGCTCACAGGTAAGGTGTTTCTTCTTTTTAGTTCGGCGGGGCGCCAACTGGGCTAAGCAAAAGCTCTGGTTATTAGTACAATAACGTTGGGCGGTCTCTTTTCATCCGTACAGTGTGCAAAAAAGAGAATAAGGTGAGTGAACACGTCAAGAGATTGCGCAAAATCTTATTTCACATATTCAATCTCTGGCGGTGAAGGTGCATCTGGCGCGGTCGCAGGTATTAGGACCGTGAAAAGTGCCAGTGCCACTGCCATGCTTAGGATCGCGAGGGCTCCGTGTTCTGGTCGAAGTAGACCGGCATCGAAGCGGCGAAAAACGAGAGGGTGGGCGCGTTTGCGCGTCTTGCGCTTTTGTGTCGGCACGACTCGCGAAACGCCGCGCACCAGTCCCAGAAATTCGCCCGAAGCAGCCGGTTCGAGGCGCAGCCCAGCGTAGTGAAAAACCACGTAACATAGCACCGCAAAAATGCCGGCAGTCGCAAGCGGCAAGAGGTCTATCATGGACGTGATTTTTGCTGCATCGGGAGCGATATTGGCAATGCCGAGGCCAAAGACGACCAGCGTGGTCATCATAAGCCACGGAAGTGCTGTGTCGCGGGCAATCTCGGGTTTGTATGCGGCCTTTGCAAGTAGGTAGAGGGCACGCACCATCAGAAGTGCTGTCCCGAAGCTTGCCAGAAAAAGGGCTGCTCCGAGCCAGATAGTCCATCCAACGGATGCACCTTCTAACGCTACTTTGAGGGCGTCCTTGGCAAGCCACCCACTGGTGCCTGGCAATCCGGCAAGTGCAAATGCAGGTAGAGCCAGCAAGGCAAGTACCGCAATGCGCATCGCACCGCGTTCCACGGACCAAACCACAGGGACGCCAAGGAACAGAGCAGCCTTTGCAAATGCATGATGGACCGCCAGTGTGACAAGTGCGGGACTGATCAGAGACCACATTTCTGGTATGGCAAGTGCTACAGATAACCCCAGCAGGATGAGGCTCATCTGGCCGATACTTGAGTAGGCGAGGACTGATTTGGGATCGCCTTGGACCAAGCCAAGAACGGGTGCGAGGATCAAGCCCGCCAACGCCATTGCAGCAAAGGCCGCAGCGAAGTCGGGCAGGGCAGTTTGACCAAGTGGCAGCACTGTGATCAAACCGAATAGTCCGGCCTTTAACATCGCCCCTGATAGAACGGCGCTTGCCGGAGCAGGGGCTGCGGCATGTGCGAGTGGCAGCCAAAGGTGTAGTGGTACCGCACCAAGTTTAATCAAGAACCCGAGGGACACCAACACAGTGGCAATCATGGGAACGGCTTCGTTCGTCATGGCCGATAGCGCCAAGTCACCCGCTGCAAAAGAGCCTATCGCGAGACCCGCGAAAAGAGCAACCTCACCGACGATGGCAAAGACAATATAGACCCGCCCTGCGAACGTTTGTGCAGCACCGCCGCCGTGAAGTATCAGTCCCCAAGATGCAACGCTCATCATCGCGAAGAACGTATAGAATGCGGCGATGTCCTGCGCGATCAATAGGCCTAGATTGCCCGACATCGCGAAAAGAAACCACACTGTTGTGCGATTTTTGGCAGGGTCATCTGCAAGCATCCGCATGAGCTGCCACCCTGCAAAACCCCACAAAAGCGCTGTGAACACCAGAAAAGGAATAGCGATTTGCGTTACCGCAAAGTCAGTCCCCAGTAGTAGCCAATCGAGGCGTAAGGGCATTGGGGCCGTATCCGCAAGTGCCACCATCAGTGCTGGAAGCGGTGCCAGCGGAACCAGCACGCTAATATAGGGCCTAAGCCCCGTGATGCAGAATGCAAGAACCAGAACCATCGGCGCGGATGGTATAAACCAGAGCGGGAAATCAATCATAGGTATTCCAACGACACGATAAAGCGGGTCCAGCCAAGCGGACTGAAAGGCGCATTTGCAAAAAGACCGGCGGCGACAATCAATGCGGCGGTCACCGCTGGCGGCAAAACAAGCATCCAACCAAGATTGCGGCCGGCGGTTGCACCTGTTGGTGGTTCAAGAAACCACGCCCGATAGAGGATTGGCAGAAAATAGGCGGCGTTCAGTAGGCTTGAACCAGCAAGCAATGCAATCACCGCAGGCTGCCCCGCTTCAAGGCCACCAGCACCCAAATACCATTTGCTCAGGAAACCAGCGAGGGGTGGGACACCGATCATCCCAAGCGCGCCGATCGTGAAGGCCATCATCGAGATAGGCATAAGACGGCCCATGCCATTCATCGCGCTCACCGTTTTGACCTTGTGCCCTTCTGCGAAATTACCAGCGGCGAGGAAGAGCGTGATTTTCATGATGCCCTGATGTATCAAGTGCGTCAGTCCGCCAATCGCTGCCAAAGGTGACACAAGCGCAATCCCAAGCGTGATGTAACTGACTTGGCTAACGGTCGAATAGGCCAGTCGCTTTTTCAGATCATCTTGTGTTAATGCGCAGACAGACCCCCAAATGATCGTGAGTGCAGCCAGTAAGGCGAGGGGGGTGGCAAGCCCAAGCTCTTGCACGTTCTCAATCCCGTAGACATCATAGACGATGCGCATGATGCCGAACGCACCCGCCTTGACGACTGCCACAGCATGTAAAAGCGCGCTGACCGGTGCGGGCGCGACCATTGATAGCGGCAGCCATCCATGTAGTGGCACCAGCGCTGCTTTGACACCGACGCCTGCGATTAGCAGTACGAAAATGGCAATAAGCGCGATGGATTCGGTTTGCGGCAGATCGCCCAGCACACCTTGTGGCGTGAATGTCACGTCACCAGCCAGTGCATAAAGCCAGATCGTACCCACCGTAAGCGCAAGCCCGCCACCGAGCGTGTAAGCAAGATAGATTTTCCCAGCGCGGTGCGCCTCGGCTGTGCCGCGGTGGACAACAAGGGGGTAGGTTGCAAGTGTCAGAAGCTCAAAGAAGATCAAAAAGGTAAACAGATTGCCTGCCATGGCAATGCCCACGGTCGACGCAACGCACAGACTGAAAAAGCCGAAAAAGCGACCACGATCAGCGCCATTTTCAAGATAGCCAATCGCGTAGATGGTTGTGATGAGCCAAAGGATCGCCGAAAGCGCGAGGAATAAAATCGACAACGCATCTGCTTTTAGATGTAAATCAAGCCCCGGTGCGACTGTGAAACGCAGGTCGGGTGATCCACCCTGCACGACCACAATCGTCAGCCAGACAACCAACATCAGCTTTAGGGTCGCCGCAGTGAGGTTTACGGTCGTCCGCAGGCGGCTGGCGTTTTCCGGTATCATCAAAATTATCGGGGCTGCACCGAGTGATGTCATCAGGATTGCGATGGGCAGGAACTGACTCATTTTACAGTGATCTCCAGAAGTGTGAGCGGGAAAGCCGATGCAAGTCCAAGCAGCAGAGCCGACGTTGCAAGCCCCAGGGCGACAACATCTCCGGCGCGCCAAGGCGGATGATGTGCGCCTTTAGCAATATGCGGTCCACCACGCAGGCAACGCGAAACGACGCGGGAAAGATAGGCGGCCGAAAGTGCTGTACCGATCAGGATCAGCGCGACCCAAATCCACGCGTTCTGTACGATGAGCCCCTCTATCAAAATCCACTTGCCAATGAAGCCAGCGGTGGGTGGTAAGCCGATAAGGCTAACAGAGGCAATTGCAAAGGCAAATTCAGCAGCTCCGGGCCGGAGTTCCTTGCGGTTCAGGCCCGAAATACGGTCGTGCCCCAATTCTTCGGCAATACGCCCAACAGCGACAAACATGGCTGCTTTTGCAAGCGCATGTGACAGCATTAAAAGGGCGGCGGCATGCCAAAGACCATTTTGCATAAGGCCGTCACCCGAGACACCAATCGCCATTGCGATCAGGCCAATCTGTGCGACGGTCGATTGCGCAACCAATAGCTTGAGCCGCGAAGCGCGAAGCGCCCCCCACGCCCCCCAAAGCATTGCGGCAGCTCCCATTCCTGCAAGCGCAAAGCGTAGTGTTTCCATGCCTGCGCCCCCCTCGATAGAAATGCGCAAAATGACATAGAGAGCGCCCTTGACGACAAGCGCCGACAGCAAAGCGCTGGCCACAGGTGCGGCACTAGAATGTGCGGCTGGCATCCAGAAATGCAGTGGGAAAAGCGCGGCTTTGACAGCAAGTCCCGCGACAAAAAGCGAGAGCGCCATCCGCCCAGCGACCGTCTCAGCCAACATGGGCACTGCCGCAAGGTCTACGCGTCCGATTACGCCGTAAGCCAATGCAATGCCAAGCAGAAGTAAAAGGCTACCTGCGAGGCCTGCGCTTAGGTAATCGAAGGCTGCGCGCAACGCATTTGGTGTACCCGATAGGGCCGTCAGGCCAACAGCCGTTAGACCTAGAATTTCGAAAGCCACATAGATGTTGAACAAGTCACCAGACAGAAATAAAACGTTCAACGCCCCAAGCGTCGCGAGCCAAAGGGGCCAGAAACCGGAACGCAGCGCTGCCGCCTTCTTGGATGTGCAGCTTGACGGCCAGACGCCCCAGCTTGTTGCTTGAATGGCCATGGCGATGCCAACCCCTGACGTCATAAGCAACATCAGTACCGCAAGTCCGTCCGCGACAAGAACGATCCCGAGCGGTGCGGCCCATCCACCAATGGCGACTTCGCGCGCGCCATCTTGGAGTAGCTCCAAGGCCAGCCACATGGCAAGAATGGCAGTTAAAACTGTGGCAGCCAGACCCCAGATTGCTGAATGTCGCGGCATGGCTGCAGCGCCCAAAGCGGCAAGTAAGGGCAGCAGGACGAGCAATGAAATATCACTCATCATGTGGTCCATCGATCCGTTCGGCCAAGGCCAAAAGTGCCCCAGTCACACCGACAAGAACAACAATCCCTGTCAGAACAAAGGCCTGTGGCACCGCGTCCGTCATGCCAGCATCACGCGCCAATGCAAGGAAAAGCACTGCTATCCCCGCCCCTAACACGTTCAGCGACAGGACCCGCAAAAGCATGTCACTGCAAGTCGCAAGCCGGTAAAGCGCCAATCCTACAAGACCAGACCCAGCGCAGGTGTAAATGAAATCAGGTGTCATTTCAGGGGCCTCCGGGGCATACCGCAGAACAGCAAACAAAGGGTGGCGGCAATGGAAAGCGTCAGCGCCGCCTCGATCACGAGGATCCAGATTTTTGCAGTGCCGTTGGGGTAAAGCAGGAGCTTGCCCGTTAAGGCCTCAGTACCGAGTGCGGCGAGAGCGAACACAGCAAGTCCTGAAAGGGCAATCATATTCGCCCAATACATCAAGCGCGGTGTGGGCATTGCAAAACCGCCCAATATAAGGACTAGCATGGCGCCAGCCAACAACGCGCCAGCTTGAAACGCACCACCCGGTTCGCTCGCGCCTTGCCAAAGCAGATGCCCAGCAAGAAAGGCGCACATCGGTACGACGATGCGCGCGAACGGCAACATCAACTCTCCTGTTGCGACGGGTTGCGGGGGCGGTGGGGCCACAATGCGGATAAGAATGAGAGCAACGAACAGGACTGCAATTTCAAGCAAAGTGTCAAAAGCACGAAAGTTCAAAAGTACGGCCGTCACGGGGTTTGTAACACCGCTCTCTAGCAGCCGTTCACTGACGAGTGCGGGATAAAGCGAGTTGCCTTGTAATGTGTAGACGACCCAAACGAGTGCGCCAGCAAGACCCGTTGCTATTAGCGCTGCAATTATCCGGTAGCTTGGGGACAGTGTTGTCCTTGTCGCTGGTTTCAAGCGTCCCGCACTTCGGAGTAACAACGCGCCAGTCAGGCCTGCGCCTATCGCGGCCTCAGCGAGGGCGACATCAGGTGCCCCAAGGCGCACCCAAGAAAGTGCCACCAACAGTCCAATGACCACAAACCCAGCAACAGATGTAATCCTGTCGCGCGTGGTAAGTGCGGTGGCTGCAATGATGACGATACCGACGGCGAGCAGAATATCAAATGCCAAACTCATTCAACGTCCGCCTTTGCGAGATGCGCGCGCCCAATAAGATGGCCAATCGTGGCACCCGACACAGCGACCAAAACAATGCAAAGCCCAAGTGCAAGAAGCGTGTCCAGACGCCCCGTGACACAAGCGGCACCCAGTGCAATCAAAGTCAGGCCAGCCGTATCCGCTTTGGTCAGCACGTGAAGTCGCGACATGACATCTGGCAGGCGCCAAATGCCCAAAGCTGCAATCAACAAAAAGCTTACACCGAAAGCCATCAAAAATTGACCGACGATATACAATGCGTCTGTCATGGCTGTGTCCTGCGCAAGGTAACATAGGCAAGCCCAGTCACCGCAGAAAGTGCTGCAAAAACGAGTGCGATATCAAACAGTGCAGGCGTGTTACCTGCCGCACCAAGAACGATCAGCGTTGCGACCGTTCCTGTTCCTGCGAGCTGGGCGGAAAGGATACGGTCTGAAGCGGTTGGGCCAAGAACGAGCCTTGGTAATGCTGCGAGCGTGGCTGTAAGCGTACAGAGCGCAAGAAAGCCTAGGATCATTGTGCCATTTCCTTGTGATCAAATCGGTAAAGTTTGGCGATGCAGACCTCGAGTTCAGCGAGTTCAGCGCGCGTCGCATCCGATGGGTCGAGCGCATGTATTTCAAGCATGTCGTCCTTAATGCGGGCGGTTAGCGTGCCCGGTAAAAGGGTGATCGTCAGTGCAAACAGTTGACGCGGTCGACCCGCGGGCAGGGCAGTGCGCCATTGCATGTTACCAGGCTGGAGCGTCTTGGGGGACAAGCTGCGCCAACTCACGTCGACCGCGCCGCGTAAGGTGCCAAAGATAACAAATTTTGCAAAGCGCAGCCCGTTCAGCGGTGAAAGTCGAAACGCCGCAGAGGCTGGCAGGAAAAGCGTAAGCGCCCCACCGATCAGTGCCGTGGGAAGACCGACGATCCAGCTAACAGGATCATCCCAGTGGAACCCGGCCCAAAGGAGAATAAGAACCATACCGGTTGCAAGCGCACTTTTTAGGCGTGCAGACGAAAGTAATGAATTAGAAACTTCTTTGTGCAACGTTGCCGTAGTCGGCGCCGCTTGCTGCTGGTCGTTTGATGGAATGCCCTCAATGGTCATATAATTTCCTTTGGTAAGGTCAAACGGCGTTGGAGCGAAAGCTCCTCCATCGCAACCCGCTGCCGTGCGGCACCAGATAAGTTCGGACCTTCGCTGGTTTGAACAATGACCGGATGGGGTGGCTTCCTTTGCGATCCACATTCATCACAATAACGCGCGGGCAGCGCCGTTCATCCCTGTGCGGTGACAAAAAAAGAGACCGACGCAAAGGTCAGTCTCATGTTGTTAAAGAGCAATCGAACCGTTGCGCATCGCAGTACGGAATGTCGACCCCTAGTAGGTGGCTGATAACGCGGTTAGATCAACTTTTGCCTGTGACCTTCGCCCAGATGGCCTTCATCCAGGAGGTTGCTGTATGCTCTCCCGGCTGTTCCACATGGACGGGTTGGGTCAGTGGTTTCACTGTGGCGTCAGCCGGTTGTGCGTCTCGATCCGGTTGAACCTGTGATGTCGACGCACCCTCTTGGGGTTGGTCTTCGTGGTCAGATTGGATTGGCGGCGTCACTGCGTCGGCTTCCAGTTGTTCCTGATGTTCAGGTTGAATCTGTTTATTCATTGTATCCTCCAGTTGTTACGTGGGGCACGCACCATACCGGTACTGTTACCCGTGGACCATAACCAAAGAACGCGCTGTGAGCCCTTTCCATCCCAGCACAGTAAAAATAACCCCAGCAGTTCCATTAAAATGGGCCTGATGTGGGTTTTCGTTTGCGGAACCATGCTGGATCGCACGGTAGAGATTCAAAGTTGGGCAGTGGCACAAACAAGAAAAGGCACCGCAAAACGATGCCCTTTCTTGTCGACGATAGTGTTGAATTCCGTCAGATACCTGCGCCCAAATTTTGCGCCATTGCTTGAATTAATGCCGCGTCGCTATCGCCCACCAATGCAAAATCAATATCGGATGTGCCCCAATACCCAACGGTACGGTTTGGGTATTCCGCCACCTGATAAGGCAAGATAGGCTTGTCAGCGAGATGCCTACTCAGTGTAAGCGAATACCGTCCGCCATCGCTGTCTTCATAAATGAATTGCGCAAGCGGTCCTTCCTTCGTCCCCAAAAGGCGCGTCCCAACAAGGTTCATGCCCTCTTTGGAAAAGTCTGGCGCAGAAATGGGAACCCCTACCTTTTCCGAGAACCACCTTGACGCACCATCGATCGCATTGCCGCTAAATTCGACTGGGTGCAAGATGTCCTCGGCAAAGACCAAATGGGCGCCGATCGCTTCGGACACGTATTCAGGTATGCTGATGTCGGGTAGCGAATATTTTGTGTGCCCCCACCAACCGAATGCCACGAATGCGCAGGCTGCAGCAAGCTGTGATCCCATGCGACTCCAAGCAACGAGCGCGACTACTTTGCGTGGTGTGCTTCGCTTGTAGAGGGCGGATGCAAGACGGCGCTCAAGCTGTGATGTCTTCAGATTTTGCGGTTTCACATCAAGTGCATCAACGGCTTCACCGAGCTGAGCTTTATGTCGGGAAAAGGCTTCGAACTGGGCGCGTGCTTCAGGGTCAACATCCATTCGTGCTTCGATCTCGGCGGCTTCCTCGGGACCGAGTTCGCCGTCAAGATAGGCGTTGATATCCATATCTACATTTTCTGTCATTCGCTTTTTTCCTCACAAACAATCAGTTTGGGTCGTGCCGGTCTGAATCCTTCGATGATTTTGCGTAGAGCCGCGCGCCCTCGACCAATCCTACTGTAAAACGTACCAAGTGGGACATCAAGTATGCGCGCTGCCTCGGCATAACTCATGTCTTGAAGGGCGATAAGAACAATGGGCTGGCGTTGCGACTCTGGCAACTGGTCAAGCGCATCGAGAACCTGCTGTAGCTCTATTCGCGTGGTCGGGTCAGTTGTGTCCACTGGCTTTGGTAACATCGGTTTTGCCAGCTCGCGAACTTGATGGCGTCGACGTTCGCTTATATGCGTGTTGTGCATGATGCGAAACATCCAGACCCGAAGGTCGGTACCTGCCTCCCATCTTTCTGAGGCGGCGATAGCTTTTACGAGCGTTTCCTGTACGAGGTCCTCTGCGGCGTCACTGTTGCGTGTTAGAACAAGCGCATAGCGTCTTAGACTTGTGGTATAATCGTGAATACTTCTTTCAAGTTCTTCGCGTACGCCCACCGAATTCTCCTTTTGTTAGGTTCGTACAATAACGCGCTTGAACCCAATTTCATCCCTAATGACCATATTTATATTCCGATTGCATCTCCTGTCGGATTTATAGGGATGAAACCCGGTATTAGCGCGTTTGTGTTTCAATATATACACAACGAGGCCGTAAAAATGACGACAGATCCGCAAACCAAACTTGTTCCGGATAATGCCAAGGCGGCACGACGCCAGTGGTGGCGCTGGTTCACCCAATTGCGGTTGACGTTATCTCACAATGGCCAATCCGGCTTCACGGCACCGAAAAGGAGCAACCTTTGCAGCAAGTAATGGAAGAATTCGCAGACATGATCCGAGAGTACTATAAGGACCCTCTCGATCCCCTTGCAAAGCAGTTCATGTTCCGGCGTCCCCCGACAGTCGGAGAGTTGCGTCGTCCCCCGCAGGTGCTTATGCTCGGCAATCACTCGTCGGGTAAGTCCACCTTCGTTAACCACTTGCTTGGTGTCGAGGTGCAAAAGACTGGCGTGGCACCAACCGACGACAACTTCACGATCATCACCTATGGCCCCCATGAAACCGATCGCGACGGCCCTGCTGTGGTCAGCAATCCTGACCTGCCTTACGAGGGATTACGGCACTTCGGCGATCAGCTCGTTTCTCATATCCGCCTAAAACTGCAACCGGCCGACCTGCTTCGTACCGTGACGCTTGTCGACAGCCCCGGAATGATTGATGCGGCAAAAGAAGAGAACGGCCGTGGCTTCGATTTTCCTGGAGTCGTCCGCTGGTTCGCCGAGCGGTCTGACCTGGTCATGATCTTCTTTGATCCAGACAAGCCTGGTACGACAGGCGAGACACTGCAGGTGTTTAAGGAGTCGCTGAACGGGATCGATCACAAGCTATTGATCGTGTTGAACAAAATGGATCAGTGCCAAAACTTGCACGATTTTGCCCGCGCTTACGGTGCGTTGTGTTGGAACTTGGGCAAGGTTATTCCGCGCAAAGATTTGCCAATGATCTATAACACTTTTGTGCCGCTTGAAGGAAAGCCCCGATCCGACCTGCCAATGGATGACTTTGAAAAGGCACGGGGCGACTTGATTGAAGAACTGCGCCGAGCTCCAACGCGTCGCATGGACAACCAGATTACGCAGATGCAGGCATTTGCCGAGCGATTGCGCTTGCACGCCTTTGTCATCGACGAAGCTGCCAAACAGTTCAGAAGATCGCGGAGACGCGCGTATACCTTTTTAGTTTTTCTGTTCGGTGGATTGGGTGCTGGCGCTTTTGTCTCTGGTCTTATTGTCGCTCTTCCTGTGCTGGCTGTCATCGCAATTGTTGCGCTCGCGCTCGTCCAATTGGTATTTTTGCCCCATAAAAAGAAGCGTATCATCAAACAATTCGACGAGATTTTTGAGGGACTTCATGATCGTGAATTGTTGGTGCGTGATCGCGCAGAGGATTTGCGCGCGATGTGGGAAGAGGTGCATCCGCGGGCCCGCGAGGTCGCTGAAAAGCGTGGGTTGCAATCCTTTGCCAAGATGAGCCGGATCGATCGCGATGTGCTCAACGAATTGATCGAAGAGTACATTCCAAAGTTACGAAGCGAATTGTATGATGCGCTGCGAAACGTCTCAATGGATGCCAAACCGCACATTGAGGAGCCGTCCATTGAAGAAGGTCACCCTGTAGAAGAACCGCCTGTTGCAGACGAAGAACTCGTTGAACTTGAGGTGCCAGAAAACCGGCGCCGCTTTCGCTGGGGAAGGCGGGATCAAGGCTAAAGGCTAAAGGGCTCAGGCCCACAAGCAATATCGCCTTATGAGCGCGTGGTGAACGGTTTTGGCAGTCCCGAGGGTATCTCAGCATGTGTATACGTGGTTTTTGCTGGCTATGTCCGTTTTGGTCCAAAGTCAAAGTAACTGTCAGGCTTTGCTACTTTGCCTAGTAGACAGAGTGTTCGCGTTGGATACAGAGCACTCTATTGTGTTTGTTGGTCTGCCAAATGACGTGGACGCTCTGTTTTCAGAGGATAGTTCTCGGCGTTTCCATGGTGCAGTTTGTGCAGCATAACGCGATTGATATCGGGATGGTATTTATTTGACTGGCTGACTTTTGCTATGCCACCGATGCTTAGCCAGAAAACGAGGTAAGGGTGACAAATGCTGCCTGTAGACCTGTTTTATAGACCGATGAATGGCGCTCCGATGGACCCAATGTGACGCCGCCTCGTCCACGAACCTGAGGTCAATGTCAATCGCCTTGATCCGCCTAGATTGGCCGGCGGTCTATGTGCTGACCATAACTGGGTAAGATGGTCGAAATTTTCAATACTCAATACTATTTCCAGCCTTCACATATCCCGACATTTGGCTCGTTCAGCGAGAAGCCTTTATCGCATGCCTTTGAAAAACAGGTTACCAAGCCTGTTTAATACACAATTAGGTCTGCCATATTCATAACTTTATGATCGTTATTAATCGGACTTCACGCTTATGCTGCGTCCAAAGTTTGCATAAGCGTAAGCCAACGGGTCAGGGTTTTTTTGGACACGCGCGGGTCATCTTGTTCAAGAAGCCACTTACGCATCCGCTCGGCTAGCTGCACACGCCAATCAGTTTTCAGAACGATATTCTGCGATTTTGCCCAGCTCAACACTTGCTCTTGAAACGGTTGCCCCGCAACGACGCTATCGGCAAACATTTTTTCGGGACGACGCTCCACGCGGTCCATCATCGTGGCTATGTCCTTAAGCGGCATAAGATCCTCGATCTTTGCACCAGTAAGACCTCCCAATTCAGAGATACGGACTGCAGACTGCCCCGTTGTGCCCATATCATCCAAAGCCTGAGCTGAAAGGGCGTCGTCGACCATCAGGCGGGGCGGGCAAGCATCGGCATCACTCAGAAGCCTCGCCATCATTTTCAACACTTGAGCATCGCACGCTGGGGCAAAAATCATGTCGCGGCGCGGTTGGAACTGGCCAGATGCAATGCACACAGTGCGGATCACTGAAAGGTAGATCTGTTCAACCCGTCCCGGCACCAGTACAGGTTTTGCTCCGCCCAGACTTGCCTCGGCAACGGCCAGATTTAGGGCGGCGCGTATGGCGAAACCGGCACCTTTTTTCGTATCGTTCCCTTCGGTATCGAGCAGGTCGCCGCTTACACGGGTCGAGCCGTCATGATCTACGAAAACTTTACGCGCCCGGGCAAGTCTATCGGCATCCACAAGAAATGGCGAATGGGTGGTATAGATAATTTGGTTATTTTCAGACAACCCTTCAAAGAATGCGGAAAGGTCGCGCTGAGCCAGCGGATGTAGAGAATGGCCCGGCTCATCTAGCAAAAGCACACAGTTGTCATGCTCGCCTTTTGCCTCGTGCAGGAAAACCAAGAAAAAACTTAAGAACCACTGCAATCCAGTTGAGCGATGTTCAAGTTCAACCTCTTGAGGGCGGCGCGCGTCGGCGACCCAAATGCGAAAATGGTTGCCGTCCGCCTCAAACCGAAATTGATAATCGCCTTGTTTCCACCATTCGGCAAAGCGCGCTGTGACCTTGGCTCCGGAAGATTGCAACAAGATCGACCGCGTGCGTTTTGCCTCGGCAATCTGGGCTAATATGACAGGGTCGGGGGTGTCTTCGTGCCCGCGTGCCCGTGCCCACAGGCTGCGCATAAGGCCGGTCCTACCTTGTTCTTCGATCATGAGCGCCTCGGCCTCGTCACGCAGATCGCGGAAGTCGCGACCGAGTTCGAGAATTTCTTTCGCCTGCACGCCCACGAAATCGAATAATACCCCTAAAGTGCGGGCTTTTGCGCTTTCTTTAGCGCCCAAATCAGATCGGTTCATGTTTTCTACGACGTGCGGAAGGTAGATTTCGCTATCAAGATTGCCGTAGTTTGAATAGTACACAAATTGCGGCAAGCGCGCGATGACAGCCGCGCGCACATCATCATTGTTTGCAGGGTCGGGCATACATAATTCTTTGACGGTTTTGTCTAAAACAACGTGCAGCTCTCGCATTCTGGCGACCACACGGCTCACTGCTGGCGGTTCATCAGGGATCAGGGCGGCAACAGCATTGCGCGCGAGCCGTAGACCGTGGATGGTTACGTCTTGCTCTCCTTCATAGCTTTGTTGTTCGTCAAAACTGCCGATGAGTTTGCCAAGGGTTGTGCGGGCTTCTGAGGCGGTGCTTTCTTCCTTTGGGTGGGCTGCAAGACCGTCTAGCGCAGTGCGCATCGCCGCGAGCGCGCGCAGGATGCAGCCGCTTGTGTCCCGTTGATTGTCTGGAAACTCGACGCGGTAATTACCATCATATGATCGCCCAACGCTTACGCGCTGCGCCTTGGCAGCGGTAATGCCCGCCAATTTGGCCAAGGTCTTGGCCTCAGCGCCTGTCTCAAATTCGGCGAGAATAAACTGAAATTGATCAGGCGCATTCCGGATCATAGCAAATAGCGACTTAGGATAGTCTGACGTCGGCTGTATTGCACCGCCGCCTGCCGGGTTTAGCTTCCACAGCGGTAACATCAGATTGGTTTTTCCAGACTCGTTGACGCCAACAAGGGCGGTCACACTGTCAACTGTTAACCAGCCAGAGTCAGTAACAGAGCGGAAGTTGCTGACCCTATAACGGCTCAGAGTAAACCCAGATATCTTAGGGGTATCTTGCGGGTGTTGGTTAGAACTGTCTGCCGGAGCATCACTCTCGAAGGTGGTGTCTTGACGCACGGGTATTCTCCTTTGTTACGGGCAGCCTGATTGGTGAGAACTTTCGCCCTGCCGCCAGTTGCGGTCGCGTGTCACCATATCGGCAGTTATTTTAATAACGCGCGGGTTAGTCATTTCATCCCGCAAACAGGTGAAAAACCGAAAGCCTGCACAGTATTCGACGCGTGTCGCGCAGCTAGGTCTAAATTGATCTCGGTATTTGGGCGCGCCTGCTCAGTTTTCTGGTGACATAAAAAATTATAAGGGGCCACGCTGCCAATCGTTGTAGACGCTATTTGTTTCCCGATTTTCCTATCTGTTCGATTTTTAGGGATGAAACCCTGTGCCAGCGCGTTTGTATTTTTAGATACGCAAGGAGGCAGCGGAAATGATCACAAGACGGCAGGCTAAGACTGTTCCGGATAATGCCAAGACTGCACGGCGCAGGCGTCGGTTTTGGCCACGCCTAACTTGGCGTCGCGCGAAAATTATCAGTGCCGTGCTTTTGCTTGGTGTGATCGTGAATTACGGTGTGCTCGGCCTTATAAAGCACGAAATTGATGCCAACCCAGAGTTTCGGTCGACCGATGTTCCTGTGAATGGCAGTGCTGCCGTCGCAACCGCGGCTGCCTTAATGGACCGCGAGCTGGACTTGAATGGCTGGACCCCCAATGATCCGTGGGTCGCACCTTCTGGCATTCTTGACAACATGCCTAACTTTCAGATTGGTGTCGTCAGCGCCGTCGGTCGCTTCAGTTTTGAGATGTTAGACCAGATTGGGCGCAGGAGCGGCTCGTCTAGCGCTGATCCAGATCTAGAGCGTGCCTCTGGGTTTTTGCAATACCCACCCGATCTTTGGATTTGGGAACCATCAACGTCTCTGCTTCCCGGTGTTCCGTCCGAGCGTCAATACCGTCAAGGCCTCGTTGCACTGAAAAGCTACAATGCCCGCCTTGGACGGGGTGAGGCGGTGTTCGAGCGGCGCACCGATACACTGGCCCAAGCGTTGTCGCGTATTTCTGACGATCTCGGATCACAAACCTCGCAAATTGACCGGGCCCAAGCCACCGGATGGTGGATGTTCAGTCAAACCGCCGACGACGTATTTTACCGGAATAAGGGCTTGATGTATGCATATGGCGTCATTCTTGCGTCACTTGGCGAAGATTTTTCCCAAGTCATTCAAGAGAACAACCTTGGCCCAATTTGGGAGCAGGCCCTAAAAAGCCTCAGGGATGGATCGCAGCTGCGTCCTGCCGTTGTTCTGAACGGCCAAACAGACAGGTCCATCTTTGCCAATCATCTTGCTCTGCAGGGGTTTGCCATGAAGCGCGCGATCCTACAGCTCGAAGAATTAATCATCGTGCTGGCTATCTGACCCAGACCAACCATCACAAGAGGACTTTCCTATGTTCAAGAGATTTTTCAGAACTGATCTTGCTTCGCAACCTAACGATGCATCCATAAATCAAAGCCGTTCGCCTAGCACCGTGCGAAAAGCCATTTCCGACTGGCGTTTTAGCAACGATGTAGCCGCCATTGTGGTCGCGCTTGACCGCTTGCCCGACCACCGGTTGCGCATGATCGGTTTAAACCGTGACGGGCTGTTCGATGCTGTTTTTGACATGATACTTAGCGCTGAAGAGGATCGTGCAATTGGGCGCGAGGTTATCGCGATACTAGACGCATCCGCTGATAGCACATTTAACTGCCAAGATATGACACCTCCTAAGGGAATTCCAAAACAGACAGAAACAGCAGCAAAGGGCGGATAGCCGAACTGACGGCTATCTAAGGCAATACTATAGAAGCTTGTTTTGAGAGCTGGGAACTTCTTCAATTTTCTTCATGCCAGTTGAGATGAGCCGTTCCCAGCGATGCAGTTCATCAAACAAATGGTTCGAACTTTCTCCCTTTAGGTGCACCATTAAATCTAGTAGAAATAAATGCATAGTTGATGCCTGCTGGCTGGCGAAGTGCCGTTTTTTGCAGCGGGGTAGCGCTGGGGTATCATTTTCGGTCTTGTTTGCTAGGGGTGCCTGTTCTCATATTTTCCAACTGATTGAGTAGTGCGGGCGCAGTCATTTTTTTGGGGGACAGTCCGTCGTCAGGGTAAGCCGTTCATGCTTCGACAAGGCGGCAATTGTCCGCATTTCAACATTTCTCATTCAAATCGCTATGTTGTCTGCGCTTTTGTTGTCTCTGGCCTCTCGGAATTGACATCGAAATTCAAAGAGAAGACGATCGATATCTACAAACTTCTGAATTCAAATAGACCCTTTTGGGAAATGCAGAACACTCTTACATCAACCAACTTGCGTATTACGAGCGCCCCATTGCTATTTTGAAAATGTGGAGACGCAAAGGAGCTATCCTAAAAGCCACAGGTGTTGGCTTGAGTGGGTGCCTCAAATCGATATCCGTCTTGGGCAGCGTCACGAAAGGTAGGAATACTGATGCATATTCGAATTATACGCAGTTCTCGAAGAACGAATATTTGTTAGAGGCCCACTTATACCCTCACAATATCGAGGCTGTGCTAGCAATTAAAGTGTAGCGCGTAAATATCAGGATCCGTAACACTTGTTCTTAAAGGGACCTATCAACCGGTATTCTAGAAGATAATGGTACACGCTTGGGATAGTCATAGTTCGCATACTCATCTAGCTCTATCAGCACTAGATTACGGTCCAATGGCGCGGGGCCTATGCCCATCGGATGGTTTCTAAGGTTTTCGAGGCTTCCAGCTGGGGGCGCTTTTGATGTCACTCCCGAGGGCTTTAATAGACACCGATTGTCCGGACAGACAGATCCGCGTCGTGATCTCGGCCAAAGGCCACAACAGCCATACTGCGCACGGCCCGAGCATCAAACGATTGACGTAAAAGCCGTCCGTAAGGTGCAAAACTATCAAACGGAATGCGCACCTCTTGCCACGTCTCGGATGCCTTGAAGGAGGCTTGGTAGAATTGCCAAGGGAGCAACGTCCATGTTGTCCGTAAGTGAATGTAATAAGTTTGATCGTTGCCGCGCACGTTTAAGATGATGCCTTGCGCGGTCACGGGCAACGCGGTGTCCATTTTCGTGCGGGCCTGAATAAAGCCTCCGCGATTTGCGGTACTGACCTTACCAGTTAGACGCAGGACAGGCTGCTCATTACTTTGCTCAAAGGTGGCCCGGCCTTCTGATACGCCGCCCATGACCTGATCGCTAAAGTAGTCCCAGCGAGATTGATCAGATAGAGAAAATTCAATCATGGCGTCCTCCGATTTGCTAAGGTTGGGTGCGATAAGAGCAATGGCAAGCACGAGCCTGCGTAGAATTGGTAAGCTCATTTTGATACTCCTTGCTACGTTAAACTTAGGGGGTGAAGGTCGCAGTTCAACTTTCTAAAGTTGATTTTATGTTTGTGGAATCTTCGGTTGATGGGCAGCTTCAAAGGAAGGTTGTTCCCAAAAGTAAGACGCAGGTCACAACACCCATAATCGGCACCAATATGGGAACCTTGAAATATCCCTTGGTGTCGCGCGCCGACCATTTAAGGCGAATAAGGGCCGCGTTCACCACCACAAAAACGATCAGCACAATTTGAGACGTGTGTTCGGCCAGTGCATTGATAGGTAAGGTCTGGGCAAGCAGGGCAATGATCAACGCAACTGTAATTGTGGCGATTACAGGTGTGTTCGTCCGGCGCGAAATCTTGGCCAGTGCTGCGGGCAATCGCCCTCTATGGGCCAGCCCGTACAGCACGCGTGATGCCATGATCATCTGTATCAGAACGCCGTTTACTGTGGCAATAACCGCGATGACCGCAAAGGCTTGTTTTACGCTGTCGGGGGCTGCTTGAAACACCAATGACAGGGGGGCGGCAGATGTTGAAAGTGTATCGATGGGCACCGACACAAGGACCGCTGTCGTGGTTGCCACATACAAAAGCGTCGCCAGAACAAGCGTCCAGATGATCGCCTTTGGCATTGTCCGGACGGGGTCTTTTACTTCTTCGGCGATGTTGGCCATATCCTCGAACCCGACAAAGGCAAAGAATGCCAGCAAGGATGCCGCCGCAATTCCGGTCCAATGGGGACCTGTTGCGGATGGGATCATTTGGGTCAGGTTCAACCCTACAGGTTCGGCCACGAAGCCCCCCCAGATGATCACCGCGATCAGTCCTGATATTTCGACCACGGTGATGATCGCGGCCACCATAACGGATTGCGTGATGCCCCAAAGTGCGATCAATCCCATTGCCCCGATGACAGCAACCGTCAAGACATTCTGCGAAATTTGGGTAAGATCATGCAAATATGATGCCGCCCCGATCGATACGGCTGCGGCCGATACCATGCCTGACAATGCAACCGCGAGGCCAATGATGGTCGCGAGCCATTTTGCGTTGAACCCTGCTTCGACATACGCCGCCTCACCAGCGCTTACGGGATAGCGCGTGGATAGTTCTGCATAGGAAAACGCCGTGAATGCGATCACGAATGCGGCGATAAGAAATGACACTGGCGCATATGGTCCGGCTTGGGCCGCCGTGGCGCCCACAAGGACATATATGCCAGCCCCAACAGTCACGCCCAATCCATAAAGCGTCACAAGTGGTGCGGTGAGTACGCGGTTAAGGCGGTCCGGTGCGGGTATGTGAGTGATGGTTTTGCCTCTTAAATGTGAGCTCGATGCCTTGTTAAGGCAGACTTGAGTGCTTCATCCAACAAATGCACGTCTCTGACGCAAAGAGCTATGACAAATGTCAAACGCCAGCGTTACTGTAGACCCAAAGATGCCAATGCAGGTAGCGCATGTCAAAAGGGACATCATAAATATGGAAAGTGACCATAGGTTTGAAATAACATCTGCCCATCTGATGCGTTTGAACAAGGCTAAGGATGGACACAAATATAAGCACGGACATGCGGTGATCGTATCAGGGCCAGCGGGGCAGGGCGGTGCCGCACGGCTGGCTGCGCGTGGGGCGCTTCGCATTGGGGCGGGCGTGGTCAGCGTCTTTTGTACCGCAGATGCGGTGGCCGAACATGCCGCCCAGCTGAACGCCATCATGGTCAAAACATATGACAGCGCTAATACCTATCTGGACAGGTTGGTTGCACTGAAACCATCGGCAATCTGTATTGGCCCAGGTTTGGGACTTTGCCACGCAAGTCAGGCCAAGCTGTGGGCGACGTTGACCCTCGCTACACCGATGTGCATTGATGCAGATGCGATCACCCTGATTGCGGCAGATAAGCATGGTATTTTGCATAAGGACAGCGTCATGTCCCCCCATGAGGGTGAGATGCGCCGCCTGATACCGCATGCGTTTGAACAGACAACATGCCGCGTTTCTTTGGCGCAAATCGCGGCCAAGACCATTGGATGTGTTGTTCTTTTTAAAGGTACCGATACGGTCATTGCGCAACCATCTGGCGCGTATGAAATCGTAACATCACAACCGTTTGAACACGCTGCATGGCTTGCGACGGCTGGGTCTGGCGATGTGCTGTCGGGGATTATCACAGGTCTTTTGGCACGCGGATTTAATGCCCCCGATGCCGCAGCAGTCGGGGCGCATTTGCATTTGCAATGTGCCGACGTGTTTGGTCCGGGCCTAATCGCAGAAGACATCCCGGAAATGTTACCGCGCGTATTGGCACATTGTTTGTCGCATGGTCGCTTAGACTAGGGTCAATGGACAAAAAATACTGGCAAATCCTGCTGTTGGATCATCGACTGCGTTGTTCCTCCAAAAATCTTTTCATTCAGTCGATTATGCCCATATGCGCCCATCACAACAAGATCGGCACCCTGTTCGACGGCGTGTTCAAGAATAACTTCTGACACGGTTTTACCGCCTGTCGGAAATTCCTGCACGGTGACACGGCACCCATGATGGCTTAACCAGCTTGCCAAATCTGCACCTGGGTTCTCGCCGTCTGCCCATTTTGTGGCTGTGGGATCAATACATGCAACCGTGACATTCTCGGCATTTTTCAGCATTGGCAGTGCGGCCCGAACGGCGCGCGCGGCGGAAAGACTATTGTTCCACCCGACGAGGATGCTTTTAGGCGCAAGCGCATTGCTGTTCTTGTCCACATTCAACATGACTGGGCCCGGTCCCTCGAACAAAAGACCATAGACGACGTTATCGAAGGCATTTTTGTTTTCACGCAAGCTGTTTTGGACCACACAAAGATCTGCAAAAACAGCGCGGGCTGCAACCAGATCATGCAAGGCAGCGGGCTCGACGCAAAGTGTTGCGACTTCGCCCGTGACGCCCTGCTTTTGCAGGTACTCACGCGTTTTGGCCTGCGTCACGGAAAGGGTTTCTGCCATTTCGTTAAGATCGTTGACCCAGATGTCAGGCACAATCGGAACAGCATATGGCGTGGCGCCGATAGAAAAGGCGGCCAAAAGTGGGACCGGCCCGATATGAAGAACCGACAAACGCCCATTTTGGGCAAAGGTCGCGTTGACCAAGGGATCAAGATCGGATTGTGTTCCTGTGGGGCCCTGCAGGGCGAGAATAGTGTCGTTTTTCATAACGGACCTCTTGTTTGCTTCAGGACCATCCTAGGATCGGTGGCTTGCCTGCGATTGAGATAGGTCAATTAGACGTGGATAAATTGATGTAGGTACAAAGTAACCCAATAGAGTTGTAAAAAATGGCTGACAAAACCTACTACGAAGCCTTGCAAGTGGCACCGGACGCAAGCGCCGACGACATCAAACGTGCGTACCGCAAGATGGCCCGCAAGTACCATCCAGACATCACGCCCGGCCCCAAGGCTGAGGCCACATTTAAAGCTGCGGGTGCCGCGTATGATGTGTTGCGGGACCCTGAAAAACGCGCGGCTTATGATAAGTATGGTGCGGATTGGGATCAGCCGCACCCAGATCCAAAGCCGCAATCAGGGTCGCAATGGGATGGTGGTTTTGCCTTTGATGACCGCGACATTGACCCGCAGATGTTTCGCGACTTCTTTGGTCAGGGACAAGGTGCGCGGTCGATGCAACCCGACCAACATGCCCGTATTGAAATCAGCCTTGAGGATTCTATCGAAGGGCGGTCATTGCCATTAAGCATGCAGATGCCTCAGTTGGATAAGTCCGGTCGTGTGACGATGACCCGCCGCGACATCAACCTGCGTATTCCCAAAGGTGCGATGCCCGGCCAACAGTTGCGGTTGCAAGGGCAGGGTGCGCAAGGCGGTGATTTATTCGTTGAGATCGCGTTTAAACCACACCCAATTTATCGGGTTGAAGGACGTGATCTTTTCGTTGTTTTGCCTGTCACACCTTGGGAGGCAGCGCTTGGCGGTAAGGTTAAAATGCCAACGCCAACTGGACCCGTGGATCTAACTATCCCTCAGAATGCCCGTCAGGATCAAAAGCTAAGGTTGCGTGGTCGCGGGCTGCCTGGGGCTGTAAAAGGCGATCTTTTTGCCGTTCTTAAGATCGTCAATCCGCCAGAATTATCTGAAAAAGCCCGCGCGCTTTATCAAAGTCTGGCCAGTGAGCACCCCTTTAACCCACGGTCAAAACTTGGAGTATGATGCAATGAAGAAAACAAAAATGATCACTTTATCAGCAGATATGATCGAGACCTTAACCCTGACGCAGTTGACGATATTCTGCGGTACAAATGCGGATTGGGTAATTGCATTGGTGGACCACGGCGTTGTTGCACCCATGTCCCAAGCCGACCCCGAATGGCAGTTTTCGCCCGTTCATATTGCCCGTGCCCGCAAAGCGAGCAGGCTGATGCGTGATCTAGGTTTAAATATCGCGGGTGTCGCCCTTGTGCTTGATCTTATTGAAGAACGAGACGCATTGGCCAGAAAGCTTGCGATCCTTGATGCGCAGACCTACGCCTAGCGGTTCTTGCGAAACAGTCGTTTGTTGAGGCTGACAAACCGGTCGATGGGCCACGTCCAAAACGATTTGTCCTTGGCCCGCAAGTAGACATAGCCAAGCCAGCTAGCAAATGCCGCACCGATAACATCGACCATCAGATCTTTCATGGTGTCGGGCAGTCCTGTCTTTTGCATATTTAAGTTGAATGATTGATCCATCAGAAATTCAAAAATCTCCCAGACGGCGCCAACCGTGACGGCCAATCCAAAGGCCACCAGACACATCGCCCATTGTGGTGCCGCAAATCGGTCGCCCTCAAACATCATTAGGACAAACACAAACCCGATCAGGCCAAAACCAATGGCCGACGATCCGTGCAATGCGATGTCCCACCACCAAACCAATTCGTAAAAATCAAACGCCTCTCCCATCAACACCGAGCCCATCAAAAACAGGGTTGTCGCCATCACAAACGGCAGTGGGAGCGTGATATTCAACCGATGTGCCAGCAAAAGCGGCGCGAACGAAAGCGCAAGCGTGGAACACGCCACAAAGCTAAGCGACCAGCGCCCTTCAAATGCGGCTCCAAGTGCTGTCAAAACCAAAAGCGTCCAAAGGCCTAAAACGACAGGTCCTTGCCGTCGGAGGTGT
>JBLHXF010000028.1:0-33267 GCA_047629435.1 Yoonia sp. | reverse complement strand
CGGGCCAAGTCATCCGGAGGTAACTGCTTGCCCAATTCAGCAAAGAACCGGACCGCATGACCGCGCTCCCCTGCCTGCAACAACGTCAGCGCAGCACGCGTTAGGTCATCAGACATAAACGGCGCATCCTGCCAATCAGTCGGGTCTGCGGCCCCTGTTAAGGCCGCATCCAATGAGAGCCCTAGCTTTTCCGCCGCGAGCAACCCGTAAAATCCGGTTTGATGTTGCGCCGCAATCCGGTAGGCGGCGACGGCGGCTGGCTGGTTGTCCAAAACCTCATAGCTGCGGCCAATCCAATATTGCATTCGGCCCACAGAAATCGGGCTGGCCACCGCAGCATTTGCCGCCTGAAAATGGGTCAATGCAAGCGTGGGGTCATCAAGATAGGTCAGTGCGACATAGCCCGCGACCCATTCAAGATCAGCGAAGGCCGATCCATCTGTCAAGAAATGCTTGGATGCGAGATCATAAGCGCTTTGCGCACGGCCCTCACGCATCTCCCAACGCGCCAGCGACCTGCGCCAACCCGACCACCGAAACGGCTCACCCAATGCGGCCACACTGGTGGATCGGGCTTTTAGAATGACGATGGCATCCGTGCGGTCACCGCGATCTGCAAGCCAATTGTAGCGGTCATAATTCAACCCAGCGTTATCTTTTAATGCAGGCGTAACAGCATCAACGCGGGCAGAAATATCACCTGATTTGCTAATATAACCAAGCCGTGCCTGCACCAAAGCGGCCTCATCTTCATCCAACAAAGAAATCATGCGCTTGGCAGCCGTCGTGCGCCAACGCCAAAGCAACGCATCTGTGCGGGCAACGTGATGCGGGGCGAGCACGTCTGCAAAGCCGTCGATCATGGCCGCATGGCCGCTGTTGGTCAGATTGGACGTTAGCCAGACGTCAATCAGCATGGCATGTGCGGAGTTCAAATCTTTGGTCGCGATCAATGCATCTGCCAAGCGCACAGCACCCTCGCCAGTTTCTGGCATGCGGCCAGCGAACCACCCGATTGTGGTTGCGGGCAATGTTTCAGCAGGCAAAATCTCTTCGCCCTTGGCGAACACGCGGTCCATACCCGGCCAATCGACACGACGAGAAGTGAAACCAAGGTAGTCGGCAAAAGAGGTTTCCCCCTCGCGCAGGCGCATCCAGGTGATGACATCGCGGGTCAACGCATCATCTGGATCGACAATTCCATAAGCAGCATCCCACCCATCTTGGGAAATAGCGCGCACTGCAGCAACCGCATCGGCGCTTTGGGCGACGGCACTGCTGGCGGGCAACACCAACGCAAGACAAACAGCAAGAACACGCATCAGATCATCCTCAAACAACATGGTTGTCACAACCTAAAGCCCAAAGATCTATGGGCAATGTCAAATCTTGCCCGTCGGCGGAAAGGCGTCTAGTGTCCGCGCGATTTCATTGGTCTGATTCAGGCCACCACCAAAAGGAAGCGCGTCATGTTCAAAGGGTCTTTGCCTGCACTTGTCACGCCGTTTAACAACGGCAAAGTGGACATCGATGCGCTGAAAAAACTGGTCGATTGGCATGTCGATCAGGGCAGTCACGGTCTTGTGCCAGTGGGTACAACAGGCGAAAGCCCAACGTTGACCCATGCTGAACACGATTTGGTGGTACAAACGGTTGTGCAAGCGGCCGCTGGGCGCATCCCTGTGATCGCCGGTGCTGGGTCAAACAACACTGTTGAAACCGTACGTTTGGTCGAGGCCGCCAAAAAGGCGGGCGCTGATGCTGCATTGGTTGTCACACCGTATTACAACAAGCCAACCCAAGCAGGCCTGATCGCGCATTTTACGGCTGCTGCGAATTGCGGTCTTCCGATCATCATCTACAACATCCCGGGTCGGTCCGTTGTCGACATGTCGCCTGACACAATGGGCATACTGGCAAAACTGCCGATGATCGTTGGCGTTAAGGACGCGACTGGTGACTTGGCACGCGTGCCAAAGCAACGGATACGGTGTGGGACCGATTTCGTGCAGCTGTCAGGCGAAGATGCAACAGCGCTAGGGTTCAACGCACATGGCGGCGTCGGTTGTATTTCGGTAACAGCCAACATCGCGGCCAAGCTTTGCGCTGAATTCCAAGAAACCACGCTTTCTGGTGACTACGCTAAGGCGCTGATCCAGCTTGATCGCCTGATGCCACTGCACGAGGCGGTGTTCTTGGAACCTGGCCTTGTTGGCGCAAAATACGGCATGTCATTGCTTGGGCTTTGCACCGAAGAGGTCCGGTCGCCGCTGACGCCTTTGTCAGACGAGACGAAAGCAGCGATTAAGTCCGGCATGCAATTCGCAGGCTTGATCAACTAGCCGTCTTGGGGCGCGGGTCCATCCCCGCCCCATAACCGCGCATCCAACCGCCACAGCCCCCACGCCAATGGCACGGCCGCAAGCCCGCCGACAACAAACGCCAACGGCTCGTCGCCAAAGTTCTCAAACATCTGCGTATAGGCGTGAATACCCGCAAACGTCATACCCGCGTTAAACAATCCACGGCGATTGCCAAACGCGGCCCAGATGATCACAGCGGCCAATAAAAGCGCCCAAACCACGGTGAAAACAGTTTCGTTAATAACCAACGCCGACGCCTCAAACGCGTCGCGCACGACCTTATAGTCTTCATAGCTTTGCTCACCACTATAGCGATACCAGCCAGGCCCCCAAATGCTTTGCCCGATCACATCACCCCATAGGCTCCCCACCAAGAAACACAGGTTTGCTATAATAAATGCCATGACTGCCAAAACACCCGCTTGGCGCTGGACGACTGGCCCCGCCGCCTTTGCGATCCACAGGCATGCGCCAATCATCAACCCCATTTGCAAAATGCTTAGCGTTGGCTCAGGCGAATAAAACGCATACATCGCGTGACTGTAAAACGTACCCGTCTCAAACATTTGCGCCAAAGGTATAATCGCCAAAGCGGTCACAATGCGCAGGTCCAAAACCCAACCCGCTGTAATCACAAGCGCTGCCGAATACAGATGCAATATAGGCTTCGGCAATCCATCCAAATCACCTGCCTGCGCACCATACACCAGCCCTCCAAAATGAAGTGCTAGTCCCATCAACAAAATTGACCCACAGGCAAACTGCAGTTTTGTACCACCACGGCGAACCCCAACCAATGCCGCGCCCGCAATCGCAGCGCCCATCAGCAACATCATTACCGTGGCAGTTTCAGGATATTTATCCGCCAACTCTAGCCCCGCACCTGACGCCAACATCCCTGCACCAATCAAGGCCGCGGCATTGCCAAACATGCGGTACAGATCCGCACCCCAGCGCAGTATCGCGATGCCAATAACCGCAGACACGCCACCAACAACAGCCACGCTCATCGCATCGGCAAGCCAGAACACAAGCCCAAGTGCGGCCGCCACAATTCCACCAATCAACAAAGTATTGATCACAAGTGCGACCATCGCCGCACGCGCGCGGCGCTCAATTTCTTGCGCTTGCGAAGGTTTAATAACACCTTCGGCCACCAGCGCACCTGTCTCAGCTACATAATACATCGCGATCTCCTGAACATCATTTTCACACGTCTAACAGAATTGTGAACGTTGTTCAAGAAATTATACCAACCGCAACCAACCCTCTGCACGGCGGACTTCCCCACAGCCACCAAAGGCCGCCGCCCGCGCCAGTTCCGCGTCCAACCGCGCGATGCGGGTCGCATTCATCTGCACACCCTGCTCTGGCCAAAACGCTGTCACGGCCAAAACATCCACGTCCCGCTTCATATCAATACGCCCGATCAAGCGTGCGCCCTCCATCACAGGAAACACGTAATACCCGTATTTGCGTTTCGGGGCAGGCACGAAAATCTCGATCCGGTAATGAAACCCAAACAATCGCTCAGCACGTTTTCGGTCGCGTAAGGCAGGATCAAACGGCGATAAAATACGCACACGGGTCTGTGGAACAGGCGGAACGGTGTCCATAATATCTGGGCGCGCAAGGCTTTGACGCAAACTGCCATCCGCGCTTTCCACATCCACCCAAATCGCGGTGCCGTCTGCAATCGCAGAGATACCCCACGCGCGGGCCTCGGCAGGGGTGACGATATCCCAGAACGCGGCCAACTCGCCGGTTGTGGCAAACCCCAGCTTGTCCAATGCGGCCCCACAGGCCCACTGCACTGTATCCGCTTCTGACCGATATGCATTCAGCTGCTCGGGCGGAATAATCCGCTCTGTCAGATCATAGACCTTTTTAAAGCCGTCCCGACGGGCGACAGACAATTGCCCAGATCGCCACAAATATTCCAGCGCGGTCTTGGACGGATGCCAATCCCACCAGCCGCCTTTGCCGCGCACCTCGTCAAGACCAACATCACCCGATGTACAACAACCATGATCCGATACTTGGCGCAGCACCTCATCAATCTTGGTCATCAGATCACCACGGCGGGCGTCGCGCCATCGGGACGCAAGCAGCTTTGCATCACGGGCGAACTTTAGCTTCCAATGCGGATACAGATTAATATCGATAGCAGCGGCATCATGGGTCCAATGTTCAAACACATGACGGTCACGGGCAAGCGCATTTTGCAATCCGGTCGGGCGATATTGCTGGCGCCGCGACCACAAAATCAGATCATGGGCGCGGGCAAACGTGTTCACACTATCCAACTGAACAAAGCCTAATTCCGAAATGACACCCGCCAAATCTTCGCCTTTGCCTGCACCACTAGGGGATACAGATAATCCATGCCGATGCAGAAATACCGCCCGCGCGGCGGCGTTCGTCAAAACAGGGAAAGGCATCGCATGCTCCTTAATGGACACTGGTCGGGCGCGGACCACTTGTGCGCACCCATCCCTTGGCCTATTTGCAGACCATGGCTAAGAAACCCGAAAAAACAAACTACAAAGTGCTCGCTGAAAATCGCAGGGCCCGCTACGACTTTGCGATCGAAGAAGACCTTGAGGTCGGAATCATCTTGCATGGGTCCGAAGTGAAATCCTTACGATTGGGTCAATCCAACATCGCGGAAAGCTATGCATCTGTCGATGACGGCGAACTATGGCTGACGAATTCCTATATCGCACCATACGACCGCGCGATGTTTGGGCATGAAGAACGGCGCAAACGCAAACTGTTGTGCAAACAAAAAGAATTGGTGCGCATGTGGAATGCAACCAAACGGGATGGCATGACGCTTGTGCCGCTGGTGATGTATTTCAACGATAAAGGGCTGGTTAAGCTGAAAATTGCGACCGCGAAAGGTAAGAAAAATCACGATAAACGCGCATCTGATGCAGCTCGCGATTGGGGCCGCCAAAAGCAGCGCTTGCTGCGGCACGGAGACTAACCTGCGCCAAACGGGGAAAAAATTGGCAAATCACCCCTATTGCGACATTATGTCCACCTGTTAAGAATTGGCACCACTGCGGCTTGGGCCATGCCCGTGGAATGAATGTCGGCCCAAAAAAATAAAGGAATTGGGACTATGGAAGCAATTATCGCACAAATCGTTGGCGGCGCAATCGGTGGCAACGGCGCAGGCAAACTGCTGTCTGGCGCCAACATGGGCAGCCTTGGCAACACAATTGCAGGTGCCATAGGCGGTCTTGCAGGCGGCACAGCATTGGGCGGCCTTATGGGCGGCGCGGGCGCTATGGCAGCCGGTGCAACTGACGCAGTCGCACCTGGCATGGACATAGGCGCAATCGTTGGTCAGTTCGCTGGCGGTGGTGTTGGCGGCCTTGTTGTGACTGCCGTTGTTGGCATGATCAAAAACAAGTTCATGGGCTAATTTAGCACCACGAAAATGGTAACAGCGGGCGCCCCATTTGGGGCGCCCGTTTTGCATGCAGGGTGCTTGTCAGCCACGCCTGCACACGGTACTGACAAGGCGTTCAAACCTTTTGAGGCGCTCCATGACACAGACTGCAACAGATGACCCCAAGACACTGGTCAGCACGGCTTGGTTGGCGGCGCACCTCAAAGACCCCGATCTGCGCGTGATCGACGCATCTTGGTACCTGCCAGCAATGGAACGGGATGGAGCCGCCGAATATGCCGCAGGCCATATCCCTGGCGCGCGGTTTTTTGATATCGACGAAATTTCTGACCACCGATCCGAACTGCCACACATGGCTCCGCCTGTTGAAAAATTCATGTCCCGCATGCGCGCAATGGGCGTGGGCGACGGGCACCAAGTCGTCATCTACGATGGGTCTGGTCTGTTTTCAGCCGCCCGCGTTTGGTGGTTGTTCCGTTTGATGGGCAAAACCGACGTTGCCGTGCTTGATGGTGGCCTTCCCAAATGGAAGGCCGAAGGGCATCCAATGTCCGATATGCCCCCCGTGATCCGCGACCGTCACATGACCGTGACGCGCCAAAACCAGATGATCAAAGACGTGACCCAAGTGGCGCGTGCCGCAAAACTGGGTGATTACACGATCATCGATGCGCGAGCTGCCGATCGTTTTAGCGGAAAAACAGCAGAACCTCGGGCTGGAATGCGATCGGGGCACATCCCAAACTCGCAAAGTCTATTCTACCAAAACCTGCTGTCCGTAGATGGCACAATGAAAAACGCCGCAGGCATTCGCGCAGCCCTGAAAACGGCGGGAGTCGATCTGACCAAACCCGTAATCACTACCTGTGGGTCCGGCGTGACAGCGGCAATCCTATCGCTCGCACTTGAACGGATCGGCAAAACCGATCACGCAGTATACGACGGCTCATGGTCCGAATGGGGCATGTACGCCGACCTTCCAATCGCTACCGGAGACGCATGATGTTGCTTAATTCCCTGCAGAAACAACCAGCCGACAAAATCCTCGCACTGATGGCCGCCTACCGCGCCGATGATCGGGACACCAAGATCGATTTGGGTGTCGGCGTCTATAAAGACGCTTCCGGCAATACGCCCGTCATGCGCGCCGTCAAAGAAGCCGAGAAACGCTTGCAGGCCGAGCAAACGTCAAAATCATACGTGGGCCTTGCAGGCGATCCCGCCTTTTCAAACGCGATGATCGACCTTGTTCTTGGCGACACCGTTGCACGCAACAGGATCGGCGCTGTGGCCACCCCTGGGGGCACGGGCGCGATCCGCCAAGCGCTCGAATTGATCAAAATGGCCGCACCTGAGGCAACAGTTTGGCTGTCTGACCCGACATGGCCAAACCACCCGTCGATCATCAATTATCTGGGCATGAAATCCAGCGACTATCGCTATTTTGACTGTGAAACACGCAGCGTCGATTTCGACGGCATGCTGGCCGACCTTGATCTTGTGGCCGCAGGCGATGTGGTGCTGCTGCACGGCTGCTGCCACAATCCAACAGGCGCAAATCTGACGCTGGACCAGTGGGATCAAGTCATCGCAGTCCTACAAGCCAAAGGGGCCACGCCGTTCATCGACATCGCCTACCAAGGGTTTGGCGATGGTCTCGCAGAAGACGCCGCAGCAACGCGCAAGGTCGCGGGCGCATTCGACAACGTTCTGATAGCCGCGTCCTGCTCCAAAAACTTTGGCATCTACCGCGAACGCACTGGCATCTTGATGGCTATTGCCAAGGACCCCGACCAAGCAGCGCTTGCGCAGGAAAACCTGAACTACCTCAACCGCCAAAACTTCTCTTTCCCGCCAGACCACGGCGCACGGGTCGTAACCACAATCCTGAACGACCCTGCGTTGCGCGCCGATTGGGAAGCAGAACTCGAAGAAACCCGCAACGGCATGCTTGGCCTACGCCAACAGCTCGCGGATGAACTTAAGCGTTTGACCAATTCGGACCGGTTCAGTTTCCTCGCTGATCACCGCGGCATGTTCAGCCGTTTGGGCACCACGCCCGAAATGGTCGAAAAACTGCGCGCTGATCACGGTATTTATATGGTTGGTGACAGCCGGATGAACATCGCTGGACTGAATGCTGAAACCGTGCCGATTTTGGCGCGCGCAATCGTGGACGCAGGCATCTAAAATGACCGACCCAAAAGCCCCGCAGGACTGTGCAAACATGGCAGAACTGCGGGTTGAAATCGACAGACTTGATGCGGCCCTCGTGGACCTTTTAGTGCAGCGCGCCGGCTATATCGACCGTGCCGTTGAGATTAAGAAAACAGCCGACCTACCTGCGCGGATCACATCCCGCGTGGACGAGGTCATTGGGAACGTGCGGCGCATTGCATCCGACAAAAACCTCGACCCCGATTTGGCCGAGGCTCTTTGGGCGCAGCTGATCGAATGGTCGATTATGCGAGAGGCCAAGCATATCCCAGAATAGGGCAAATTGCTGCACCTGCAAAATGACGCTTGTGAACGATAGCGCAACAATCTAACAATCTCGACATAACCTGCGCAACTTCAAAACCCATAGGTGTCTTATGTCCTTCCGTCTGCAACCAACGCCCCCTGCCCGTCCGAACCGCTGTCAGCTTTTTGGCCCCGGCTCGAACACCAAACTGTTCCCCAAAATGGCAGCAAGCGCAGCAGACGTGATCAACCTCGACCTCGAAGACAGCGTATCGCCATCCGACAAAGACAGTGCGCGTGCCAACGTCATCCAGGCGATTAATACAATCGACTGGAACACCAAAACCCTGTCGGTACGGATCAACTCGCTCGACACCCCCTACTGGTACCGCGACGTTGTTGATGTGTTGGAACAGGCAGGCGACAGGCTCGACCAAATCATGATCCCAAAGGTCGGCAATGCCGCCGACATCTACGCCGTCGACGCGCTTGTTACCGCAATCGAGACCGCCAAAAACCGCACCAAGAAAATCAACTTTGAGGTCATCATCGAATCCGCCGCAGGCCTCGTGAACGTAAACGAGATCGCCGCATCATCCCCCCGCATGGTCGCTATGTCACTGGGTGCGGCTGACTTTGCCGCCTCAATGGGCATGCAAACAACGGGCATCGGCGGCACACAAGACAACTACTACATGCTTCACGGCGACACGCGGCACTACAGCGATCCATGGCACTGGGCGCAAACTGCCATCGTCGCCGCCTGTCGCACACACGGTATCTTGCCCGTTGATGGACCCTTCGGTGATTTCTCAGACGATGAGGGCTACCGCGCCCAATCGCGCCGCTCTGCCACACTTGGCATGGTTGGCAAATGGGCAATCCATCCCAAACAAATCGGACTGGCAAACGAGGTCTTCACCCCTTCCGCAGATGCCGTTGCTGAAGCCCGCGAAATCCTTGCAGCCATGGCGCAAGCCACCGCAAACGGTGAAGGTGCTACCGTTTACAAAGGCCGCCTTGTCGACATCGCATCTATAAAACAAGCCGAAGTCATCGTACGCCAATCGGAATTGATAGCAGGTTAAACCGCCTCGCTTTTTCCTAAATACTCCAAACCAACGACGCGCCTTGCCCATCCATCACGGGCCAGACGCAATGCACGTTGCACGTGGCCTGCACCGCGCATATATCTGTGGGAACAGATGAAAAGGCCCAATCAATGACCCAATATCTCGAGTTCGAAAAACCGCTCGCTGAAATCGAAGGCAAAGCAGAAGAACTGCGCGCCTTAGCCCGCGAAAACGAAGAGATGGACATCGAGACAGAGGCCGCCGCTTTAGACAAAAAAGCTGCAGAAATGAAGGCCACGCTTTACAAAGATTTGACTGCTTGGCGCAAATGCCAAGTGGCACGCCACCCCGAACGGCCTCACTGCCGCGACTACATCAACGCGCTGTTTACCGAATACACCCCACTTGCTGGCGACCGTAACTTTGCCGACGATCATGCTGTTATGGGCGGGATCGGGCGACTTGATGGACGCGCCATCATGGTCATTGGTCATGAAAAAGGTAACGATACCAAATCCCGCATTGAACGAAACTTTGGCATGGCCCGCCCTGAAGGGTACCGCAAAGCGATCCGCCTGATGGAGCTGGCCAACCGGTTTGGCCTCCCTGTCATTACACTCGTCGACACTCCCGGTGCCTATCCGGGCAAAGGGGCTGAAGAACGCGGTCAATCAGAGGCGATCGCGCGGTCTACTGAGAAATGTTTGGAACTTGGCGTGCCGCTGATCTCTGTCGTCATCGGCGAAGGCGGGTCCGGTGGGGCCGTGGCATTCGCAACAGCCAGCCGTGTCGTCATGTTAGAGCATTCCATCTATTCGGTCATCAGCCCCGAAGGCTGCGCATCGATCCTATGGAAAGACGGCGCTAAAATGCGCGAAGCCGCAGAAGCCCTGCGTTTGACCGCACAAAACTTGATCGAACTGGGCGTCTGCGACCACATCATCCCAGAACCCGCAGGCGGAGCCCACCGCGACAAAGACGCAGCAATTGCGTCCGTCGGGTCCGCTATTCAGGCAATGCTGTCTGAAATGGATGGGCAATCCGCTGATGAAATCCGTCTGGCTCGCCGCGCGAAATACCTGGCACTTGGGTCTAAAGGGCTCGCTGCCTAGAACGGCGCACCATTTACCACATCGTCTTTTCAGCGCGGGCCGCCCAAGCGGTGTCATAAGAAACAGCGTCGAATCCCACCTCTGCTTCGGCTAGCAAGTCTCCGATTGTGGGCAATCCGGTGCTGTGGTTCAGGCCAGACCACGTTTGCGCACGCATCAATGCACGGGCGCATTGACTGTATATTTCAGCCACATTGATCACGATCACACTGCGCGGGGTGCGACCACGGTCATCAAACCGTGCAATCAAATTGGCGTCCACTCGGACCTCGGCGGTGCCATTCACGCGGATCACGTTATTTGATCCTTGGACCATGAACATCAAGCTGACCCGCTCGTCAGCCACGATGTTACGCAGACTATCCATCCGGTTATTGCCGCGCCAATCGGGCATTAGCAGTGTCTTTGGATCAGCGATTTGGACCACAGGACCATCGTCACCACGCGGGCTGCCATCGGTCCCAGCAGGACCAACAGTCGACAGCACGCACAACCGCGACGCAGCTATCCATTTCGCGTAGTGCGGCGTGATATGATCGGCGACCTTGATGATTGATGCCTTGGCTGGCGTCCCATAGAGCCCCTCAAGCGTTGCAATATCTGTGACCCTAGCCATGAAACCCCGCCTCAGCAGCAAGCGCGTCTGAGCGGGCTTCAACATCAGCCTGTAGCTTTTTCATGAACTGATCCACAGGCATACCCGGTGCAATAACGGGCAGAAAATCGACAACAGCGACACCAGGCACACGGTAGAATCCGCGTTTTGGCCATAAGACACCAACGTTAGTAGCAACCGGATAACACGGCTGACCCATGTCTCTGTACAAAGCGCCAACACCAATTTTATAGGGTGCCTTCACACCAGGCGCGATACGCGTTCCTTGGGAATAGATAATCAGCTGACCGGGCAAAGCCGTCCCGCTTTTAACATCAGCCAACATCTTTTTGATCGCGGCACCGCGCTGACCACGTTTGACGGGAATACAGCCAATGCGCAGGCCGAACTGACCAATCACCGGGGCATATTTCAGCAGGTCTTTAAAAATGAACTTACCGCGCGGGACGGCGTGGTAAATTAACAAAACATCCAGAAACGATTGGTGCTTGGCGGCAATCAACGCCTCTTCGGTGGGCGGAGTACCACGGACCTCGCAACGTATACCAACCATCCAGCGCAACAACCAAACGACGATCACACAATACCGGTGGCAGCCAGCAATGGCCCCCTTGGGCGAAATAATCAGCCATGGCAGGTAGAACAAGCCGACCAATGGCAGCGCGATATACATCGCAAGGTTAAAGAAAACTGATCGCACCAACTGAATAGCATATTTCATGATTGTTCCCTCAATGTGCGCAGCGCGGCAGCGCGGGTCGCGGCAAACGCAACAGTGGCTGCAAGCGGCGGAATGATCATCGGCCAAAGCCAATGCCACCCTTGAAACCCAAGCCCAGTTAAGAAACCGCCAGCGACGTCAGTTGACGGCAACAACCAGATGGCAAACATGCCAGCCAGCGTCCCAATGGCAGCACCCGTTAAGGCGCGCAGCGTAAAGCGACGCACAAACGCGCCCGCAATGTATATGTCACGAGCCCCAACAAGACGCATGACGCGGATAACTTGAGCATTAGCAGAAAGGGCGGCTTGGGCGGCAAGCGTGATCATCGCACCCGTTGATCCGGCAATCAGGATAATCGCAAGCCAACCCAATGTGCGCAGGCGATTGGCAGCAGCAACCAACGGTTCCCGCCAGCGGGTGTGATCATCCAGTACGGCACCGGGGACCTCTGCTTGCAATCGCGCGCGCAAGCCCGTGGGATCATATCCATCGCCCTCTTCGATTATCTCAATCAATTGAGGGATCGGCAGATCCTCAATCGGCAAATCCGGACCAAACCAAGGGGCCAACAAGGCGCGCTGCTCGTCTGTCGTCAAAGGGCGAGCAGCAGCAACACCCGGAGTGGTTTCCAACACTGTGATTGCAGCACGCAATTGGGCATCTGCCTGATCTGCGGGTGCGGAAATACGCAGCGTCGACGTACGGGCCAATTCAGCCGACCAACGATCAGCCAAACGCCCTGTAGCCAAGGACAAAGCCATCGCAAACACAGCGAGAAACGCCATTGAACCAGCAGTGAAAAGGGTCAAGCGGGCAGTAAAACCCGTAGGCGGAACAGCACGATCAGCCTGCGGATCACCTGCGATCAAATCAAACAATCGGCCTAGATCAATCTTCATAGTTCCGCCCCCGCCTGCATTAATCTGCGGTCCTTTAGACGCAAGACACGCGTACTGACCTGCGATTTAGCCGTGCGGATCAAGTTCATGTCATGGGTCGCAATGATCACCGTTTTACCCATCCGGTTTAGTTCGATCAATAAAGTCAACAAACGCTGAGACATCTCCCAATCAACATTGCCAGTTGGCTCATCAGCGACAATCACATCAGGCGACATGATGACCGCACGAGCCAAGGCAGCACGCTGGCGTTCACCACCGGAAAGTTCGGGGGGTAACTGCGTGGCTTGCCCGCGCAACCCAACCCAGCCGATCAAATCGTCCAGATTTCCAGCGGCTTCCGCTTCGCGGCCAGACACAGTCAGCGGCAGCGCGATATTGTCGGTGACAGGCAAGTGATCCAGAAACTGGCAGTCTTGATGAACAACACCGATGCGACGCCGGGACAACGCGACCGCGTCGCGGTCCATTGTAGCGGCGTCATCACCAAACAGGCGCACATGGCCGGCAGTTGCTTGCAATGCGCCATAGCACAGCTTGAGCAAAGTCGTCTTTCCTGCACCCGACGGGCCAGTCAGAAAATGAAACGACCCCGCGGCCAAAGACAAGGACACTTGCGAAAACAGCTCTGCTCCGCCGTAACTATATGCCACATTTTCGAGCTCAATCACTTGATCATCCTTTGGGTTTCACGCACCGTTTTGCCCAAATTTGCAACAGGTTACAATGTTTTGGCACCATCAATGGTCGCATTTCCTTGGCCTTTCTTGGTCCAAAGGGTAAATAATAGTTAATGAAGCTGTGCAAAGATGCAGCGCGATAGGCGCGAAGGGTCTGAAAATGCGGCTAATTTGTCCAAACTGCGGTGCACAATATGAGGTGGCTGATGATGTCATTCCTCAAGACGGTCGTGATGTGCAGTGTTCAAACTGTGGTCATACATGGTTCGAAAACTTCGGAGCATCCGATGTTGAAGATGAATTTCTCGATACATCTGCAGAATTGTCGACCCAAACCATTCATGAAGATGCGGCCACTTGGGACGATGTAGCAGATACAGCACCCGAACCCAAAGAACCTCAGAAACAAGAACTCGACCCTGCAATCGCGGATATTTTGCGCGAAGAAGCAGCTCGCGAAGCAGATGCGCGCCGTCGCGAAACAGAAGCGGCTCTCGAAAGCCAGCCCGATCTAGGTCTTGATACCGCAGCAGCCCCCGATCGCCGCGCCCAAGAGACGGAGCGCCGCATCGCCCTGCTTAAGGGAGAAGAGGTTGCTGCAGATCAAGCAGAGTTAGCCGCTGCATCGCGCCGGGAATTACTGCCGGACATTGAAGAAATTAACTCTAGTTTGCGGTCAGACGCCGAACGCGCAACAACAGACACCCCCACGGAAGTCGTTAAAAACAGGCGCAGCTTTAGGTCAGGGTTCTTTGGTGTGTTGTTAATCTTGGTATTTTTGACAGCACTCTATGTGTTCGCGCCGCAAATATCCGACATGGTCCCTGCACTTGCGCCAACATTGGACAGCTACGTCGCAACCGTTGACGGCTTGCGCCTTTGGATCGATCTAAAGTTGCAAGGCATGGTCAACACAATGAACGCAGACGGCTAGAACTGATCAAGTAACCGGCGCAAGTAATCGCGTTCAAGCGCGGGGCGGTTTTGTTCGGCTGACCTGCGTCTAATTTCGTCCAAAATCTCTTCGGCGCGGCGGTACACATCTTTGCCCTGCAAAAGGCCTTCGTCGGTGCCAAATTGACCTGTATTGCCCAATTCACGACCCAGCGGGTCGCGGCGGGTCGGCTCTGATCGTCCCTGCGCTTCGCCACGTTCGGTTCCTTGCCCCGGCTCTGACGAATTGTTTTGCGCCAACGCTTGGTTCAGTGACCGCATCCCGTTACGCAACGCATCCATCGCCTCGGCTTGGCGATCAATCGCTTCGGCCATATCGCCATTGCGCAATGCCTCTTCGGCACCGTCCATCGCACCATCTGCGCGGTCCAGCGATTGACGGGCTAAATCGCCTGCCTCACCGTCCAAATTTGGCAAACCTTCACGCTGACGCTGCAATTCATCGCGCAATGCTTGCTGGCGGTCTGCAAGCGACCCTTGCTGACCTTCGCCACCCGTGCCATTTTCGCCCAACTGACCAGACGTGCTGTCGTCGCCAACACCTTGGCCCTGTCCTTGTTGACCATCCTGTCCGGATTGATCGCCATTTTCACTGGGCTGCTGGCCTTGCTCGCCACCCTGTTCGCCACCTTGAGGTTGCTGACCTTGCTCACCCTGTTGATTGGCGCGATCCTGCAATTCACGGAAAGCTTCGTCAGATAACTCTTCTTGATCCTGCAAAGTCTCAGCCAAATCTTCCATCGACTGCTGACCCGGTGTGCGCGGACCACCTTCGCCACCCTCACCTTGGGTGATGCGTAGGTTTTCCATCATCTCGTTCAGCTGCTCCATCAATTCGGCAGCCTCGGCCATGCGACCCTCTTCCATCAGCTCTTGGATGCGGTCCATCAAGGCTTGCAGCTCGTCTTGGCCCAGCTCTTGACCTTCTTCACCGCTATCCGCCTGATCGGTACCGTCGTCCGGCTCCATTTGATCGGCAAGCATCTGCATATAGTCATTGGTCGCGTCGCGCAGTTCCTGCATCAGCTCTGCAATCTCGGCGTCCGATGCACCATCGCGCATAGCCTCGGCAAGTCGTTCTTGGGCGCGTTCCAATCGTTTGCGAGCATCAGCCAACGTGCCATCCTCAAGCTGAACGGCCAGATCCCACATCGCCTGCACAATCTCAGCCTGCGCATCTTCTGTCAGGTCAGTATCGGCAAAATTCTCGAGGCGGCGAATGATCGTACGCATCCTCAGATACGTCGTTTCGTTCGAAAACAACCCTTCAGGGCGGTGTGACAACGCCCGCATAACAAGGGCTATCTGCGGCGCATTCGCGCGGGCCCACATCAGATCACGGCGCTGTTCGACAATAGCCTTAGCAAACGGTTGGAAAAACCGGCGACCCGGTAAAATCATCGGCTCGGAGGTGCTTTCACCTAATTGGCCCGCAGCGTCAGTGACGGACATCGACAAAGTCACAGGCAAGTTCGCCAATGGATGCTCGGACAAGTTATCAACCAAGAACGCATCAAAATCAGCGCGATCACCATTAAATGGCATCGGCAAATCCAACTCCAGCGCGGGCACGCCATCTGGATCAACGGCCAAACCGTAACGCCGATCAACCGCCCCTAGATCAAGCGCAATAACGGCAGCACCGCTTTCGACGCCATAGTCATCCATGGCCTGAAACGGTTGTGACATCTCGCCCATCGCATCGGACTCGACCGGGCCAATCAGATCCACAATGGGCGGCGTGTCGTCGATAATACGAACATCCCATGCGGCACCATTTTCACCATCAATCGCAAGACGACCGGAACCGGCAGCAATAAACGTTTGCTGGGCTTCAGATGCAGCGCCCAAATCCTCAGTTCGGCCAGATATCGTCTCGGCAACAGTCAGCGCCCCAACCTCGCCGTAAAGGCGCAAAGTTATTTTACTACCCGCAGGCACAACGAGCAGCCCAACAGGGACATCGTTCAAATAGATCGCAGGTTTACCCGTATAGGCAGGCGGCTCAACCCAGCCTTCCCAAACCGGACCTGTAGCCAACACATCACCACCCAATGCCACCTCTCCCACCGATCCAACCCGCAGAAACGAGCCAAACATCAGGGCAGCAACAAAGAACAAAAGCGCGACAAACCGTACCCCGTATGGGTCGCGGTCCGACAAGCGCAAATCAGGTTCAATAGGGCGGGCATTGCGGGATGCAGCCTGCATTTGGGCCACGTGTGCGGTCCAAACGGCCTCGGATGCAGGGTCACCACGACCGATTGCTTGGGCATCGGCCATAGCCGCAATCGGACGACCGGGCATGGCGGCATCAACGCGGGTAATCGCCTCAGTGCCAGCTGGCCAGCGGAACCGGCGCAGACCCCACACAGACGCAACAACCACTGCCAAAATCGCCAAGACAGCCAGCGCCCAGAATGCTTCAAGCGACAGCACATCCTGCCAGCCAAACATCAACGGCGCCAAAATCAGAAAACCTACGGACCACAATGGCCAGAAACAGCGCACAGCACGTTCGGCCACCATCCCTATACGGGTAGCGAAAATCGGCCACTTCAAGTGGTTTTCAGTGGGGTCCCATGGGGCCAGCTGCCGTCTCCTTAATTCATAACCATTCAGGTATGGTATCGCGCGCGATCATCTCTTCATAGGTAGGTCGTGCGCGGATAACTGCAAATTGATCAGCATGAACCAGCACTTCGGGGATCATCGGGCGCGAATTATATTCTGACGACATTACAGCGCCGTAGGCTCCAGCAGACCGGAACGCGATCCGGTCACCGGCCTTCATCTCTGGCATCTCCCGGCCCTTGGCAAAGGTGTCACCACTTTCGCAAACGGGTCCAACAACATCGTATTTGGCCGGCATCGCACCCGGTGCTGCCTCAATCAACGGCACAATATCGTGGTGCGCATCGTACATCGCCGGACGGATTAAATCGTTCATTGCGGCATCAAGGATCAAAAACTCGCGATCCTCGCCTTCTTTGACGTAGATGACTTCGGACACAAGCAAACCTGCGTTACCCGAGATCAGGCGACCCGGTTCAATCTCAATTTCACAACCCAAATGCCCAACCGTGTTTTGGATCATAGCACCGTATTCTGTTGGCAGCGGCGGGGCTTCATTTGACCGCGTATAGGGAATGCCTAAACCGCCACCAAGATCCAAACGGTCAATCGTATGACCATCAGCGCGCAGTTCTTCGACCAAATCAGCAACCTTGAGATACGCCGCTTCAAACGGAGCAAGTTCAGTCAACTGCGATCCGATATGAACATCAATGCCCACAACTTTTAGACCTTTCAGGCCAGCCGCCAATTTGTAAACGTCACGGGCGCGGCTGATCGGAATACCAAACTTGTTCTCAGACTTACCCGTTGCAATCTTGGCATGGGTTTTTGCATCTACATCAGGGTTCACGCGGATTGTGATCGGGGCAACGACGCCCAGCTCTAATGCAACGCGCGACAGCACTACCATTTCTGGTTCGCTTTCCACATTGAACTGACGAATGCCACCTTCTAAGGCGACGCGCATTTCGCCAGCCGTTTTTCCAATTCCCGAAAACACGATCTTATCGCCAGACACTCCAGCGGCGCGCGCACGGCGATACTCCCCCTCGGATACAACATCCATACCAGCACCTGCTTGGGCCAGAACCCGCAGCACAGCTTGGTTGGACAGGGATTTCATTGCAAAACAGATCAGATGCGGCATGCCGCCCAAGGCATCGTCGAACAGCTTAAAGTGGCGGGTTAACGTCGCTGTGGAATACACATAAAACGGCGTGCCGACGGATTCCACAATCTGCGCCAATGGCACATCCTCCGCAAACAACTGCCCGTCGCGATATAAAAAATGGTCCATGCCAAAATCCCCGAAAATCTGTTCCTTCGGGACATATCAGATCAGGCAAAAACCCCAACCCTTGATCTTTAGGTAACCGGACGGGATCGCAAAAATAGATAAAGCGGCAAACCACAGCTGACGCCGATGCAGAACGTGGCAGGAATTGCGATGAGTGCCGTCCAATTGCGGCGCACGGCCACCTCGGATCCGATGAATACAGTCAGCGCAATCGCAGCAATCGTCAGGTCCCATACCAAACCAGATGTTGCAGCATTCACATGCCACGCCTCCACCATAGCCATTATATCAAAGCTATAATCGCGGAACCAACTGATGAAATAATACATTGGATGAATGGCACCCCAGACAGCCAGCGCCAAATACACCCACCTGATCACAGGCCGACGCTCACGCCGACAGGACCTTCGCTTGCACGGATCGATGCACCACCGGCACCCACACCGACGCCAACATTAGACCCTTGCGCGCCCAAAGACAGGCGCGGTGTGATCCCGCCCGGACCGATACCAAAACCAAGCTTGGCCGTGGGTTTAAGCGGATCACCGTTTGCACCACACGCAGCCACCAAGCAGATCAAACCAATTGCAAAAATTTTACGCATCTAAAATCCCTTTCCATTCGGCGATACGGGCACGCACCTGATCGGGTGCAGTACCACCGTAGCTGACACGTGAGGCCACAGAATTGCGCACACCCAGCACGTCAAAGACGCCATTGGTGATACCATCGTGCACCGATTGCATTTCCGCTAGGGTCAAATCAGGCAGGTCTTCCCCCTTACTTTCGGCCATCGCAACAAGCGTACCGGTCACATGATGCGCATCGCGGAACGGTAGACCCAATTCACGAACCAACCAATCGGCCAAATCCGTGGCTGTCGAGAACCCAGTCGCAGCAGCGGCCTCAAGCGACGGCACGTTCGCCTGCATATCCGCAACCATGCCCGACATCGCGGCCAGCGCCAGCATCAGACTATCGGCGGCATCAAACGTCTGTTCTTTATCTTCTTGCATGTCCTTGGAATAGGTCAGCGGCAGACCCTTCATCACGGTCATCAGCGCGACATTGGCGCCAAAAATCCGGCCGATTTTGGCACGGATCAACTCAGCAGCATCAGGGTTCCGCTTTTGCGGCATAATGGACGATCCCGTCGACCATTTGTCTGACATCTTAACGAATCGGAACTGCGCGGATGACCAGATCACCAATTCTTCGGCTAAACGAGAAAGATGCATCGCGCAAATGCTGGCGGACGCCAAAAACTCTAGCGCAAAATCACGGTCAGCCACAGCATCCAGCGAATTGCTCATCGGACGATCAAAGCCCAACGCCTTTGCCGTCATGTCGCGGTCAATCGGAAACGACGTACCAGCAAGGGCCGCAGCGCCTAATGGCGACGTATTCATCCGGACCCGCGCATCAGCGAATCGCGACCGATCACGGGCAAACATTTCGACATAGGCCATCATATGATGACCCCATGTGACAGGTTGGGCGACTTGCAAATGGGTAAATCCGGGCATCACCCAGTCAGCGCCTGCTTCTGCCTGACCGATCAAGGCACGCATCAATGCTTCGAGCGCAGAATCAACAGCATCACATTGATCACGGACCCAAAGGCGGAAATCGACAGCAACCTGATCGTTACGCGACCGACCTGTGTGCAAACGCCCCGCTGGTTCGCCGATCAAATCCTTCAATCGGGCCTCCACATTCATATGAATATCTTCCAATGCAGCAGAAAACGGGAAATCTCCTGCTTCAATCTCTGACAACACCGTGAGCAGGCCTTCCCCAATCGCATCCGCATCTTTATCTGTGATGATACCACATGCAGCCAACATGGCCGCATGGGCGCGAGACCCTGCGATGTCTTGGGATGCCATACGACGGTCAAAGCCGATGGATGCGTTAATCGCTTCCATGATGGCATCAGGTCCGGCGGCGAAACGGCCACCCCACATCGAATTGGCAGTCTTGGTCATGTTGAAAAGGTGCTTTCATGCGCAAGTTAAAATCAGTTCTGCTTTATACGGCCCTTGGGCTGCTTGCAAACGCAGGAAACGCGGATACCGCCGATCTATTGGCATTGCGCGAAGGTGACATGCGCAAACTGACATTTCACTCCGAACCTATCGCCGGATCAGACGTGGCGTTCATGTCTGAAGACGGGACCGAGATGACCCTTACTGACCTGAACGGCAAATACACCGTGCTAAATTTCTGGGCCACATGGTGTGCGCCGTGCCGCAAAGAAATGCCTGACTTGTCCGCGTTGCAAACCGATCTTGGCGGCGACACATTTCAAGTTATAACGGTTGCAACAGGGCGCAATCCGCTGCCTGCGATGAAGAAGTTCTTTGAAGAAATCGGCGTCGACAACTTGCCGTTACACACCGATGCGCGGCAATCATTTTCAAGGTCTATGGGTGTGCTTGGCCTGCCTGTGACGTTGATCATGGACCCGCAAGGCAACGAGATTGCACGACTTCAAGGTGATGCGGATTGGCATTCCGAAAGTGCCATCGCGATTATCACTGCACTGACTGCGCCGGACTAAACGGTCAGGCGCGGCCAGCCGATGATGATAACAGCGCTGGACTGACGCCTAATATGGCCAATGCATCGGTCCATTTAGAATCGTTATCAATGCCAAAAATGATGTCTGGGTCTGCATCACAGGTCAGCCAGCCATTCTGGAAAATTTCACCCTCTAACTGCCCCTCGCCCCAGCCCGCATATCCAATCGCCAGCAACGCAGTATCGGGTCCTTTGCCCCGCGCAAGGTCTTGTAGAACATCCATCGTGGACGTCATGCAAATGTGGTCCGCAACGTCCACTGTGCCACCCTCGGTACGGTAATCATCCGTGTGCAAAACAAACCCACGAACAGTTTCCACAGGCCCCCCATAATGGACCCGTGCTTCGCGAACCGTGCCTTCGACCTCAATATCTAACTGCTTAAGAAGGTTGATAAAGCGCAACTTTGGTTGTGGCTTATTAACGATCAAACCCATGGCCCCTTCTTCGGAATGGGCGCAAATATATATAACGGATCGGTCAAAACGCGGATCACCCATATCGGGCATCGCAATCAGCAATTTTCCAACAAGATTAAAGTCATCTGGTTCCATATCCCTATGATGGGTACCGCAAACGTTAGGTGCAAGGGCAGATGTGTCAGTTGGCGCACAAGCATGTGACTTCCTAATGATCGCGCGGTTGCTTATTGCAGAGGTATGAAAAAACTTGCCCTCCTCGCCCTTATGGCCTCTCCCGCTTATGCTGGTCCCACCGATCACGATACAACGCTTACCGTGCTCTCTGGTCCACAAACCAGCCGTGGCAGTGTGATGGCAGGTCTGCGCATCGATATGGCTGATGGTTGGAAAACCTACTGGCGCGCACCGGGTGACGCCGGAATTCCACCACAAATTCAATGGAGTGGTTCCATGAATGTTGGGTCAATTGCATTCCATTGGCCCGTTCCCGAGGTATTTGACCAAGATGGCATGCGATCGATCGGGTACCATGACACCGTGACTATTCCAGTCGAAATTTTCCCAAATGATGCTGGTGAAATTCACCTTTCAGGCTCCATCAATATCGGTGTTTGCGAAGAAATCTGTGTGCCAGTAAATTTGGAATTCGATACTGTGCTCCCTTTAAATGAGCCACGTGACCCAGCGATCACAGCGGCCCTTTTGAACCGCCCGTTGACCGCATCAGAGGCATCCGTTGGGACCGTCACTTGCACCATCAAGCCGACTTCTGACGGCATGCAGATAACAACACGCACGGCGTTGACGCAGCAAGGACCAGAGGCGATCATCATTGAAACGTCAGATCCATTCGTTTGGGTGTCTGAACCTGACGTGACCCGTACCGCGACGCACATCACCGCAACATCGGACTTGATCCATGTGGATGGAACCAGCTTTGCTGTGGATCGGTCCGGCATCCGGATCACGGTGCTTGGGCAGGGTCGCGCCGTCGACATTCAGGGCTGCACAGCGTCCTGATCACTTGCGACGTTGATGTTCGTCCAAGCGCGGCATGATCTCGACAAAATTGCAGGGCTTGTGGCGGTAATCCAACTGCTTCACCAGAATTTCGTCCCAAGCATCTTTGCATGCACCCGGACTGCCCGGCAGCGCAAATAAATACGTGCCATTCGCCACACCACCCGTCGCACGGCTTTGCACCGCACTGGTACCAATTTTGTTCATGCTAACGATGGTGAACACGGTGCCAAACGCATCGATCTCTTTCTCGTAAACATCGCGGTGCGCCTCGACCGTGACATCACGTCCCGTTAGCCCCGTACCACCCGTTGAGATGACCACATCAATCGCATCATCGGCACACCAACTGCGCAGCTGATCTGCAATCATGTCGCGTTCGTCTTTAACAATCATGCGAGCGGCCAAAACATGGCCTGCTGCTGTGATCCGGTCGACCAACACGTTGCCCGATTTATCATCATCAGCGGTCCGCGTGTCACTGACCGTCAACACGGCGATGCGCACAGGAATAAAATCTACAGCGTCGTCAATTTGGCTCATGTCAGCCCCTTAGCTTATCTTGAACAGCAAGCAAATCCGCCCATGCATCGCGCTTGGCAAGAGGCGTTTGCATCAACTGGGCAGGATGCATCATTGGCATTGTCGGGCGACCCAACACCTCGGCCCATTGCCCGCGCATCCGCGACACGCCAGCCTTGCCAAGCAACATCTGGCAGGCGGTATTTCCCATAAGGATCAGAATATCAGGGTTCGCCAAGGCGATGTGCCGTTCCAGAAACGGGGTCAGGGTCGCCATGTCGGCAGGTTTTGGTGACACCGATCCGGCAGACCACGGAAAAGCGGCTGTCAGGTAAACACGGCGGGCAACATCATCGTGAGCAACGCCAAGATTGATCGCGGCAAACATCTTGTCCAACAGCAAACGCCTATCACCAGCGAACACAGTTCCAGCGCGGTCTTCATCGCGCTCAGGTGCTTCGCCAATGACCATCACACAGGCTGCAGCGTCACCTTCGGCAAAAATCAAATTCCGTGCGCCGCGCTTCAGATCACAATGATCAAACGCACCAATCGCGGCCTTGAGAGCAACCAAATCAGGGGCGGCATCTGCGGCTTTGCGGACCTCTGCAATGCCGTCGACCTCAACAGGGACTGGTATGGCTGGCGGGCCTTTTGCCACAGATACAGCGGCGGGCTTGGGCGCAGTTTCAGGAACCTCATAACGGTTCAGCGGCGCGTCAAGCATCGCCTCTGTCACGCCCAGCTCGACCTGCCATTCAAGCGCGGCACGGTCAGCCCAATATGTATCCTGCGATTCCATAACACATATATACCGCCAATCGACACCATGTGTAAGGTCGCGCTTGCCCCAGCCATGCACGTTTTCTATAAGCGCCAAAGGCGAGATTTTAGGAGAAGCGATGACATTCCGTGCGCGGCATCTTTTGGGGATCGAACATCTTCATCCCACAGAAATCACAACATTGTTGGATTTGGCTGATAAATACGCCAATCAAACCCGCAACGGGACCGTCGACAAAACAGTTTTGGCGGGCATGACCCAGATCAACATGTTCTTTGAGAATTCGACCCGTACGCAGGCGAGTTTTGAAATTGCAGGCAAACGCCTTGGTGCCGATGTGATGAACATGTCGATGCAGGCCAGTTCAATCAAAAAGGGTGAAACCTTGATTGATACGGCGCTAACCCTGAACGCAATGCACCCCGATTTGTTGGTCGTGCGACACCCCAATTCCGGCGCTGTCGATTTGTTGGCGCAAAAAGTCAACGGGGCCGTGTTAAACGCAGGCGACGGACGGCACGAACATCCGACACAAGCCTTGCTTGATGCCCTGACAATTCGACGTGCCAAAGGCCGTTTGCACCGTCTTTCCGTCGCAATCTGTGGCGATGTGGCGCACAGCCGTGTGGCGCGATCAAACATCATGCTGCTTGGCAAAATGGAAAACCGCATCCGCCTGATTGCGCCGCCGACCCTAATGCCTTCGGGCATTGGCGAATTTGGCGTCGAAGTGTTCGACAACATGGAAGAAGGACTGAAAGACGTGGATGTCGTCATGATGCTTCGCTTGCAAAAAGAACGCATGGACGGCGGGTTCATCCCGTCAGAACGCGAATATTTCCACCGCTACGGGCTAACCGCGCAAAAGCTGGCGCATGCCAAACCGGACGCCATCGTCATGCACCCCGGCCCAATGAACCGCGGCGTGGAAATCGACGGCAACATCGCTGATGACATCAATCGCAGCGTCATTCAGACCCAAGTTGAAATGGGCGTTGCTGTTCGCATGGCCGCGATGGATTTGCTGGCCCAAAACCTACGCGCCTACCGCGCTGAAAAAGAGGTGACGGCATGATCAATGTCCCCGCAAATGACCACGGCGCAATCTATGTGCTTGAACTGAACCGCCTTGCCCCTGACGGGTTGGATACCAAAACAGACGCCGCGATGATGGCCGTTTTTGGCAATGTCGTGCTGAACACCGACTATGTCGATGCGATCACACCAGGTATGCTGGCAGAAATGAGCCTGCCTGATTTCATTCGTAACGGATACGACATGCCGGTATCCACAATCCAAGCAGAAGAAATGCGCGGCTTGATGGGCACTGTGGTACTAGTGATGTCAGCCGCCTTTGGTGGCGACGCGATGAACATCGATCTGCCAAGCGACGTGCGGCTTGTGATGGTTCTGCACGAAACGACCGCAATGGCGGCACCCCGCCCGATCACAACTGACAGCGCACTTGGCACCGTGCCGCCAAAGCGGAAAAAACCATCCGACGCGGCCATGTCAGGTCGGGTAGCAACTTATGCATTGCTGGTGCTATTCGCGCTTGTGGTCGTGATGATATGGATTGCGAGGTAGAGGCTATGACCGACACAATTTTTATCAATGCCCGCCTGATTGATCCAGTCGCACAGACTGACACGCTTGGGGCGTTGCGCATCCGCGATGGAATGATCGCTGAGATATATGAAAACCCGAAACCTGACGTCAAAGGCATCATCGTCAATTGCGCGGGCAACTGCCTTGCGCCTGGTATCGTGGACATAGGTGTAAAGGTTTCGGAACCCGGTGAACGGCACAAGGAATCGTTCCGCTCGGCTGGTCGGGCTGCGGCTGCGGGTGGTGTCACAACAATTGTGACACGCCCAGATACGTTGCCGCCAATTGATACACCTGAGACGCTCGAATTTGTGGCACGCCGCGCCGCCCTTGATGCGCCTGTGCGCGTATTGCCAATGGCGGCCCTGACCAAAAGCCGCGATGGCGCTGTGATGACCGAGATCGGGTTCCTGCAAGATGCAGGCGCTGTGGCGTTCACGGATTGCGACCGCGTTGTCACCAACACCAAGGTATTCAGCCGTGCCCTGACATATGCCCGCAGCCTTGATGCACTGGTCATCGCCCATGTCCAAGACCCCGGACTGTCCGAAGGGGCTGCCGTTACATCGGGTAAATTCGCGTCCTTGCGCGGTCTGCCAGGTGTCACACCAATGGCAGAACGTATGGCACTGGACCGCGATATCGCACTGCTGGAAATGACTGGCGCACGGTATCACGCGGACCAAATCACGACCGCCCGCGCCCTGCCTGCATTGGAACGGGCCAAACGCAACGGGCTTAACATTACCGCTGGTGTCGGCGTTCATCACCTGACCTTAAACGATTTGGATGTGGCCGATTACCGGACATTCTTTAAGCTAAAGCCACCCCTGCGGTCAGAAGATGACCGTTTGGCCGTGGTCCAAGCCGTAGCCGATGGTTTGATCGATATCATCTGTTCGATGCACACGCCACAGGATGAAGAAAGCAAACGCTTGCCGTTCGAGGAAGCAGCAAGTGGGGCTGTTGGATTGGAAACTTTACTTCCTGCCGTTCTGCGCCTTTATCATGCAGACATGATCAGCTTGCCAAAATTGTTTGCAGCACTCTCGTTGAACCCATCTCGCTTACTTGGGTTAGATACGGGGCGCTTGCGCAAAGGCTGCCCTGCCGATCTGGTTTGGTTTGACCCTGATGCGCCGTTCGTGTTGGACCGTGCTAAGCTGAAGTCCAAATCAAAGAATACCCCATTTGACGGGGCGCGGATGCAAGGTGTTGTCCTTGGAACATGGGTCGGCGGTACACTTGTCAGCGAGGATATCTAATGCCTGAACTTATCACACCAACCATCGGCCTTATCCTTTGGGCCATTGCAGGTTACGTGCTGGGATCAATCCCATTTGGCATGATCATGGCGCGGGCCATGGGCCTTGGGAACCTGCGCGACATTGGGTCGGGTAACATCGGGGCAACCAATGTTTTGCGCACTGGGAACAAAACAGCCGCTGCCCTGACCTTGCTTTTTGATGCGGGTAAAGGTGCAGTGATCGTTCTTTTGGCGCGCGCATTTGCGGGTGAAGACGCCGCACAGCTAGCGGGCTTGGCTGCAATTATAGGGCACTGTTTTCCTATCTGGCTGCGGTTTAAAGGCGGCAAAGGCGTCGCCACATATTTCGGCCTGATGATTGCGTTGTCACCGGTTGTTGGTCTGATTGCGGGTGCCATTTGGATCGTCGCGGCGGCATTGGGACGGTACTCATCATTGGCCGCACTGATGGCTGCGGGTTGGGCGCCATTGATTGTGGCGTTCATGACAGATGGACGGTTGTTTGCACTGACATCCATTTTGGCGGCACTGATTTACACACGTCATAGCGCCAACATCAAACGACTGCGCGCAGGTGAAGAGCCAAAGATTGGTAAAAAGTAAGCTTTAGATAATCGCGTTACTGCGCCCTTGGCGCAACCACAAAAGCAATGCGCCGCCGCCAGCAAGCTGCCCACCAAGACCGATATCCGTGTCTGTCAGATAAAACATCAAAAACGTCATCCCGATCAAAATCGGCAGCCGCGCAAGTGGCCGCAAAAGCTGTCCGATTGTCCGCAACCCAAGCGCCCAAAGTAAAATCATCAGCGGTGGTGCGGCAATCAACGTTCCTGTCCATGCGCCCAAGATAAATGCACTGGCCCCTTGCGGATGCACAACAGCCCCACCGGCCAAAGGCAGTCCGATCAGCAGCAACATCGCAAAGCGCGGATTTAAGAACATTGGCATCGAAATGGCCCCCTCACTGTTTCCAGATACGGGACAATCGGGGCGAGATTATGGCAAGGTTAATAGCTGTATTCGTCGTAAATTCTGGACAAATCGCCTGCCCATTCCCCATTGTATTTCGCCATCAATTCATCGGCAGGGGTTTGCCCTGTTTCAATGCTTTCTTTCAGGGCATTCAAGAAATGTGTCTCGTCTGGCACAAGACCACCGGCACCGGGCCGCGCGCGTGCCTTTAGCCCAGCCTCGGAAATTGCGACGACCTCACGGGCAAGTTCGTGCATATTAATTCCATCAACCTTAGCCTGAAGCCCGTCGACAGATGCAGCAATCCGCAACGCATCGCGTTGTTCCGCGGTCCAGTCTTTGCAAAGGTCCCATGCCGCATCAAGCGCTGTTTGGTCGTACATCAGCCCGACCCAGAACGCCGGCAATGCGCACAAACGCCGCCACGGACCACCATCAGCCCCACGCATTTCAATGAACTGTTTGATCCGTGCCTCGGGGAAAACAGTTGTCAGGTGGTCAGCCCAATCCGACAACAGCGGCTTTTCACCGGGCAACGCAGGCAATTCACCTTTTAGGAAATCACGGAACGACATGCCCAGCGCGTCGATGTATTTTCCATCGCGGTAAACAAAGTACATCGGCACATCAAGGACCCACTGCACCCAAGCTTCGAACCCGAAACCATCTTCAAAGACAAAGGGCAGCATGCCTGTCCGGTCAGCATCCAGATCACGCCAGATGCGGGACCGCCATGATTTGTGACCGTTTGGTTTTCCTTCGAAGAATGGCGAGTTGGCAAAGAGCGCCGCCGCAACTGGCTGTAATGCCAAGGCCACGCGCAGTTTCTGCACCATGTCGGCTTCGGACCCAAAATCTAGGTTCACCTGCACTGTGCAGGTCCTGCGCATCATCGCCGTACCCATGGTACCGACTTTTTCCATGTAGTTGTTCATCAGCTTATAACGCCCTTTGGGCATTAGCGGCATTTCCTCGTGGGACCATTCAGGTGCCGCACCAAGACCGATAAACTTCACACCGATCACATCAGACACAGCTTTGACTTCACGCAGGTGGTCATTCACTTCGTCGCAAGTCTGGTGGATGGTCTCCACTGGGGCACCCGACAATTCCAGTGCGCCGCCTGGCTCCAAGCTAACGTTAGCCAAGCCTTTGGTTAGACCAATGATTTTGCCTTCCTCCTCGACCGGAGCCCAATTAAATTGGTCACGCAGGCCTTCCAACACAGCTTGGATCGACCGCTCGCCTTCGTATGGCAGCGGTTGATGCGTGTCTTTGCAGTAGCCAAATTTCTCGTGCTCAGTCCCGATACGCCAATCTTCTTTGGGTTTGCACCCATCCGCCAGCAATTGTGCCAGTTGGTCGTGATGTTCGATTGGGCCGCCGCCGGACTGTGGAATGGACATTGGGAAAGGCTCCGTCATGGGACAAGTGTTAGGGTTATCGGTGCCGCGAACACGCAGCAGTGTCAATGTAGCAAGGTTGGTGTTTTTTCCCAGACCGTGACGCGCACATCAGGTGTTTGTGATAGCACGTCGAGCATGGCCGTTGTCTGGATGCCTTGCAGACTGCCGAACAGATCAAACAATGCATCAGCATTTTGCGCATTCACAGGGATGGCAATTGATTGTCCGCCGATGCCCGTCAGGATCCAATGGGCCGCAGGGTGACCCGTTGGATCAAGCTCCAACCGCGTCAGGTCTGCAATATCCATTTGCCCGCCTGTGAGCGGCCCCAAATAGGCTAATCTCCGTTCCGCCACTTGCACTATCCCCGGGCCTTCTCCGGTTTGCCGGAACCGTGCCCGTTGAATACCAGCAATCACAAGGATAACCGCCCCCAAGGTCAGAATAACACCGATCCAACGTACGATCCCGAAACTGCCGAGCGTCCACCATAGGCCGACACCAACAAGGATGAGACCTGTGAGGGCTTCACGCCAGCGCCACAGAGATGCCCGTGCTTCGGGGCGCATGAAGTCAGACATGAGCGACCTTCTGTGAGGCACCGTTTTGCCCCACAGTCCAAAAGGACCTTGATTTTGCGCGAACGCTTTGCCCCGTAAAGATCATGCCCAATCCCCCATTGCGTTTTGCCATAGCGCCAGCGCCGCGACTGCAGCCGTATCAGCCCGCAGGATGCGCGGTCCAAGACTGACTGGGTACGCGCAATCCATACTGCGCAGACGCGTGCGTTCTTTGTCAGAAAATCCACCTTCGGGGCCGATCACAATCGCCCATGGGCCAGTAAGCCCTGCATCCAACACAGACGGCTGTCCCAGCATGGTTTCATCGCAAAACATAATCTGGCGGGTGACATCCCAGCCGTCCAGCACTTTTGATAGCTTTGCCAGATCATCAACCGTGGGCACATAGGTGCCCCCGCACTGCTCGGTCGCCTCAAGCGCATGCGCGCGAAGCTTATCAACACGCAGGCGGTCGGCGTTATTGGTGTATTCGGTTTGGATAGGCATGATCCGTGCAGCCCCAAGCTCGGTTGCCTTTTCCACTATAAACGCGGTGCGTTCTTTGCGGATGGGCGCGAATAGCAGCCAGACATCAGGGGGCATTTGCAAGGGCTTGGTTTGGGATTGGCACAAAAGGACGCCGTTCTTTTTGCCCGCCTCGACGACTTGCGCATCCCATTCGCCGTCAGCCCCATTAATAACAGACACAACTGTGCCCGCCGCAAGCCGCATGACCCCGAACAAATAATGCGCTTGATCCCGCGTTAACGGAATTGATTGCGCCTGACCCAGCGGGTGATCTACAAAAAGACGAACTTTAGATGCCATGAAAGCGAACATATGACCGCCAATCACCAGATGCCAGAGGGTGTCGTCGCAGATAGTGCAGGAAATTGGGTTGATCGGTGGGCACCTGCGGCCACGCAGCCCTATTTACGTCTATCACGGGCAGACCGCCCCATCGGGACGTGGTTGTTGTATTTGCCATGCTTGTGGGCGCTGGCGCTTGCGATTTTGTCAGACGGGCAGGCAAGCATGTTTGATATGTGGCTTGTCCTGTCTGCGGCGGTGGGTGCATTTTTGATGCGTGGTGCGGGCTGCACTTGGAACGATATCACTGATCGCGACATAGATGCAGCGGTGGCGCGCACACGGTCGCGGCCCATTCCATCAGGCCAAGTGGGTGTGCGGGCGGCATTGGCATGGATGCTCGTGCAATCGCTGGTATCATTGGCAATCCTGCTGACCTACCCCGCGCTGGCGATTGCTTTGGGCTTTTTGTCCGTCATTCCTGTGGCGATCTATCCATTTGCAAAACGGTTCACGTGGTGGCCGCAAGTGTTCCTTGGGATTGCATTCAATTGGGGTGCCTTGCTGATCTGGGCTGCCCATACCGGATCAATCGGGTTTGCCCCTGTTTTGCTTTATGCCGCAGGCATCTGTTGGACGCTGTTTTATGACACGATCTATGCGCATCAAGACGCAGAAGACGACGCTTTGATTGGGGTGAAATCCACCGCGCGTCTGTTTGGGGATAAGACAAACCTGTGGTTGCGGGGCTTTATGACCGCAACGATCATGCTGATGGGCGCAGCGGTGGTATTGGCAGCACAGGACAGATCGATCCTGTCGCTGGTCGTGGCCCTGATCGGGCCGTGGGCGATGGGCTGGCACATGACATGGCAATTGCAGAAATTTGACGCCAGCGACGGCCCGCTGTTACTGCGCCTTTTCCGTGCAAACCGGGATGCGGGACTGATCCCCCTGCCATTTTTCGCCGCAGCTGCATTCGTGTGATTGAACCTAGCCGCACTAGCCCTTATCCAAGGGGCGAATAATATCGCAACGAACGGATGCACATGCGCCTTTCCGCCCTTTTTCTTCGCATAGGTGTGTTCATCTTTGCGGCACTCATTTCAGTATTTGCGGCGCGCGCGACCGTCGCAGTGGTCGAAGACCGGTCAGTCATGTCCGTGCGCGAAACCCTTATTGATCGGGGCTATGACTGGGCATCGGTGTTGGGCGACGGGCTGCAAGTGATCATTGAGGGCGAAGCCCCAACCGAAGCGTCAAGGTTCCGTGCTATCTCTGCGTCTGGCAGTATCGTGGATGCAAGTCGCGTTATCGACAACATGAGCGTCGCCGAATCAGGTAACATTGCAGCCCCTGATTTTGCGATCGAAATCCTGCGCAACGATAGTGGCGTATCCCTTATTGGGCTTATTCCGGCCGAAACAGACCGTGACCGACTGGCAGCCCGCATCACGGACATCGCCAACGGGCAATCTGTGACTGACCTTTTAGAAAGCGCCGATTACCCAGTGCCCGATACATGGCCCGCGGCCCTAAATTACAGCCTGCGCGCTCTCGAAATGCTGCCGCGCTCCAAGATTTCAGTTGGTGCAACTCGCGTCGCAGTCAATGCAATCTCTGATAGTGCCGCTGACAAGGCTAAGCTAGAAGCCGCACTTGCCCGCAACACCCCCGATGGTGTCCGCCTTGCGGTGTCCATCACAGCGCCACGCCCCGTGATATCACCGTTTACGGCGCGTTTTACCAAAGACGTTGACGGCGTCCGGTTTGACGCTTGCGCCGCAGATAGTCCAGACGCCGAACGTGCGATTATGGTCGCAGCATCTGCCGCCGGTTTTGAAGGCAAAAGCACCTGCGTTCAAGCTCTTGGGGTGCCTTCACGGACATGGGGCAGTGCAGTCGCCGGTGCAATTGCTGCAGTCGATGCCTTGGGCGGCGGTACCGTGACGGTATCCGATACAGACATAACGTTGGTCGCCCTGCAAGGGACTGACCAAGACACATTCGACAGTGTCGTCGGCGAATTGGAAAACGCGCTGCCAGATGTTTTCGCGCTGAAGGCCGAATTGCCCGCCACACCCGAAGCAGGCACCGTGGGTCCACCACAGTTTACCGCAACGCGCAGCCCAGAGGGCGCTGTGCAATTGCGCGGGCGTGTTCCTGACGACCTGATCAACACAACAGCTGAAAACTATGCCATGGCCAAATTTGGGCGCGCAAACGTCACGATGGGCACTCGCGTTGTCACTGGCCTACCAGCCGGATGGGCTGTCCGCGTCCTTGCGGGGATCGAGGCGCTTTCGACCATGTCCAACGGCTCTGTCCTTGTGGAACCTGACCTGATGGTCATCAAAGGCAACACAGGGTCCGAAACCGCGCAAGCCGACATCACCCGTTTGCTGATTGACAAGCTGGGTCAAACATCCAATTTTGAAATCGACGTGACCTATGTCAAACAGCTTGATCCGGTCGCAGGATTGCCAACACCAGAAGAATGCGTCGCCCAGATTGATGAAGTGACAACAGCCCGAAAAATCTTGTTTGATCCGGGATCGGCATCGATCACCGCAGATACGCAACCTGTTGTCGACGACATTGCCGAAATCCTAAAGAAATGTGCCAACCTGCGCATTCGCATCGCGGGCTTTACCGACAGCCAAGGCGGCGAACAAATGAACCAACAGCTTAGCCAAGAACGTGCCAGTGCCGTTCTTAATGCTCTGCGCGTGCGCCGCGTGCCTGTCGGCTCTTTTGAGGCGACAGGCTTTGGCGAGGCCGACCCGATTGCAACAAACGACACCGAAGACGGGCGCGAAGCGAACCGTCGGATTGAGTTTTCACTGATTGTGCCAGAAGGTACCGTCGAAGAACCGACCACGCTGGAAAGCATCGAAGCCGCTCCAAGCGAATAACAAGCAGGACAAGACCTTGAACAGAACCGAATTCATCATCGCAACCGCGATCATCCTGTTTGTGGCCTTTATGCTGGGCTGGTTTGCCAGCTGGCTGGTCAACCGCTTTACCCGCGTGACCAAGGCCGAAATTGGCGAACTGGATAAAATGGCCCAAGCCCTGCACGAAGCCGAAGAAACCCGCGATCAAGCGATCACGTATCTTCAGCAACGCGAGGC
>JBLHXF010000027.1:0-33920 GCA_047629435.1 Yoonia sp. | reverse complement strand
CCAGTTGTTGCAATGCAACCGAGATGCCGAATGTCGCCAGCAATGTCTCAAGCGGGCGGTCGTATAACCACCGGATCACGAGGCGTTCCATCACAACGCCTGCGGCGAAGGTCACGGCAAACGCCAAGGGCAAGGCCACGATGATCGACACAGTGTAATTGGGAATAAACAGCTGCACGACATAACCTGTGTAGGCGCCCATCATGATGAATTCGCCGTGCGCCATGTTGATCACGCCCATCACCCCAAAGGTGATCGCAAGACCAATTGCGGCCAAGAAAAAGATCGACGCCAGCGACAAGGCATCCAAGGTAAGGTCGGCCATTTGCGCCGTTGCAACGCGTGCCTCGACTGTGCTCAGGGCCGCTTCAGCAGCGGCGGTGATGTCGGCGTTCGGTTCGGTATAAATGGTATAGAACACATGGGTATTGAGGGCGGCAGTTTGGTCATTTTGCGTGATCAACGGGGTAACCAACCCATCTGCGGTTAACGCAGCATAGGCCACTTCGCGGAGGGCAGGGTCCGACAGTTGCGCGATAGGAACGCCACCGATCCGGCCTGCGATGATGTTGGCTTCAAGCGCTTGACGAATTTCGCCAAGGGTCTTAGGTGCGGCGGCCAATCCGACATCTACAAGCCTAAGATAGGACGCGTCAGGATCGTCAAATGGGTCATTGATGGCTTTGATATTCCCGACGGGCAGTTCGATCGCGACGTCTGATTGTTTCGTCACGATTTGGTTCAATACAGCACGTGCCTCGACGCTGGTATCGCGCGAAAGACTATTGATCGCGGCGATCCGGTCGGCGGGATCATCTGCAAACCTTGCCGACATGAAATTAGCAAGCTTGGTTTTGCGCGCTTTCAGGGCCGGATCAACCTCACCCGCAATGGATGCCAAAAGAGGTGCCAATTGGCTGGCATCTGGGCGCCGCGCAATAGAGGCCACGGCCGTTTCGCGCCGTGCCAGATCAGGGTCCGACAGCTGGAACTGCACCAGCGCAGTTGCGATCAACCTGCGCACGCCGCCGTTGGGTTTCATTTGCTTGTAAGTCTCTTTGGACGCGGTTCCCGCCTTGGCGTCATCAATGCTGGTCCACGCTAATGCATCCCCATCTGCGGTCGCAAAAACGAATAGACCATCATCGCGTTGCCAGACGTTTTTCGTGGCCCATTGTTCCAAGAAAACGGTCACCTGCGGCAAACCAGATGCAACCAGATCATCCAGTGTGACACTGACCGAATTGCGCGATGGCTTGGCTATTTCTGCAGCATGGGTTTGCAGGATGGATTGCAGGTCTTGGGCTGACGCGGGAAATACACTGCCGATCAGCAGCAGACAGGCGATCATAATACGGCGCATAGCAGTCTTTCGGTGGTTGGTTGGGATGTATCGCAGGTGAACGCGGGCGCAGGGTAGGATACCTAGGGAGGCCCCCTGCGCCCGATCCTTCGCCTTAGTAGTTCGACGTCAACTGAACGCAGGTTTCCGTCTCAACGTTGTACATGCCACACCCAAGGTCTTTCCAATCGGACTTGAGGATCGCAGACGCAGGCAAGAAATCTGTCCATGCATCACCGGGAACTTCAGTTGTCTGGCTTACGATGTCGAACTGACCATCAGCGGTGATTTCGCCTATCAAAACTGGCTTAGCGAGGTGGTGGTTTGGCAACATAACAGCCGTACCGCCTGTAAGGTTCGGGAACTCTTGACCGTACATCGCATCGCGCACCGCATCGACGTCAGTCGTGCCAGCCGCAGTCACTGCGTTCACCCACATGTTAAAACCGATGTAATGAGCTTCCATTGGGTCGTTGGTCACGCGCTCTTCGCCAGCAAAGGCTTTCCATGCGGCGATGAATGCGTCGTTGGCCTCGGATTCAGCAGACTGGAAATAGTTCCAAGCAGCCAAATGGCCCACAAGGTTGGATGTGTCCAAGCCGGACAGCTCTTCTTCACCAACCGAGAACGCAATAACAGGGATATCGTCAGCAGATACGCCAGCAGCGGCCAGTTCTTTATAAAAGCCGATGTTCGCATCGCCGTTAATTGTCGAGATCACACCGACCTGCTTGCCGTCTTCGCCAAGCGCGATAACATCAGCCACGATTGTGGCCCAGTCAGATTGACCAAACGGCGTGTAGTTCACAAAAATGTCGTCCGCAGCGATCCCTTTGTCCATCAGATAGGCTTCGAGGATGTTATTTGTTGTACGTGGGTACACATAATCAGTGCCAAGCAGCGCGAATTTCTCAACGCCTAGTTCTTCGAGGAAATAATTAGTTGCGGGGATCGCCTGTTGGTTTGGCGCAGCGCCAGTGTAGAACACGTTCCTAGAGCTTTCTTCGCCTTCGTACTGAACAGGGTAGAACATCAGACCGTTCAGTTCTTCCAGAATTGGCAGTGCAGATTTGCGCGACACAGAGGTCCAAGACCCAAAGATCACGTCAACCTCGTTCACGGTCAAAAGCTCGCGGGCTTTTTCAGCAAACAGCGGCCAATCGGATGCGGGATCAACAACCACAGCTTCGATGTCACAGCCAAGCAGGCCACCAGCCGCGTTTTGCTGTTCAATCAACATCAACATCGCGTCTTTCAATGTCGTTTCAGAAATTGCCATGGAGCCAGACAGCGAATGCAAGACGCCAATCTTAATCGGGTCAGCGCAGTCTTGGGCAAATGCAGCGGTGCCCGCACCAGCGACGGTTAAAGCGGTAAATGAAGTGAGTAGAGTTGTACGAATTGTCAAAGGATAACCCCCTAGATTTTGCCGCGCTCTGGCGTCGTCCGCCGCTAGGCAAAACGCAAACAGAGTGATAGTCATCGGACCGCAGCTTTCATGTTGCAGCCATGCGAGGGTCGTTATCTGCCAGGATTGCACCCTCGCGTGGCATTAAATCGTCCCGTTCGGGACCTGCGGACCTTTGATCTTACAGCACCAAAGTAAAAGCTGCCGCGGCGCAATTGGGCGTTGGCGTCGGGTATATTGCCTAAATTGGCGACGTAATTGAACGGGGCGCACAAAAAACAGGCGCGGGGATTCTTCGATCTCTGAAGATTGAGCAAACGAACGAAGTGGCCTTGAGCCATGATGCGTCCGTATTTTGTCGTGACTGCGTAGAGTGGGTTGGCTATTCCACGCTCGGCAAGAACCCTTCAATGAGCTGTTTAAGCCCTAGGAACGCGCCCAAAAATATGGCTGCAAGTGTGAGTGGCGCACTGTATGCCAGTACGGAAAATGCGGATAAACCTTGGCCAATGCTGCACCCAAGCGCGAGTGCGGCACCCACGCCCATGAGGCCCGCACCAAAGATTTGACGACGCAATTCGCGGGGATCTTCACAGGCTTCCCACCGAAAGTGACCTTTGATCAGGCTTCCTAAAAATGCACCAATCCAGACGCCTGCAACTGATCCGATTCCAAAACTAAGTGTCTGACCCGTGGCCGTCATCGCATAAAGAATGCTCTCGCCAAGGGGTGCGGCAAATGTATGCGAAATTTCACCTTGTGAAATGAAACCGGTCTGCGCCACCCAGCCTGTTCCAATCCATGCGGATACAATTGCAATCGCAACAGTCGCAGAGGTCAGGATTGCTGTCCGGTCAGACCGGAAGGGGGCAGACGTCAAAGCCCCCACTGTAATCAACAAACCAATCACGATCCCGATAAATCCGGGTGAAAAGCCGCTTAACTGCCCTAGTGCGTGGGCAATGCCTTGCATTTCTTCCGTGGGTTGCGGTGCCGGGAAAATCGCGATGCGTGCCCATGCAAGCGGGCCTGATAAGGTCGCATAGGTCGTGATACCCATAACAACAACGATCACAAATGACCGCAGATCACCGCCACCAAGCCGCGCTAACGCGCCGTAGCCGCAGTTACCCGCCATCGCCATGCCATAGCCAAATAACAATCCGCCGATGATGCTGGTGACCGGAGACCACGTGACGGACAGATAAACAGACAGGTGTAATGGCGCAGCACCCACCGCCAGCGCCGTAAAGCTACCAATGACAGCCAGCCCAATTGCCAACACCCACATGCGCAAACGAATATCACTGCCGCCATAAAAGAAATCTTCAATTGCACCCAGTGTGCAGAAGCGGCCAAGCCTTGCAGCCAGCCCAAGCAATACGCCTCCGAACAGTCCTATTGCGACCACGAATGTGATCTCCCCCCATGCTTCTAGCATTAAGGCCCCTCCCGTTATGCGATCAGCGACCACCCAAATATTGGGCAGCGCAGATCATTCCGTTTTGCAGAACAAATCGTAGACAAGACCTATAATCTTGCGTGATTTGTCGTCAGCCAAACTATAGTAAATGGTTTTACCTTCGCGGCGCGGCTTCACGAGACCTTCGAGACGCAGCCTGCCCAATTGCTGGGAGACGGCCGCTTGACGGGACGATAGCAATTCTTCAAGTTCAGTCACGGATTTCTCGCCGCTGGCCAAATGGCAAAGCAGCATCAACCGACCTTCATGGCTAATTGCCTTCAGATAATTCGTCGCAACGGTCGCATTGTCCATCATGCGGTCCATCTCGTCATTGCTGAGCGAGCTATCGAATACGGGAAGGGGCATAACGTTTAAGACCATCTTTAAGGGGTGTCTCTCCAATTAGGCTAACCGTGCTGCAATGCAATCCGTCATTGGTTGAATCTGCTTTAGCGGTGCGAGAATACGTCATTTAGGGCCGGTTTTATTCCTCAGAAGCGGTTTTAACAGTAAATGGAACTTCAGCGTGTGTCAGCATGGTCGCCAAAACGCCCCAAAAGAAGTCTTCGCCAGGATATCCTTCAAGGCGGTTTTGCTCGACGCCATCAATCAGCAAGATGAATGTCGGGGTGAATGTGGTTGGACGGGCAAGATCGATATCAGTAGGCATCGGTTGTGTAATGTCCATGCGGCGCAACGGGGCGGCCTGGCCCTCGCCAGTTTTTGGGTAAATCGGACCAATCTCGGCATTCCAGCGGGCGCACCAAACACAGCCCGGCTCCTCTGCCATTAGCAGCGTCACCTCAGATGATGCGGCCTGCGCAGACCCAAGCGAGAGGCCGATTGTGAAAATTATGGTGGTCAAATACTGATACATTCAATAATCATAATATGAAAATGGATGCGCTTCAAGGAATTCGATGATGTTAGATATCAGCTTTTTAGGTGCGGCCCTTGCCGGGCTTTTGTCGTTCTTTACGCCGTGTGTGTTGCCGATGGTTCCGTTTTACCTGTGCTATATGGCAGGGATATCGATGCAAGAGCTGCGCGATGACGAGGGGCTGCCAGAGGGTGCGCAGTCGCGGTTGGTCTTATCGTCGGTATTTTTTGCGCTGGGCGTCACCACGATTTTTGTCCTTTTGGGAATGGGTGCTACAGCAGTTGGCCAGACATTCGGGCAATGGCGAGAGACGCTTAGCTATGTCGCGGCCGCAGTTTTAATGCTGTTCGGTCTACATTTCCTTGGAATCATGCGGATCCCATTGCTGTACCGAGAAGCAAAGATAGAAAGCAGTGCAGCCCCGTCCACAGTGTTCGGGGCCTATGTGATGGGTCTTGCCTTTGGGTTCGGCTGGACGCCGTGCGTTGGGCCCGCGCTTGCATCGATCTTGATGGTCGCCAGCGGCATGGGTGATATTTGGCGCGGCGGTTTGTTGTTGTTCGTCTACGGGCTCGCCATGACTGCACCGTTTATTGTTGCCGCACTTTTTGCGCGCCCATTCTTGGGATGGATGCAGCGCAACCGCAAATACTTGGGCCATGTGGAAAAGGTTATGGGCGCGATGCTTGTCATCTTTGCCATTTTGATCGCCACAAATTCCGTCAACCGTATCGCGCAGTGGATGATCGAAACCTTTCCGTCTTTCACAAACTTTGGATAAACTAAGGAGACCACCATGTTCCGCCTTTTCGCTTTGATTGCCATTCTTTTCACATCCAGTGCAGCCCTTGCAGACGTCGGTGACGACGGTCTGCATGAGGCCGATTGGATACGTGAGACGTTCAAGGATTTGCGCGAAGATCACGCCGAAGCAGAGGCTGAAGGCAAGACGCTGATGATTATAGTCGAGCAGCGCGGCTGTATCTATTGCACCAAAATGCATGAAGACATCTTTCCAATCCCCGAGATAAACGCGGCACTACACGACAACTTTTTTGTGGTGCAAATCAACATGTTTGGCGACGTGGATGTGACTGATTTTGACGGCACCACATTGCCGGAAAAAGACATGGTGCGACGGTGGAATGCGCTGTTCACGCCGCTGATGATTTTCATGCCGTCTGATGTCGCGGAAGATGCGACTGCAACAGGGGCGGCGGCGGCTGTGATGCCCGGTGCATTTGGAAAGTGGACGACCCTAAATTTGTTCAATTGGATCGCTATCAAAGGCTATGAGGGCGACGAGCCGTTCCAACGGTACCACGCGCGCATGTTGCAAGAGGCTGGAATCGTTGAGTGAAAACACGATACACATTAATATATTCAAATAGTTGATTTTGATGTTGCGAGAATCCATCGGGGTGCGCTACGGTATACATCAAGGATTTGTGATCCAGGGAGGGACCATGAAACGCATCGCCACATTTGTGGCCATCGCTTGCTCGGCAGGCATGGCTTTTGCACAAACAGCCCCAACAGATTTATCATTTGACGAATACGGCGCTGTCGCTGTGTCCCTTTCAGGTGCTGTTGGAGATCCGGTTGCCGGAGAAAAGATCATGGTCACACGCGGCAAGGGTAATTGCATTGCGTGTCATCAGGTGACTGAATTGGATGAATATCCGTTCCACGGTGAAGTTGGCCCATCGCTTGATGGTGCTGGTAGCCGCTGGGAAGAGGCCGATCTGCGCGGCATCGTGGCAAACGCCAAGATGACGTTCGACGGCACCATCATGCCCGCGTTCTACAAGACAACAGGTTTTGTACGTCCGGGTAATGCCTACACAGGCAAAGCAGCCGAGGGCGAGCTCGCCCCATTGCTGACTGCCCAAGAAATTGAAGACGTCGTCGCATATCTTCGGACACTGACCGACGAATAACGCGACTTAAGATGACAGGAGACACTATGAAAATTACGCGCAGACATACGCTTATGATGGGCATTGGAGCTATTGCCGCAACAGCATTGCCGCTTGGCGCTTTTGCGTCCGTTGAGGATGACATCGCAGCATTTACCGGCGGCGCCGAGATTGCCGATACAGGTATCACGTTGATCGCACCAGAAATTGCCGAAAACGGGAATACCGTGCCAATTGAAGTCGACGCACCTGGTGCAGTTTCGATTCTGATCTTGGCTGCGGGCAACCCGACACCGGCTGTGGCCACATTCAACTTTGGTCCACTTGCTGGCGCCCAATCGGCGAAAACACGTATTCGGCTTTCGGGCACACAGGATGTCGTTGTAATCGCGAAAATGGCCGACGGTACATTCGCACGTGCATCACAAGAAGTTAAAGTAACCATCGGCGGCTGCGGCGGTTGATCTGGAGGGCATGAAATGGCTGATAACGTAAAACCACGGGTCCGTGTCCCCCGCGATGCTTCGGCAGGCGAAATTATCACGATCAAGACTTTGATTTCACACAAGATGGAATCTGGTCAGCGTAAAGACGGCGACGGCAATTTGATCCCACGTTCGATCATCAACCGCTTCGTTTGCACGTTTAACGGCGAAGTTGTGATGGATGTCACATTGGAAGCAGCGATTTCGACGAACCCGTTCATGGAATTCCAAGCGGTTGTGCCTGAATCGGGCACGTTTGAATTCACTTGGTACGACGATGACGGTGACGTTTACACTGAATCCAAAGAAATCGCAGTCAGCTAAGGCTGTGCATTGCCGGGGAGGGTCAATGATGAGAATGAAATTTGCTATAACAGGTGCAGCGATCGCAGCGCTGTTCGCATTTGGCCCCACCGCGCAAGCGGACGAGTCAGCCGAGCTGGTGCTCAATGGCGAAATCGAAATGACTGTGCGCGCACCTGCGCCCGCTCATATGGAAAACATGAGCGAGATTTTGTCTGGTTGGGTTTACCGCAAGGATGAAACGCAGCAGACGCAATCTGACGACTTTGAAAACCCGGCGATGCTTTTCGTTGATATGGGTTTGGACCTTTGGACAAAGGTCGAAGGGTCCGAGGACAAGTCATGCGCAAGCTGCCATGACGGTCCGGAGGAAATGGCAGGCGTCAGCGCCACCTATCCAAAATGGAACGATGCGACAGAAGAAGTCCGCACGATAACGATGCAGGTTAACGGCTGTCGGACTGAACAAATGGGCGCAGAACCTTGGAAAATCGACAAGTCAAACATGCTGAACATGACGGCGCTTTTGGCGTCTGTGTCACGCGGTATGCCTGTGAATGTTGCCATTGACGGCCCAGCACAATCTATGTGGGAGCAGGGCAAAGAGCTTTATTATGCCCGCACAGGTCAGCTGGAACTATCATGCGCAAATTGCCACGAAGACAACTATGGCAATAACATTCGTGCCGATCACCTAAGCCAAGGCCAGATCAACGGCTTTCCGACGTACCGTTTGAAAAATGCCAAACTTAATGGTGTGCATTCCCGGTTTAAGGGCTGCGTACGTGATACACGCGCTGAAACGTATAGCCCCGGATCAGAAGAGTTCGTCGCACTGGAGCTTTATGTCGCATCTCGCGGTAATGGCCTGTCTGTCGAAGGACCATCAGTCCGTAACTAAACCATTAACCCGTCCTTGCGTTTGCAAGGGCGGGTTTTCTGTTTCTAAACACATTCAAGTTTACGAATTTAACTATCTGTAAGGATGCTCCCATGATCTCTCGTCGTGATTTTTTGCAAGCCAGCATGGCCGCTTCGGCGATCATCGGTGCGTCAGGGTTTGGTAACTGGGGAAAACTTTCCGCCCAGCAGGCACTGTCACAGCAGGATTTGTTGAACTTTGATACATTCGGCAATGTATCCTTGATCCATATCACCGACATCCATGCGCAGCTGAAACCGATCTGGTTCCGTGAACCAAGCATCAACATTGGCGTTGGTGGCAACAAAGGGGCGGCACCGCATATCACGGGTGCTGATTTCCGGCGTGCGTACGGTGTCGAAGATGGGTCTGCGTCACATTACGCGCTAACTTATGATGATTTTGCAGCACTTGGCCAAGCTTACGGTCGCATGGGTGGCATAGACCGCGTGTCCACGATCATCAATAGTATCCGCGCAGATCGTCCTGACGCGTTGCTGCTGGATGGTGGCGATACATGGCACGGGTCATACACTTGTCACCACACCGAAGGCCAAGACATGGTCAACGTGATGAACCTGCTTAAGCCTGATGCGATGACGTTCCACTGGGAATTCACGCTGGGGTCGGAACGTGTCCGCGATATTGTGAACGATCTGCCGTTTGCAGCCCTTGGCCAGAATATCTTTGATTCCGAATGGGATGAGCCATCCGAAGACTTTAAGCCCTACAAATTCTTTGAACGAGGCGGCACAAAAATCGCCGTTATCGGTCAAGCGTTCCCTTATATGCCTATCGCCAATCCGGGGTGGATGTTCCCTGAATATTCATTTGGCATCCGTGATCAACACATGCAGCAAATGGTCGACGAAGTCCGCGCCATGGGGGCGGAATTGGTTGTTTGCCTGTCCCACAACGGCTTTGATGTGGATAAGAAAATTGCGGCTCGTGTGACTGGGCTCGACGTGATTTTGTCGGGTCACACGCATGATGCGCTGCCTGAACCTGTGCTGGTGGGCGAGACGATTATCGTGGCCTCTGGGTCAAACGGTAAATTTGTCAGCCGCGTTGATCTAGACGTGCGCGATGGCAAGATGATGGGCTTCCGCCACAAGCTGATCCCTGTATTTTCCGACGTGATTACACCTGATCCTGTCGTCACTGCAGCAATTGACGCCGAACGCGCACCGTATGAGCCAGACCTATCAGAGGTCATCGGACGTACCGCAGAAGACACCACGCTGTTCCGGCGTGGCAACTTTAATGGATCATGGGATGACCTGATCTGTGATGCTTTGATCGAGGAGCGCGAGGCTGATATTTCCATGTCACCCGGTGTGCGTTGGGGCCCGTCGATCATGCCCGGTCAAGACATCACACGCGAAGATCTGTGGAACGTCACTTCGATGAGCTATTCCAATGCGTACCGCTCTGAAATGACGGGTGAATTTATCCACACTATTCTTGAAGATGTAGCCGACAACTTGTTCAATCCTGACCCTTATTACCAGCAAGGCGGCGATATGGTCCGCGTCGGTGGCCTTGGCTACCGTATTGATATCAACAAACCGATTGGGGAACGTATTTCCAATCTGACGTTGCTGAAAACTGGCGAAGCGCTTGATCCTGCAAAGGCATATGTCGTCGCAGGCTGGGCGTCCGTCAACGAGGGTACCGAAGGTCCGCCCATCTGGGACGTGGTCGAAAACTATATCCGTAAACAAGATGAAATTTCCATTGCACCAAACACTTCGGTCGAAGTTGTTGGCGCATAACGTGAATACGATAGGATAACACATGCGTAGTTTATTGATGACGGCTCTGATGACGGCAACGCTGGCGACACCTGTTTTCGCAGAAGGCGAAAGCCATTTTGTTGCAATCCACGTTGACCAGAACGACCCACAAGTTATGAATATGGCGTTGAATAATGCCCAAAACGTCGCGAATTATTACGAAAGCCAAGGCGACGAAGTCACAATCGAATTGGTTGCATATGGTCCGGGAATGCAAATGTTCGTGGCCGAAACCAGCCCCGTTGCAGACCGCATCGCCGCAATGTCACTTAGCCTTGAAAACCTGAGCTTTTCTGCTTGTGGTAACACACATGCCGCCATGCAAAAGCGTGCGGGCATTGATGTTCCATTGCTCGAAGAGGTCAACATGACACCATCTGGCGTCGTGCGTCTGATCGAATTGCAAGAGCAAGGCTTTGCTTACGTTCGCCCGTAACTGCGTGGCCCATCCCCCTTTTACCTGTCCGACCGACAAAGGAGAGTACGAAAAATGTTAATCAAATCGAAGGGGATGAAGCCGACCCGTCGCAATTTCCTGAAAGCTGCGGCTGCGGCGCCAGTGGCTGCGGTGGCGGGGCAAGCCGTCGGTCAGGAAACGCCTGATCCAGCAATCATGCAAAAACAGCCTTGGAACCAATATTTGGGCAAGGGCGTGGACGAGGCCCCATACGGGATGCCGTCCAAGTTCGAGGCCCATGTGGTGCGCACAGATGTGCCTTGGTTGACGGCTGATCCTGTCAGTTCGATCAACTTTACGCCGCTGCACGAGCTGGATGGCATCATCACGCCAAATGGCCTTTGCTTTGAGCGTCACCACGGTGGCGTCGCCGAAGTGGACCCTGCTGAACACCGGATTATGATCAACGGTTTGGTCGACCGCGAGCTGGTGTTCACCATGGAAGACCTGATGCGGTTCCCGCGTGAAAACCACGTGTATTTCCTTGAATGCGCCGCCAACACTGGCATGGAATGGGCGGGATCACAGCTCAATGGCTGCCAGTTCACCCACGGTATGATCCACAACGTTATGTATACTGGCGTTCCGCTGCGGCTGCTGCTGGAAGAGGCGGGTATCAAAACCGAAGGTAAATGGATTTTGCCCGAGGGGGCTGACGCGTCTGGTATGACCCGTTCCATCCCCATGGAAAAAGCGCTGGACGATTGTCTTGTTGCGTTCAAAATGAACGGTGAAGCATTGCGCCCCGAGCAGGGCTATCCAGTGCGCCTTGTTGTGCCCGGTTGGGAAGGCAACATGTGGATCAAATGGCTCCGCCGCATCGAAGTTGGCGATCAGCCTTGGCATCACCGCGAAGAGACATCAAAATATACCGACCTTTTGGCCAACGGCCAAGCGCGGCGGTTTACGTGGGAAATGGACGCGAAATCCGTCATCACAAACCCAAGCCCGCAAGCGCCGATCACCCACGGCCCGGGCCCGACGGTTTTGACAGGTGTGGCGTGGTCCGGTCGTGGCACGATCCCGCGCGTAGATGTGACCATCGATGGTGGCATCACATGGCACGCGGCCCGCATGTCTGGCCCGTCGTTCAATAAATCGATGCACCGTTTCTATTACGACTTTGATTGGGACGGAAAACCGATGCTGCTGCAAAGCCGTGCACATGACAGCACTGGCTACGTTCAGCCGACCAAGAACCAGTTGCGCGACATTCGTGGCGAGAATTCGATCTATCACAACAACAGCATCCAGACGTGGTCTGTCAACGAACAAGGGGTGGCTGAAAATGTCGAAATTTCCTAAATCTTCAAACTTCCCCGTTGTATTGGGCGTTGTCGGTGCGGGCTCGTTGATCGCGCTGGCTGCGGTAGTCGGGATCGCAACCCAGCCATCCTTTGAAGGGGATACGGTCGCCAGTGATGCACCCATGGCTGAGACGCCTGAGATTGTCGCAGAAACCCCTGTTGCAGTTGCAAGTACACCAGTCCCTGTGATGGTCGCGGCGGTTCAAATTCAAGCCCCAGCTGGTGGTTTTGGTCTTGGTCGTGACGCGTTGATCGATGAGGTCGCCGCATGGGATATTGATGTGCGGCCAGACGGCAAAGGCTTACCTGTTGGCAGCGGTGACGTTTGGACCGGCGAAGAAGTTTTCGTTGAGAAATGCTCAGCTTGCCACGGTGACTTTGGCGAGGCAGTGGGCCGTTGGCCTGTGCTTGCAGGTGGCATCGACACGCTGACGGATGATGATCCGGTGAAAACGATTGGGTCCTACTGGCCCTACCTGTCTACGGTTTATGACTATATCAACCGTGCCATGCCATTCGGCGAGGCGCAGTCGTTGGAGCCGGATGAGATCTACGCAATCACGGCTTATCTGCTTTATGTAAACGATCTTGCAGACGATGATTTTGTTCTCAGTAATGAGACGTTCACCGATGTCGTCATGCCGAACCAAGACAACTTTTTCCTAGATGACCGCGCGACGACAGAACTGATCATGTTCTCGGGCGAGGCTTGCATGGAAAACTGCAAAGACAGCGTCGAGATCACAATGCACGCAAGCATTCTGGACGTGACACCGCAATCAGCAGACGACGATGAACCCGCTGTTGAAGTCGTGGAACAAGCCCCTGTCGCAGAAGAAGCGGCTGTTGCTACGGGCCTAGATCCCGAACTTATTGCCGCAGGCGAAGGCGCGTTTCGTCAATGTAAATCCTGCCACGCGGTTGGTGACGGCGCCAAGAATAAAACAGGCCCACAGCTAAACAACCTTATCGGGCGCACAATGGGCAGCGTTGAAGGGTTCCGTTACTCACGGGTCTTTGGCGAGGCTGCTGATGCGGGCACACTGTGGGACGCGGATAATTTGGCGGCATTCCTTGCTGACCCACGCGGCACAATGTCTGGCACCAAAATGTCATTCCGTGGTGTGTCTGATCCCGCTGAAATTGATGCGCTGATCGCCTATTTGCAAAGCCACGATGGTTAAGGTTATCCGCCTTAGCCTCATTGCCGCAGGTGCACTGTATCTTGCATCTCTCGGACAGGTTGTGGCCTCTCCGGGTGGCGACGCAGAACGTGGCGCGCAGCTGTATAAGAAATGTTCGGCTTGCCATCAGGTCGGCGAGGGTGCGCGCAACCGCGTTGGCCCACAGTTGAACGGGCTTTTTGGACGGGCAGCGGCCCTAGATGACAGTTTCCGGTATTCCACGGGTATGGAACGTGCCGCAGCTGGCGGGCTGGTTTGGGACTATGACACGCTTGATCATTTCTTGGAAAATCCGCGCAGCCTTATCAGCAATACACGGATGAGCTTTCGCGGTTTTGCGGATCAGCAAGACCGGGATGATGTGCTTGCCTACCTCCGGATATTTTCTGACAATCCCAGTGATATTCCCGAATCTGCGCCAACGGCTGCGGCGTTGGATCATGCTGTTGCCCCCGAAATTTTGGCAATTATCGGTGACCCTGCTTATGGCGAATATTTGTCTGGCGAATGCACGTCCTGCCACCGCGCCAGCGTTGATGCATCAGGTATTCCGTCAATCATTGGCTGGCCTGCCGAAGATTTCGTCACGGCGCTGCATGCCTACAAGGACGGTGTCCGCGCCCATTCTGCGATGCAGATGATGGCGGGCCGATTGTCGAACGAAGAGATTGCCGCACTTGCTGCATATTTTAAGGACGTCGAATAACTGGCGCCAAATAAGAAACGAACATCAATAGGGAGAGAACCATGACTTTTAATAGACGTATGTTCCTTGGGACCGCTGTTGCGGCGACAGGTCTGCTTGCTGCACCGATGGTGATGGCCGCTGGCCACGGCCGTCCGCGCGTTGTCGTTGTTGGCGGCGGTGCTGGTGGTGCCACTGCTGCGCGTTACATCGCCAAAGACAGCAACGGCGAGATCGATGTCACGCTGATCGAGCCAAGCCGTCAGTATTACACCTGCTTCTTCTCGAATCTTTATTTGGGCGGTTTCCGCGATATGGATTCGCTCGGCCACAGCTATGGTGGTTTGGCTTCTGGCGGCATCAATGTCGTGCATGATTGGGCCGTGGGCGTTGACCGTGATGCCAAAACTGTTCGGCTTGCTGGTGGGGCCTCTATTCCCTACGACCGTTTGATCCTGTCACCGGGTATCGACTTTGTTGATGGCGCAGTTGAAGGCTGGGACATCACCGCACAAAACGCCATGCCGCACGCTTATAAGGGTGGTTCACAGACTGAGCTGCTAAAAGCGCAGATCATGGAGATGCCACAAGGTGGGACATTTGCGATGGTCGCACCGCCAAACCCATACCGCTGCCCTCCAGGTCCATACGAGCGGATTTCAATGGTTGCGCACACTTTGAAAGAAGTGAACCCGACCGCGAAAATCTTGATCGCTGATCCAAAGCCAAAATTCTCAAAGCAGGGTCTTTTTGAAGAAGGCTGGGCAAACCACTATGACGGTATGATCGAACGGGTCGGCCCTGATTTTGGTGGTGACAGCGTTTCGGTTGATCCGAATGCGATGACACTGACCATCGACGGTGAAGTCACCAAGGTCGATGTTTGCAACGTGATCCCAGCCATGAAAGCGGGCCGTATCGCAGAGCTTGCAGGCGTCACCGAAGGCAACTGGGCCCCTGTAAATGCCGCTGACCTGTCATCTAAGATGGATGAAAACATCCACGTCTTGGGTGATGCTTGTGCGCAGGGCGACATGCCCAAATCTGGTTTCTCGGCCAACAGCCAAGCCAAGGTTTGTGCAAATGCAGTCCGCGGTGCTTTGACAGGGTCCACTGTGTTCCCTGCGCGCTTTGCAAATACGTGCTGGTCGTTGATCGACACCAATGATGGCGTGAAAGTTGGGGCCACATACGAGGCAACCGACGAGAAAATCGCCAAGGTCGATGGCTTCATCAGTGCGACAGGTGAAACGGCCGAGATGCGCGAAGCGACGTTCCAAGAATCTGTTGGCTGGTACGACGGCATCACGTCCGACATGTTCGGTTAAAGCAAAATAGCCGGACCTTGATTTAGATCAGGGTCCGGCCAACGCGACCCACTTAGGTTGGCATCAAAAGGAGACCGATCATGAAACCAGTTTTATTTGCTTTGTACATGTCCCTCATTGCCAGTCCCGCATTGGCCCAAGATGCGACAACCTATGCCTTTGACGGCAGCTTTGATGATGCGACGTTTTCCGTGGAAAATGCGATTATCGGCAAAGGTTTGGTCATTGATTACGTCAGCCACACCGGCGAAATGCTGAACCGCACAGGCGCTGATGTTGGCTCTGACATCGTGATCTTTGACGCCGCCGACATCTTTTTGTTTTGCTCTGCCAGCTTGTCGCGACAAGTGATGGAAGCGGACCCGATGAATATTGCCCACTGTCCTTACGGGATTTTTGTGGCGGACCAAGCAGGCCAAGTTGTGATCGGGTATCGCAACTATCCAGCTGGCGAAATGCAAGCCGTACAGTCATTGCTAGACACCATTGTGCAAGACGCCATCAGCTTTTAGGATGAACCATGGACTACAATAATTTCTTTCAAGGCGCGTTGGCCCAATTGCACGATGACGGCAATTACCGCGTCTTTGCTGACCTTGCGCGGCACAATGGTCAGTTTCCACGCGCCACCAATCGTACCGACGATGGTGGCACACGCGATGTGACGATCTGGTGTTCAAATGACTATCTTGGCATGGGCCAAAACCCTGCTGTTTTGGCCGCGATGCACGAGGCCATTGATGCGGTCGGTGCAGGGGCAGGGGGTACGCGCAACATCTCTGGCACAACCCACCACCATGTTCTGCTCGAGGCTGAATTGGCAGATCTCCATGGCAAAGAGGCTGCGTTGTTGTTTACATCCGGCTACGTGTCGAATTGGGCCGCATTAAGCACGCTTGCTGGCCGTATCCCTGATTGTTTGGTGCTGTCTGATGCGCTGAACCACGCCAGCATGATCGAAGGTATTCGGCACTCAAAAGCGGACCGCGTTATTTGGCGACACAACGACTTGGACCACCTTGAAGAATTGCTTGCGGCGCAACCGCTTGATCGGCCAAAGCTGATCGCGTTTGAATCCGTCTATTCTATGGATGGCGACATTGCCCCCATCGCTGCAATTTGTGATCTGGCCGAAAAATACAATGCAATAACGTATCTGGATGAGGTCCACGCTGTTGGCCTTTATGGCCCACGTGGCGGCGGTATTGCTGAACGTGAAGGTCAAATGCACCGCATTGACGTCATTGAAGGAACGCTTGGTAAAGCATTCGGTGTGATGGGTGGCTACATTGCAGCCAGCGCGTCGCTTTGTGATTTTGTGCGGTCATTCGCCAGTGGGTTCATCTTTACAACCGCATTGCCGCCAGCTGTTGCTGCTGGGGCGGCCGCGTCAATAAAGCATCTTAAAGTAAGCAGCATTGAACGCGCGAGGCATCAGCGTAACGTGGCCCGCGTCCGTGCAAAGCTTGACGCGATTGGCATCCCGCATATCGACAACCCGAGCCACATTATCCCGATTATTGTGGGTGATGCGGCCAAGTGCAAATACCTGTCTGATATTTTGCTGTCAGAGCATGGTATCTACATTCAGCCGATCAACTATCCGACTGTGCCCAAAGGCACCGAACGGTTGCGGATTACGCCGTCACCCGTGCATAGCGATGCTGATATCGATGCGCTAATAGACGGGCTTGAATTATTGTGGGCGCATTGTCAGCTTGCGCGGCAACCGCTTGCCGCGCAGTAATTAGATCTCTGGCACAAAACGGTAGGCACCTGCGTGTCGCTCAACCCGTCCAATCCCATTGCCGGGCAGATGATAGCCAACGACGCGCATTTGGTCTTGCGCCAACTGGTCCAGCAGGCTGATCCGCGTTGCGGCCCCAGTATCAAGATCCTGATCAGACCCTGACCGCCAAGCCGGTTGCTCAAAGGCAACATGGTGATTTGCAATGCAGTCGCCCAGCACCATCACGCTTTCAGTGCCATCGCGGACCTCAAATGCCAAATGCCCGGGCGTGTGGCCAAAAGTGGCGCGCGCTGCAACGCCAGGCAAGATTTCCATGCCGTCTTTGACGAAAGTGACCATGTCTTTAATGCGGTCCAAGCGGCGGGCGGCCCCAACAGCAAAAGTTGTCCGTTCAGCGCCTATCGTGTCGACAGTATTTGGATCGGTCCAATAATCCCATTCGGTTTGGCCGATCATATAGGCCGCATTGGGGAACGTCAGATCATCAAAGTCGTCAACGAGCCCCCAAATATGATCTGGATGCGCGTGGGTAAACACCACATCCGTGATGTCATCAGGGCTGAGGTCGATGCCATCCAGTGCATCGAGCAAAAACCCAGCGGTGCTTTGAAATTCGGACCCTGCGCCAAGATCAAACAGGATGTTGCGATCACCGTCTTGCAGCAGTGTGACATTGCACGGCGGTGACAGCCGATCGGTCAGATCATGGGTCTGGATAAACGTGTCGGCTTCGACCTTTGGCGCTGGACCAAATACTAATTCGGTGGGCAGGCTAATAAAGCCGTCTGACAAAGAATGGATCGTTTTGGCACCCACCGTCATCTGGGCCATGGCGATCTTTGGCCAAACAGCCATTGCGCAAGCGGACGCACCTGCAAGGGTTAGGGCATTTCGTCGGGTCAGTTTCATGGCATCACCTCTACATTCAATAACGTGAATGTATTACGTTCGCGGTGGTTTGCCCAGCGTCTTGATCGTTATTTGTAAAGCGGCTGGAAATGACAATGACAGGGTCGCGATGCCTGTGTGCCCTAAAATGAATGCGGTATTGGACCGTGGTTAACTTTCGGTCCGAAACGGCGCCAAACTGGCCTCAAATGCATCCATGAAATCGAGGGTGATCATCGAAGGGCGCTTTTGTATCGGGCGAACCAAAGAAAGGCGGTGTGGGATCGACGGAGAAAAAGGGCGGATCGATACGGTCTGGTTTGCGAACTTCATCGCATCAAGCTCGCTTACGATTGCGACACCGATGCCATGACAAACCAATTCACAGGCCGCCGTAAATTGCCGCGTTTCAACGAGCGTCGACAGCTGAATATTGCTGTCTTGAAACGCGTCAGACAGCGCCTTGAAGAAATCGCTATCGCGGCGGGTATGGATGATTTTTTCCCCATCAAGATCGGCGGGCGTGATGGTTTTTAAGTTTTCTAACCTGTGACCGGATGGAAAAATACAAACTGTACGCACGTCGATGTCGCGGCTTTCGACGGCAGGATGTCCGCGAAAACCGTCGGTAATTCCGATGTCGAAATGCTCTTCGACCATCCATTCTAAAATGCGTTCTGGGCGGTCCGGCTCGATTGTGATGCTCAGCTCTGGTCGGTCCTTAAGGAATTTGGCTACGACAGCAGGCAGGTGACTGGTCGCAAATCCGGGCAGACATGCAATGCGAATATGTCCAGCGGTGCGCGCTGTTAAACTTTGGCTCACTTCGCCAATTTGGTCCATCAATTCGAGTACCCGTTTGATGTCAGGTTGTAAGAATCGCACTTCTTGGGTTGGAACAAGTTGTCCGTCGCGGCGATCAAATAATGAAAACCCAAGCGTCTGGCTTAGGTCGCTCAAAAGACGGCTTACGGCGGGCTGGCTAATGCCCAACTCTTTCGCCGCACGTGTCACAGAACCGTATTGAACGGCTGCCATAAGTGCCTCAAGCTGACGCAGTCGGGGAATTCGTTTCACGGGTGCCCTCATCAAAACATTGGAATCGAATTATAACATTGTGTTATGCTTTGCCAGTATTTTGTGGTCTTGAATTATGTCTGTGGCGGTGTATCGTTTCGAAGGACAACACCTGATGCGTGTAAGTGATCATGCGCATCATATGAAAACGCACCGTTCTGGTGCACTGGGAGGAAATATGAAAAATTATACGCTCGGCGCTTTAGCCGTATCCACATTCCTGTCGCCAGTTGCGGCGATGGCAGAAACTGAAGTGCAGTTTTGGCATGCATTTACGGGCCGCCTTGGCGAGCTGGTAAAAGCCCAAGTCGAAGAATTTAACGCAGGCCAAAGCGACTTTGTTGTCGTTGAAAGCCACAAAGGTAACTATTCTGAAACGCTGAACGCCGGTATCGCTGCATTCCGCGCTGGCGAGCAGCCTCAGATTTTGATGGTCTTTGAAGTAGGCACTGCGACCATGATGGCCGCCGGTGGCGCGATCAAACCCGTCTTCGAGGTGATGGCCGAAAGTGGTGCAGCTTACGATCCTGACGCCTATATTGGTGCGGTCAAAGGGTATTACACAACAACCGACGGCGATATGTTGTCGCTGCCATTCAACGCTTCAACACCTGTTTTGTGGGTGAACCGCGATGCAATGACGGCTGCTGGCGTTGATCCAGACACTGACCTGTCCACTTGGCAGAATGTCGACGCGACGCTTGATGCGTTGAAAGCTGGCGGATCAGACTGCCCGCTTGTCACCGCATGGCAAAGCTGGATTCACCTTGAAAACTTCTCGGCGTATCATGACGTGCCATTTGCAAGCCAAGCCAACGGCTTTGCAGGCCTCGACACAGAGCTGATGCTGAACGGTGAAGCACAAGTTGCACACCTGACCGCGATGGGCGAATGGGCGAAGGACGGCAAATTCATCTACACGGGTCGTCGCAATGAAGGCGGTGCAAACTTCCGCGCTGGCGAATGCGCGCTCTTCACCGAAAGCTCTGCAGGCTACGCGGGTATCAGCTCTGAGGCCGAATTTGATTTCGACGTGCGTCCGCTTCCTTATTGGGAGGGCATCGGCAACAGCCCGCAAAACACCATCATCGGTGGTGCGTCGCTTTGGGTGATGTCTGGTCACGATGCGGACGAATACAAAGGCGCGGGTGAATTCCTTAGCTTCTTGTCATCGTCCGATGTTCAGGCTGCTTGGCACCAGAACACTGGCTACCTGCCGATCACGTCTGAGGCAGGCGACGCAACACGCGCCGCAGGTTTCTACGAAGCAAACCCAGGTACCGATATTGCTGTGATCCAGATGACAGCAAACGAGCCTACGGAAAATTCCAAAGGCTTGCGTCTTGGGTCATTTGACCAAATCCGCGGGATCATCGACGAAGAGCTCGAGGCAATCTGGGCTGGCGACAAGTCAGCACAAGAAGCCATGGACAGCGCCAAAGATCGCGGCGACGCGCTTTTGCGCCGGTTCGAGACTGCAAACAAATAAAACAACAAAAAAGGCAGGCCTGATTTCGGGCCTGCCTTTCACTTTGGGGACACATCAATGGATAAACGCGTCACGTTTCGTGGTTGGTTTCTGCCGCTACTTTTGATCGCACCGCAAGTCGCGGTCTCAGCTGTGTTCTTTTTCTACCCAGCAGGGCAGGCGATCTGGCAGTCGCTGTTCATCGCTGATCCGTTTGGCCTGTCTTCACAGTTCGTGGGATTTGGCAATTTTGAATTCCTCCTGAGCGACAAGTTCTACCTGACGTCCTTTGCGACGACGGGCATTTTTTCGATCCTCGTCACGCTGTGTTCGATGATCCCCGCCTTATTCCTTGCCGTGATGGCCGACCGCTTGATCAAAGGGTCAGGCGTCTACCGCACCATGTTAATCTGGCCCTACGCCGTCGCCCCCGCAATCGCAGGCGTGCTGTGGCTGTTCATGTTCAACACCCGCGTTGGGGTCGTGTCATGGTATTTGGGCAATCTTGGCTATGACTGGAACCACGTCTTAAACGGTGGAGAGGCGATGGGCCTTGTCGTCGTCGCATCCTCGTGGGGCCGCATTAGCTATAACTTCTTGTTTTTCTTCGCAGCACTTCAAGCCGTCCCGCGTTCAGTTATTGAAGCAGCGGCCATCGACGGTGCCCACTTCTGGAAACGGTTCTGGACGATTGTGTTGCCTTTGCTGTCACCAACCACCTTCTTTTTGTTGGTCGTCAACATCGTCTATTCCTTCTTTGAGACATTCGGGGTGATCCACACGATCACCGCAGGTGGGCCGCAGCAATCAACGACTGTGCTGGTCTACAAGGTGTTCTCGGACGGGTTCGTCGGCCAAGACCTTGGGTCGTCCTCTGCCCAGTCCGTTATCCTACTGTTCGTTGTTGGCTTACTAACGATCATCCAATTCAAATTCGTTGAAAAAAGGGTGCACTACTAATGGCCCAAGAAATTCATGGCATGGTTGAAAAACGCGGCGCTGGTCTTTGGCTGACGCATATTTTCATGATATTTGGCGTGCTGGTTATCTTTTTTCCGATCTGGTTGGCCTTTGTGGCATCGACCGTCACGCAGCCCGAAATCGTAAGTCCACCAATGCCGCTCTGGCCCGGTGACCATATGTGGGAAAACTATTCCAAGGCGCTGTTTTCGGGCGTAAACGTGCCGGTCACAACCATGCTGTTCAACAGTTTGGTGATGGCGATTGGCATCGCGGTTGGCAAAATTGTGATCTCGCTGCTGTCCGCCTTTGCGATTGTTTACTTCCGCTTCCCGGGACGTAACATTTTCTTCTGGATGATCTTTCTCACGCTGATGTTGCCCGTCGAAGTACGGATCGTGCCAACCTACGAAGTCGTGGCTGGCTTTGGCATGCTCAACAGTTATGGCGGGCTAATATTCCCACTTATCGCATCGGCAACGGCGACGTTTCTGTTCCGCCAGTTCTTCCTCACCATCCCAGATGAGTTGGCAGAGGCGGCCCGCGTCGATGGCGCCAGCCCGATGCGGTTCTTCTGGGATATCGTCGTCCCCATGAGCCGCACAAACGTCGCGGCCCTGTTCGTGATCTTGTTCATCTACGGCTGGAACCAATACCTTTGGCCCCTGCTCATCACGACAGATCCCGAAATGAATACCATCGTGATGGGTATCAAACAGATGTTCCCGTCGGGTGATGATGTGGCTGAATGGCCCGTCATTATGGCGACCTCAATCCTTGCGATGATCCCTCCTGTGATCGTCGTTGTCAGTATGCAACGGCTGTTTATCCGCGGCCTCGTCGATAGCGAGAAATAACAATATGGCAACCGTTACACTTAAAGACATCAAGAAAAGCTTTGGCGCGACTGATGTCATTCACGGCATTGATGCCGAAATCGCAGATGGTGAATTCATCGTTATCGTCGGCCCGTCTGGCTGCGGAAAATCCACCCTTTTGCGCATGGTCGCCGGGTTGGAAACGGTATCTGCAGGCGAGGTCCAAATCGGGGGCGAGCGTGCCAACGATAAAGAACCAATGGACCGCGACATCGCGATGGTGTTTCAAAACTATGCCCTGTACCCACACATGTCGGTGCGCCAAAACATGGGGTATGGGCTGAAGATTGCCAAACTGCCAAAAGACGAGATTGACGCCAAAGTTGTTGCCGCCGCAAAGCTACTGCAGCTTGAACCGCTATTGGACCGTAAGCCAAAACAGCTTTCGGGTGGGCAACGTCAACGGGTCGCGATGGGCCGTGCGATTGTGCGCGAACCAGCTGTGTTTTTGTTTGATGAGCCGCTGTCAAACCTCGATGCAAAGCTGCGCGTTCAAATGCGTTTGGAGATCAAGGAACTTCAATCGAAATTAGGCATTACCGCGCTTTACGTCACGCACGATCAAGTCGAAGCTATGACAATGGCTGACCGCATGATCGTAATGAACAGCGGTGTGGCCGAACAAATTGGCACGCCGCTCGAGGTTTACGAGACACCGCGCACGTTGTTTGCGGCGCAATTCATCGGCAGCCCTGCCATGAATATCCTTGATGCGCAGGTATCAAACGGCAGGATTTATTTGGGCGATCAACCGGTCGCTGACGCGGTCGGATCAGATGGCCCCGTCAAACTGGGCGTGCGTCCCGAACATTTGGAATTGGATCCCAATGGCCCGATAAAAATGATTGTAAAAATGGCAGAACCCTTGGGCGCCAATACTTTGCTTCACGGAAAAGTGGTGGGATCAGACGACAGCTTCACAGTGAGCATTCAAGGCGTGCACTTGCTTGATAGTGATGCTGCGGAAATGCGTTTTCGTGTGCAAAATGGTAAAGCTCACCTTTTTGACGTGGCATCGGGTCTGCGCAAGCTAGGATAGCCGATGCTGCCTTGACCGCACATAACCCCACTAGGGGCGGTACCTAAACCAGCGCCTTGCTTTTTGACACTGATTTTAAAGGGCAATTTCATCTGCCTAACAGACCCCGCGAGGCGCTCACGCTCACCAACGCGCCGTCTAGAAAATCCAGAACGGGTCGGCACCTATTTTTTCAAATGGACAGGCGAAAGCGGGGGCCACCATCCGCCCAGCGTTCAAACCCACACGCAAGATAAGCCGCTTGGGCGGCGGTATTATCTGGGGCGGTACCAATGAATATATACGTGCACCCCAGTTCGCGGGCGACACCTGCTGCCGCATCGACAAGCATGCGGCCAACACCGCGCCCCCGTAGCCCCTCGGCCACATACATATGGTTGATGTCGATCCCGCGGATGCCGTCAACAATCTTGGCAAGCGGCAACAAGGCCGCATAAGCCTGTAACCCACTCGCATCCTCGGCAACCAGAAATCTGATCCACGGATGCGGACCAATGCCGTCCCGCAAGAGGGTCGCGGGGGTCACAGCGGCATTCACATCGTCATGGTGCGCACCCAAAGCCAAGATCATCGCATGAACGGCTGGGATGTCATCTGGCTGCATTGGGCGGATTTTCATAAACGAGGTCCTTTGGGTGTATGCGTAAATGTCTATCTTGCTGGGCAAGGTGACATTGGGCAAACTAGGTTTCAATCCAATTGATGGACCTAACTATTGAAATGGCGTGACCAAATTTTCGCGCGCGCATCATCACGGTCATCATAATCGCTGATTGCTTTTCCAAGGTGGCCAACATCGTCTGTTTCTTTGTCGGAACCGATGTCAGTCAGTCGCATCGTATACCACGCAGTTATGCCCCCCTCGGGCGCATCGGAAAACCTCGGAAAGGTTGGTTCTGGCGTTTGGTTTGCCATCCAGAGGTTGGGAAGGGTTGGCTCAAGGACAAGCGCACGGGCAAGGCCGACGACATCTACTGCGCCACTTGTCACGACGTCTTCGGCCTGCGCGCTTGTTTTGAAACCGCCCGTTAACATCAATGGCTTGGTTGTGACCGTTCTTGCGCGTTTGGCAAATTTGATGAAATACGGTCCATGTCCCGCGCTGTCGGACGCAGATTTAGCGCCGGGGAAATAGGTCCCGCCGCTGATGTCGATTAAGTCCGCTGACGACTTGTCTAGAGCAGCAACAACCTGAAGTGCGTCGTCTTCGCTAAACCCGCCTTCAAGCTGATCTGAAGAGTTAAGCTTCACTGCGATTGGAAAATTTGGGCCGACCGCCGCGCGTGTAGTCTGAATGGATTCAAGTAATAACCTCATGCGGTTAATGACTGCGCCGCCGTAGTCATCGTTGCGTTTGTTGAACAAAGGCGAGAGAAACTGGCTCAGTAGAAACCCATGTGCTGCATGAATCTGGACACCGCCGAACCCGGCTTGTTGTGCCAATTTGGCTGTTTTTGCAAAGTCCAAGGGCACTTGGTGGATTTCATCTTGTGTCAGCCCCTCACACCGAAGGCCTGGCAAATTTAATGAGCTTGGCCCCTTGGGGTTGCTGATTGGCGCGTATGCAAGCGCCCCAGCATGACCGAGTTGCAGCCATAGCTGTGTTCCATTCTTACTGCCCTGCGTGGCAAGTTTCCGAAACTTTGACAGGTCAGACACCGCATTCAGGACCAGATTTCCAGGCTTTTCAGCATAGCTAGAAGTGGCCTGCACCTCGCCAATAATTGAGACCGCCACCCCGCCCTCTGCCCAGCGCTGATACAGCCTGTTTTGTTCAGATGTCGGATGACCGGTGCCGTCGCCCAGCGAGTCTGACATCGCAGATTTCGCAATCCGATTTTTCAAGACGACGCCACAAGGTAATTCCAGAGCGTTAAAGAGGACCTCATGGTTTTGCATCCGAACGACTCCAGTTAAAGTTCAGGGATTTGCAACACATCTATGAAAACGCTTGGCGCGGCAACTCATTGTAGCTCTGGGCTCGAAGCAGCCATTCGGTGCACCTGTAAACCCGTCATCAAACGCAAAAACCCGACCGTTTGCACGGCCGGGCTTTCAAAAATTCAAACCGAAGTGGCTTACGCCGCTGTCGCTTTGGTGATTTCTTTTTTGATCTTCAACGCGGCTGGGGACAGCTCAACGTCTTTGGACTTCGCAAAGAACGCATCCAGACCACCACGGTGATCGATCGTGCGCAATGCAGCGTTCGAGATCTTAAGCTTGAAAGAACGGCCCAGTGATTCGGACATCAATGTCACATCCTGCAGGTTTGGCAGGAACCGACGGCGGGTACGGTTTTTAGCGTGGCTGACATTGTTGCCAGACATTGGGCCTTTTCCAGTCAATTCGCAACGGCGGGACATGGGCATTTCCTTCGTCTTAAGGGGCAAACAGTGGATCGGCCACATATGCCCCAGTTAATTAGCTAAGACCCTGACAAGCAGAGCCATGAATTCGATCTGCGCGAAATAGGAGGATTCCCAGCCCGCGTCAACCCGCATCCACGCCAAACAAGCGCAATTACCGGTGCTGGTCGATCAATACAGGATTGCCGTCGGGGTCCACAACAACAAAGCTGCCTATACCACCACCTTGCGGCAAATTAACTTGGGCAGGTTTTAGTCCCTTGGCCACCAATTCACTATGTATGTCGCGTATATCTGTGAACGGGTCCACTTCGCCTGCGCTTTGATCCCAACCGGGGTTGAACGTCAGCATGTTGGCGTCAAACATCCCTTGATATAGCCCAATCAAATGGTCGCCGTTTTTCAGAACAAGATAGCCATGCGCGGCGTCACCGCCAAACGGCCCGAACCCTAATTTTTCGTAAAATAACCGCGATGCCTCCAAGTCTTTGACCGTCAGGCTGATAGAGAATGTTCCCAATTTCATGTTATTTCCTCTGTTTTTCAGGGTTATTATACCAAAAATCGCAATTTTTTCAACTCAGATGTCGATTTCGCGCCGCGCCGCGCGTCTGGTTGGTATGAAGGGAGGCACAAAGCCTCTTTGCACCAACAAGGACAAAACCATGCAATATATGTGTCTGATCTATTCCACCGAAGGGGCAGGGCCAAAACCTGGATCCGATCAATTTAACGCCTTTATGAAAGGCTATGGTGATTTCACCACCAAGGTGCGTGAAGACGGCAAACTTATCAGTGGCGATGCGCTGCAACCGACCCAGACCGCGACAACCGTGTCGATGCGCGACGGCAAGATGCACACCACGGACGGCCCGTTTGCAGAAACTAAGGAACAGCTGGGTGGATATTACCTGCTTGATTGCACAGATTTGGATGAGGCGATGAAATATGCAGCCATGATTCCCACATCCACATTCGGCCGTGTCGAAATCCGCCCTTTGATTGTCTGGGACGCCTGACCATGCCGCCCCCAAGCCACGCCGCGATCACATCGGTGGTGCGGGCGCATTGGGGGCGGATTCTGGCCGCTTTGGTCAAACAATTTGGCGATCTCAGTCTGGCCGAGGATGCGCTGCAAGACGCTGTTGTCGCCGCCATGACTGCGTGGGATGCCCAAATCCCTGACGCCCCTGATGCGTGGCTGATCACAACGGCGCGTAGGCGCGCACTTGACCGCATACGCAGCGACCAAACGTTGGCCCGCAAGTCCCCTGAAATCGCCTATTTCATCGAACATCAACAATCGGATGCAGAGGACGCGCTTGTGACCATCCCCGACAAACGGCTCGAGATGCTGTTCACCTGCTGCCACCCCGCGCTTGACCCAAAGACGCAAACAGCACTGACGCTGCACACCTTGGGCGGGCTCACGGCTGAGGAAATTGCGCATGCCTATCTGGATAAACCCAGCACGATGGCGCAGCGTTTGTCGCGCGCACGGGTTAAGATCAAGGCGGCGGGCATCCCGTACCGTGTGCCGGACATAGCCGATTTGCCCGCGCGGTCAGATGCGGTGATGCGAGTGATCTATCTGATATTTAACGAAGGCTATATGGCGTCAGCTGGCGGCACGTTGCTGCGCCGTGATCTTTGCGCAGAGGCGATCCGCTTGGGGCGTATCCTGCACAGCTTGATGCCTGACGCGCCCGAGGCCGCAGGTTTGCTGGCGCTGATGCTGGCTAACGACGCGCGGGCAGGTGCGCGCACCGATGCCGATGGTGGCATGATAGCGCTCGAGGCCCAAGACCGCAGGCTGTGGGATCAGGCGCAGATCGCCCAAGCTGATACATTGCTAAAATCAGCTTTAGGACGCGGACAAATCGGCCCTTACCAACTGCAAGCCGCAATCAGTGCGTTGCACGGACAAGCCCCCACCTGGGCGGCAACCGATTGGTCGCAGATCGCAGCACTGTATGGATTGCTTTGCACTGTGCAGCCGTCGCCAGTGGTCCGTCTCAACCATGCCGTCGCGGTATCATATGCCCAAGACGCACAGGCAGGCTTGGTGTTGCTGGATGGCATACAGGACGACTTAACGGACTACGGTCATTTTCACGCGGCCAAGGCAGATTTTCTAGCACGGGACGGACAAATCAAAGCCGCCAGTGATTGTTTCCAAATTGCGATCAATCTGGCGGGCAACGCAACTGACCGCGCATTTCTGCAAGCCAAGCAGCAGCGATTAATGTTGCATTAACGGGTCAACAGTTTGGCGGCCAACGCTTTGTGGTAATCTGCATCATCACGTCGCGCCGCGCGGTGTTCTGCGATGATCGGCGCGGGCGTCGGCGGGGTCTGCAATGCTATACGCTGAATGATGCCCGACTTTCTGGCGCGGCCAATCAATGCAGTCGCTGGGTGCCCGCCAAACGGTAGCCGTGCGATGCGGACGCGCGGGAATACTTCGGTGATCAAATTGGCATTTACCAGATCAAGCGGGCGGAACGGGTCCGCGATGATAATACCTTGCAAATTCGGGCTTGGAACGCGGGTTAAATCCCCCGTAGTGCGATCAAACCCGCTTGCTTCTGCGCGGTAGCGTCTGTCAAACGGGACCACATCAGGATGGATCGAAAATTGGGGCGAAATCGCGGTGACATAGGCGGCGTGGGCCGCGTGCGCAAATCTGAACGCACCGTAGCCCCCCATTGAAAATCCCAGCATATGCACGGCTTTGTAGTGTGGCGTCAGCTTTTGCAGCATGGCCTCAATGCCTGCCGTATCGGGATTTATGAACCAATCGTTAACGCGGGATGTGATCGCCAGTTGGGCGAACCCATTGGTTGCCATATGGTTAACGGGGTTCACAGCTGTGAACGCAGTGCGGCCCTTTTCGCGAAAGCTAAATGTGATGGCCAAACGGTCGGACACGCCATTGAATAATGTGGCGCGCAAGTGATTGCCGCTATAGACCAGATCACCCGGATTGGTCATGTTTTGGAAACCACCTCGGCCGCGGCCGCGGCAGGCGACATGCGGCCAGCCGCCACCTCTTTTTCCAACAAAGTCATACGCGCTGCAAGATCTGGATCGCTGGCAATACGGGCCAACAATTGTAGGCGGACCTCTTCGGCAAACCAATAACGTGCTTGGGCGGCGCGGGACCGGTCCCAGACGCTGGTTTCGCGGCGCCAATTGATAAGATCCTGCATCTGGTTCCATGCCTCTGCAATGCCAACTGTTTCTAATGCCGAAACAATCATCGCTTTGGGAAATCCTTCTGGATCTTGGGACCGTTTGCGCAACAACCGCAATGCGCCAGCGTAATCTGCACAGGTGCGCATGGCTTGCGGTTTCAGATCGCCGTCGGCCTTATTGACCAAGATTATATCCGCGATTTCCATGATGCCACGCTTGACGCCCTGTAATTCGTCGCCGCCAGCGGGTGCAAGCAACAGCAAGAACAGATCAGACATCTGGGCAACCACAGTTTCGGATTGGCCAACGCCCACGGTTTCAATCAGCACAATGTCATAGCCAGCAGCTTCGCATAGGGCGACGGCCTCTCGGGTGCGGCGGGCGACACCACCCAACTGGGTCTGGCTGGGGGACGGGCGGATAAATGCATTGGGATCGCGGGCAAGTAAATCCATGCGGGTTTTATCGCCCAAGATCGACCCGCCAGAGCGAACAGATGATGGATCAACGGCCAATACTGCAACGCGGTGACCCGCTGCGGTAAGCATCAAACCAAAGCCTTCGATGAACGTGGACTTGCCAACACCAGGCGTGCCGGACAGGCCAATACGAATGGCTTGCCTGCGACCAGCGGCCAGCAAATCCAGCAGGGTCATGGCATCAAGCCGGTGATCGGCACGGCCGCTTTCCACAAGCGTAATCGCTTGGGCCAGTGCGCGGCGGTCACCAGCGGCGACAGCGTGGGCCAATTCAGTCATATCAGTGGGCGTTTTCATATGATTGGTTTTAGGGAGACAGGCGCGCCCGCGCAATCATGCAAATGCGCAAAGCTTGTGTGATATTCCCCAGCAGTGCTAGAATTTCGGACCAAAGCGGAGGGGATCAGGCCATGAAAACACCAATTCACCTATGGATCGTCGGGATCATAACGCTGCTTTGGAATGCGGGCGGGGCCTTTGATTATCTGATGACGCAGTTGGGCAATGCAAATTATCTGGCGATGTTGACGCCAGAACAGCTTAACTACATCACTTCTGCGCCCACATGGTTCGAAGCTGTCTGGGCAATTGGTGTTTGGTTTTCGGTGCTTGGATCTATTTTGCTGCTTGCAAGATCACGGTTGGCAGCGCCAGCGTTCGGATTGTCATTTCTTGGGCTGGCTGCGTCGTCTGTCTATAGTTTTGGCATAGCATCGCCAAACAGCGTTGAGATTTCGGGCACATTCGCGTTGGTGTTCACGGGCATGATCGCGGTTGGGCTAATCGCGCAGTGGATTTACGCGCGAGCGATGACGCGGCGGGGTGTGTTACGTTAACCGCACATCCGTTTTGCTGTTGCGCTGAATTTCTTATAACGCTGCCAAAACCGTTCACTGCCGGAATTATCCGACTGGCGGGTCTCTTGGGCCAAATGCGGTTCCTCAAAAAACGTAGCGGCGCGACGCTGATCGGACCCATTTAAGGTTTGGTTGGCGGCTTGTTGCACACATGAACACAACCGCGTCGATGCGGCCCTGCGGTCGGCTGCGACACAGGCCTTGCCCACATCGCCAGATACACGGCCACCACCGCAGGCGGTCAAAGTCACCAAAGCACCCAGTAAAATCAATTTGCGCATCATATCACCCGTAATTTTTGCCACGGCGCCTCGGTTCCCGAGTGTCAGCCCCAGCCTGCTGTTGGGATGATTATGCAAGGGGCAGGGTGCGGATGCAATTCAAATGCGCGTGGGGTGGGGAATGGTGCCAAAGATGCCCCGCTAACAGCACCGGATGCCGCGCGCGTGATACAGCGGGTCGTTTGCATTCAATCACAATGCGTCACGGAGTAAGTTATGAAGCTGATGGTAGTGTTCGGGTTCAATCGAACCGTCCCAATTGGCGACGACAGTGACCCCATCTGCGCGCACAAAAAACAATGCACCGATGTTCGGTTTTTGCGAATTTGAATGGGTCCAGCGGCCAGTGTGACTAATGAATGTGCCACCATTTGCCGGATAAACATGAACACCCATGCCATATTGCGCTGTCTCGTCATAGGCAAAGTGCGCGGGGGTTTTCATCCACGGTTGGTCCGGGGCAAACCATTGCATCGCAAACCTTGCGTAATCTTCGACTGATATTGACCAGCCACCGTACCCCGCAGCATGGGCCATGCGGCCTGTGACGCCTGCTTGGGTCGCGGCTGCTGGCGTTAGAATGTTTGCCTTGCAATAGTCCGCATAGGGTTCTCCCGTCATAGCCTCAATTAGGAATCCTAAGATGGCATAGTTAGCGTTTGAATACCTGTAACTGCCGCGCGGTCCAAAATTTGCGGGTTCTTTTAGGGCGGCGCGGGCCATTGTTGGTTGGCTGCTTAGATTTATATTCCGCGTCGACATTTTACCGTACTCTAATTCCTTAGGCAGCCCGCTGGTGTGCGTCGCGATTTGAGACAGGGTCAGGTTGGCCATTTGCGGGGCGGGTGTGAAATTCATTTTGATTAACTCAGGCGCGAGATCTGCCAATGTGCTGTCCCATGAATAGGCACTGTGCAACAGAATCTGGTTCAGGCACATGCCCGTAATCGCCTTGGACAGGCTGGCCATGGGGTAGGCATTATCAGGTAGCCGTTTTTGCCCCGTACTGTGCAAGATCGTACTAGCCCTCCCAATCGCAAGGCTGCTTTCTGTGACGCCACTGTCAACCATCCAGCCCCGCCATGCGGCCTCAACCGATGCGGTATCGAGGCGGACAATGGGTGCTGCATCTGTTTGAACCGTGTCCATGGCTTTGGCCTGCGGGTCATTATCTAGGGGCGGGGTGGGATCAACTTTTGTCTGTGCGACGACAAGCGCGTTTGCAGGAACCAAGTCCATTCCAACAGCAAAGGCACCAGCAGTGAGGCCGAGCCCGCAAATCAATACCAGGCAGGCAAGGGATTTTCGCAGATTCATGATACTGTCCTCAGGTGACGCTTCGTATTCGTCTGACAGTGTAGTTTGCCAACAGTGTGGCAATGCTGGCGCATTTTCGCAGCATCTTTGTATTGCGTGGATATGCGCGCCAGCACTTGCAAATTCCGACCCATCGCGCCATTGACAATCAACCCATTTGCCAAAGGCGATTTGACCCAGATGACCGACCTGAAAAACATCCGAAATTTCTCTATTGTGGCCCATATTGACCACGGTAAGTCCACTCTTGCCGACCGTTTGATCCAAGAGACAAACACCGTCGCCGAACGGGACATGAAGGCGCAGATGCTCGACAGCATGGATATCGAGCGCGAACGCGGTATCACGATCAAGGCAAACACCGTCCGTATCGATTATCTGGCGGAAGATGGCGAGACATATGTGCTCAACCTGATCGACACCCCCGGCCACGTGGATTTCGCCTACGAAGTGTCCCGGTCCATGCGCGCTGTCGAAGGATCTTTGCTGGTTGTCGATAGCACCCAAGGGGTCGAGGCCCAGACGCTTGCAAATGTCTACCACGCCCTTGATGCGGACCACGAAATCGTGCCCGTCTTGAATAAAATCGACCTGCCAGCCACCGATTGCGATGCTGTCGCGGCCCAAATCGAAGACGTGATCGGCATTGATGCATCTGATGCGATGCGCGTGTCCGCGAAATCTGGTGTTGGGATCAAAGAAACGCTGGAAGCCATTGTGCACCGTTTGCCCGCGCCAAAAGGCGATATCAACGCGCCGCTTAAGGCGATGTTGGTCGACAGTTGGTACGACAGCTATTTGGGTGTGATCGTCCTCGTGCGGATCATCGACGGTCAAATGAAACGCAACGACCGCCTGCGGTTTATGTCCAACGACACCGTGCACCAGATCGACAAAATCGGCGTGTTCCGACCGCAGATGGAAAACGTCGACACGCTTGGGCCTGGCGAAATTGGCTTTATTACGGCGTCCATCAAACAGGTGCGCGACACCCGCGTTGGTGACACGATCACATCTGAAAAGAAGGGCTGCGAAGTCGCACTTCCCGGCTTTAAACCCGCGCAACCCGTCGTGTTCTGTGGCCTGTTCCCCGTGGACAGCAGCCAGTTTGAGGACCTGCGCGACAGCATCGACAAACTGGCCCTTAACGACGCGTCATTCAGCCACGAGATGGAAACATCCGCCGCACTTGGCTTTGGCTTTCGCTGTGGTTTCCTTGGGCTGCTGCACCTTGAAGTCATCCGCGACCGGATTGAACGTGAATACGATATCGAACTGATCACCACAGCGCCAAGCGTGGTTTACCACGTCTACATGCGCGACGGCACGATGATTGAGCTGCACAACCCTGCCGACATGCCCGACCTGACCCACGTCGACCACCTTGAGGAACCGCGGATCAAGGCGACCATCCTTGTGCCCGACGAATATCTTGGCGACGTGCTGAAGCTTTGCCAAGACAGGCGGGGCGTCCAGCTTGACCTGACCTACGCGGGCAGCCGCGCGATGGTTGTCTATGACCTGCCGCTGAACGAAGTTGTGTTCGATTTCTATGATCGCCTGAAGTCCGTAACAAAGGGTTACGCGTCATTCGATTATAACCTGCAGGGGTACCAAACCGATAGCCTTGTGAAGATGTCGCTGTTGGTCAACGACGAGCCTGTCGACGCGCTGTCCATGATGGTGCACCGCGACCGTGCTGATGCGCGGGGCCGTGCGATGGTTGAAAAGCTTAAAGAGCTGATCCCGCGCCACATGTTCAAAATCCCGATCCAAGCGGCGATTGGCGGCAAAGTCATCGCCCGCGAAACCCTATCGGCCATGCGCAAAGACGTGACGGCCAAGTGTTATGGCGGCGACGCGACGCGGAAACGCAAGCTG
>JBLHXF010000026.1:0-34050 GCA_047629435.1 Yoonia sp. | reverse complement strand
GGGCCATATGCGTAAAAGATTATCACAAACCAACACAGTCCATTGGTCCGTTGATGCAAAAACTGGCGCCACAACCGCGGATACAATTGCGCGTCTAAAGGCGGCGCGACAGCAAAAATTTGACATCGTTTCTGTTTCACTTGGCGTCAATGATATCACGCATCTCGTCCCATTATCTGTCTGGCTCCGGTGCTTTTCGGATCTACTAAAAATCCTCGAGGATAAATTTCAGGCTGATGTTATCTGCGTTTCGGGGATTCCTAAGATGCAGTATTTTCCATTGCTGCCGCAACCGCTCAGGTGGTTGCTGGGCGCGCAGGCGACCCGTTTTGATAGCGCACTTCGCGCTTTAATTGCAGAACATCAGGGCTGTCGCTTTGTTGAAATGGATTTTGAACCTGATCCATCACAGATGAGCCCTGACGGTTTCCATCCAGGGCCAAAGATATATGCGCAATGGGGGAGCAAGGTCTATCGCGCGATCCGTCGGGATGTCAAACGGCTAAGAAGCCGGGACCACAGATGAAATTAGGGGGCCTTGTCGCGTCAATTTGGTGGAGACTCGCTTTTGACTAGGCAAACGGACAAGCGGCGCTCGTTATAGGGGCCGTAGCAGGCACCCCAATCTGAAAGTCGTATGATCCCGCCGAATATCATACAGGCAACACGCTTTGCATTGGACTGGTGAGCTTTTGGTCCTGATTGGGCTCGGTAGAGCTTGCCAAAGCAATAAGATCCGCTGTGATAATTACCATTGTAAACCGGATCTCACCTGTCCGACCTTGGGTGGGTCAAGGCAGTCGGATTCGACACCTGCCGTAATAAAGTGATTGTCCGTGCTTCCAATTCCATACACTTAAGCCGCCTATAAAAGTCGAGGCGCAAATTGCTGCCGTTAGCGGATAACGTGAACAGAGCATTTTGCATGACGAACAACTTTCGAAGCCGTAGAGCCCAGAAAGAAATCGCCGAACCCAGGCCTGTGTGATGCCAATACAATGCAATCGATGCCATGTTCATTTGCATAGTCAACTATGGCCCTTCCCGCATTTCCGGATATCAATGCCAGCTCTGCATTTGGTAAAGCAGTGGCCGTTTGCGCAAGTGAGTCTGCGACTTCTTTGCGCCCCCTCGCGAGCACCTCAGGTGGAATTTCGGCAGCGGCATAGGTAGGTATTGTTTCCAGCACATGCACGATCGTAAATTTGGCGCCTTCAGCTGCTAAGGTTAGCGCAGCTAAGTAGGACGCCTGAGTATCGTGTTGTTCATCAAAGACTACTGGAACAAGAATGTTATTATACATTATCCAATCTCCATCTGTTCTGCTTTTGAACTATTCAATGCAGCCTACAAGTGCAGCGGCGTTCCAACTTTGATTTAGGTCAAGGCTAGCCAATCGCAGACAGATCCAATTACTACGAGCGCGACCTTGCGGACTTAAGTAGGCCTGACCGGAACAGCTTCGGATGGCCGCTTTGATCGCTAAGCAGACCTCGGCGCAGAGCGCATCGAAGACCTTCAATCCGCCCTCTCTTTATTTATGAACGCGTTTTTGCTTTTCTTAAGTTTCATCAGCAGAAATACTGTGCCCATTACGGCCTATCCCTGCCTATTGTTGTCAGACCAATTTTGCACTATCCACAGAAATTGGCCGTACATTGGTTTGGAAAGAACTAAGTCATGGAAAAGAAACAGTATAATTTGGACCGAAGCGCACGCTTAAGCGTTGCGCCCATGATGGATTGGACGGACCGTCATTGCCGATATTTCCACCGTCTGATGTCGCAGCACGCGTTGCTTTACACTGAAATGGTGACCGCACCTGCAATAATTCATGGTGATCGGGCCCGTCTTTTGGATTTCGATGTTGCTGAACATCCATTGGCTATTCAGCTAGGGGGATCTGATCCTGCGCAATTGGCCGAGGCCGCCCGTATTGCCGCTGATTGGGGGTATGCTGAAGTTAATTTGAATTGTGGGTGCCCATCGGACCGCGTCCAATCGGGGTCGTTTGGTGCGATCTTAATGGAAAATGCTTCCTTGGTCGCCGACTGTGTTGCTGCGATGCGTGACGTGGTGGATGTGCCCGTGACCGTGAAATGCCGCATTGGTGTCGATGATCAGATCTCATCCGCGATCTTGCCCGATTTTCTAGCGCGGGTCAGTGCCGCTGGGTGTGATCGGTTTACCATTCATGCCCGCAAGGCATGGCTTCAAGGTTTAAGCCCAAAGGAAAACCGCGACATTCCGCCACTAGACTATGATTTGGTGCACGAGATGAAAGGATTATTCCCGCATCTGCATCTGTCAGTAAATGGCGGTGTGGCTGATCTGAATGCGGCGAAATCGTTTCTGGATGCTGGCCTAGATGGCGTGATGATTGGGCGTGCCGCATATCATACGCCTGCTGACGTCTTGCTAAACGCGGATGATGTGATTTTTGGAGGTGGTGTGTCCCACAGTGCCGAAGAGATCGTGCATATGATGTTGCCTTACATCGAGGCACATTTGCAAACCGAACGGGGCAGGCTGCAGCAAATTACTCGCCATATGCTTGGCTTGTTCCAAGGACGCCCCGGTGCTCGCATGTGGCGCAGGTATTTATCGGAAAACGTGCACCGCGATGGTGCGGATAGCCGCGTGGTTTTGGACGCGTTGGCTTATGTTACAAAGGAAGCGGCATGATCGGAATCGAAGACGGGCTGAATACGTTGGTCGTCATGGCTGTGCTTTTGCTGGCGGTTGGTGCCTTTGCCGGTGTGCTTGCCGGTTTGCTGGGCGTCGGCGGCGGTATTATTCTGGTACCTGCGTTTTTCTATGTGTTCCAAGCCCTTGGATATCCTGATTTTCAGCTGATGCAGGTTTGTTTGGCCACGTCGTTGGCCACGATTATTGTGACATCCATCCGGTCGGTCATGGCACACAATAAAAAGGGTGCGGTCGACTGGGATATTTTGCGCAGTTGGGCACCTGGCATCGTGGTGGGGGCCGTCATTGGGTTTTTTATCGCTTCATCGCTGCGATCCGCAACATTGCAAATGATTTTTGGCGTACTGGCGATTATTGTTGGGCTTTATATGACATTTGGCAAAGCGCATTGGCGGGTTGGCGATGCGATGCCAACTGGTGTGGCCCGCATTGCCCTGTCACCCATGCTTGGATTTTTGTCAGTGCTGATGGGCATTGGTGGCGGGTCATTCGGCGTGCCGACCATGTCGCTTTATAATGTGCCAATCCACCGTGCCGTTGCCACCGCAGCCGGATTTGGTGTGATCATTGCTGTCCCGTCGGTCATAGGTTTTTTGACTGTTAATCTGCAGTCACCACCACCTTTTACAATTGGCGCAGTGAACCTGCCTGCCTTTGTGTTGGTGATTGCGATGACGTTGATTACGGCACCATGGGGCGCTGCACTGGCGCACCGGATGGACCCCAAGCCACTTAAGCGTGTGTTTGGCATTTTCTTGACTTTGGTGGCGCTTAATATGCTGCGCAAAGCAATCGGGTGGTAACGCAGGGGTATGAAGTTCTGCCAATTGACCCAAGGGTCACCGCTTGGGCGCGTGCCGCATACCAAGCGGCAATAGCATTGGATACGTCTACGCGTCGGCATCGCGGGACTTGGTTCGTTGGTGTTGATGCGTTGCCCAACGCGCCTGATGGGGCGATCGGTGGTGTGTCCATGCCCTTTGCCCACATGGCACCGGATTGGCACGCCGCACAGGTATCGATCGTTTATGACGGGTATCCGCGCCACGACGCGGGTGAGAGCGAAACGGCGCACCGGTTTCGCATGAACCGCGATGCTGCACATATGGATGGGCTTTTGCCCGAAGGTCCGGATAAACGCCGCCATTTGCGCGAACCGCATGCTTTTATCATCGGTATGGCGTTGAACGAGGCAACCGCCAGTCCGCTGGTCGTTTGGGAAGGAAGCCATCTTGTGATGGGCGCTGCCTTTGCGCATATATTTGGCGGGGTTGATCCCGCTGATTTCGGTGATGTTGACGTTACAGATGCCTATCAGAATGCCCGCCGAGAGGTGTTTGCCACCTGCCGCCGCGTGGAGGTCCCTACGGCTGTCGGTGAGGCCGTGGTTTTGCACAGACACCTTATCCACGGTGTTGCACCCTGGGCTGGCAAGGCCCCAGCCGAGGGGCGGATCATCGCCTATTTTCGCCCCATCACTGGATATGCTGACTGGCTTTAACGGTTGCGGAAATCTATGAGGGTTTTACCAGTTTCATCCACAAAAAGACTGGGCAGGATTTTGAGCGTTTCGATTTGATCGATCCTAAGCTCGGAAAAATCGTGGGCTTTTTCGCACCAAACTAGACACGTCCAAAGCCGCCCCCAGTAATCAAGTTGAAGTGGCCGCACGGTGCGGTCGCCGTCGGGGAATCCAAGCCGAAGCTTTTGACGGGTCCGAATGGCTTGACGGATCATCGGTAAATGTTGGAACCCACGGGCGGCATCTGCAAATGGATAGACGGCGAACCCATAGCCCGTTGGGGCGCGTGCGCGATCTTCTGGCATCACAGCGTCGAGTTTGGCTGACAGGGTACGCGCAGCGGCCGAAAGTTCGGCGTCAGCATTTTGCCCAACAGCTTGCAGTCCAATGTGCAGGGCCTCAACCTCTGTCATCGTCAGGTTCAACGGGGGCAGAGTGATAGCAGCAGTGACGCGGTAGCCCACACCGCGTTCTCCCTCAATCGGGACGCCAGATGCGGCCAATGTATCCATATCCCGGTAGATGGTGCGCAAGGACACATCAGTAGCAAGGGCCAAGTCGGCAGCTTTGTGCAATGTGCCATCTCGCAAGATTTGAATGAGGGACATAAGACGGTCGGCGCGGCGCATTGATGATTCCTTACTTGTGAGGGATAGTTTTGCCATTTTTTTGACAACTGACAAGTTTATGGCACAACTATCTTCAAAACAGCGAAATTAAAGGGGTTTTGCGCCTTCCATCCACCATCTAAGGTCCCTATCTCTTGGTGCAAGCGTATGACCCATCCTGCGATTGGGGTGGAATTAGGAGAATATTCAAATGCTCAATAATATTGGTTTGCCCGGTCTTTTGCTGATCGCCGTTGTCGTGCTCGTCTTGTTTGGACGTGGCAAAATTTCGTCCTTGATGGGTGAAGTCGGCAAAGGCATCACCGCGTTCAAAAAGGGCGTTGATGACAGCAAGGCAGAACTTGAAGAAGGTTTGGCCGACGTCAAAGACGTGACACCTGAGTCTGAAAAAGACAAAGCCTAAGTCACAATTAAGGAATAGCGTATGTTTGGCCTTGGCTGGAGCGAAATGGTGCTTGTCGCCATTGTTGCCCTGATCGTGATCGGCCCCAAGGATCTTCCTGGGTTGTTTCGAACAGTTGGTGAATTTACCGGAAAAGCCCGCGGCATGGCTCGCGAGTTTAGCCGTGCCATGGAGTCTGCGGCAGACGATTCCGGCATAAAAGATATCTCGTCGAGCCTGAAAGCGGCTGCTAACCCGCAAAAGTTCGGGGTTGATAAAATCCGCGAAGCAACGGGAATTTCACCTGGACCAGCCACACGTGAATTGACTGAACAACGTGCTGCCAAAAAGGCACAAATGTCGGATGCAATGGCCAAGGCGGCCACTGATCGCAAAGCCCGCGATGCAGCGGCTGCGTCAGAATCTCTTGCACCCGTCAAAGCAAAAGCCCCTGCTGTCGCTAAAAAACCAGCGGCTAGAAAGCCCGCCGCAGCAAAGTCACCAGCCGCTGAAAAATCGGCGCCAAAGAAAAAACCAGCCGTAAAACCAAAGGGTGACGCATGACCTCCTCTGACAATATGGACGACAGCGCTGCCCCGTTGATGGAACATTTGACAGAGCTGCGCACGCGCCTGATTCGGTCGGTGTTGGCGTTCATTGTCGGCATGATCATCTGTTTCACGGTGTGGAATCCAGTTTTTAACTTTCTCACAGAACCCCTGTGTGATGCACTGGCGACCCGTGGCCAGTCCTGTGACCTGCAGTTCATTGCGCTCGAAGAAGGTTTCTTTGTCGCCATCTCGATCTCGCTTTTGGGCGGTCTCGTGATTGGTTTTCCAATCATCAGTTACCAGCTATGGCGGTTCGTGGCTCCTGGTCTTTATAAGAACGAAAAGGGTGCGTTTTTTCCGTTTCTTGTGGCGTCTCCGTTTATGTTTTTCGCGGGCGCTGCATTTGCCTATTATGTGATTACGCCGCTGGCCTTTGGGTTCTTTCTTGGGTTTCAACAGGAAAACGTTGTTAGATCTGGTGCTGGTGCATCGACCGCCGCTGCTGGGATCATCTTTCAAGGATCGGCCAAGGCATATCTGGCGCTGACGATTAAATTCATCGTGGCCTTTGGTCTGTGTTTTCAACTGCCAGTATTGCTGACGCTGCTGGGCAAGGCGGGCCTTGTGTCTGCACGCGGTCTGCGCGGAACACGCAAATATGCGATGGTTGCGATTTTGATTGTGGCAGCTTTGGCGACCCCGCCAGACGTCATTAGTCAGGTGATCTTGTTCGTGGTTGTTTATGGCCTTTACGAGGTGTCGATCCAACTGGTCGCCCGTGTGGAGCGTAAACGCGATGCCAAGCTGCGGGCAGATGGCCTTTGGGATGACGACATCCACGGTGATGGTTTGGACGGCGACGACGAGCCTGATCTGTGACCGATCTTGCGCGGATCGCCGCGGCGCTGGAACGTATGAATCCAGCGCCAGCGCCCGTGCCTGACTTTGATGCAACGTCTGCGTTTGTCTGGCACCCCGATCCTGATCGGTTGGTTCCCGTCGCCCGCGTCAACCGTGTTGATGTTGAGTTGCTCGTTGGCATTGACCGCGCACGCAATACTTTGATCGAAAATACTGTTCAGTTTGCCAAAGGTTTACCTGCCAACAATGCACTTTTATGGGGTGCGCGTGGCATGGGAAAATCGAGCCTTGTCAAAGCTGTACATGCCAAAGTTAATAGCGATATTCCTGCCTTGAAGGTCGTTGAAGTGCAACGCGAAGACCTGCCAAGCATTGGCCGTTGTCTGAACCTACTGCGTGGCCGCGCAGAGCGGTTTATCATGTATTGCGACGATCTATCGTTTGGCAATGACGATGCGCACTACAAGTCGCTCAAAGCTGTTCTAGACGGTGGTATTGAAGGGCGGCCAGATAATGTTGTGCTATATGCGACGTCCAACCGCCGCCACTTGATGCCGCGTGACATGATCGAGAATGAACAAGCAACGGCAATTAGCGCGGGCGAGGCCGTTGAAGAAAAGGTGTCTTTGTCGGACCGCTTTGGCCTTTGGCTGGGCTTCCATCCTTGCGATCAAGATGAATACCTCACGATGATCCGTGGCTATTGCGATGCGCACGGGGTGCCCATAGACGACGCCACGTTGCGGGCAGAGGCCATTGAATGGCAGATGACACGCGGCAGCAGATCAGGCCGCGTGGCTTGGCAGTACTTTACCGATCTTGCTGGTCGCAAAGGCGTAAGGCTTAGCTAGCCCGATTTTTCCGAGCATAAATATGTCCGCCGGAGGCACCGGCATATGTTTCGGCAGTTTACGGTAGGAATTCTGCTGGATCAACGGAGGTCAGGCCGCGCCGTACTTCAAAATGCAAGAAGCTTGGGTCGCCTGCACGGACTTTGCCGATTGCCTGACCTTTGCTGACGCTGGCGCCTTTGGCGACGGTCAGCCCTTCAAGGTTAGTATAAACCGTCAATAATCCGCCATCGTGTTTGATGACCACAATCGCGACACCGCTTGTGTCGGTTGTCACAGCGGCGACAGATCCCGCACCAGCCGCTTTGACGGATGTGCCGGCAGCCACGCTGATATCGATGCCTTCGTTGCGGCCTGATGCATATGCGCGAATGATGCTACCCTGCACAGGGTATGCAAAAAGCGCGGTGCTTGCGGCTGGCGTTTGTGTCGGCGTCGGAACTCCCAAATCAGGCGCATCTGGTACCGATGCTGCAGGTACTGGTACTGATGGTGTTTCATCGGGCAATGGCAGGACTGCGCTTGGCGGGACTGGCGTTTCGCTGCCGGCACCTGGGGCAGGGGCAATTGATACCGGGGCTGCAACTGGGGCTGTTTGTCCCGCTTGCGGGATCAAAAGGAATTGCCCCTCACGGACGTTAAGCTCTGGACCAAGCGCGTTCCATTGCGCAACTGCGCGCACAGGAACATCGTAAAAACGCGAGATGGAAAATACTGTTTCGCCACGTTTCACCTTATGGCGCACAGGTTCGGTACCAGTTTGCGCCGTTGGCACAGTCACATTCATTGGGGCTGTTGGTGTTGCAGCTTGCGGACCGGCCCGATCAAGTGCGGTGGTCGCAATGGCCGTCACATCAACTGGGGACGGCTGGATCGGACCCGTTTGGGCGGCACCTGTCGCAGGCGACGGTTCAGTCACCCGTTTGGGCAATGCAACAAGTTCACCACGCCGAAGCGCCACATCGGGGCCAATCCCGTTAAAGCCAGCAAGCTCGGATGCGCTTAAGCCTAGGCGGGACGCAATACTGATCATCGTGTCATCTTTTTTAGCAACGACAACTTGGTAATTCGGGTAAGATATTACACCACGATCATCGGCGCGTGGCCGCTCTGGCAGGTTGGCAACAGATTCGGATGTATCAAAGCCCTTTGCCAGATCACGCAGGTCGAAATCTAATGGTGTGTCACATGCGGCCATCAGCCCAAGCGCGGCTGTGGTCATCAAAACCCGTGTCATCGTCATTTGCATGTCTCCTCGATCGCGGTGCACGCGGTTTATCCCCCGTGTTCTGACCGCATTTGGTGTCTTATTAGTCTGCTCCAAGCCCTTCGAGCAAGGGGACAAACCGCACGGGGCGTAACTCTTCGTAATCAAAACCCGTCTCAAGCCGTGTCACGCGGATCAGGCTTTGCACGGTATCAGACTGGCCAACCGGCAAAACCATGATTCCGCCGACGCGCAATTGTTGCAGCAAGGGGCCAGGAGGGTCCTCGGCGGCGGCCGTCAGCAGGATTTTATCAAACGGTGCTTGTTCCGCAAAACCGTAACTGCCATCGGCGGTAAATGTCGTGATATTGGTGATGTCTTGGGCCGTAAAAATCGCTTGGGCTTGGGTGACAAGTCTGCGGTACCGATCAACTGTGTAAACCCGCCGCGCAAGGTGCGACAGGATCGCAGCCTGATAGCCCGATCCGGTGCCAATTTCCAAAACCTTGTCGCGCGGTGACATCTTAAGCGCTTGGGTCATAATCCCGACGATGGACGGCTGGCTGATCGTTTGCCCGCACGAAATGGGCAGCGGCATGTCTTCATATGCGCGCTCGGAAAAGATACCTTTGACAAACGCTGCACGGTCAACACGTTCCATCGCAGTCAGCACTTTTGTGTCGGTGACACCTTTGGACCGCAGTGCAAAAAGGAACTGCATTTTTGTTTCGGCTGAGGCGCTCACCCCAATAAACCTTGAAGTTTGGTTACCATATCATGGGCTGTTAGGTCGGCGCGCATGGGGGTGATTGATGTATACCCATCAAGGTTTGCTTGCGCGTCGGTGCCTGCTGCGGTCTGCACATGTTGGTCCCCGCCGCGCACCCACATGAACTGGCGGCCTGTGGGTGATGTCTGTGCGTCGACACTGAAATTGACGCCAGCGCGCCGCCCTTGGGTGGTCACGGCCATGCCTTTGACGTCCTTGCCCGCACAAGGCGGAAAGTTGACGTTATAGAATAGGGTGTAGGCGTCGTTAGTCCAGATGCCTTTTTCCAAAAGGGAGCGCACGGTGGCAACCCCGTGTTGGGCTGCGGCCTCGAATGGATCATCAAGGTCTTTGTTGTCGGGGCCAAAGAACTGCGACATGGCGATGGCAGGGATGCCCTGTAATGCCGCCTCAATCACGGCGCCGATGGTACCGGAATACAGCGTATTCTCGGCGGCGTTGTTGCCGCGATTGATGCCGGACAGAACCAGATCAGGCGGCGTTTCTTTCATCACTTGGTACAGGCCCGCGAGCACACAGTCAGCGGGCGATCCTTCGGCGGCAAACCGCCTGTCGTCTAGCTGCGCCAACATCGTGGGGTGCGTGTAGCTGATGCAATGCCCAACGCCGGATTGCTCGAACGCTGGTGCGACCGTCCAAACCTCGCCTTGCGGTCCCGCAATTTCGGTCGCGATCGCAAGGAGCGTTTTAAGACCCGGGGCGTTGATGCCGTCGTCATTGGTGATCAGAATGCGCATGATGGCTGCCTTTTGCTAACCCAATAACCCCTAAAGCGGACATTGGTTTTGGGCAAGCACCGCCATGCGAAATTTAACGGCTGATTAGAAATGCATGGGCCTGATCAAGTGTGTCAACGAGCCCTGCGTAAAACCCACCTTTTGCCACGTCGATCAGCCGGATGTTGCCTGCTGGGATATGCAGCTTGAACGGCAGATCATCCGCTGATTTCAGCTCGCGGTAGCTTGCACCTGTTCCGTGTTTTAGGACATTCACAGCCTGTGCATAGTGATGCACGCTGTCAGCCAAGGTGGTGTTGTCGCTTTCAACCAGCAGGGCACGCAGTTTTTTAAAGAACGGACCGCGTTTAAAGTGATGCTGCAAACGTGCCTCAAAGGTCGAGACAAGGTCGAAAATCTCGGCTTCGATTTCTGGAACGGGTTTGGTCAGATCAACCGCGTTTGCGCGGGCAGTGGCCAGCAAAGTTGTGATTTCGTCAGAGGCGCTCATGGCGTTTCCTTAAATGGGCAAGCTGCTGAGAAGGCGCGTGGCCTCGTCAGTTGGGCTTGCCAATGGACTGCGGTCTTCGCCCGGATGGAACCGCGCCCGCGTTGCCGTTGGCATCGGGTTTGGCGTGACGATGTGAATGTGGGGGCCAGTGTTCTGGCTCTCAGCGGCCCAAGACTTGGCTAGGGCTGTTTGCGCGGACTTAGTGGCCCCGTAGGCCCCAAAGAATTGCTTACCAGCTTGTGGGTCATCCATGAATACCGCGTGTCCAGTTTGACCAAGCAAGGGTCCAACATACCCGATCAATCGCGCAGTGGCGGTGATGTTCACGTCGATGGACTTTGACAGGTCTTTGGGCCCGATATGGCCCGCGGGGGCCAAAGGGGCCGCATGCACTGCAGTGTGGATCCAAAGGTCAAGCTTGCCCCAGCGATCAAATATCGACCGGCAAAGCTGCTGCATGGCCGCATCAACCGTGATGTCCATTGGCGCAAGCGTGGCTTGGCCACCTGCGGACTGGATCGCATCGTCGAGCTCTTCCAATGCACCTGTGGTTTTACCCACTGCGATGATGTGGTGCGTGGCGGCCAGTTGGCGGGCCATAGCCGCACCAAGGCCGCGCGATGCGCCCGTGATCAATGCTGTTTTCGTCATCTTATTCAGCCGCGACTTTAGGCTGGAAACCTTTGGCGATCATGTCGGTGGGTTTGACCGGGTATTCACCCGAGAAACACGCATCACAGAACGCCGGAGACTTCGCATTACGACCATTTGCCTCACCAGAAGCACGGTAAAGTCCATCAAGTGAGATGAACTTAAGGCTATCTACGCCCAAGTGATCACGCATCTGGTCTTCTGTCATGTTGGCTGCGAGCAATTTGTCGCGATCTGGTGTGTCGACGCCGTAGAAACATGGCCAAGCGGTGGGCGGGGACGCGATCCGAAAATGGACTTCGGCCGCACCCGCATCAAGAATCATTTCCTTGATTTTACGGCTGGTGGTGCCGCGCACAACGCTGTCGTCGACCAAAATGATGCGTTTACCTTTAACAAGCGCACGGTTCACGTTGAGTTTCAGACGCACACCCATATTGCGGATCGATTCAGTTGGCTCGATGAATGTTCGGCCCATGTATTGGTTGCGGATGATGCCCATCGCATAAGGAATGCCGGATTCTAGCGAATAGCCGATTGCCGCAGGTGTGCCGCTGTCGGGCACAGGGCAGACGAGGTCTGCATCAACAGGGGCTTCTTTTGCCAATTCACGGCCGATATTTTCGCGTGTCTCGTAAACCGAGCGTCCACCAAGAATACTGTCTGGCCGTGAGAAGTAGACGTTTTCAAAAATGCAAAAGCGCGATTTTGCGGGGCGGAATGGGAAATGGCTTTGGACACCATGCTTTTCACTAATCACAACCATTTCGCCGGGCTTAATTTCGCGAACGAATTCAGCGCCGATAATATCCAATGCGCAGGTTTCAGACGCAAGCGCCCAACCGTCGCCGATTTTACCAAGCACCAGCGGGCGCACGCCAAGTGGATCGCGGCAACCGATGATTTTGGTGCGGGTCATGGCGACAATGGAAAATGCGCCTTCGACTTTGCGCAGGGCTTCTTCCATGCGGTCGGGGATGTTCTGACCCATGGATCGCGCCATCAGGTGAATGATGCATTCACTGTCCGATGAGGACTGAAAGATTGATCCGCGTTCAATCAGTTCGCGGCGCAATGCATCTGCGTTGGTGATGTTGCCGTTGTGCGCGATAGCGGCACCGCCCATGGAAAATTCACCAAAGAACGGCTGCACATCGCGCATCGCCGTTTGGCCTTTTGTGCCAGCAGTTGAATAGCGCACATGGCCAATACCAATAGGACCGGGCAGGGAGGCCATCATGTTGGGCGATGTGAAGTTATCACGCACCAACCCCATGCGGCGCTGCTGGTTAAAGCCGGTTTCAACGTCGTGGGTGACGATGCCACCTGCTTCTTGGCCGCGGTGCTGAAGTGCGTGCAGGCCGAGGGCGACAAAGTTGGATGCGTCGGCAACGCCAACGACGCCAAAGACGCCACATTCCTCTCGCAGTTTATCATCGTCAAAGGGATGGGCGGGGGGAAATGCGTGGGACAAGGCGAGCTGCTCCGTGTCAAGTTGCGGTTATAAAAGTGTCATAGTCGCTTGCGCGGGCCATGTCACGACTGCGTCGAAAAAAAGGCCCCGCGCCAATTTGGCGGGGGGCCTGATGATTTTGATTTATTCTGGCGTACCGCAGTTACCAACTAACTGCTCATATTGGGTGGTGATCCACCCCAATGCGGCCTCTGGGTCGCGTTCGCCAATCTGGCCAGTCATCTTTCCAAACACTTTGGCAGAGCGGCTGTTTTCAACCATATCAATCTGCTGTGTAGATAAAACCGTTTGGTAGACGAAGAATGCGACTGCCACCAAAAGAATGCCGCGCGCGACGCCAAACAAGAAACCGAACCCTTGATCGAGCCCCCCAAGCGAGGACCGTTGCACGAGGCTGGCAAACAGCGGTGTAAAGATCGACACGACGACCAGTGCGATTGCGAATACGGCGGCGAACGACGCGATGATCGACAATTCACAGCTGTCACCAATGAAATCACCAACGACGGGGATTTGCCGGACAAGCGGTTGGATTGTGTCAGCAAAGATGAACGCCAGAATGGTCGCACCGATCCAGCCTGCGATGGCCATCGCTTCGCGGACGAAACCGCGGCTGTAAGCCAATAGCGCTGAAACAATGATCACGAGGGCCACTACCCCGTCGACAATTGTGAAACCTTCCATATTCGTCACCTTTTACTGATCTTAAACGGGACCACGATCCCCGAATGTTTCCGTAACAAACGTGACCAGATCGCTGGTTTCCCGCATTTCTAGCCCCGCCACTGCAACCTTCTTAGTTTGTTGCGGTGTGATTGCAGACGTAAAACCAAGTTTTTGCGCTTCTTTCAATCTATTTTCGGTCTGCATTACCGGACGAAGGGCACCAGAAAGGCTTATTTCCCCAAAAATCACCACTTCTGGGGGTAATGGCGCGTCTTCTCGCGCAGAAACAAGTGCGGCGGCGATGGCTAAATCGGCACCGGGATCAGTAATCCGCATCCCGCCAGCGACATTTAGGTACACATCAAGCCCCGTGAACGGCACGCCGCAGCGCGATTCGAGGACTGCAAGGATCATCCCAAGCCGCCCACTGTCCAATCCGACCACAGACCGTTTTGCGTTTGGTTGCGCTGACGGGGATACCAGTGCTTGAATTTCACCAAGGATCGGACGGGTCCCTTCGATGCCTGCAAAGACCACTGAACCGGGGGCTGGTTTGCCGCGATCTGACAGGAAAAGGGCAGAGGGATTTTTGACCTCTGCCAAACCTTTGCCCGTCATTTCAAACACGCCGATTTCGTCGGCAGGACCAAAGCGGTTTTTGACCGACCGTAGAATGCGGTACTGATGGCCACGGTCGCCTTCAAAATACAGCACGGTGTCAACCATATGTTCAACAACGCGTGGCCCTGCGATTGAACCGTCTTTAGTGACATGACCGACCATTACGACAGCAATATTACGTTGTTTTGCAAATGTGGTCAGTTCGTGTGCGGACGAGCGTACTTGGGAAACCGACCCCGGTGCGCTGTCGACGTTGTCTGCCCACATCGTTTGAATGGAATCTATAATCGCAAGATCGGGTTTTTCAGCCTCAAGCGTTGTTAGGATATCGCGGAGGTTTGTCTCGGACGCGAGCTTGACTGGGCTTTCTGTGAGGCCAAGGCGCTGTGCGCGCATTTGAACCTGTGAGGCTGATTCCTCGCCAGAGATATAGATGACCTTAAGCCCATTGCGGGCAAACCGCGCGGCGGCTTGCAACATAAGCGTGGATTTTCCGATGCCCGGATCACCGCCAACCAGTAAGGCGGACCCTTGGACCAACCCACCACCCAACACGCGGTCAAGTTCGGCAACACCTGACAAAGTGCGCTCTGGTGGCGCTTCTTGACTGGCAAGGTCAGTGAGAGTGATTTTCTTGCCGCGCATTCCGCCAAGCGATTTCTTGGCAGGGCCAGAGCCAAGCGGCTTATCTTCGACAATCGTGTTCCACGCCTGACAGGCATCACATTGCCCACCCCATTTGGTTTGGGACGCGCCACATTCGTTACAGGTGAAGATTGGTTGTTTTGCCATGTTCCCGTTTTGCCCCATTAACTATGCGCTGTCTATGGGGCAAATGTTGAAAGCCTCTGGCTGACATATTTAGGCTTTGAAACAGCGCGGTGTTAGGGCTGAAATCAGAATTGATGCAAGGATGCAGGCAGTGAAAAGGTAGAGACCCCACATGGTTTCAATCTTACCGATGCCGACCCCCTTGGACACCACGATATAGAGTGCAATGAGGAATACATCTGCCATGGCCAGTTTACCCATCCAGGACAGGGCTGGCAGCAGCTTTGGGCTGGCGAGATTAAAGTGCAATAGCGCAATACCGATGGTTTTCAGGTATGGCGCAAAAAGTGCGAATGCAGTGACCAGCAATGCAAGAGCGATGTCGCTGCCCCAAAGGCTTTGAAGGCCCGTAATAACGCTGATTTCAGATAGACCAAACAGCGGCAATAGACCTGCGCGCATCAATGGTGCGAACCACGCAACCGGAAAGAGGATCAACAAGGCCAGATTGGCCCACCGCAAAACACTTCGCATCATTCAGCGGCTGGCTTTTGCGCAAGGGCAACAACATTATCGTCGGTGCGGCCAAGTATATAGCCCAAACTGGGCAGGGCAGATTGCAGTTTTTCGTCTAATTGAGCCAGTTGAGATGCCACGACGCTTTCTTCTAATTCGACTTGCTGCGCCCATTTTCCGATCTCGTGGGTGGCATGCAGGGCTTCGACGATCTTTTGTTGCTGGTTTTCAGCCTCTTGCTGGCGCTGTTCTAGGAATGCTTTGGCGCGCACGACCTTTTCGTTTGAATAGACTTCAGATAGATGGCGCGACTGCTGCGACATTTGGGCGGCAACCTCGAGGACTTCTGGCTCGAGCCTCGACAAATCAGGGTGATCGCGCAGATATGCAATGCGTTCGCGGACAGCATCAAATTCCGCGCTAAAGGTAAACACGCCAGCGCGGTCTGCTGTGTGGCAAAGGTGGTACGCGCGCGCCACATCGTTCATGCCAATCTGAAATGACCTGTGGCTCTGCTCTAATGCATTGATGCGCATGTTCGTGGGGATAAGGGCTGCGACTGCAATCAATAGCAACGTGACAGCGATTTGAGCGTACATGCCGAACAACGGAACAGCCATTTCGCCAAACATCAACGGAAGCGACAACCAGAACGCCGCGCCAAAAGCGCAGGCCACTGTATAAAACAATGCTGCCATCGCCAAACTCGCGAGAACGACAATTGAAGCGCCACGCAAAGCACGGCCCGCAACTTGTAACATTTTGATAAGACGCAAATTATATCCCCCCGTGGACGCAATTGGTCAATTGGATACAAACTACAATATTAACCAACTTGCACCCAAGGGGAAAAGTACCGACATGTTGGCCCTGTCCTTAATCCTGCGACAATACTGGTTTAAAAACGGGTATTGTTGCGCGAGATGCCCCTGATCCGCGTGGATGTGCATCGGGGTATATGTGGCGCATATTGTGTGCGAGGTGCTGAAATCACCTTAATACAGATGTTTTCAGCGTAATTATCCACGGGTGTGCAATGTGTATGCGCATGGGCCACAACCGTTCAAAAAATTGGCATGTCTGACCATTTTACCGCCATATTTGCGATGTTTCGCATGCTCAAGCTGGCGAATCGTTAACGTAAGGTTGGAATTGGCCCCGTCGAACTACCGGTTATGAATTGTCGCACATGGGCATCATCTGTTTGCTTTAGCGCGTCGATGTCGCCGTGCCATTGCACAACACCGTCATGCAACATCGCCACTTGATCTGCGATTGCGTGTACCGATGACATGTCATGTGTAATGGTGATCGCAGTTGCACCCATTTCGGTTGTAATCTCGCGGATCAGATCGTTGATGACGCCTGCCATTATCGGATCAAGGCCCGTTGTGGGTTCGTCAAAAAAGATAATTTCTGGATCAGCCGCGATAGCGCGTGCGAGCCCTACGCGTTTTTGCATACCACCCGACAGCTCGGCTGGAAATTTATCACCGACGTCAGGGCCAAGGCCCACGCGCCGCAGCTTTTCTGCCGCCAGATCCCGTAGATCGCTGCGTGATTGGCCGGACCGTAACATCCGAAAGCACACATTTTCCCATACGGGAAGGCTGTCGAATAGCGCGGCCCCTTGGAACAGCATCCCAAACCGGTGTAGCAGTTTGGCGTGTCCACTGTGGGTGATATCTTGGCCGTCGACGACGATTTGGCCCGCGTCAGGTGTCATCAGTCCAAGAATGCATTTGATCAGAACTGACTTGCCCGTACCGGACCCGCCGATCACGACCAGCGATTGCCCTTCGTCCACATGCAGATTAACATCGCGCAGTACCACGTTGTTTTTAAATGTTTTATGAACGCCTGAAAGTGTGATCATATTGAAAAGAACGCTTCTGTCAGGATCAGGTTCGCCGCCAGGATTAACACCGCTGCCGCGACAACCGCCCCTTTGGTCGCCGCCCCGACACCGCTGGCCCCGCGTCCTGCAGTCATGCCGTAATAGCAGCCCATCAATGCCGCGATGAAGCCAAACACCGCCCCTTTGACCAGTGATGATACGATGTCGCGTTGTTCAAGGAAGTCGACAGTGTTTTGAAGATAAGATGCGGCGTTAAAGCCAAGACGTTCTGTCCCAACGATAAAACCGCCTAAAATCCCAACGATGTCACCAACGCCTACAAGGACAGGCATCACAAGTGTCGCGGCCAATACACGCGGCACGGTGAGGTATTTCATAGGGTGTGTGGACAGCGTTACCAGCGCGTCGATTTGTTCGGTCACCTTCATCGTGGCTATTTCCGCTGCGATGGATGACGTCACGCGCGCTGCGATCATCAATCCCACAAGGACCGGCCCCAATTCCCGGACCATGCCGATAGCTACGATTTGTGGTACGACGGCCTCTGCTGAGAAACGCGCGCCGCCGGAATAGATCTGCAGTGCAAGCGCACCGCCAGTGAATAGCGCGGTTAACCCAACGACTGGGAGTGACAGGAACCCGATTTGGAACAATGCTTGGCCAAATTCACGCCCATAAAACGGCTGGGTGACAAAATGGCGTAGCGTGCTGGCGGTGAACAAAGCAATCCGTCCGACAGCAGCAAAGCTGCCAAGTGTCGCCGCCCCGATCGCCGCCAACAGGCGTATCATCCGCCGCGAGTCCGGCGTGTATAACGCCCGCCAAGCGACGTCAGAATTTCATACCCGATAGTGCCCGCATCAGCGGCCAGTTGGTCCACTGTTTGTTGTGGTCCCAGCAGGGATAACGCATGCGGGTCTTCTTTTAGGTCGGTTACATCTACCGTTAGAAGGTCCATCGACACACGGCCAATCAATGGCACAGGCTCGTTGCCGTAGAACAATGTTGCCTTGTCAGACATCGACCGGATCAATCCGTCTGCATAACCAGCCGACAGGGTCGCAATCCGGCTTGGGCGCGATGCTTGCCAGCTATTGGCGTACCCCACGACTTCGCCAGCGTCTAAATGCCGGATTTGCACGACAGGCAAGTCCATTTGCACGACAGGACGGGCTTTTGCGAAAGGCAGACCTCCATAAAGCCCGATACCTGGACGGCACAGATCAAAGTGATAGTCTTTGCCCAGCAGCATACCACCCGTGGCCGCAAGCGATCGTGGCACGGATATTCCGTCGGTCATTTTGTGGAACACATCAAGCTGGTAAGCATTCATCGGATGATCGGGTTCATCCGCGCAGGCCAAATGGGACATGACGACCGATGGCTTTTGCGCCAATGCGATTTCTGCAATGGCTGCCCATTCGTCCCATTCCATGCCAAGCCGGTTCATGCCGGTATCAAGCTGGATGCCAAACGGGTGGCCGGGCAGGGCGTCAAAATGGCGGGTGACTTGGTCAATTGAATTCAAGATAGGTGTCAGGCCAAGATCACCAATGGTGTCGGTGTCGCCGCGCATATGGCCCGAGAATACCGATACTTCTGGCCCTGGGCCAAGTGCGCCGCGCACGGCAGCGCCTTCCTCAGCGACGGCAACATAAAAGCGGCGCGCGCCTGCTTTTGCCAATGCCTTTGCGACGGTCGCAGCCCCAAGGCCGTACCCGTCAGCTTTAACAACAGCCGCCGTTTCCACGGAGGTCATTTTATCCAAGGCCCGCCAATTAGCAATAATGGCGTCGAGGTCGATTGTGATATGTCCAGTGCTCATAACGGTTCTTTTGGCACCGCAGGGGCTTTGCGGCAAGAGAAAGAGCACGGTTTAAGCTGCATTAGCGCTTTGAATTTGCGGAATTCCGCGCAATTGTCACGCCAACAATAGGAGAACGCGATGCGAATTTTACGAAAAGTCATCAGTCAGTTGGAAACGCCGCGTGATCAGCGCCCGTTTGGCAGTGGCTGGTTGTCAGGTGCGTTGGCGTTACTCGCAAGCCTTGCCGGGCTTTTGATCGTCCTGCTGCGTTGGTACCCTGAGACGTTTTCATACCCGCAGATCGCGTTTATCCAAGACAGCGGTATTGTCACCGTCGCCCTGCGGTTTGTTCTGCTGTCAGGTTACGCGCTATCGCTGATCAGTTTGATCTTGTCGGCGCGCAAAACGCTTGGGTGGACGGCGTTGGCGATATCCGTGGTCGCGTCTTTGATGGCCACGACGCAGCCGCAATATGCCACTGACATCCCGCAAAGTGTCTATTTCGGCTTGGACTATTTCATCATTAACGTGTTGATCGTCGGGTTCTTGTTTGTCCCGCTCGAACGGTTCTTTCCAGCGCGTGCCGAGCAGACAGTTTTCCGGCCTGAGTGGCAGGAAGACATGTTTTACTATCTGATCAGCTCTATGTTTGTGCAGGTTTTGGGCTTTATCACACTGGCCCCGTCGAATTTTGTGAATACGGCAATCCCGCTGGATGATGTGCGGATTTATATCGTGGCGCTGCCGTTTATCGTGCAAGTGCTCATTATCATGGCCGCGACTGATTTCGTGCAATATTGGGTGCATCGCGCATTTCACATGATCCCGTTTCTATGGCGGTTCCATTCGATCCATCATTCGACGAAAAAGATGGATTGGTTGGCGGGCGCGCGCATGCATTTGATCGAGATTGCGATTTTGCGCAGCTTGACCGCGCTGCCAATGTTCACGCTGGGCTTTGATCCTGCGGCGATCCAAGCTTATTTGTTGATCGTGTATTTTTATTCCAGCTTTATCCACGCCAACATCGGGTGGAAATTCGGTTTTGTGGAACGATTCTTTGTCACGCCGCGGTTTCACCATTGGCACCACGGGTCTGACCGTGCCGCGATTGATATCAACTACTCGTCGCATTTCCCGATCTATGATTGGCTATTTGGAACGCATCACTTGCCAGAAAGCGAATGGCCAGAGGCGTACGGTGTGGTGGGGGACAATGTGCCAAAGGGCTATTGGAACCAGCTTAAGCATCCGTTTGTGAAGGATAAACCCAAGGCGCCTGCCGAATAGGGCTTGCCGCGACCGCTTTGATAGCGGTCGCGTTTTAAGTTAATACTCTTCGCTAGCGGTGCCCTGCCAAGGTTGCGCAAGGTTACTAAAGCGCGTGAATTGCCCTTCAAACTGCAAGCCGACGGTGCCAATTGGACCGTGGCGCTGTTTGCCGATCACAACTTCGGCTTTGCCGCGGAGGTTTTCCATGCGTTCTTGCCAAAGTGCGATCTTTTCCATCTCATGATCGCCGGGCTGCTCGCGTTCAACATAGTATTCTTCGCGGTAGACGAACATCACGACATCCGCATCTTGCTCGATCGATCCAGATTCACGCAAATCTGACAGCTGAGGGCGCTTATCTTCGCGGTTTTCCACCTGACGCGAGAGCTGCGAAAGGGCGACCACTGGGATTTGAAGTTCCTTGGCAATCGCTTTTAGGCCCATCGTGATTTCGGTAATCTCGTTCACACGGTTTTCAGACCTGCCTGTACCGCGCACAAGCTGCAAATAGTCCACAACCAACAGATCAAGCCCGTGGGTCCGTTTCAGGCGGCGGGCGCGGGCAGCCAATTGCGAAATAGGCAGGGCAGGCGTGTCGTCGATGAATAGGGGACAGGCCTCTAGGTTTTTAGCCGCATCAACAAAGCGGCGGAATTCGACTTCTGTCATGTCGCCGGACCGGATCTTGTGAGAATCAATCTCGGACGCTTCTGAAAGGATACGCGCAGCCAGCTGTTCTGCCGACATCTCAAGGCTATAAAAGCCCACGACGCCGCCGTTGACGGCCCCTTCGGACCCATCAGGCAAGGCGCCTTTGCGGTATGCCTTGGCAACGTTGTACGCGATGTTGGTCGCCAGTGACGTTTTTCCCATCGATGGACGTCCGGCAAGGATCAAAAGGTCGGACTTGTGCAGGCCGCCCAGTTTTTTGTCCAAATCAACCAGCCCAGTTGAAATGCCCGACAAACCACCATCACGCTGATAGGCGGCGTTGGTCACGTTGACGGCTTCGGTCACGGCCTTGAGGAAAGATTGGAACCCTGTCTCGGACGAACCTTGCTCGGCCAGACGGTAGAGTTCTTGTTCTGCCTCTACGATCTGTTCGCGGGGTTCGGAAAGGACATCGACCTTTTTCGCTTTGGCAGCGATGGTTTGACCGACTTGGATCAACTCGCGGCGCACAGCCAGATCATAGATCATCTGGGCATAGTCACGCGCAGCAAATGCCGAAATCGCAGATCCTGCAAGACGGGCAAGGTAGGCAGGACCCCCGAGCTCTTTGAGGCCTTCGTCGTCTTCAAGGAAGGTTTTTAGCGTCACTGGGCTGGCAAGCGCGTTTTTCGCGATCCGGCTGGCGGCTGTCTCGAAGATGCGGGCATGGACGGGGTCATAAAAATGCTGGGGGCCAACAACGGACGCGATGCGGTCAAAAATGTCGTTGTTCGTCAGAATAGCGCCAAGCAGTTGCTGCTCGGCCTCGATGGAATTTGGCATCGTATCAAGCTCGGCCTCGGCCACGCCTGTCGCATTAAATGTCGCAACTTCGTTCATCAGTTCATCCCATCGTTCACCCATGCGTCATACAAAGGTCCGCAGGTGGCGGCAAATTGTATGTTTTGTGGATAAGTATGTTTCTAGCACATCTTGGGGGGGCATGCAGCCCAAACCCAAGATAAAGCCCACAGGCTTTGATAAACCTGCGGGCTGATTAGCAATTTTGTGTATTCTTAGTCGGCGTGGGCTGCAGACCAGCCTGCGGGATCGCGCAAATAGGCTTCAACAGCATCCAAGGTTTCAGAATCGTAAGAACCGCGTGCCTTGGCCTCCGCAAGTACGTCCCACCATGTGCACAGGTGGATCAATTGCACACCGTGGTTGGCCAGCGTTTCTTCAACGCCTTCAAAGATACCGTAGTAAAAGATCACGGCGGTGGCGCTACAGGTCGCACCAGTTTCGCGGATCGCATCCACAAATGACAGCTTTGACCCACCATCAGTTGTTAGATCTTCTACAAGCAACACGCGCTGCCCTTCGGTCATCACACCCTCAATGCGGGCGTTTTTACCGTAGCCTTTTGGCTTTTTGCGCACATAGGTCATTGGCAGGACCAAGCGTTCAGCCACAAGCGCGCCAAACGGGATGCCTGCGGTTTCACCACCAGCGATGTTGTCGAATGCCTCAAACCCAGCTTCGCGCATTGTTGTGATAGATAAGAAATCCATCAGCGTTGACCGGATGCGCGGGAAAGAGATCAGTTTGCGGCAATCCACATAGGTGGGCGCCTTTTTACCGGACGCGTGCGTGAACGGATCGCGCGCGTTAAACGTAATCGCGTCGATCTCAAGCAGCATGCCTGCAGTCAGGCGGGCGATTTCGTCTTTGGCGGGAAAGGAGGATGGGATCATTTCTTGCTGCTTTCGTTAATTAGAAGTCACGGACCAATGCAGATCAAAACCGGGGTCAAACACAGTCACAGGGCCATCTGGCGTGGCAATGTGGGTAGGGTAGGCGACAGGATCACCCTTGGTCAGGGTGATTGTCGCGTCATTAGGGGCAAGGTTGTAAAAATGCGGACCATTGAGTGACGCGAATGCTTCAAGTTTGCGCAATGCGCCTGCCGCGTCGAACACCTCTGCAAGGCACGACATGGTGTTGGGCGCTGTAAAGATACCTGCACAGCCACAGGCCTGCAATTTCAGCGGATCAGTGTGCGGAGCACTGTCGGTGCCAAGGAAGAACCGTTTGTCACCAGATACGGCGGCTTGCACGAGAGCGATACGGTGCCGTTCGCGTTTGGCCACGGGGAGGCAATAGAAATGCGGCTTGATTCCACCCACAAGGATATGGTTGCGGTTGATAATCAAGTGGTGCGTAGTGATCGTCGCAGCCAAGTTCTTGGGTGTGTCGCGGACATAGTCCACAGCGTCTTGGGTTGTGACGTGTTCCATGATGATGCGCAGATCAGGCACTTTCTTGCGCAATGGGCGCAGGACCTTGTCGATAAACACAGCTTCACGGTCAAAGATATCGATCTCATCGTCGGTGACTTCGCCGTGGATACATAACGGCATTCCGATATCAGCCATGCGTTCCAACACGGGGCGGACCTTTTCAAAATCCGTGACGCCGGATGCAGAATTGGTCGTCGCACCCGCGGGGTACAGCTTAACGGCGGTGGCGATACCAGCCGCATGGGCGGCGGCCACATCATCGGGATCGGTATTTTCGGTCAGGTAAAGTGTCATAAGCGGCTGGAATGTCATATCGCTAGGCAGCGCAGACATGATCCGTTCGCGGTATTCCACAGCCTGTGCAGCGGTCACAACCGGCGGTACAAGATTGGGCATAATGATCGCGCGGCCAAAGTGACGGGCGGTTTCAGGCAGTACGGCCCGCAACATCGCCCCGTCACGTAGGTGCAAATGCCAGTCATCAGGGCGGCGGATCGTCAGGGATGTTATGTTTTTATCAGTCATGTTGCTGGGATTACACGTTTGCAGTGACGGTGACCAGATGTCGATTGTTCACCCTTGTTAATGACATAAACCCCAGTGATATAAGCTTAACATCAAATTAATGACCGGAGAGTACACTATGTTTGGATTTATCGTAGCCGCAATCGCAGGCTTTGTTACCCCGCAACTTGAGGCCCCAGTCGCGCGCCCCATGGCCCGTTTTTTGGAAAAGCACATCACGCTAGAAGCGTCCGAGACACGCCTGATCGCGTTTATCGTCGCTATGTTGGCGGCTGGCATTGTCGGATCGTTGCTGGATAGCGGATCTGCGTTCTGGATGATCATGGGCGGTGCACTTGGTTATTTCGCGACACGGCTTGTGGCCGCAGCTCGTGCCGCCATGGATGCACGTAAAGGCAGCTAATCGGTATGCGCAGTGTGCAATGCGGCGTTGCAGAAACATAGGTTTTTGCAGCGCAGCATATGCGTTATGTTATTTGTAACAAACGCAATTCCTATCAGGAGCCCTGCAATGGCCTTTCTATCGACATCCGATTTCACCCAAGCCCGCCCATCACTTTTGAAAGCTGCCTTTGCCGCGACGGGCCGTTGGTTCACTGCTGTGATGGAAGCAAACAGCCGCCATGATCAGGTTGAACGGTTGAATGTAATGTCAGACACACAACTGGCAGAATTTGGTGTGCGCCGCGAAGATATCGTTCGTTACGTGTTCCGTGACGTTTACCACCTGTAAGCTGAGACAGATTAAGAAAAAGGCCACCCATTGCTAATGCAAGGGTGGCCTTTTTTGTGCGTTAGGATGTTAATTTAGGCTGCAGATACCGACAACGGTGTGCTTGGATGGTGCCCTTGGGATACCAATTCTTCTAACTTGCGCGCAAAGAACGCTTGATCGCCGGACCGTAAGACATAGGCGCAGACGTTTGCTGCCAGCTTCGGGTGCCCTGTCTGGATCATACGTGTGTACAGGTTGCGCAGGTAAGTCGGATTATCGCGCCGTTTGCGCATGGCTTTATTGAATGTATCCAGATCAAGCGTTTTGAACATCGCGCCTTTGATCAGATCATCGTGAACTTCCATTGCGTCAAGCGTCAGGTCAAGCCGATTACCCAAGCCTGTGCAGCGCAATGCTGTTACATTGGACCGTGTGAACATACCCGCATGCATCGCATCAAAGCGCTGAAGCGGATCAAACGCGATATATGCATGGTTAACCGCATCAATCATGTCAGGAGCATAGCCAAATCGGTGGGTGAAATCATGCCGACGTTGTTGGACGTACCGTGTATCCCAACCCGCAATCCGTGGATCAAGCGTTGCTTGGGGCCTTAGGGCCAACACAGTGCATCCAGGGGCTGCAACGCTATAGGCCGCTGCCGCATAAGCGCCGCCGTGTGTTCCGTAGAACAGCACGTTGTCAAAGTCTTCAAAGAACCCGTCGTCAATCAATCTGTCGAAATAGCGGTATATCGCAGGGTCGCGGAACCAGCTTTCTGACTTGGCGATGATGGCAAGGTGTGACCATCCTTCCCGCTGGGCGTAGCGAAAGCCACGCGGCGCATCACCATCGTTGAATTTGCGGATATAATCCGCATCTTCAAAGGTGACCATAAGATTGGGACCTGCGTCCAGAAATGCAGCGACATGTTTGTCGCCCAAAGGTTCGAAATACCCATGTTCGTCGCTAATCGCGTCAATACGGTCAAACCAATCGTCTGCGTCCAAGCCGTTAAGCTCGGCCTCAAAATCTAGGCGCATATCTTTCATCACTGCTCTCCGATCCGGCTTTTCCGGTTACTCTTTCACAGCATATGCACGTCATTTGTGTCAAAATTGGGCAATGGGTAAGCCCGTTTCTGGGTAAATACAGGTCAAAAGAACGCTTGGAGACCTGTTTGTGCACGGCCCAAGATCAATGCGTGTACGTCATGTGTGCCTTCATAAGTGTTCACTGTCTCTAGGTTCACCATATGACGCATGACGTGGAAATCCTCGGAAATACCGTTGCCGCCGTGCATGTCACGCGCCATGCGTGCGATATCCAATGCCTTGCCACAGTTGCTTCGCTTCATCATTGAAATCATCTCGGGGGCGGCTTTGCCTTGATCCATAAGGCGGCCCACCTGTAGGGACCCTTGCAGACCAAGCGTAATATCCGTCTGCATATCCGCTAGCTTTTTCTGGAACAGCTGGGTTTGGGCGAGTGGCTTACCAAACTGCTTGCGGTCAAGCCCGTAGGACCGTGCAGCGTGCCAACATGCCTCTGCAGCGCCCATAACACCCCAAGAGATGCCGTAACGCGCACGGTTGAGACAGCCAAACGGTCCCTTAAGCCCCTGTACGCCCGGAAGTAGCGCATCATCACCGACCTGAACGTTATCCATCACGATTTCGCCTGTGACGGACGCACGTAAGGACAGCTTGCCACCAATCTTAGGGGCGGACAGGCCCGTCATGCCTTTTTCCAAGATAAAGCCGCGAATTTTGCCGCCGTGATCTTCGGACTTGGCCCATATAACAAACACATCCGCGATAGGCGAATTCGAGATCCACATCTTGGACCCCGTGATGCTGTACCCAGTGGCGGTTTTGCGGGCCACAGTCTTCATGCCAGAGGGGTCAGAGCCCGCGTCAGGTTCCGTCAGGCCAAAGCATCCTATCAGGCTACCTGCGGCAAGACCGGGGAGATACTTAATGCGCTGGGCCTCGGACCCATAGGCGTGGATAGGGTACATCACGAGGGATGACTGCACAGACATCATAGACCGATACCCACTGTCGATGCGTTCAATTTCACGCGCCACAAGGCCATAGGTCACATATGACGCACCGAGCCCACCGTATTCTTCGGGGACAGTCAGACCCAGTAGGCCAACCTCACCCATTTGGGTAAACACCGATGGGTCAACCGTTGCCTCGCGGTTTGCTGCTGTAATGATAGGGGCAAGCTTATCTTGGGCAAAGGCAGCGGCTGCATCACGCAGCATACGTTCATCCTCTGATAGTTGATCCTCTAGCCGCATAGGGTCAGCCCAGTCAAAAGGACCAAGGTCAGGGCCAAATCCGGCCATTGTCTCAGAAGCATCTTTCATCGCGGGAATCCTTATGTGCGTACAAGCAGAAAGGTAGTCCTTCGGTTAGGGCTGGGCAATGCGTGTGTGCAAAGATCGCCGGATGGGACCGTAAGACAAAAGAAAACCCCCAACGCATTCACGTTGAGGGTCAATTTTTTCACCTTGTCGGGAGGCGTTATTTTGCGAGAGGCCCGATCAACATGACCATCTGGCGGCCTTCCATTTTCGGGAAGTTCTCAACTTTGCCATGCTCAGTCGTGTCCGCTGCAACGCGTTCAAGCAACTGGCGACCCAAGTCTTGGTGCGCCATTTCACGGCCACGGAAACGCAGTGTGATTTTCACCTTGTCGCCATTTTCCAAAAACTTGAAAACATTGCGCATTTTGACATCATAGTCGTTGTTATCCGTGTTTGGACGGAACTTAACTTCTTTGATCTCAATGATTTTTTGTTTCTTACGCGCCTCAGCTTCTTTTTTCTGAGTCTCGTACTTGAACTTGCCGTAGTCCATGATCTTGCAGACAGGCGGGCTGGCATTTGGCGAAATTTCAACAAGGTCGAGCCCTGCGATTTCAGCCAATTCCATTGCGCGTTCAGGCGTCACAACGCCTTCGTTCTCGCCTTCCGCCCCGATAAGGCGAATATCGGACCCGCGAATGCGTTCGTTAATGCGGGGGCCGGTGTCGCGCTGTGGTGGCGCGTTATGGGGTCTGCGTCCTATGGTCTTTATCCTTTAGTCGTTATTCGATTTGATTATCTAAACTAGACGCGCTGGGCGGCAGCTTCAACCCGCAAAAAAGCGCCTATTACCCCGAAATTCCCCGCAAACTGGTTCTTTCCCTTTACAATTAGTTCTGACATATCACGCGCAAGGCTCATTTGGGGGCCGTCATGATACTCATTTGAAAAGGACATGACCAATGAGAGCAATTATTATTTTGATCGCCGCGGCGATTCTCGGCTTCTTCGGCTACCAATATGCTGCGAACGGTAAAACACCGGGTGCTGCGATCGGGTCGCTGACGGGTGCTGCCACTGAAATGGCTGGCGACGCTGCAACAACTGCAACTGACGCAGTGTCGGATGCAGCTGAAGCTGTCGAAGGCGCAGTTGAGGGTACTGTTGACGGCGCAACTGACATGGTTGATGACGCGACTGCTGCTGCTGAAGAAGCTGCTGCTGCTGCCGAGGCTGCCGCCGCTGCTGAAGAAGCTGCCGCTGCTGTTGCTGCTGTGGAAGAAGCCGCTGCTGAAACTGCTGCCGCTGATGTTGCCGCTGCTGCCGCTGAGGAAGCAGCCGCTGCTGCTGCTGCCGTAGAAGAAGCCGCTACTGCTGCTGAAACTGCTGCCGCTGATGTTGCTGCCTCTGCTGAAGAAGAAGCTGCTACTGCAACTGCCGCTGCTGAAGAAGAGGCTGCTGCTGCGGCCATGGCGATTGAAGAAGAAGCCGCTGCTGTTGAAGCCGCCGCCGCTGAGGTTGCTGCTGCCGAAGAAGCTGCTGCCGCCACTGCTGAAGAAACAGCTGCTGCAGCCGAAGAAGGCACTGTAGGCATGGCTGACCTTTTGACCGCAGACGGTTTTGACGCTGACAAGGTGATGGAGATGATTGCAAACTCTGACCTGTCCGCTGTTCAGCAAACTGTTCTGTCTGGCGCGGTAAACGCTGTCAAAGATAACCCAGCCCTGCTGGAAGCGACGTTGACACGCATCAAAGAAGCAATGGGTCTGTAACCCAACGCTTGTATGAAACGAAAAAGGGGCCGTATCATAGCTGATGCGGCCCCTTTTTTTATGCGCGATTAGTAAGCTTTAACCAACAAATGCCTTTTCGATCACAAACTGACCTGGCTCGGAATTGGCACCTTCATGCAGGCCCGCCTTTTCCATCAACACCTTAATATCAATGTTGAACGCAAGGCTACCGCAGACCATTGCGCGGTCCGTTGCAGGGTTAAGCGGCGGCACGCCCAGATCATTGAACAGCTCGCCATTATCAATCAACGTTGTGATGCGGCCCATCTTTGGACTTTGCTCGCGGGTGGTCGTTGGGTAATATCGGATCTTGGCCAAATTATCAGCCCCAAGCAGTTCGATCATCATCTCGTCTTGCTTGATGTTGGCAATTAGATCGCGGCTATAGGTCAATTCTTCCACATCGCGGCAGGTGTGCGTGATGATGACCTCGTCGTATTTCTCGTAGGTGTCAGGTTCACGGAGCAAGGATGCAAAAGGCGCAAAGCCCGTGCCAGTTGAAAAGAAATACAAACGTTTTCCAGGCAACAGGGCGTCATGCACCAGTGTGCCAACAGGTTTTGGCCGCAAAATAATCTCGTCGCCAACCTGAATATGCTGCAACCGCGACGTCAGTGGGCCGTCTGGAACTTTGATAGAATAAAACTCCAGCTCATCATCCCACGATGGCGACGCGATCGAATAGGCGCGCAGCAGTGGCTTTTGCTTGCCTGTCTCTGGATGTGGTTCACCCATCAGGCCGATCATTACAAATTCACCTGATCGGAACCGCATCGACGCAGGGCGCGTCATTCGAAAGCTGAACAGGCTATCGGTATAATGCTTCACAGCTGTGACGGTCTGCGCATCGGGCAGGGTCGGGACGGGCTTGGCTTTATCAGTGGTCACTGGTTTTTGCTCTGTCATAGGTAAAATGGCAGCCATAATGGCCACCCTCCGTTTAGTCGTTGATCTGGATCAGGGAAAGGGGTCAGCCGCGCAAGCGGGCCTGATAGTTGTGCGATTGCCAATCGGCGCGGGCTAACCACTGTGGTTCTGGTTGGCGGGCAGCGAGGGCATCGTCGATTTCAACTTCGTGAAAGCCACTGCGACGCGCCATCGCATACTGGTCGGCCAGTACATGGCCACGAGCACGCAAACGGCCCGTAAACCCAGAGCGGCGCAAAATCTGGGCCAGCGTAAACCCGCGACCATCCGCTGACGACGGAAAATCGATCCGGATCATCGGGGCATAGGTTAGACGCGCCAAGGCATCTGGGGCCGTATCAGAGGACAAATCCACCCCTTGGGTGCAATCATTGGCGGGCGCATCTTCAGCGGCGCGAAAACCGCCGACCCAGTCGTCAGATGCAAAACCTGTATCGGTTACAATCACACTCATCGCTTTTGTCTCGCTTTGTTCAAAATACTCATTGGCCAGTCGCCTCAGCACGCTCGACCCCAGGTGGGGTGAAATGAATGCCACATTCAGTTTTTTCGGCATCGCGCCAGCGGCCTGAACGCGCATCTTCGTGGTCGCCCACACGGGTTGTGCAAGGCATGCAGCCAATCGACGGATACCCCTTTGCAAACAACGGGTGGCGGGGCAAATTATGCGTGTCCATATAGGCGGCGATGTCTGCGGGCGTCCAAGTTGCAAGCGGGTTCACTTTGACCTTACGGCCGTCTTTTTCAAACAGCGGGATCGTGGCGCGCACGCTCGATTGGTACCGTTTGCGACCCGTGATCCAACCGCCAAATTTAATCAATGCATCGTTTAGAGGTTTAACTTTGCGCAGGTGGCAACAGGCCGTCGTGTCAGCCTGATGCAGTAGCCCGTCAACGTCATTTACGAATATGGCGTCCCGCGCGGGTGTAGTGACACGCACATCAGTCAGGCCAAGATACTTTGCGACATCGTGTTGATATTGCAGCGTTTCTGCGAACAGCATTTCCGTATCAATAAAGATCACAGGCGTTGCTTTGTTGATTGCAGACACCATGTGCAGCAGCACAACGCTTTCAGCTCCAAAGCTGCTGACAATGGCGACTTCACCGATGTGCAGGTCCGACAAGGCGTGTTTCAATACGGTTTGGGCGTCAGATTTGCGGTGCAAAATATTGCGGCGCTCGACCAGTTCTTTAAGCGGCATTTTTAGCAGCCTTTTCTGGATAAAGGATTGCAACGAAGGGTTCAGCACCCAAGCGACGGTAGGCGGCGAGGAACGTCTCGTCTGCGTTGTCACGCAGGTTAAGATACCCAATAACCAGTCGTTCAATTGCGGGAACAATGTCATTTGCGCCAAAGCCGGGGCCAGCGCGTTCGCCAATTGTCGTGGTTTCCGTGCCGTCACCACCAAGCGTGATTTGGTAGTTTTCAACTCCCGCGCGATCAAGACCCAAAATGCCAATATGCCCGACATGATGGTGCCCACATGCGTTGATACAGCCTGAGATTTTGATCTTTAGCGGACCAACTTCATGCTCGAGTTTTAGCGCGTCGAACCGCATCGCAATCTCTTGTGCAACAGGGATCGAACGGGCGGTCGCTAGCGCGCAATAATCCATGCCGGGGCAAGCGATGATGTCGCTGATCAGCCCGATGTTTGCAGTCGCCAGATCGGCTACACGCAGTTCCGCGTAGATTGCAAGCAAGTCAGACTTGTGCACATGTGGCAGGATCACATTTTGCTCGTGGCTGATGCGCAATTCGTCGTGACCGTATTTACGTGCAAGGCTTGCCATGACACGCATCTGGTCAGACGTTGCATCGCCCGGAGTGGCGCCATGTTTCTTGATCGAGATTGACACAACGGCATAGCCGTTTGCCTTGTGCTCAGACAGGTTTGTGTCTGTCCAAGACCGGAACGCAGGGTTGGCAAGGCGGGCCGCCTCGTATCCGTCTGTCGCATTGACAGTAAAGGCGGGTGCGGCGAATGATTGTTCGATTTGTGATAGTAAATGCTGGTCTACCCCGGCAAATATAGGTCTAATTTGTGCGAAACGTGACTCTACCAGTTCTTGTATTTTATCCAAGCCGTTCTCGTGCACAGTGATTTTGATCCGCGCTTTGTACTTATTGTCGCGTCGACCAAGTAGATTGTAGACGCTGACGATGGCCTCGCAGTACGGCAGTAAATCTGGCTTTGGCAGGAACGTGCGCAGCACTTTTCCGACCATCGGCGTGCGGCCAAGACCGCCACCAACGATAACTTCATAGCCTGCTTCGCCTACATCATTGCGAACCATCCGCAATCCGATGTCATGGGCGCGGGTGACGGCGCGGTCGGCTTTAGCACCTGTGACGGCAATCTTAAACTTGCGCGGCAAGAACTGAAATTCAGGGTGATCCGTTGACCATTGGCGCAGCAATTCTGCGGTTGGGCGCGGGTCTTCGATCTCGTCCGCGGCGGCGCCTGCAAAATGGTCGGCGGTGACGTTTCTGATCGTGTTTCCAGAGGTTTGGATGGCGTGCATGCCGACATCAGCCAGTGCAGACAACATGTCAGGCACATCGCGCAGTTCAGGCCAGTTGTATTGGATATTCTGGCGTGTGGTGAAATGCCCGTACCCTTTGTCCCATCGGTCAGCGATATAGGCCAGTTTGTCCATTTGCGCAGAGTTTAGCGTACCGTATGGCACGGCCACACGTAGCATGTAGGCGTGCAATTGCAGGTAGAGACCGTTCATCAAGCGCAGTGGTTTGAACTCGTCTTCGGTCAGTGACCCATCGATGCGGCGGTCCACTTGGTCGCGGAATTGCGCCACGCGGTTGCGGACAAATTGTTCGTCGAAGTCATTGTAAATATACATATTCTTCAAGCCTCTTGTTTGCCATGGGCATAGTTGGATGGACCGCGTGTGCGGAAGTCTTCGCGAAAATGCACCGTTTCTGGACCGTTTGGTCCGGATTTTGCATCAGCCAAATAGACGCCCGCGACGATGGCTTGGTTGGCTTTGGCCTCTAGCAATCGAATATCGCCGTGGGCTTCGTCTGTGATCAGTTCAGCCTGTCCGATATCGCGGGTCCATTCGTTGGTTTCTGTGAACCAGATGGCATCGCCTTCAAGCAGGGCGTTGGCAGTGACGACTTTTGGTGTGAATGCGCGGGCCATGATTAAAGTGCCTCCAGATGGGTGTGATTTTCGTATAAGTTTTGCGTAATTTTCGCATTTGCCGCATCACGCGGTACAAGACCGAGGAAAGTCAGCGCCGGACCTGTTAGATTTGCACCTGACATTGTTGGTTCCAGCGTGCCAAGCGTGCAGGCGATGATGCGTTGGTCAGCGCGGCTGACGTTTTCAATGATCGTGACGGGCGTGTCGGGGTTGGCCCCATGCATCAGCAATCGACCTTGAATAAAACGGGCAGATTTTTTGCCCATGTAGATGGCGGCGACTTCGCCATCTGCAGCAAGGGCTTTCCAATCATGATCGGCGTAGCCGCGTGTGTCGTGACCTGTGATCAGCCGTACGGCAGAATTCCGTCCGCGTTTTGTCAGGCTTTGCCCGATGTTTGCTGCAGCTGCAGATGCGGTGGTGATGCCAGGAATGATCTGGTAGGAAATACCTGCGGCAACAACCGCATCGATTTCTTCGTCTAAGCGGCCAAAGACGGTTGGGTCGCCCGCTTTAAGCCGGACGACATGCGCACCCTTTAAGGCATGTGCGACGATCAGATCGTCAATGTCGGATTGGGCCATTGATGTGCCGAACCCTTCTTTGCCCGCGTCGATGATGGTTGCTTCGCGGCGGGCGAGTTCCAAGATGTCAGCGGTCACAAGGCGGTCGTGGATGATGACATCGGCCTTATCGATGGCTTTGCGTGCTTTCAGGGTCAGCAGATCCGGATCACCCGGGCCAGCGCCCACAAGATCAACGTGGCCTTCGGCTTGGGCGGTCATCACATGTTTATCCAGCAGGGTTTCGAGAGCAGGGAGAATGCCCTTTTCACCCTGTTGGTTCATCGCGGATGGACCCGCGTTGAAATAGAAATCCGACCAGAACGTCCGACGTTTTGCGCCAAATGGCAGCACGTCGACGGCATGACGGAAGGATTTACCGATACGGGCGAGGGTGCCCAATGATGCGGGCAGTTTGGCTTCAAGATCAGCTTTGATGGCACGGGCCAGCACTGGGGCGGCGCCTTCGGTGCCAATCGCAATGGTGACGGGATCACGGTCGACGATGGCGGGGGTGATGAATTGGCTGTCTGCAAGGTTGTCGACAATGTTTACAAGCGCGCCCTCTGATGCCGCGATGGCGGCTGTGCGGGCGTCCTCGGTAGCGTTTTCGTTTGCGCCATAGAAGAGTGCGGCGCAGATTGCATCTCCACGGTCCATTGCGCGGGGTGTCAGGGTCAGCTTGCCCTCAGCTGCCCAACGGTGGATTTCCGGGGTGGCGTTT
>JBLHXF010000025.1:0-34158 GCA_047629435.1 Yoonia sp. | reverse complement strand
AGCAAATGGATCAAACCGTAGACGCATATCAATGGACAGCGGCGGTAAAACAAGCCCATCTGGATACAAATCGCCTTTGGCCAGCGTGATGTCAGGAAACGCAAATTGTGCCACTAACGCTTGCGGAACACCGTCAATTTTGTCGCGCAAATAGGCACGGCCAGTGGCGTTCATTTGTCCTACGGTGGCGTCCACCTCAATCTGATCAAAGCTGATCAAGTCTGTGGCCGGATCATACGTTAAATACGCCTTGGCAGCATCAAAGGCTATAGGATCAGTGGCCGCGTTTGGCTGCAAAGCACCAGCGCCCAAATCTAGCGTGGCACTTAATGGGCCAAGTGCGCCGTCAGCATTCAAACTGCTTCGTAATGAGGCCGTGATCGCGGCATCAATACCAGAAAGCCAAGCAAGTGCGGGGGTTTGGCTGGCGATATCGCGTGCCCGCGCATTGGTCAGCGACAGACCGATTTGGGCCGCGCGAGACCCACGTGGGCTGTCATAACTTAGCTGCAACCGCGTGATATCTGCACCACCAGACAGCAACGCAAAGTCCCCAAACACAGTCGTCTGATCATTGCGCAAATCGAGGCTAAGCTCGCCACCATCGACGGTCCAAGCCCGGTCAGCGCGAACATCGGTGTAATTGATAATCAGACCAGTTGCCGAAATCTGCTCCAACGCCGCGAACGCAGCGCGATCCAGCACTTGATCACTTTGGTCCAGCAAAGCGACCAAAGACGGTGCACTGTCAAAACCACCCCCACCCCCACCCCCAAATGCCAAGGCCACAGCCCCATCACCAGCGCGTCTGAGATTAATCTGGGCGCCACGCAACGCGATATCTTGCATCAACACGTCACCCTGAAACAACAAGCCCCGAGGTGACATCAGGCCTTCAACAGATGGGATACGGGCAATTTGGACACCGTTGGCGTCGCTGATCTGCGTATCAACCAAACGCACGCGCGGATGCAAATCCTTACCGACGTTTATGAAAATCTCGCCAAATTCTAATGTACCGCCCTGCATCAATGCAGTCGCCCGGCCCTCGATACGTGACTTAATCCAGCCGGGGGCATGTACGTCCGTGTTAATCAGCATCACCGCAGCAACGCCAGCAAACACAACTGGCAAGACCAGCAACAACAACGCAATCACCCGCAGCAGCACCCAAGGGCGGCGGCGGCGGCGGCGGATTTCTGGCGGTGTCTCGTCTTGCATTTATACTCTGACTTGCTTGGGCCTTTATCTTTGCCCGTGTTGGGCTAAAACGAAACCACCAATGCAGCGCAATCAGGAGAATTTCCATGACCGAATTGGCCATAAGCGACAAAGCCCCGCAAATCACCCTGCCGCGTGACGGCGGAACCACGGTTTCACTCTCTGATTTTACGGGCCAGATGGTCGTTGTTTACTTCTATCCCAAAGACGACACGCCCGGCTGCACAAAAGAGGCCATTGGATTTACCGAAAGGGCTGCAGAATTTGCAGCCTCTGGTGCGGTTGTTTTGGGTGTGTCCAAAGATCCAGTCAAAAAGCACGATAAATTCGTCGCAAAATATGAATTGGGTATCGCTCTTTTGTCGGACGAAGACGGCGATGTTTGCGAACGTTATGGCACGTGGGTCGAAAAATCGATGTACGGGAAAACCTATATGGGGATCGAGCGGGCGACATTCTTGATTGGCGCAGACGGAACCATTCATCAAATCTGGCGGAAAGTTAAAGTCCCAGGTCACGTCGACGCGGTACTTGCAGCCGTAAAAGAAGCGGCTGCAGTATGAAACCACTGGCCGAAATGGCGGTTGATGTTCTAAATACTGCGGATGGTCGTGCCAAAACGGCGCTTTCGCGTAACTATGCGGCGCAATGGCAAACTGCACGCACGGCAGGCGAAACACCTGCAATCGGGCACGCGGACCCGCCTGACATGCCTGCTCGCCCCGACAAACCAGCCCTGCTAAACCCACGCGATGTGCCGCGCCGCAAACCGGGATCACCCGAAGGCCGAATAGCGATACTCCATGCCGTTGCGCATATCGAATTGAATGCTGTTGACCTGCATTGGGACCTTATTGCGCGTTTCACCGATACACCAATGCCCATCGGGTTCTTTGATGATTGGGTTAAGGCCGCAGATGAAGAATCGAAGCATTTCAATCTGATGTGCGACTGTCTTGAAGCACATGGCAGCCATTACGGGGCATTGGACGCGCATGCTGGCATGTGGCGGGCCGCGTCTGATACCGCAACAGATTTTATGGGACGGCTTGCCGTGGTGCCAATGGTCCTTGAGGCGCGCGGACTTGATGTAACCCCTGGCATGATCAAGATTTTCCAACAGGCCAAAGATACGCAAACAATTGAGGCGCTCAATGTGATCTACGCAGAAGAGGTGCACCATGTTGCCTACGGGTCAAAATGGTTCCATTTCCTGTGCGGCCGGCATGACTTGGACCCTACGGGCGTGTTCCATAACCTTGTGAAAACCTACTTTCACGGCAACCTGAAACCGCCGTTTAACGAAGAAAAACGCGCTGAGGCTGGCATACCACCCGACTTCTATTGGCCACTGGCTGGCGGCAAACCCGAAGTTTGACCAAAATAGAGCCCCAAAAATAGGCAGAAAGACGCCTAAGTGGCCGCTTTGCATCAAAAAACGACGAATCATGCATTCAAAAATCTTGCGGGATTGGCGCAGGCTGTCTAACACGGTCAGGCGGGATCATTGGTGTGGGAGCCAACCGCGAAATGGGACGGGACAAGGACGACACTTTTGCGATCACGAATGACAGCACGCGTTCACGCTTGGCTTGAACGCCGTTTTCCTGAAAAACGGCTATTTCTACGCTCGGATTCTGAAACACGTTTTATTCGGCTTAAGCCCGAAACTCAGCTTGTCGCTTGGGCAGGCGGTATTTTGGTGGTCGGTTGGACCATTATCGCCACCGCGATCCTTTTAATGGACAGCATTGGTGCGGGTAACTTCCGTGCTCAAGCCCAACGCGACCAAATGATTTACGAACAGCGGCTTAATTCGTTGTCGACAGAACGGGATGTCCGCGCAGAAGAGGCCGTTGCCGCACAGCGCCGGTTCACATCCGCACTTGATCAGATTTCGATCATGCAGACAGAACTCTTGTCGACAGAAGATAAACGCCGCGAATTGGAAACCGGACTAGAGGTCGTGCAATCCACTCTGCGTGACACCATGAAAGACCGTGAAGCAGCCCGCGATCAAGTGGCCGCCCTGTCCGCAGACGGCGCAGGCGCCACAGCAACAGCCCTATCCCAAGAGGTAAGCGGCACCGTTGATCTGCTGGCCGACGCATTGGCCGAAACGGCAGCTGAGCGCGACATGATTGCAGCCGATGCCGCCTTCGCGCTTGATCACGCATCCGAAATGGAATTGCGGTTGCGTCTGTTAGAAGAAAAGAACGACGAAATCTTCCGCCAATTGGAAGAAGCCATGCTCGTCTCTGTTGAACCTCTTGATAAAATGTTCCGTCAAGCGGGCCTGAACCCAGACACGCTGCTGTCAGCTGTGCGTCGCGGATATTCTGGCACGGGTGGTCCGCTGGCACCTCTGAAATTCTCAACCAAAGGCGGGGCGCCTGATCCTGATGCAGCCCGCGCCAATGGCATCCTTGACCGGATGGACAGGATTAACCTTTACCGAATCGCAGCAGAGCGTGCGCCGTTCGATATGCCCGTCAAAGCGAACTTCCGGTTTACGTCCGGATTTGGACAACGCTGGGGTCGCCTCCATGCTGGTACAGATTTCGCGGGCCCCATCGGGACGCCGATCTATACCACCGCTGACGGTGTTGTGACCCACGCAGGCTGGTCATCCGGCTATGGGCGCTTGATTAAAATCCAACACGAGTTTGGTATTGAGACACGTTACGCCCATTTGAATTCGATCAAAGTCAACGTAGGCCAAAGGGTCTCGCGCGGGACGCGGATTGGTGATATGGGTAACTCAGGACGGTCCACAGGACCGCATTTGCATTATGAAGTCCGCGTCGGTGGCGCGCCTGTTAACCCCATGATTTACATAAGAGCTGGACAAGATGTTTTCTAAATCAAAGATCAACGAGCCCGGCCCAAAAGCCGATGACAAAGCAACCGCACCTGCGATGCCAGCGAAAACAAGCGCTCCTGCGCCTGATTTCAAAGCCGCCGCACCCAAGGCAAAGCCAGCACCATCTGTGCTGTCTTCTGACTTGTTGGTCACAGGCAATCTGAAAACGACTGGCGACATCCAGATCGAAGGTCAGGTTAACGGCGACATCCGTGCTCACTTGCTGACAGTTGGCGAAGGCGCCACTGTTAAGGGTGAAGTTATGGCTGACGACGTTGTGGTTAACGGCCGCGTCATTGGCCGCGTGCGTGGCCTTAAGGTACGCCTGACATCAACCGCACGTGTTGAGGGTGACATCATCCATAAGACAATCGCGATTGAATCAGGTGCCCACTTTGAAGGGTCCGTGCAACGTCAAGACGATCCACTGACAACCGGCACTGGCGGCAAAGCCAAGATGCCTTTGCCAGAGCCGAAAGCCTAAAGCTTTCGGGCAAATAATTTTGAAAGGGCGGACAGGATACCCTGTCCCGCCCTTTTTTTATGTCGCCTATCCTGTGATCGCGCCCTGAAATCCTCAAGATGTATTTGCGCCTTACGGATCACTGCAGCCTGTTCGGGCGCGTCTACCTCGGGGACGCATCGTTCGGTCAGCACCGACACATGGGTGATTTGGCGGTCCGCATCCAAATGCCCAAGCATAAGATGGTCGAGCAACCGCGCTCGCACAGGTGCAAACGGCGCATCTGAATTCAACGGCGTGTCGTCGCTTGATAGGTTTTCCGGCAAAGTAAAAATAAGAACGTGGTCAGTCGACGGGCGAAATTTTTGACTCACAGTCAAAAACCCGCGCAACGTTTCGGTCATCTCTTTGGAAAACGTGAACGACACATAATAATGCCGCCCAACCGTTGGGCTATCTTTGCGTTCCGTGTTGATGGTTTGTACGACTTGAATCCAAGACGGTGCAGGGCTGATATAGCCTAGGGTTGTGCCCATCAGAACCCCACAAGATTGGTCGATGCGGCCAAAGCCCGTCAGCGTATCAAACCAGTGAGGTGCGTCGTTGACGGGGTGGATGCGCAAATAATATTCAATCTGATCACGGCCTGGTTTACCTATAAGGTCCAGTCCACACGGGCGCACCAACACACAACCGTCTGCCAATGTCATAGTCGCCTGTTCCATCGAAATCATGGAAATTTCGACATCCTTCGCAATCAAACCCCTACCAGGAATAGGCCCGTGACGGTAATCTTTCAGGGTCTGTGTATTCCAACCATCCCAAACCGCCAATTATTCGCCCTGTGCATCTGCGCGGGATTTACCGGACACAGCCATCGCAAGCGTGGCGGCCATAAAGCCATCCAAGTCACCATCCAGCACACCCTTGGTATCTGACGTTTCGTGGTTGGTGCGCAGGTCTTTGACCATCTGATACGGCTGCAATACGTAACTACGGATCTGGTTGCCCCAGCCCGCATCACCAGCGTTCTCATGGACCTCATTGACGACCAACGACCGCTTATCCAATTCAATTTGGTACAGCCGTGATTTCAGCGCCTTCATGGCAATATCGCGGTTCTGGTGCTGTGATTTCTCGGAAGATGTCACAACAATACCTGTTGGAAAGTGGGTAATCCGGACCGCACTGTCGGTTGTGTTCACGTGCTGACCACCCGCACCAGATGACCGGTAGGTATCTAGACGGATGTCTTTTGCTTCAACCTGAATATCGATGTCATCGTCAACAACCGGATAAACCTTAATCGACGTAAACGATGTGTGACGCTTGGCTGCGCTGTCAAACGGGCTGATGCGGACCAAGCGGTGCACACCAGACTCGGACTTCAGCCAACCATAAGCATTCTGCCCTGTGATCTTATATGACGCAGACTTGATTCCGGCTTCTTCGCCCGGTGTCTCGGACTGCAATTCGACCTTATAGCCCTTTTTCTCGGCCCAGCGAACGTACATGCGCGCAAGCATATTGGCCCAGTCGCACGACTCCGTACCACCAGCGCCAGAGTTAATCTCGAGGAACGTATCATTGCCGTCGGCCTCACCGTCCAGCAACGCCTCAAGTTCTTTCTGGGCAGCAAGGATACCAAGGCTGGTCAACGCAGCCTCAGCCTCGGACACGACTTCTGCGTCGTCTTCGATTTCGCCCATCTCAATAAGCTCAAGATTATCAGTCAAATCCTGACGAATACCTTCATACGCACCCATTGCATCAACCAGCATCTGACGATTGCGCATCAGCTTTTGGGCTGCATCAGGATCATCCCATAACGTGGGGTCCTCAACGCGAGCATTGAATTCTTCTAAACGGTAGGGCGCTGTCTCATAGTCCAAACGCTGGGCCAACAAGCCAAGCGACTTTTCAATCGCTTCCACGGTGTTCTGGGTCTCTGCGCGCATCTGGCACCTATCTGGAATATGTTTGAGCGGTCATAACAAGCGGGCTTAGTAAAGACCACCCGAAGACAATGATCCAAATGTCGCCTTTGGTCCGACCTTGGCCGTGCCACCGCTTGATGTAGTAACCTCGCGGGCAGCACGTGGAACAATATCAAACAAAGGCAAATCTGCGGCCATGCCAAAACCACCATCAAAGGTGATGCCAAACACTGGCTCTTCGCCCGGACGGAAACATTCCGCGATCACGTTGTCGCCACCTGCGCTGTCAGGCAAACGGGCACCACTAAAGCGGTCGATCTTAATAAACTGACAATCGTCGGGAACATTAAACTTACCGCCACCATATTTCTGAATGGCTTGCGACATGAACGTGTTGAAAACAGGCCCACACAAAGAGCCCCCAAAGGCACCACGCCCAAGCGACCGCGGGTTGTCAAAACCAATATAACAGCCTGCAACGATGTTGCTTGAAAATCCAACAAACCAAACATCTTTGGCGTCGTTTGTTGTGCCTGTTTTACCCGCAATCGGCACGGGCAAATTCACGGTTCTGCTCGCCGATCCGCGTTTGACAACGCCCTCCATCATAGATGTCAGCTGATAGGCGGTGATTTCGTTCATTACACGTTCGCGGTTGGACTGGATGCGGGGCGATTGGCCTTCTGGCAGGTTCAGGTCGGTGCAGTCTTCGCATGTGCGCTGATCGTGGCGGAACACGGTCTTGCCGTACCGGTCTTGAACGCGGTCAACCAACGTGGGTTCGACCCGCTCTCCGCCATTGGCGAACATGGCATAGGCAGATACGACCTTAAACAAGGTGGTTTCATCCGACCCAAGAGCTGCGGCCAAAACGCGGTTCATACTGTCATAAACACCAAATTTCTCGGCATAATTAGCGACGGTATCGATTCCGATCTCTTGGGCCAAACGCACCGTCATCAGGTTCCGCGATTGCTCAATCCCTGTACGCAGTGGGGTTGGGCCATAAAACTGATTGCTAGAGTTTTTTGGACGCCAAATACCTTGGGGCGTATTAATCTCAATCGGACTATCGACCACGATTGTCGCAGGTGAATACCCGCTGTCCAAAGCTGCAGCATAGACGAACGGCTTAAACGCCGAGCCAGGCTGTCGCTGGGCTTGGGTGGCACGATTAAAGACCGAATTTTGATATGAAAACCCACCCTGCATCGCAATCACACGGCCAGTGTTGACGTCCATAGCCATGAAACCGCCCTGCACTTCTGGGATTTGACGCAATGTCCACCGGATGAACGCACCGTCTCCGTCCGTGTTCATGCGGCGCACGTGCACTACATCACCCGGCGTGAAGTTGACAAAGAAATTGCCACGCATCCATTCGATGTCTTTGCGCGGCACCACCTGAGGCTCTGCATCGGTGACATCAACGCCTTCGATACCAACGCGCAGCTGGTTTTCTTCGACTTCCAAAACGACGGCAGGGAACCACGGACTTTCTAGCGTCACATCACGGGCAACATTCACGCCGCGCAATGCGAGACGCCATGTGGCTTCATCAACCAAGGTCTCGATCTCGACTGTTTTGCCTGTGCCACGCCAAACGCCAACGCCACGGTCATATTGTTCAAGTGACTGCTGGAGAGCATGTGCGGCCTCGACCTGCATCGCAGGATCAATCGTCGCGCGAATAGACAAACCACCCGAGAAAAATTCATCTTCGCCAAACGTACCAGACAATTGGCGGCGAATTTCGTCGGTGAAATAATCACGCGGCGGCAACTCAGACCGGAAACTATCATAGTCCCCTGATTGCACTGACTTTAGCTCGGACTCGCGTTCAAGATCATATGTTTCCCGATCAATATACCCGTTTTCAAACATTTCGCGCAGCGTGTTGTTGCGCCAAAAAATCGCTGTATCACGGTTGCGCACAGGATGCCGGTTCGACGGGGATTTAGGTAGCGATGCCAAATAAGCGGCCTCACCTGCAGACAGATCCGACAGTGGCTTATTAAAGTAGGTCAATGCGGCCGCGGTCACGCCAAAGCTGTTCTGACCCAGGAAAATCTCGTTCAAGTAGAGCTCGATGATCCGTTCCTTGGGCATCGATTCTTCAATGCGAACAGCCAGAATGATTTCTTTGATCTTACGTTCAGCGGACCGTGATCCATCCAACAGGAAATTCTTCATCACCTGCTGGGTAATCGTGGATGCACCACGCACATCCTCGCCACGGCTTTTGACGGCATCCACAAATGCAGCGGCCATACCGCGTGCATCAAACCCGCTGTGCGTATAGAAATTCTTGTCCTCGGCAGACACAAACGCCTGCTTGACGATATCTGGGATTTCTTCGGCTGGGGTGAACAAACGACGCTCGATCGCGAATTCATCAATGATGTTGCCTTCGCCTGAATAAATCCGGCTAATTGTCTTCGGCGCATACTGCGAAAGAACCTCGTATGACGGCAAATCGCGGCCATACATGTAGAACACAGCGCCAATGGTCAGGGCCATCATTGCGAGGCCCAGCGTCAGCATCGAAAAAATGCCGCCAAAGAATGACAAAACAAAGCGTAGCAACGGTGCGAACCCCTATAGATATGGTGATGCTTATAGTCCGGCGTACCCAAATGGTCAAAGCCGACTAACATCAATTCGGGCGCATTTTTGCCCACAACCGATCATATTTTTGCAGCTTGGCCGTTACTGACGGACCAATGGCGCGCGCGCGGCCTCTGCATCGGCCCACTCGGTCAACCCGGAGGCAATACCTGTGGCCACTGCGGCCCGCCCGTCAGCTGATGTCAGCGCCGCACGGTCCGCATCGGATGACAGAAACCCAACTTCGATAAGAACACTGGCAAAGTCAGGCGCATTGAGCACCGCAAGCTTTCCCATGCGCCGCGGACGGCTGTTCATGCGCACCCCCGCCTGCCCCATCCCGCGCACCAACGCATCCGCCAGTCTGGTCCCTTCAGGTCCAGTTTCCAGTCGCGCCAAATCCATAAGCACACTTGCGACGCGGTCATCTTGACCACTTAAGTCCAGCCCAGCAAGCAAATCACCGCGTTCGTGCCGTTCGGCCATACGGGTCGACGCGCCATCAACCGCCTCTTTGGACAACGTATAAACGGACGCACCGCGCGCGCCGCCCACTTCCAACGCATCCGCATGCAACGAGATGAACGCGTCCGCACCAGCGCTGCGCGCACGGGTCATGCGTTCTTCCAGTGGCACAAAAAAATCGGCGTCACGGATTAAGATTGCGCGCATGCTACCCGTCCGGTTAATTGCTTCGGCCACGTCGAAGGCCAGCGCCAGCATCAGATCGGCCTCGCGCACACCAGCACGCTGCGCACCCGGATCAATTCCGCCGTGACCTGCGTCAATAGCCACGACCAATGGGCCGTCTTCAACGGGTGGCACCGCTTGGGTCGGGTCAGTGACGGCTAATTCAGCCCAACCTTGATCAACTGGCGCGCCTGCACGAGCAGCAAAGTCTGCGGCCAACACGGGCACTAACACCAGACGTAGTAACGCAAGCCCAGTATCCGTATCAACTTGCATGCCCGCCTCGGTCACAGCCATCGGGGACGCCAGATCAATCACCATGCGCGACCAACCCGGGCGCAGCGGACCAAACCGCAGATCGGTTGCATTATCTGCGTTCAGCAGCGCTGCGCGGCTGGCACCCTGCCAATCAACTTCGCGGAAATCCAACACAACGCGGCACGGATCATCCAGCGTGAAAACGCGGTAAGGCACAGCAAGGTTTAGGTGCAAATCCAAAGCCAACCCGTCGCCATCATCGCGCAATTGGCTTTGGGCGACATCCACGCGTGCCAATGCCGAAAACTCTTGGGCCATCAAAGGCGACGCAAACACCAAACACAGGGCAATCCATCGAAACATCAGATGCGATCCTTCATAAACGCCTGCAAACGCGCAACACCTTCGGCGATGTCCGCCGTCGCGCCAGCATATGATAAGCGTAACCATTTGTGCCCTTCAACAGGATCAAAATCTAGCCCTGGCGTCACGGCAACACTTGCCTGATCCAGGATTTCAGCCGCAAACGCGCGGGCGTCGTCTGTGTAATCTGACACATCGACATAAACGTAAAACGCGCCATCCGGCGGGGCATATTTCGTTAAACCCGCATTGGCCAATCCGTCCATCAACAAATCACGATTGGCTGCATAGACATGCAAATGACGATCCAACTCGTCTGTGCAATCAAATGCGGCCAACGCCAATACTTGGGAGGCATGGGACGGACAGATAAACATATTCTGAGCCAACCGTTCCACGCGGCGGACATGATCAGCAGGCACAATCATCCAACCAACGCGCCAGCCAGTCATCGAAAAATATTTGGAAAACGAATTGATGACATAGACATCATCAGTGACCTGCAACGCAGTCACAGCGTCCCTATCATACGAAATACCGTGGTAGATTTCGTCCGAGATAAACGCTGTATCACGCGCAGCACAGGCATCAGCCAAGGCTTGCAGTTCGCTCTGATCCAACATCGTGCCCGTCGGGTTCGCAGGGGATGCGACGATCAAGCCATCAAGCGCGTGATCTGAAACATCGGTTGGTTGGGGCTGATACCGGCCCTGAGCAGTCGTCGGCATCTCAACTGCCTTTAAGCCAACGGCTTTTAATATTTGGCGGTACGACGGATAACACGGCAAGCCCAAACCAACCCGGGCGTCATTATCAAACAATGATGAGAACGCGAGCAGGAAAGCACCCGATGCACCTGCCGTGATCACGACGCGGTCGGCATCCAGCGCTATGCCGTAAACATCCATGTAATTCTGGGCGATGCGGGCCCGCAACGCTGGCAGACCAAGGCCAACAGTATACCCCAACGGCGCGTCCAGTTGCGCGGCCAGCACAGCACGCGCGCCTTCCGGCGCACCCGTCCCGGGTTGGCCAACTTCCATGTGAATGATGTGACGGCCTGCATCCTCGGCACGGCGCGCGGCCTCCATGACGTCCATCACAATAAAGGGATCGACGCAGCCTCGGGTTGAATGTCGCATGGCGCACCTCTTATGGTTTGTGCAAACGTTGTGCTCACACCATTAGCGGGGCGTCAACATAGCAACTTGGCAGACTGGCACAGATGTGATCTTTGCTAGGTTGAATTTTAAGGAATGACACGATGTTGAAATTAGTCGCCCTCGCTCTTGGCCTTTTGGTGGGAACACAAGTCGCCGCACTTGACCTCGACGCAATGACAGACGGCGAGCGTGCTGCATTTCGGTCCGAGATCCGCAGTTACCTGATGGAAAACCCAGAAGTGTTGATGGAAGCCATCGGTGTTCTGGAAGAACGCGAACAAGCCACGGCCGCGAATAACGATGTGACGCTTGCACAGGACTATGCGGGTCAATTGTTCAACGATGGACATTCGTTTGTGGGCGGCAACCCCGACGGGGACATCACAATCGTCGAGTTCATGGATTATCGTTGTGGGTTCTGCAAAAAGGCATTCCCCGAGGTGGCGGCCCTGATCGCGGGTGACGGCAACATCCGGTATATCGTCAAGGAATTTCCAATCTTGGGAGAAGCATCCCTGCTTGCATCACAATTCGCTATTGCTGTGAAAATCGTGGCTGGCGATGAAGCCTATGAAGATGTGCACAACACGCTGATGGAATTTCGCGGTGATGTAACACAAAATAGCCTGAACCGATTGGCGGAAAGCCTTGATCTTGATGTTGCTGCAATCACAGTGGAAATGGGCGGCAGCGAAGTCGCTACAGTTATAAATGACAACCGCCTTTTGGGGCAAGCGATGCAAATTACAGGCACGCCAACATTCGTTGTCCAAGATCAAATGCTGCGCGGCTACGTGCCGTTTGCGCAGATGGAACAGATTGTAGCAGCTGTTCGCCGAGACGGATAAAAAATCGATTTTATTGATGACGGATGAAGAAAACGGACTATCTTAGGATTCCAAACCTAGAAATCTGGAGAAAGCACCATGACAACCCGTCGTCAATTTATTGCCACCAGCGCCGCACTTGGCTCCATCACACTGTTGCCTTATGCCGCCATGGCCGCAGGCCATGCGTCCGATACATTTCAGACCGCTAACGGGTCAGTCACTGTCCACCCAATTGCCCATGCGTCATTCGTAATGGAAACACCATCTGGCACAATTTATGTTGATCCAGTTGGCGATGCCTCAGCCTATGCAGATATGCCTGCCCCAGACATGATTCTGATCACGCATGAACACGGCGACCATTTCAACCTCGACACGCTGACAGCCATTGCGGGCGACAACACCGTAATGCTGTCCAACCCAGCCGTGTTCGACATGCTGCCTGCCGACATGCAAGCCAAGACCACGTCAATCGCAAACGGTGAAGACACCATGCTGGCAGATGTCGGAATCATAGCTGTCCCTGCGTATAACACGACCGAAGATCGCCTGAACTTCCATCCAAAAGGCCGCGACAATGGTTATGTTGTTACCATCGACGGGATGCGCATCTACATCTCTGGCGATACCGAAGGCACACCAGAGATGCGCGCGCTTGAGAACATCGATGTGGCCTTCGTCTGCATGAACTTACCGTTCACAATGGATGCTAAGGCCGCAGCCGAGGCTGTGTCCGAATTTGCACCAACCTACGTCTATCCATACCATTACCGTGGGCGCGATAACGGGACCCAAGACCCCGCCGAATTTGCGAACATGCTGACCGGCGCAATCGAGGCAAAAATGGGCGGCTGGTACGGTTAAGATCCGTTAAAACGCATCCTACGAATTGACGTCAAGATACACTGCCCTTTTTGTGGGGCAGTGTTTTTCGTTCAGCTTTCGCTACTCAGCTGCCTCAGCATAGGTGTCCATCGGCGGGCACGTACACGTCAGGTTGCGATCCCCCCAAACATTATCAACGCGGTTCACCGGAGGCCAATATTTGTCCACACGGAACGCACCGGGAGGAAAACAGCCCGTCTCACGAGAATATGGCCTGTCCCAATCTTTCACCAAATCTTCCATGGTGTGTGGCGCGTTCATAAGAGGATTGTTCTTTGGGTCTGCGTTGCCATCTTCGATCGCAGCAATTTCAGCCCGAATTGCTAGCATTGCATCACAAAAACGATCAAGTTCGGCTTTGTTTTCAGACTCCGTTGGTTCCACCATCAAGGTACCTGCGACAGGCCAGCTCATGGTTGGGGCATGAAAACCACAGTCGATTAGACGCTTGGCGATGTCGTCCACGGTGACGTAGGCGCTATCGGCAAAGGGACGGGTGTCGATGATGCATTCATGCGCAACGCGTCCTGTTGGCCCTTTGTAAAGCACGTCAAACGCACCCTCCAACCGTTTTGCAATGTAGTTCGCATTCAAGATCGCAACCCGCGTGGCTTGGGTCAGGCCATCTCCACCCATCATCAGGCAATAGGCCCATGAAATTGGCAACAATGAAGGGGAGCCAAAGGCAGCGGCCGATACAGCCCCCTCGCCAGTCCTTGGATCACCGGGAAGATGTGCAACCAGATGCTGTTTGACGCCAATCGGCCCCATGCCGGGACCACCGCCACCGTGGGGTATGCAGAACGTTTTATGCAAGTTCAGGTGGCTGACATCACCGCCCAAATCACCGGGACGCGACAACCCCACCATCGCGTTCATGTTGGCACCATCAATATAAACTTGACCGCCATGATCATGTACGATCTGGCAAACGTCGATCACCGTTTCCTCAAACACGCCATGCGTCGATGGATAGGTAATCATACAAGCAGCAAGATTGTCAGCGTGCAATTCTACCTTCGCGCGGAAATCAGTAAGGTCAATATCGCCATTGTCAGCGGATTGCACAGGAACCACTTTCCAACCAACCATCTGAGCAGAAGCCGGATTGGTACCATGCGCCGACATTGGGATCAGACAAATGTTGCGATGATCTTGGCCATTAGCGCGGTGATAGCCCGCTATGCTCAACAGGCCCGCATATTCACCCTGCGCGCCGGAATTGGGCTGCATGGAAATCGCATCATAGCCCGTCACATCACAAAGCTTGGACGACAGATCATCAATCATCTCCATATAACCCGCTGCTTGGTCGCGGGGGATATAGGGATGCAAAAGCGAGAATTCGTCCCACGTCACGGGCATCATTTCGGCGGCTGAATTCAACTTCATCGTGCACGACCCCAACGGGATCATCGCGCGATCCAGCGCAAGGTCGCGATCCGCAAGACGGCGCATATAGCGCATCATCTCGGTCTCGGACCGGTTCATGTGGAACACAGGATGGGTCATAAACGAGGACGTGCGGATCAGCTTTTCTGGAACATGGTAATGCGGGGTATAATCCTTATCCGCGCGGTCAACGCCGAAGGCCCGCCAAACAGCTTCAATCGTGTCAGAACGGGTGCGTTCGTCAAGCGTGATCCCGACCTTGGTTGTCCCAACCTTACGCAGGTTGATGCCCTCATCCACGGCGGACTTCATTACCGCAGCCTGCATTGGGCCGACTTCAACCGTGATCGTATCAAAAAAGGTAGTTGGTTGAATTTCAAAGCCCGCGTCTTTTAGACCCTCGGCCATACGCGCCGTTTTACGGTGGATACGTTGCGCAATAGCACGCAAACCTTCGGGACCGTGAAACACCGCATAAAACCCAGCCATAACAGCGAGCAAGGCTTGCGCTGTACAGACGTTCGACGTCGCCTTTTCGCGGCGAATATGCTGCTCGCGCGTTTGGAGCGACAGCCTGTAGGCGCGGTTCCCATGGCTATCGATCGAGACACCCACAATCCGCCCCGGCATAGACCGCGCATAGTTTTGCTTGGTTGCCATATAGGCCGCGTGCGGGCCGCCATATCCGACAGGTACGCCAAAACGCTGCGTGCTGCCCACGGCAATATCGGCGCCCATCGCACCAGGTTCCTTGAGCAACGTGAGCGAAAGCGGATCAGCCGCTATGATACCGATGGCTTTAGTTGCGTGCAGTTTTTCCATCTCAGGCGTGAAATCACGCAAATGACCATGTGTTCCAGGAAACTGGAAAATCGCACCAAAAACGGCAGCGGCGTTCAGATCATCTGGCTTGCCAACGATGATCTCAATGCCCAAAGGTGCCGCGCGGGTTTTCATGACTGCAATATTTTGCGGATGGCAATTTTCGTCGATGAAAAAGCCCTTAACCTTGGTCTTGGCGACCCGCTGCGCCATCGTCATCGCCTCGGCACAAGCCGTAGATTCGTCAAGAAGCGACGCGTTCGAAATCTCAAGCCCTGTCAGATCCGACACCATCGTTTGAAAGTTCAAAAGCGCCTCAAGGCGGCCCTGTGCAATCTCAGGCTGGTACGGGGTATAGGCTGTGTACCATGCTGGATTCTCAAGGATATTGCGCTGGATCGCAGGCGGCGTGACCGTGCCGTGATACCCCTGCCCGATCAAAGAGGTCAGCACCTTGTTCTTGGATGCCGTGACTTTCATATGATGCAGCAGCTCACGCTCCGACATTGCCTTGCCAAAATCAAGCGGTTTTGCCTGCCTGATTTTCTCAGGAAGCGTGTCAGAAATGAGCGCGTCAAGATCGTCCGCCCCCACGACCTTTAGCATTTCAACCATCTCGGCAGGGGATGGTCCGATATGTCGCCGATTGGCAAAATCATATGGCAAATAATCTGTGGGGGTGAAGGTCATGGCAGGCTCCGGCAGTTAAGAGATCAGGGTGTTATAGGCGGCTTCGTCCATAAGATCGTCCATTTGGGACAGGTCTGACGGTTTGATCTTAAAGAACCAGCCAGCACCAATTGCGTCTTCATTTGCCAGTGCAGGGTTGTCCGTAAGTGGTGTGTTCACTTCGACAATTTCGCCATCGATTGGGGCCATAATATCAGAGGCGGCTTTGACACTTTCGATCACCACAATCTCTTCGTCTTTGGTAACGGTCGTGCCGACCTCAGGCAATTCTACAAAAACGATATCGCCAAGCTGGGACGTCGCGTGCTGCGTGATGCCGACGACAACCACGTCGCCTTCAATGCGTAGCCATTCGTGTTCTTCGGTGAATTTCATAATGGTCTCTCCGTGAGGTTTAGCGTTTGAAATTTGCGGGTGTGAAAGGCAGCGACGAAACAGTTAGCGGCAGGCGCTTTGAGCGCAATTCGCCGTAAACTGTGGTGCCAATTCGGGCCAGCGCTGTTGGCAGATACCCCATGGCCATTGGCGCACCAATTGTCGGGCCAAAGCCGCCAGATGTAATTTTGCCAATGGGGGTTTCATCGTCGGTGGTCGCGAAAAGCATGACACCTTCCCGCATCGGCGCGCGGCCCTCGGGCAACAGACCTACGCGCTTATTGGCGGCACCAACGGTAAGCTCGGCCAGCACGACATCTGCTCCGGGGAACCCACCTTGCCGTGCGCCGCCAGTGCGCCGCACCTTTTGGATCGCCCAGTTTAACGAAGCCGCCGTTGGCGTCGTGTCAGCATCAATGTCGTGGCCATAAAGGCAAAGTCCGCTTTCCAACCGCAAGCTATCGCGCGCACCAAGACCAATAGGCGCAACATCGTCATGCGCCAGCAATTGGCGAGCAAGTTCAGCGGCTTGCGCGGCAGGTACTGAAATTTCATAACCGTCTTCGCCGGTATAACCTGACCGCGACACCCAGCATTCCGCACCACCAAGCGAAAGCGTAGCAACATCCATAAAGCGCATTTCAGCAGCTTTTGGGTCAAGGGTAGACAGGACAGCATGTGCGGCGGGACCTTGCAATGCCAGCAAAGCACGGTCGGTGATTTCGGTCACCATCACGCCACCAAGATGGGTCTGCATGTGCGCAATGTCGGCGGCCTTACAGGCTGCGTTCACGACGACAAAGACGTGATCACCACGGTTGGCCAGCATCAGATCATCCATGATCCCGCCAGCATTGTTGGTAAAGAACCCATAACGTTGACGATCCAGCCCAAGACTTAAAACATCGACAGGGATCAATGCTTCAAGCGCCAAAGCAGCCGTCGCAAAGTTATCCCCTTTGACCACAACCTGCCCCATGTGGCTTACGTCGAATAGCCCAGCTTTTTCACGGGTATGCGTATGTTCTTGCATCACCCCCATCGGGTATTGAACGGGCATTGCATAGCCTGCGAAGGCTACCATTTTCGCGCCAAGTTCCACATGAAGATCGTGTAACGGGGTGTGCAGCAATTCAGTCATCAACGGCCTCAATCATTCTAGCCGACCAGATATTGAAATATCTTACGGCACCACGTGTGCGCAAAAGCCAAAGCTATCGCGTGTGATGCCCCCTCTGTCCTTGCGCCTGAGATTGCTATCCCTTCGGCGGGCACAAATTAGTGCCACTCTCCAGAGTTTTCGTGTCTACGTCGGTCCGTTGGCCTGAGAGTTTCCGAGGCGGTTGCTCCTTCGGCACCAGTTTCCTGGTTCTCCCGACATAGATATCACCAAAGCATGCACCGTTGATTTTATTCAATCAAGACCTAAGTCCAAATGCCACTGCAAATTCATCCGCAGCAAAGCGCGACTATTCACTCAGCCGCATCAATTTCCGCAGCTCGCCGCTCGACCTGCTCGACAATGTGTTCAACCATCTGATCATTGCTCAGTTTATGGGATTGGGCGCCAGCCAGATACACCATGCCGGACCCTGCCCCACCACCGGTAAAGCCAACGTCTGTCATCAACGCCTCGCCGGGACCATTGACCACACAGCCAATGATCGACAGCGACATGGGGGTCTTGATATGCTCAAGGCGTTTTTCCAGTGTCTCAACTGTTCTGATCACGTCAAACCCTTGGCGGGCACAAGATGGGCAAGAAATAATGTTCACGCCGCGGTGACGCAGGCCCAGAGATTTCAAAATCTCAAAGCCCATTTTTACCTCTTCAACCGGATCAGCCGACAAGGACACGCGGATAGTGTCGCCAATACCAGCCCATAACAGATTGCCCATACCAATCGCAGATTTGACCGTACCGGACATCAGACCACCAGCCTCGGTGATACCAAGGTGGATTGGGGCATCAGTGGCCTCAGCCAATTGTTGATAGGCGGCGGCGGCCATGAAAACATCGGAGGCTTTGCAGCTGATCTTAAATTCATGAAAATCGTTATCTTGTAAGATCTTAATATGATCTAAGCCGCTTTCGACCATCGCAGCGGGACATGGCTCTGCGTATTTATCCAACAGATGCTTTTCCAATGAACCAGCGTTTACGCCGATGCGGATCGAACAATTGTTATCGCGGGCAGCCTTAATGACCTCTTTGACGCGCGACTCGTCACCAATATTCCCCGGATTGATACGCAAACAGGCGGCACCTGCCTCGGCTGCTTCAATCCCACGTTTATAATGAAAATGGATATCAGCAACGATTGGGACGGACACCTCTGGGACAATCTCGCGCAGCGCACGGCTTGATGCCTCGTCGGGTACGGACACGCGAACGATATCGGCGCCCGCATCTGTGGCAGCTTGAATTTGCGCAATCGTACCTTTGACATCCGTGGTCAGTGTGTTGGTCATCGTTTGCACCGTGATCGGGGCATCGCCACCGACAGGCACATTGCCCACCATAATCTGACGGGACTTGCGGCGCTCGATATTTCGCCAAGGACGGATGTGGTTAAGCGACATGAAGGCAGCCTTCGACAGAGAAAATCATACCCATTACCTATTCAGACAAAGAGACGGGAACAACCAGCAAAGGATGATTTATTCGGCAGCGATCTCGGCCACGAGGCTAACCGCGGCGGCCAAACCTTGGTCTGCAGTCAAATCAGCGGCAGCATAGGCCGTGGTCAAATTTTCAGCCGATAAGTCCAGCTTGGATGTGACCGTTCCGTTCGGGCCAGCAGGGCCAAAATGTACGCCGTTGACCGCAAAATAAATCGCACCACTTTCACCGACACGCAAAGTTGCTGGCTCTTCAGTCGACGGCATCGCGAATTTATCGCCTGCGTCCATGATACCTTCAAAGATAACTGATCCATCAGCTGCGCGAACGCGAATCCACGCAGGGCGAGCTGCAACCAACTGAACCTCTGGAACAGGACCTTCGTTCACTTGGATAGCAGGCGGAACATTCGCAACAGACCCAACAGCGGCCAATAATGCAGCATCAGGCGCAGGGGCCAACTTGCCGAACAAGCCAGGGTTCAATGTCGATATTGGACCATCACGTGCAATCAACACAGGCACATCAAGCGCCTGCGGACGGTACAACCGATCCAATGCTTCAGGCGATGGTGCTTCAAATTGCGCAAGCGTTTCGGTTTGACCAGTTGTGTTTGTGGCACCCGCCAGCGGGTCCAATTCGGACACAACAACGGGGGTCTGCTCAACCGGAGCAAACTGAACCTTTTGAACCTCTTGCAAAACGGTCCACCCGCCAAAGCCCAAACCACCCACAAGCGCAATCAACACAGCAACTGATCCAATTGCACCGGGTTCAATGCGCGACAACATAGCCTCGCCTGCTGGAATGAAAGGCGTGGCCGAAGATGAGAAAATATCTTTCCCAGCACCGGATGCACCGAAATCATGGCGCGCAGGTTTAGCTGATGATGCAGCGGCGGACATTCCGTGCGCAGTGGCAAACCCACTTTCGCGACAAAACGTGTCAAACGCCCAATCAGGATCCATATTCAGATAGCGGCCATATGACCGGACATAGCCTGCAATAAAACCGGGTGTGTCAAAAGCAGCCGGATCAGCGTTCTCAATTGCGGCGATATAAGCGGCTTTGATTTTTAGCTCTCGCTGCACATCCAAAAGGCTTTTGCCCATGGTGGCGCGTTCGCCGCGCATCAGGTCACCAAGACGCAGATCGAAACCGTCGAAACCCTTGGTTTCTACGTCCTCAGCAGCTTTTGCGCGCCTGAAGCCTTTTACGATCATTTGCCGCCCTGCTATCTGCTTGCCCCATCGAAACGGTCGAGACGAATCGCCGATGCCGTTTCTGTTACTTATTTGTTACCACAGGACAACTCACGATGCACTTGCAGAAAAACCTAGCCAGCGAGCTCGGCACGATTCAGCGCACAATGCGACCAAAGCGCGTCCAACGCATTGATAAGAGCATCAATCTCGGCGGGGCCATGCACAGGCGACGGGGTGAACCGCAATCTTTCCGTGCCACGCGGAACCGTCGGGAAGTTGATCGGCTGAACGTAAATACCATGCTCGGACAACAACATATCTGACATTTTCTGGGTATGGACCGGGTCACCCACCATCACAGGAACGATGTGACTGCCGTGATCAATCACTGGCAATCCAAGCCCTTTCAGGCGCAATTTCAAAATGGCAGCTTGCGTCTGATGCGCATCACGACGTTCTTGGTCACCCTTCAGATGTGCCACCGAAGCAGCCGCCCCAGCAGCCACAGCAGGCGGCAACGATGTCGTAAAGATAAAGCCCGGTGCATATGACCGGATCGCATCGCACATCATAGGGGATGCAGCGATATATCCGCCCATCACGCCGTATGCTTTGGCAAGTGTACCGTTGATGATATCAACGCGGTCCATCAGACCGTCGCGTTCGGCAATACCGCCACCGCGCGGGCCATACATGCCCACAGCATGGACTTCATCCAGATAAGTCAGCGCACCAAACTCATCAGCCAAATTACAAATCTCGGAGATTGGGCCGAAATCACCCTCCATCGAGTAGACAGATTCGAAGGCAATCAGCTTGGGGGCCGCCGGATCATCAGCAGCCAACAATTCGCGCAAGTGTTCAACATCATTGTGACGGAAAATACGCTTGGCACCACCGTTACGGCGGACGCCTTCAATCATCGACGCATGGTTCAACGCATCAGAATAGATGATCAGACCCGGAAATAGTTTGGGCAATGTTGAAAGAGTTGCGTCATTGGCAATATATGCACTGGTGAATAAAAGTGCTGCGTCTTTGCCGTGCAAATCTGCCAGCTCAGCCTCAAGACGCTTATGATAAACGGTTGTTCCAGAAATATTGCGCGTGCCACCCGACCCGGCGCCAGTTGCGTCCAACGCTTCGTGCATGGCTTTTAAGACAACCGGATGCTGCCCCATACCAAGGTAATCATTGCCGCACCAAACCGTCACAGGCTGCTTTTCACCGTCCGGACGGGTCCAAACAGCATGCGGGTACTGACCGCGCTCACGTTCAATATCAATAAACGTACGGTACCGACCTTCGGTATGAAGGTTTTGGATCGCATCACTCAACATCGCTTCGTAATTCAAGGGCCGTATCCTTTGTCGCAAAAGCCAAACGCACACCGCACGCTGGAACTGTTCTAAGTCTCATATAGGGCGAAAAGCAGTCGAGCAATACGCTACAATCTGTCGCCCCCCTGCTTGGCCTTATGGCGCAAGCGGGCTAGGCTTACTTTGATCCATCTCAAAAGGTAAAATCCGCCATGACCCTCGATCCCGTTCTCGCAAAAATCGACGACAACCTGCCAGATGCCACCGACAGGCTGCTAGACTTGCTGCGTATTCCGTCCATTTCCACCGATCCGGCCTATAAAGCCGATTGCGATAAAGCAGCCAATTGGCTGGTTGCGGACCTACAATCCATCGGCTTTGAGGCGTCAAAGCGCCCTACTCCTGGCCATCCGATGGTCGTGGCGCACTCTGGCGGGGAAGGTCCGCATATCTTGTTTTACGGACACTACGACGTACAGCCCGTCGATCCGTTGGATTTGTGGGACAACGACCCGTTTGATCCGCAAGTCGAAGACACCGCCAAAGGTAAGGTTATTCGCGGCCGCGGATCATCTGACGACAAAGGCCAGCTGATGACATTTGTCGAAGCCTGCCGGGCGTGGAAGCAGGTGCACGGCACTCTGCCCGCCAACATCACGCTGTTTTTTGAGGGCGAAGAAGAATCAGGGTCACCGTCACTCACCCCGTTCATGGTCGAAAACGCTGCGGAGTTGACCGCAGATGTGGCGCTGATCTGTGACACCGGACTTTACGGAGACAGCACGCCCGCAATCATCACACAGCTGCGCGGGCTTTTGGGTGAAGAACTGACCGTTGAAGGTCCGTCCCTCGACCTGCATTCTGGCATGTACGGTGGCATCGCGATGAACCCGGCTCGGGTCTTGGCCAAAATCATCGCAGCCCTGCATGACGAAAGCGGACGGATCACCGTGCCTGACTTCTACGATGGCGTGCCAGAACTCTCGAACGAGCTGGCCGCCAGCTGGGACGATTTAAAATTCGACGACGCGCATTTCTTGGGTGAGGTCGGGCTGTCCAAACCAGCAGGCGAATTGGGACGCCGCCCTCTCGAGATGATCTGGTCGCGCCCCACGTGCGAGGTGAACGGCATGTGGTCAGGTTATACCGGTGACGGATTTAAAACCGTCTTACCCTCCCAAGCGCACGCCAAAATCAGTTTTAGACTGGTCGGGACACAAGACCCTCATAAAATCCGTGAAAACTTCCGCAAAATGGTCAACGCCATGCTGCCCGAAGATTGCACAGTTACTTATAAAGACCACGGGGCGAGCCAAGCAGGCCAAATGTCGACAACCCACCCTGCGTTCGCTCAAGCGAAAAAAGCACTGTCCGACGAATGGCCAAATGCAGCGGCCTACGTTGGCTGCGGTGGGTCGATCCCAATCGCAGGGCATTTCAAAACAATCCTTGATATGGATGCGATGTTGATCGGGTTTGGGAAAGACGACGATGCAATCCATTCGCCCAATGAAAAATACGACCTCAGCAGCTTTCATAAAGGCATGCGGTCATGGGCGCGCATATTGCACGAGATGACGGCGTAAAAAGATGACGGCGTAAAACGCGCTTTTCTAAACCCCGAGGGCGCAGGTCCTCGGGGGACCACGATCAATCCGCCAAATCAAACAAAGAAATGCCGGCCATTGGCCTGCGCATATTCTCCGAACATCTTAGGGAAAAAGTGGCGCGGTTGACGGGACTCGAACCCGCGACCCCCGGCGTGACAGGCCGGTACTCTAACCAACTGAGCTACAACCGCGCACTTTTACGGCAATCTAGGTCGAAATGAAAAATGGCGCGGTTGACGGGACTCGAACCCGCGACCCCCGGCGTGACAGGCCGGTACTCTAACCAACTGAGCTACAACCGCGTATCTTCCATTTCAGCCATTCGACTGGACGTGCGCTGCTTCTAAGTCGGGCAAACTGTCCCGTCAAGCGGACAATGACGCAAAATTGACGCTCGGACAAAATAGACGAAACAGACGTCGTGAAATCCACAAAACACACATGCTTTTCACTGCCCGATAAAGCCACCGCAACAAATAACCAGCGGATCGTAACGAAAACCGACGAAGGGGGATGGTGGGTGATGAGAGGCTCGAACTCCCGACATCTTCCGTGTAAAGGAAGCGCTCTACCAACTGAGCTAATCACCCGCTAGGCGTCATTTAGAACAACCAGACGCAGGGCGCAAGCCTCAATCCAGCAATTTTTGCACACCATTTTTTAAATGATAAACACAGCCCTGCCCACCATGGATTGATGTGGATGCTATCGCAGCATCGCCAGCGATAATATGACGTAGAACGCGGCTGGTGATGCCGTGGGTCACTAGGACTGCAGGGCGGTTCAATTCAGCAAGAAAAGCGGCGACACGAACACCCAATGCGGCGATACCTTCGCCGTTTGGGGCCGCCTCGTATTGGTCGATGAATGCGTTGGGGCCGTCGCCCAAAGGCAAATCATCGCGGCAAAGCCCTGACCAATCGCCCACACCGATTTCACGCAAACGGTTGTCAGTGACAATGTCCTGAGCAATCGGCCCCAATGCAATGCCTGCGGTTTGCAATGCGCGCCCCTGTGGGCTGGAAACCATCAAAAACGAAGTCAAATCAAGCGCGCGCAAAATTTTACCCTGATTGGCAGCCTGCGCTTCACCTTTGGGGGTCAACGGCGAATTCAGCTCGCCCTGCATACGGTTTTCAGAATTCCATACGGTTTCGCCGTGGCGCAGAATGTAAAGCTCGGGAAACATCGATTAGCCTTGTTATTTGATCTCAACTTCAACGAAAACCATCGGCGCATCACCACCATTGATCACATAGTGCTGAATACCAGCATCGCGGCGATATGCAGCCCCCGCCGGGACGAACACATCGCGGGTTTGCCCATCTGGGTTTTCCAATTGCATCTGACAATCGGTCACAGCCGTGATGACGTAGTCCATTGCATGCGTATGCCAGCCTGTTTCGGCGCCCACAGCAAATTCAAACCGCGTCACGCGAACCAGTGGGTCATCAACCAACTGCACCGCAACCGCGGCAGGACGCACCATCAACCAGCGTCGAAATCAGACGGGCTTGCACCAAGGCCAGCGCCATCTTTCATCGTCCGCAGCTTAAGGGTCAAAACCTTGGCACCTTCGCCAACATCTTTTGATTTCACGACCCGCAGCTTGCCCATTGGCGGCAAGTTCAGCTCTTCACCTTTGACCAATGCTTCTGCCAAAACCGCCAACGCAGCTTCAATCGCAGGCTTCGCTTCGCGCTTCTTAACCTCCGTCCTGGCCACAGCGCGATCAAGAAACTCAGGCTTTTTGATCATTTCTCCCTTGGGCACAGACACCGCCGGGTTCGTGGTGGTCGTTTTCAGCGCAGTTGTGCCCGCAAGCGGGGTAATTACGGGATCTGGCGTTACTGTCTTAAGCTTCACCGTCTTAGACGTTGGTGTAGATTTAATTGCCATGGGTCAATCTCCGGTCAGTTATGGATTTAGATCAAAGTAAGTCACTCAGGCACAATTGCCCACACATTATCGGTTTAAACTTAATTATTGTTGCGGAAATCGAAACAAGCGAATGGGTTCATTGCGACATGACGCGACACATCCGGTCGATGACACGGCGGACATGCGGTAAGTGACGATCATCATTGTGGGTCACGATCCACTGATCATGGGCCAACTCCGTGACGGTCGGGCCAGTGCGGTGCAACGTTGGATGCGCATCACCAATAAACGTCGGCAGCAGCGCGATCCCCTGCCCCGCCAATGCCAAGTCCAAACTGTTGCGCGGCGCATTCACTTCGCAGACCGCATCATGGCCAACCGTCTTATCCAGCCAACGTGCCGACGGCGTGTCCGCAAGCACCTTGATCCACCGCGTCGGAGCAGATTGGCGCGCAAATGGGGCGAATTCCACACGCGCCAATTTGCGGCCAGCAAGGCCTTCTTCCGTTGGGCGGCGATTACGAAAGCCAATGACAACCTCGCGGTGCGAAATATTCAAAACCGCTTCAGCCGACACGAACCGCAGCCGGACGTCCGCTGGATCACCAATCAATTGGTCAATATGGGTGAGCAATTTCAATGTCGTCCATGTGCCCGCAGATACCTTGACTAGGGGACAACTTGGTTGACCTGCAGGGGCTGCCAAACGGTCAATCCGCGCCTCAATGTCGCGTAAACCTTCAAGAAAATCGCGGGCATAGCTTGTCATCTCGTAACCACGATCATGGCGGACGAACAAATCTTGGCCCAATGCAGCCTCAAGCGCGAGCATCCGGCGGCTCAGCGTCGCAGGGCTGCTTTTGGTAACACGGGCAGCAGGTGACAGCCCGCCCTCTTGGGCAACCGCAAGAAACAACCGCAGATCTTCCCACCGGACACTATCTTCATTCATGCAAAGACCCCTTCATTTCTTTTCATTTCGCGCAGGGCGATAAACTCTTAGATACCGATCAAGGTCAAGCCCGAACGCAACCCGAAGGAAACGCAATGTCCCGCAGCAAACGCATCCAAGCACGATTGGAAGAAGATCAATTTATGGAACTTCACGGCGGCGCAGGCAGCCGCGCAATCTATCTTGGCGTTTGCGCGATAGAGGCTCTCTGCAAAGCCCCGTTTCAGATAGGCCGCGCCATGCTCCGCTCTTTGAATAGAAAATGGCGCGCCACTTTCGAAGCGCGCCATTTTATTTCAAACAAAAGGTGACTTAATGCGCTGTTGCACCAACCGGGCCAAGGCCCCGCGCCAAAGCAGCCGCTGCAGCCGCCTCTTCTTCTGCAACCTCGTCCCATTCAATGGGCGTTGGTTTAGACACAAGCGCATGTTCCAGAACCTCTGACACGTGGCTTACAGGGATAATCGTCAGCCCCTCTTTCACGTTATCGGGAATTTCTGGCAGATCCTTTTCGTTATCAACAGGGATCAACACGGTCTTGATGCCACCGCGCAATGCAGCGAGCAATTTTTCCTTCAGGCCACCGATTGGCATGGCATTGCCACGCAACGACACCTCGCCCGTCATGGCGATGTCCTTACGCACAGGAATACCCGTCAGCACAGACACGATCGACGTAACCATCGCCAGACCAGCGCTTGGGCCGTCCTTCGGGGTCGCACCATCAGGCACGTGGACATGGATATCAATCAGGTCAAACTTGGTCGGCTTCACACCAATTTCTGGCGCGATGGACCGGACATAAGACGATGCCGCATCGATGGATTCCTTCATCACATCGCCCAATTTACCTGTCGTCTTCATCCGGCCTTTACCGGGCAGACGAAGCGCTTCGATATTCAGCAGTTCACCACCAACAGACGTCCAAGCCAGACCAGTCACGACACCAACCTGATCGGTTTCTTCCGCCAATCCATATTTGTGCTTCTTGACGCCCAGATATTCATCAAGATTGTCAGCATTCACGGCAATTGACGTTGCTTCTTTCTTGACGATCTTGGTGACTGCTTTGCGGGCGACCTTGGCCAATTCACGCTCCAGATTACGCACGCCAGCTTCACGGGTGTACACACGAACCATTGCCAGCAAGGCATCATCAGCAATGCTGAATTCCTTGGCCTTTAGCCCGTGGTTTTTCATAACCTTCGGCAGCAAATGCTGCTTAGCGATCTCGCATTTCTCATCCTCAGTATAGCCCGACAGTGAAATAATCTCCATGCGGTCCAACAACGGACCGGGCATATTGTACGAGTTCGATGTGGTCAGGAACATCACGTTCGACAGGTCATATTCGACCTCCAGATAGTGATCCACGAATGTGGAGTTCTGTTCCGGATCAAGCACCTCAAGCATCGCAGACGCAGGATCACCACGGAAATCTTGACCCATCTTGTCTATTTCGTCGAGCAAAATCAGTGGATTCGTGGTTTTCGCCTTTTTCAGCGCCTGAATAATCTTACCGGGCATTGACCCGATATAGGTCCGGCGGTGACCGCGAATTTCGCTCTCATCACGCACACCACCAAGGGAAATGCGAATAAATTCGCGGCCCGTGGCACGCGCCACAGATTTCCCAAGCGACGTTTTACCCACACCAGGAGGGCCGACCAAACACATGATCGGGCCTTTCAGCTTGGCTGATCGTTGCTGCACAGCAAGGTACTCGACAATGCGTTCTTTGACCTTGTCCAAACCGTAATGGTCGTCGTCCAAAATCTTCTGTGCTTTGCCCAAATCTTTTTTGGTGCGTGATTTGACGCCCCAAGGCAGGCCAAGAACCCAGTCCATATAGTTGCGCACAACCGTGGCTTCGGCGGACATCGGAGACATATTCTTAAGCTTCTTCAGCTCAGCGTCGACCTTTTCGCGCGCCTCAACCGATAGCTTCGTCGCTAAGATACGCCCCTCAAGTTCGGCAACCTCATTTTGACCGTCTTCGCCATCACCCAGTTCTTTCTGAATGGCCTTCATCTGCTCATTCAAATAATATTCACGCTGGGTGCGTTCCATCTGTGATTTGACACGGGTTTTGATCTTTTTCTCGACCTGCAACACAGACATTTCGCCCTGCATCAGGCCAAATACTTTTTCCAGACGCTCAGACACCGATAGCGTTTCCAAAAGCTCCTGCTTTTGGTTCACTTCAATGCCCAAATGACCCGCAACCAGATCAGCCAACTTGGCAGGCTCTGTTGCTTCACCGACAGCCGCCATGGCCTCTTCGGGGATGTTTTTCTTAATTTTGGCGTAACGCTCAAATTCGTCAGACACAGACCGCGTCAGTGCCTCAAGCTCTTCTTCATTGCCGGGCATCTCTGTTAGATACTCTGCGGACGCCTCAAAATAGCTACCGTTCTCGATAAAGTCCGTGATGCGCACACGGTCACGCCCTTCGACCAACACCTTTACGGTGCCATCGGGCAATTTCAACAACTGAAGCACATTGGCCAGCACGCCGGCCTTATAGATACCATCTTGCGCAGGATCGTCCTCACCGGGATCAATCTGACTGGATAGCAAAATCTGTTTGTCGTCCTGCATAACTTCTTCCAGCGCGCGGACGGATTTCTCGCGGCCCACGAACAAGGGCACGATCATATGCGGAAAAACCACAATGTCGCGCAACGGCAGGACGGGGTAGGATGAACTCAACGGTTCTTTCATGCTCTTTTCCTTTTACTGGCAAGCCAACATAGCCCCGCTTTGCGGCAACCAATTGTCAGCCCCTTGGAATTGTTAAGATGGGGCGCAGGGCCCTCTCTTTCAACTCTCGTGTGGGTTTTTCGCAGTTTGCCTATGGTTACGTCGCGCCGCAAGCGCCCATTGGTTAAAACTTAACCCACTTGCGGCATTTTTGACGAAATAAACCGCCGCCCAACTTGCTCAACTGGACAGGCGGGACCATCGCAGCTAATTTTCGACCAAGCGATAAACGCAACAGACCCAGAGCAGGACGAAAACAGTGCCATTAGAAAAAGTATCCGCAGAAGACGTCTATGCTCGCTTGCGCGACAACAAAGCCCGCATTTATCCGTCCGAAAAACGCGGCGCAGAACGGCTGTTTCCTTTTGCGCAACCAGAAATGGAAGCCGGATTTCAATTCACCAAAGAGTCCTCAATCTTTGCGACAGGGTCCTGTTTTGCGCGCAATGTCGAAAAATCGCTGCACTTTATCGGGGCTAACGTGGTGTCCAGCCCGACTGACATCCCTGCCCCGCCCAAAGCCACGCAAATATTCCAGCTGTATAATAAATACACCGTCCATTCGATCCTGAACGAACTGCGATGGGCGCTTGGCGGTAAAGACGTTGATCATTCCGCCCTGCTGGTGGCCGACAAAAACGGGGTCTATTATGACCTTCAAGTCGCATCGTCCGCCGAAATCACCGGAACCAAGGAAGAAATGACCGCATTTCGGACCGCCTATAACAACAGCTTTAAGGCGGCAGGCACAGCGGACGTGGTGATCATCACGCTTGGCCTTGTGGAATGCTGGTACGATAGCGAACTCGAAGTGTACCTGAACATGGCCCCGCCCAAGCCGCTAACGCAACTATACCCCGGACGGTTCGAATTTCACCTGCTCGACTATAATGACATCTACGCGGCCCTTGTTGAAATCGAGGGACTGCTACGCCACAACAACCCGACCCCACCAAAAATGCTGTTCACTGTATCCCCTGTTGGCCTTGCAGCGACATTCCGCACATCGGACGTATTGGTCGCGAATTCCTATTCCAAGTCTGTTCAGCGTGCAGCGGTCGAAGCATTCGTGATGAACCACGACGTCAGTTACTTCCCATCTTACGAATATGTCGTCCTAACAGATCGTAAATTCGCTTGGGGAAACAAAGACTTCAGGCATGTCCGCCAAGAAACCGTCGACCGGATCATGGCCGACGTTCTGCTGGCCTACGTTGGACCATCACACGAACAAGAATTGCTGCATATTCGTGGCCATTCAACTGCGTATTTTGACAACCAAGAACATGTCAAAGTCATTGATCTGATCGAGCCCCGCTTGGATGATTTCGGCGAAGAAGGCGCGTTGCTGTGGCTTTACGCGCAATCATTGCGGTCAGTCGGCCGCCGCGAGGAAAGCATCGCAGTCTGCCGCAAACTTATGGGCATGGATGCACAAGCAGCGCGGTCCGCAGGGCGTACAGCCGTCAACACGGCCAACATGCTGAAAGACGCGGACCTGTTTGAAGCAACCAAAGCCGAGTACGCCAAATACTTCCCCGACGATGCCGAGGAATTCTTTAGCAAACTCAAATAACTTACAGCGGGTCGATATCGCCCTGCGCACGGCCGCTATGAAAATCCGCCTCCCAGCTGGCAAATGTGCCGGCTGCGATTGCGGTGCGCATACCGTCCATAATCTCTTGGAAATAATGCAGGTTATGCCATGTCAGCAACATGCCACTGATCATTTCCTGTGCGCGGAACACATGATGCAGATACGCGCGAGAATACTTTGAACAGGCAGGACAGCTGCAATTCTCGTCCAAGGGGCGCGGATCATCCGCATGACGAGCGTTCTTAATGTTCAAAACACCGCGACGGGTGAACACTTGACCCGTGCGACCAGATCGACTTGGCAGCACACAGTCCATCATGTCGATGCCGCGTTTCACAGCACCCACAATGTCATCAGGCTTACCAACACCCATCAAATACCGTGGCTTATCCGTCGGCAACTGATCCGGCGCGAAATCGAGCACATCGAACATGGCCTTTTGACCTTCGCCCACAGCCAAACCACCCACGGCATACCCATCAAACTCAATGGCACGCAAAGCCTCAGCCGACCGGCCGCGCAAATCTTCCTCAAGACCACCCTGCTGAATACCAAACAACGCATGCCCCGGACGGTCACCAAACGCATCCCGAGATCGCTGCGCCCACCGCATCGACAGCTCCATGCTTTCCGTGATGCGCTTGCGGTCCGCAGGCAACGCAGGACATTCGTCAAAACACATGACGATATCGGACCCAAGCAGCTTTTGAATTTCCATCGACCGTTCCGGCGTCAGCTCGTGACTGGACCCATCAATATGGGATTTGAACGTCACGCCATGCTCGGACATCTTGCGCAGGTCAGCCAACGACATGACCTGAAACCCACCGCTATCCGTCAAAATCGGCTTTTGCCAATTCATGAACTTGTGCAGACCACCAAGGCGGTCAATGCGTTCTGCAGTCGGGCGCAGCATCAGATGATACGTGTTGCCCAGCAAAATATCAGCACCCGTGGCGGCCACGCTTTCGGGCATCATCGCCTTGACGGTGGCCGCCGTGCCCACAGGCATAAACGCAGGCGTGCGAATATCGCCACGCGGGGTTTTTATCACACCAGTACGGGCTTTCCCGTCAGTGGCATGCAGATCAAATGAGATACGCTTTGTCATACAAGCCTATTGCCGCAGAATGACGCCGAGGAAAAGAGGGAAGCGTCAATTGGCGGCTTTGCGTGGATTTGTTTCGTTAGCCGTTCCAAAAACGCTCATTTTTGGAATAACCCATAAAACATCTCGTTTTACGATGCCGTAAACCCCGTTCAAAACCCAAACCGTTGTTGAACGCTTTTAGCTCTTTCGTGATAACGGATATCCGTACAACACGCAGCATTGGTCAATATGGGCTCTTTGCCGCCATTAGATCGATCGCAGCATTCGCGCCTGAAAGGTACTTTGCGACTGATAGAAACGGCCTATTGCAGACCTTCGGCCAACCTCATCCATGCCGCAGTGCGGCCCGTCATTCCGGACATTCGCTGCGAGTAAAAATTCGGAGTTGGTCGAACTCACAGTCTGCGGACAAAGTTGCCCTCCGCTACAACCGCAAAACTTCCACCATTTGGGAAAGCCCTCCGACACCTCGGGAGGGAATCGGACAACTGTTATGTTAAGAGCCAAGGTCTGCTGAACAAATTTTGCTGACTATGAACTCAAGTTTTCGAGGTAAACCAGATATGGTTCTAAGTCTGGCCCATTCGCGTTCTCGGGATATCGAGGAATGTAAGAAAATCCGAATTTTTCATACATGGACAGCATGGCAGTGTTGCCTTTAACGGTATCGGCATAAAGTGCTGTGCACCCCATTCGCCGCGCCTCCACTATTCTCATTTCAAAAAGGCGTCGGCCCAAGCCCATGCCTTGAGCTTCGGGGCGAACATACATTCGTTTCAATTCGGCAGCATCTGGGCGGATTTTTCGGATAACTCCGCAGCCCATCAGCGTTCCATCGTCTTTGGTCGCCAATAAAATACGCCCTTCAGGTGGCGAAAGGTCATCCAAATGCATCATCGTATCTGCCGCAAGATCGTCTGCTGAGTAAGTTGGGCCTCCGACGTTCACAACTTTGTCTACCATGATTTGATAGTACTCTCTCATCAACGTTTCGAACCCCACAGGATCAGGCACTGTCTGAACGAAATTCAATTTAATACTCATGTCCGCTCCATTCTTCTTTCTGCGTCGATGCCTGATCATAGGTACTGGAAAGCCCTCCCGCTAGGATTATACTGAACTCTCGCCGGATTGAGGATTAACGGCAGATCAGGACGGTTCCAGTACTGACCGAATTGCTGCAAGTGCGAAAGCAGGCTTTGTGGACGGGGTAGGATTGGGCTCTGCACTGTCGTTCGCCGCATCGCCGCGATCCAACCAAACGATCTCGATTTGACCAACATGGACGGCCCTACACCGATCATTCACCGTACCATGACACCGCTGCGGTGCGGCCCGTCATTCTAGACTTTCGCTGCAGTTGCAAAATCGAGCCGACGGCGAACTGGTAGTCTGCGGTACAAAACCGTCATTTTCTTTAGAAGATCCTAAAGTCTCGCCAGCCATCTTGTAGTTCCCGGAAACAGTCGTCCAAATTCTGCATGAATTCTTAGAACCCTTGGGAAAACAATGCGGTGTTTTGGGCGTTCAGCCAATCTTGTCAATTGCATTGCACAAGCTTCCGGAGACAACGTTGGAACAGTTTTTGCAAGCATCGGCATTTTATCCAAAACGCCAGGGTTGTTGTCAAAGTATGGCGAGTTGATCTTTCCAAAAATTGCATGACAACTACGGACACCAGTTCCCACTAAATCCTGCGCAAGCGCTTCGTGGAAACCTTGCAATGCAGCACGTGCAGCGGCATATCCAACACTTGATCGCCATGGAACTAAACACGCTGGCGAGTTCACATTGATAATGACCCCGCTCTTTCGATCTAACATGCCTTGCAAAAAGGCACGCGTAACAAAAGATGCAGCATAATAAGGGGCTTGCATCATGGTGATCACTTCACTCGGCTCTGCTTCCAACAAGGTCTTCCATTGCCCCGCTCCGGCGCAATGCACAATTACATTGGGCACACCGTGTTTATCCATCACTCGCTTGGCCATTGCTTCGACCGCTTTGGGGTCTGCCGCATCACAGGGTTCAGGAACGGCTAACTCACCGATCTCGTTTCCAAGAGATTGGATCTGATCTGCAGAGCGCGCGACAAGGATAACCTTTGAGCCGTTTTTCGCAAATTCCCGTGCGGTTGCCGCGCCGACTCCGCTAGAGGCACCAGTCACTAGAATAAGTTTCAAAATAGGTACCTCAAATGTAAAAAATGTCAGTTCTGTTACTGTGCGGTCAGAGCCATTTTTGTCAAGTTCTCGGTATTTTCGAAACTTCCAATTACATTCGTAATCGAGCCAACAATTGACGTCTAAGACGATAAAATTGGGCTCAAAGCTGCCGTTAGCTGCGTGTGCAAATCGGAAAAATTGGATCGCCGTTCCGATCGTCCGCTTTCTCCAAGTTGCTCAATTTATTTTGCACCCGCGGCGAAGGTCCGCTTCTCTAATTGGGTATTTAGGTCAAGCTCTTTTTCCTTGTTTGTTTTGGGTCTGTGTCTCTCATCCGGGTCACGCTTCTCTTCGCAGTCTGGTTTGATGTTCG
>JBLHXF010000024.1:0-36002 GCA_047629435.1 Yoonia sp. | reverse complement strand
TTTCGCCACCTTCACCGGAATCCGACTTTGCGCCAATGCGGTTCATCGCAATAGACAACGTGCGGTGGGCCTCTGGTGACAAAGCACCCAAAGACATGCCGGGCGTCACAAAACGCTTACGAATAGCGGTAATAGACTCTACTTCTTCAATCGGAACTGCAGTACCCATCGGCTTAATCGCCAGCAGATCACGCAAGTGAATTGGCGGGTTTGCTTGCATAGATTTGGAATACTGCTGCCACATCGCATAAGACGAATTAGTGCACGCAGCCTGCAACATATGCATGGTTTGGGCTTCCCACGCGTGCTTTTCGCCGGACCTGCGCGATTTGTAAAAACCACCCATCGGCAACACGTCAGTCTGACCTTCCCAACCACGCGCATGAACCTCTTCGGTCTTGGTCTGAATGCCGTTTGTACCGATGCCGGAAATACGGCTTTGCATTCCTGGGAAATACTCGGCGACCATCGCGCGTGACAAGCCAACGGCCTCGAAGTTCAAGCCACCACGGTAAGACGACAAGACACTAATGCCCATCTTTGACATGATTTTCAGCAACCCAGCATTCACCGCAGCACGGTAACGACGAACGGCATCCAACAAGGTGCCTTCAATCAGGCCACGCTCCACACGGTTGGCAATGCTGTCTTGCGCCAAATAAGCGTTCACAGTCGTCGCACCACAGCCAATCAAAACGGCAAAGTAATGCGGATCAACGCACTCCGCAGACCGGACATTGATCGAACAGAAAGTCCGCAAACCCTTGGCAGTTAGGCCAGAATGCACAGCGCTTGTCGCCAAAATCATCGGCATCCCCACGCGGGTTTCCGACTGGTGTTGATCAGTCAAAACGATGTGGCCAGATCCAGAAGAAACAGCGTCAGCCGCCTCCGCGCGGATACGCTCCAGACCCATGCGCAAGGCATCAGCCCCTTTGGCAAACGTACAATCAATGACTGTCACGCTTTCACCAAAGTGGTTCATCATTTCATCAAATTCAGCGTTCGCAACGAAAGGGCTTTCCAGCTGCAAAATTTGGGTCTGTGATCCATCTTCATCCAGCACGTTCTTAAGGTTCCCGAAACGGGTCTTAAGGCTCATGACGCGACTTTCACGCAAACTATCAATCGGTGGGTTCGTCACTTGGCTGAAATTCTGGCGGAAAAAATGCGACAGCGGGCGGTACGTCTTGGACAAAACAGCGCTTGGCGTATCATCACCCATCGACGCGATCATTTCCTTGCCGTCCTCGGCCATCGGGGCAAGCACCTGCTCCAACTCTTCTACAGAATATCCAGCTGCAACCTGACGTTTGCGCAATTCAGCACCGTCAAACACGGTCTTTTCTGGAACGTCGGCCAGCATGCTCGACAGATCGACAACTTTCTCGACCCATTCACCAAATGGCTGGGCAGCAGCCAGCTTATCCTTCAGCTCTTCATCGCGGTACAAACGACCTTCAGTCATATCAACCGCAATCATCTGACCTGGGCCAAGCGCGCCTTTTTCAACAACGGTCGACTCGTCAATCGGCACCATGCCAACTTCCGATCCAGCAATTAGCAGACCATCACCCGTAACAACATAACGAAGCGGGCGCAGGCCATTCCGGTCCAACCCACCACAGACCCAGCGACCATCCGTCATCGCCAATGCAGCAGGCCCATCCCAAGGTTCCATCACGGCATTGCAATAGCCGTACATGTCTTGCCAAGGCTTCTTCATTTCAATCGCTTGTTGCGACCACGCCTCAGGAATCATCATAGTTTTCGCCATTGGGGCGTTACGGCCCGCACGGACCAAAATCTCAAAAACAGAGTCTAATGCTGACGAATCCGATGCGCCTGCGGGAATAATCGGCTTGATATCTTCGGCCTTGTCACCAAACGCACCCGACGCCATGCGTATTTCGTGGGACCGCATCCAGTTGACATTGCCCTTCAACGTGTTGATCTCACCGTTGTGGGCCAACATGCGGAATGGCTGGGCCAACGACCACTGCGGGAACGTGTTCGTGGAATACCGCTGATGGTAGATCGCAAACGCAGACTCGAACCGCGCATCCATCAAATCAGGATAGAATTCAGCAACCTGTTCAGCCAGCATCATGCCTTTGTAGATGATCGACCGGCAGGACATGGAACAAAAATAAAATCCAATCACCATCGCAGCCGCTTTTTCGATCCGACGACGAATGATATACAATTCACGCTCGAACTGTTCCTCATCCACACCCTTTTCGTTGCGGATCAAAATCTGTTCAATCTCAGGACGGGTTGCGTTGGCTTTTTCACCAAGCACAGAATTATCAACCGGCACATGGCGCCAACCGTAAATGTAATGACCCATGCGCAAAACTTCGGATTCAACGATCGTGCGGCAACGCTCTTGAGCACCGAAATCGGTCCGCGGCAGGAACACCTGACCAACTGCGATCAACTTATCATCCGGTTCGTGACCAGTACGGCGGATCTGATCGTGGAAAAACGCAACAGGGATTTGTACGTGAATACCGGCGCCGTCACCCGTCTTACCGTCAGCGTCCACAGCACCTCGATGCCAAATCGCTTTCAGCGCATTAATGCCTTTTTCAACAACACCGCGCGACGGGGTACCATCAATGGCAACGACAAGGCCAACGCCACAAGAACTATGTTCTTCCTCATGGGCATAAAGGCCATTTTCAGCCATATGATTGCGCTTTGCTTCTTCTGCGGCGACCCAAGTTTCATCATAAGTTGTCATTGCTATTCTCCTTCTGTGATACCGAAATAGGCGAGCGTCTCGGCCTCGGTCATGCGTTTGTGATCACCGACATAGGCAAAGCCATCCGGTTTCTGATCGACGTAATATTCGATGTTCAATGTCTTGCCGGCAGCGTTGTCAAAAAGACCAACCGCAAGCCCGTAAGCCCCATCGTGATTAATTTTGTAAAACAGCGTGGACCCGCAGTTATCGCACCATCCACGCGTCGCCCATTCGGAACTGGCAATCGTTTTCACAGGGCCGTTCAACGTGACATCAGCCGCCACCCCGTGGACCGCAACAAACGCGCTTCCCGTCCAACGACGGCACATCTCGCAGTGACACGCGTTCATAACACCGTCCAATTTTGCAACGTCCACTGTCACCGCACCGCACATACAATGACCGCTAATCATGGGGTCACCTCAAACGATGACATCAATGCACCGCAGCCAAATTTTGGGTTGATCGACAGAAACCCGGGCTCGTCGGGTGTGATGAACTGAACGGGTGTGCCGTCTGTCTTATAGGTATCATTCGGTGTCGTGACCGATCCCTTGCCAGACAAAAACATACGCCAATCGCGACTGATAAACTCACTGCCTTGCGTTCGCCACGACTGCGTTCCATCCGCTGCATATGCAGTCATATCATAGGCTGTTTCGTCCAGCGTCACACCGTCAATCACGACCTGTTGACCCGTCAACGTATCGCGACCGACATATCGGGTAACGCCATTTTCAGGTGACAGTGTACGAAAGTCGTAGTCATCAATTCCAGTCGCTAACAATTCGGTAAAGGACGCGCGTTCGGCCGGGTTAGGCTCTAGTTTCTCGGTTTGCCCGCCAACCATATGATGGCTAACAAGCCACTGCGTTTCGTCATCTATCGTGCCCATATAGACCATGCCGGTCTCTGACAAAGTAATGCGGCTTTTTTCACCGACGGGGTCACCATCACACCGAAAATGGTGGTCGACTTCGCAGTTGCGGTTTTGAACGGTTAGGTAGCCTTCGCAATTGGCAGGCAGGCTAAATGTCTGCGCGGCTACGGGGGTGGCCAAAATGGTTATGACGACTGCCAGCTTCATCCGGCAAACCGCGATTCAATGACGCCGCATTCAAACTTTGGGCTTTGGGAAAAGAAACCGTTTTCACCCGGATAGATAAACTCCACTGGCGACAGGTCTACGGCATCATCCGGCGTTGCAGGGTCCCAATTTTCACCAAAGAAAAAGAGACGGTGTTTGACACTGACGTATTGGCGGCCAGCACCGGTATCAATTTCAGTCCCGTCCATCAGAAGGGTCCTGCCCTCAAATTCAGTCTGTAAAAGTGGTTCACCATCGATGATTACCTCAAGGCCAGTTAGTGCGTCGAAACCGACATTACGTTCTGAATTGTTCGGTTTGTTAATCACAAATTCCCACGTATCGATGCCGTTTTCCAATAGCTCAGTCATGGATGATGGATCAGGTGCTGGCTGTTCAAGGGTTTCTGTTCCAGACGGTTTGAACGCTTCAATCCACTGAAATTCACGGTCAACGTGCTGCACTGAAAATACGCCACCTTCACCGATCAGCGCGATCCATTTGTCGCCAGCCGGATCGGCCTCGCATTGCCAAACATTCACCATGATGCAGCCATTCTGCTGGACAGTGACGACACCTTCGCAACCTTCAGGCACGGAAAATGACTGAGCAGACACCATGACGGGGGCGAACAAAAAGGCGGCAGTCAAAAGTTTGTACATGCGTAACTCTCCACGTCAGGGTCATTGACCCATTAAGGTTTCTAGCAAGATCTAGCGGTGGCTATTATTCTGCGGCGACGACAACGGATTGGTTAAGGTATCCAAGGATTGCCTCGGCAGCATCGCGGCCGTCTTTGATCGCCCAAACCACCAACGACGCACCACGCACGATATCACCAGCGGCATAGACACCTTCAAGGCTCGTCTGACCAGTTGTAAATTCGGCTTTCACCGTGCCCCAACGGGTGACTTCCAGCCCTTCAACACCCCAAAGGGCAGGCAGGTCTTCGGGTTCAAACCCAAGCGCCTTAATGACGATATCCGCGTCTTCGACGTAATCGGCACCCTCAATCAATTCCGGCATCTGACGACCGGTTGCATCGGGTGCGCCAAGGCGCATTTTCTGCACGTTCACACCAGTAACAGTATCGCCTTCAAACCCAGCAGGGGCGGATAGCCAGACGAATTCAACACCTTCTTCTTCGGCGTTTTGAACCTCGCGCTGGGATCCGGGCATGTTGGTCCGGTCACGACGGTACAGACACTTCACGCTTTCCGCACCCTGACGGATCGCCGTCCGAACACAGTCCATCGCAGTGTCGCCACCGCCGATAACAACGACCCGTTTGCCAGCGGCGTTCAGCTCACCAGATTCGAATTCCTCGACCACATCGCCGAACGACTTTCGATTACTAGCTGTCAAATAATCAATCGCGCGAACGATGCCGTCGGCGTCGTTCCCAACGAGGTCCAATTCCCGCGTTTTATAGACGCCGGTGGCGATTAGAACTGCGTCATGCTTACCGCGAATTGCATCAAACGACAGGTCCTCACCGACGTTGCAATTCAACACAAACTGGACGCCACCATCGGTTAACTGTTCCATGCGCTGCATGACGATATCTTTCTCTAGCTTAAAGCCAGGAATACCATATGTCATCAAACCGCCCCCGCGATCATAGCGGTCATAAACGGTGACCTGCACGCCCTGGCGGCGCAGTATATCAGCCGCAGCAAGACCACCCGGACCGGCACCAATAATGCCAACGCTTTCTGCACGTTCAGAATGCGGGCGAATGGCAGGCACCCACCCTTCGGCGAATGCGGTATCTGTGATGTATTTTTCGATCGCACCAATCGTAACCGTCCCATGACCGGATTTTTCAATCACACAGTTGCCTTCGCACAGGCGATCTTGTGGGCAAATACGACCACAGATTTCTGGGAACGTGTTGGTCGCTTGGCTGATCTCATAGGCTTCTTGCAGACGCCCCTCGGCGGTTAGGCGCAACCAATCAGGGATGTTGTTTTGCAACGGACAATGAGACTGGCAATAAGGCACGCCACATTGGCTACACCGGCTCGATTGCTCAGCGGCTTTGTCGGATGCGTATTGCGCATAGATCTCGTCAAAGTCTTGTTTGCGTAGGTTCGGAACACGCTTATCAGGCATGTCACGATTAACATCGGTAAACTTCAACATCTTCTGACCAGCCATTGACCCGTCCTCGCTCTAAATTCTCTCAAATGGGTTTTAGAGCGTGGTGAGGGAAATGAAAAGTCAGGAAGACTGACCTATTTGATGGAATTTTTCACCTAGTAAACCGAAATCTCTACAGAATTTGTGAATATAGGTAAGTAAAAGTTACCTATATACTTAAATTCCCAGTGAAAGCGCCACAATCGCGGCTAAGCCAACAACGATTCGCCACCAGCCAAACAGGGCATATCCATGCGAGCTGACGTAATTCAGCACCCAGCGCACCACGAGCAACGCGGTAATGAACGCTGCGAGCAGACCCAAAGCGATCTCGCCAAGCGCGGTAAAGTCCAAAACATCACGGTTCTTCAACAGATCATACCCGAAAACCCCAAACATCATCGGGATCGAAAGAAAGAACGAAAACTCTGCGGCTGCACGTTTATTCACACCCAACAAAAGCGCGCCTACAATCGTGGACCCAGATCGCGATGTGCCGGGGATCAGCGATAGACACTGAAACAACCCAATGCCCAGCGCAGTTTTCAGCGGCAACCGCATCGGGTCACCGTGTACTTCGGTCAATTCCAACCGATCAACGAGCAACAAGATCACGCCGCCAACAACCAGCATTACAGCAATCAACATTGGGGTTTCAAACAGCACGGTCTTAATCAAGTCATGCATCAACACGCCCAGTAAAACTGCAGGGATCGCCGCAATCACAATAGACGCGATAAATCGCCGCGAGGCAGGATCAGTCGGCGCCGACGCTACCGCCCCCCAAAGGCGGCTGAAATATAGAACCACCAGCGCAAGAACAGCACCGATTTGGATAACAACCTCGAACGTATTGCCCGCGCTATCGAAGCCTAAGAAATGACCAACCAGCAGCAAATGGCCGGTAGATGACACCGGAATAAACTCCGTCAGTCCCTCTAGAATACCTAGAAGGATCGCAATGATTGTCGTGTCCATGATTTAAGAGTTCCGTAGGTTCTTAGCAGATTCTTTGATTGCGTCGTACTGTCCAGACGGCCTGAACCGCCACAGATAATCAGGCAGAACAACGGCCAGCGCTGTTGGGACAATGCCCAACGCCTCAAAGCCGCGAGCGCCATCGGCAACGACATTATCAACCGCAAGGTTTGTAACCTGATCTTTGGTTAGCGGTGCCTTGATGATACCCAGCGACATGGCAGAGGCGATCTTAAAGCTCCAAGCCATAATCTTGGCCACAAAGAACGGAATATTCAAAATCAGACGACGGCGACGCACGATACCCAGCATGGTCTGCATCAGATCACGGAACGACGCGACATCAGGGCCGCCCAATTCGTAAACGCCAGCATCTGCTTGGCCCAGCACACCCTGCACGGCAGCGGCGGCAACATCATCAACATACACCGGCTGGAACATTGTATCAGCACCAACAACCGGCAGGATCGGACCAAAACGGCTCATCCCCGCAAAGCGGTTAAAGAATTCATCTTCGGCGCCAAACACGACCGATGGACGTAGGATCACAGCATTCGGCATATGCGCCAGAACGCCCGCCTCACCAGCGGCTTTTGTCTTAGCGTACTGACTAGCGGCTTCAGTATCGGCACCAATCGCGGAAATATGCACCATGCGGCCAACACCAGCGGCAGCTGCCAACCGGGCAACCCGTTCCGCGCCCTCGGCCTGTACTGCATTAAATGTATTGCGACCATTTTCGGCCAAAACACCCACGCAATTCACAACCGCATCAGCGCCACCCAGGACGGACGCGACAGACGCATCATCACGAATATTGCAAAACACAGGTTCGACCTGACCCACAGCACCATAAGGGCGCACAAATGTTGCCTCATTATAATTGCGGACAGCGACACGGACCCGCCAGCCTTCTTTGGCCATCCGGCGTGCAATATAGCGACCGACAAAACCGGATCCGCCGAAAATGGTAACTAGCTTGGTCATGACATCTGGCCTCTATACAAAGTTCCCACGGGTTTACCGCCCCAAACCCCATCAGACAAGGCGCAACATCCGCTTGTTATTACCCTAAATACGCCGCGCAAAGGTTCCCACGGCGGTGTCACGCAAAATCACGCTCGAATCGCGTTGACAGCACACCATGCCCGCCCTAAACGAATTGCACGTAATCTGTTGCCCAGATGGCGGAATGGTAGACGCGCTAGCTTCAGGTGCTAGTACTCGCAAGGGTGTGGAGGTTCGAGTCCTCTTCTGGGCACCATTAAATCCAGCCTAAGCGATTGATTTAAATGTCATTTGTTAGAGGTTGCGCCTCCCTCCACTACACGTTTACCTACACAATGGGTGAATATATGCGGAAATTGGCTTTGAAATACCTCCAACATGACACGAAGTCTGGCACTTATTTCTATCGGCGTAGGGTCCCAATCCCTCTAAAGGGTCGAATACCTCAAGGCGAATTCTTTGAGTTCCTTGGGAAGACCGAGGAGGAAGCAATGAGGAATTGGTCAAGGGTTCATCAACGCATTGAACATTCTCTAGGCTTGGCAAGAGATGGGGTCACAGGTCTTTCAGAATCGGCCTTGCAGGAACGGTTGGTTGTAATGCTCAAAGACCTAGGAGCCGAACCGCATAGCCAAGGTGTTGATGAAAATGAAAGAACATGGCGAGACGCAAAAGCCGATAGGATCGTCGAGCGCTATCAAGACCCCAAGACAGGTGACTATAACGCCCTGCCTGATGAAAAACGGGCGGTTGCAAGAGCGCTGACACAAGGCGTTTCCAAAGAAACTATAGAGCCAACCGTCAACGATGCCTTTGCCTTCTATCTCACAGAGAACCCCAAAGAAGTTCCCGAGCAACTCAAGAAGCAGGTCCAAAGATTTGCGAGGTCAGAAAGACGTTTGATAAGCGTCCTGCAAGGTGACCGAGCTTTGTGTTGCTCATCGTACGCCCTTTTGTGGTAACGATGAGCAACAAACTCTTACTTCTAAAATACGGCTATTTAGGCCGTTGTCAGCCAATCAAAAGCGCCTCAAGGTCTGCCAAATTGCCAGGTTCAATGTCAGATTCCTGAATGCCCTCAAATGTTACCGAGCCGCTTATCTCTTTATTGTCGGCGCCAGTAATTATGTAGCTGAGCTCTAAAACGCCATCGTCATTATCAGAAAAACTGACGTCGTAATCGTCGGACGAAAACTCTGAACCACGAGCAAACGCGAGCACGTCGGAGAACAAATCGAAGTCAGCAATAGTCGAGTCGCCAGATGCTCTGGAAAATACAAAAGTATCTTTGCCGGCACCACCATCCAATGTGTTGTCGCCTTCGCCACCATAAAGTATATCGTCACCGTTCCCGCCTTTCAGCAGGTCGTCACCACCACCACCGTACATGGTATCATCGCCACTTCTACCAAGCAGCACGTCATTACCTGCGTCGCCATGCAGAACATCTTTACCGCCGCCACCTTTCAGCGTGTCATTACCTGCGTCGCCATACAAGGTATCATTGCCACCCTTGCCCAAGACTTGGTCATCGTCATCGCCACCATAAAGGAGGTCATTGCCTTTGCCGCCTTTCAGCGTGTCTTTGCCTGCGCCGCCATACAAGGTATCATCGTCACCCTTGCCCAAGACTTGGTCATCGTCATCGCCACCATAAATTGTGTCGTTGCCGAAGCCGCCTTTCAGGATATCTTTGTTTGCGTCGCCATATAATATGTCATCGCCTGCTTTACCTTTAAGCCGGTCATCGCCGTCGCCGCCATAAAGTTTGTCGTTGCCGTTACCGCCAAAAATGATATCGACGCCATCATTGCCATATACCGTATCGTCGCCTGCAGCCCCAGAATATCTGTCCTTACCCTCAAGCAGATCTATAGTGTTGTTAGCCGCGTCGCCCCGCAAGTCATCGTCGAATTCGGTAGGCCCAGTTCCAGTTCCAGTTCCGGTATCTTCGTCATCAAGTCGGTAAGACTGCGAAGCAAGGTAAGAGTTACCAGTGCTTCCGCCATTTTCGACCCAGGTCACCATCATTTCATCGCTAGACATCACGGCAACTTTGAATTCTTCTTCAACAGTTGTTCCGGTTGTTATGCGCTCACTGGCACCGAAAGGGGTCATGTCCGCTTCAAAGCGGCGCATGTAGCCAGAGATGTCCGTACTGCTAGTGTAGTTTTGCCAAACTAGAATAAACCCACCGTCGTCTGTGGCTGCAGCATCTGGAAATTCGTTGTCGCCAGTTGGTCTATCGCTCAGCTGCATTCTATCCGCTGCGGTTACAGACCCTACACCCGTAAGAACTTTTTCTCCTCCTACAGTCGAATAAACTGGTGGCAGAATATAACCCTGTAACGTCGTCGGGATATTGGAATTGTTTGATGTAGAAACGGCTGCGTATACAACGAGGATGCTACCATTTTCTAATTGAGTCGCCGTAACATTCTCAGCATCAATGTCATCCCCCACATAGGGCAATTCTTCCGTAAATTCCTGCTCTCCATTATCCTTGAAAGTTAAGAGCTGAAGTTTGTCATTGTTGTTAAAGGTAACGCCAAAGCCACCGTCTTCCAGTGAAAATGTCGCGTTGCCTTCATTGACTAACGCACCCGCAACGCCTTCTTCGTCATTGTCAGGCGTAGTTGTTATTGTGTGGGGGCCTGATCCAACAGGGCCGCCCTCGCGGTCAAAAACGTGGACGCGCGTCAAATTGTTGTTTGAATCTGAATTATCCTCATAAATTAGAGCAAAGTTGCCATTGACCAGACTTGTTACAGACACATGATCAGCGTTAACTATGGAGCTTAAAAGCTCAACCGTTGAAGTCGTCCCATTAGGATTTGTAATGTTAACGTCAACAGCACCATCTTTGATAAATACGTTTACAACTTCGCCCTCTGTCAGAACTTCCATGCCCTGCAGAACTTCAGTGGTTCCGTTTGGTGTAATGCTCACCTCAGACCCTAATACGCCTGCAGAAGAATACTCCAGCAAGTCAACGAAATTGTCGTTGGATGTCGAAGAAGACGTAGCATTATGAGCTATGTAAAAATTATCCGCACCAAACTCGATATCAGGCGCATCTAAATTGTAATCGAGGACTCGGGTGACAGATGTACCGACTTTAGTGATAAAGTTCATAATATAATTCTCCAAAGGTTATTTATGCCCTAGCACATTAATAATGTTAAATGCTATTTTAAAGTGAATTTTGGATTGGGTAGTTGAAGTGGTCCTACTTTTCTGGACAGTTTTGCGGCTCCGCTAAGATATAATCTGGTTGGTTGCATGCCGCTTTTTGGTTTCGTTCTGCGTCAAAGAATGCGTTGTCTGGGGTTCGCTTTTCGAGAGCCGTGTGCGGTCGCTCAGAGTTGTAGAAGCTGATCCAGTCTTTGATCACCCGTTTGGCTTGGAAGCCATCCTGTAATTCGTGCAGGTAGACGGCTTCTTGCTTCAATGACCGCGACAGCCGTTCGATGAAGATGTTGTCCAGATATCGCCCCCGCCCATCCATTGAGATTTTGACTTCCGCCTCGGTCAAGGTGGTGATCCAGGCTGAACCTGTGAACTGCGATCCTTGATCGGTATTCATGATCTCGGGCTTGCCGTATTTGGCGATAGCCTCGTTTAAGGCGTCAACACAAAAGCTGGCATCCAGCGTGTTCGAGAGCCGCCATGCCAACACCTTGCGCGTGGCCCAATCCATGATTGCCACCAAATATAAGAAGCCACGCCGCACGGGGATGTAGGTGATGTCACTGCACCAAACATGGTTCGGGCGCGTAATTGGCACCTTCCGTAGCAAGTATGGGTAAATGCGATGCTGTGGGTGCTTCTTGCGGGTGTTGGGCCCTTTGTAGATGGCCTGCAGCCCCATGATACCCATCAGGCGACACACACGATGACGACCTGCCTGGAACCCATTTCTCGGCAACTAGGCCCCAATCTGACGGCTGCCGAAGAACGGGTATTTGGTGAACACCCGATCAATCTCATTCATCAGTTCCAGCGTCTCAGCATTCACACCAACCGGTGTATAATACAGCGACGACCGGCTGATCTTCAGCAACTTGCACTGCTTCGTCAAGCTCAGGTCTGTGCGGTCAGCGTTGATCAGCACCTTGCGTTCGGTCGGGCTCATCCCTTCAGTCCTTGTGACAAAAAATCGTTTTCAACCGCCAGCTTGCCAATCTTCGCGTGGAGTTCTTTGACCTTTGCTTCGTTGTCTTCAGCCCGCCTGACCTTATCGGAAAACACCCCGGTCAGCCCGTCAATGGCCTGCCGTTTCCACGTCGTCACCTGAGGCGGGTGGTAATCCCCCCTAAATTTAGTGGTGTTCAAAAGTAGAATTTTCTCGGCAAGATATCTGAGGAGATTTACGATGAAGAATGGACGATTTAGCGACGCGCAGATCATGGCAGTGTTGAAGCAGGCTGAAGGCGGCACGCCCGTCTCGGAGCTTTGCCGGGAGCATGGGATGAGCAGCGCCAGTTTTTACAAATGGCGGGCCAAGTTTGGCGGGATGGATGCGTCTTTGATCACTGAGATGAAGGATATGACTGAACAAAACCGTCGGCTGAAGAAGATGTATGCCGAGATGAGCATGCAGAACGACTTGCTGAAGGAAGCACTTGGGAAAAAGCGCTAAGGCCATCTCAGAGACGTGTTATCGCTACAGACCCGTGCTGAGCGTTGAGAACGAAGAGATCGCCGATTGGTTGGAACGGTTGACTGCCAACAAGCGGAGCTGGGGCTTTGGTCTGTGTTTTCTGTATCTGCGCAACGTCCAAGGCTATGGCTGGAACCACAAGCGCGTCTATCGGATTTACTGCGAACTGGAGCTGAACCTACGGATCAAGCCCAAGAAGCGCCTCAAGCGGGACAAACCTGAACCGTTGGCGGTGCCGGAAAAGCCGAATGAGACCTGGTCGATGGATTTCATGGCTGATCAACTCGCGGATGGCCGCTCGATCCGAACCCTGAATGTGCTGGATGACTTTAATCGCGAAGGACTTTGCATCGAAGTGGACTTCTCATTACCCGCAGAACGCGTTGTGCTCAGCCTGAACCAGAACATCGAATGGCGCGGCAAACCGCAGGTTATTCGTGTCGATAATGGCCCAGAATACAGAAAGCGCCAATACACCATTAAAAATGAGTTCCAAACCGTCACAGTTGGTGGGAAACAGACAACTCTGTCAGCGGGTAGAAAGTCAACGTCCCATCATAATGTGTTCTGGCAAAAAGATACGCCTGTCCATCAACCATCATCACGTCAAGATCGGTGATGTTGGAACAGTCTGTTGTCGTTGCAACGTGCTCAACGATGTAGAATGTGGACATAAACCCTGTGTGCCTTTGCGCAAAACCCGAAGATCTTCGCCTTTGGGTCTGGGCGTAGGGCCGGTTTTTGACATGGCGCAATTGCGACCAAAGGACGGACCTTGGCCTGCAATTACGATAAGGTTTACATAAGAATCTGAATTTGGGCCTGTCGAGGGTGGCATTTAAACGCCCATTTGGCGCATTGCCAAATACGTGGCAAAGACGGTACCTGTTTCAACTTATGATAGATGAATGTGGGATTGCGCGATGTGGACCAGAAAAGCTAAAGTACGACCTAATATATTGCGCAAAACACGCGATAATCCCAAAAGTAACGCTACTGACATTCATTTTCTTCACATTGGAAAATGTGCAGGCAGTCAAGTTGCTCAGATATCGAAGCAGATCAACAAAATTCCTGATGGGCGTAAAATCATCAAGCATCGGCATGATGTATTTTTGCGCAATATTAATAGAAATGCTGACTACTTTTTTAGCATCCGGCACCCCATATCGCGATTCACATCAGGGTTTTATTCGCGCAAGCGCGAAGGAGCGCCGCGGTTACAAGTCCCTTGGACTATGGATGATGCCTTTGCGTTTACTCACTTTGAGCACGCCAATGATCTGGCTGAGGCCTTGTTTGAAAAAACAGATCTTGGGCACAGGGCATGGGCTGCGATAAAATCTATCCGGCATACCGCGCAAAACCAATCTGACTGGTTTTATTGCAGAGGCGGTTTTTTGTACACGCGGCCACCAATTTGGATATTGCGCCAAGAGAGTTTTGATGCCGATCTGGCCGTCTTCTTTGAACGGGCTAATCTTGATTTGGGTGGCCATAAAGTCAAAATAACAAGTGACCCTAAAGCCGCACACGCCAACGATTATTCCAATATTCCACCACTAAGTGAAAAAGCCCGCGAAAAGTTATCACTATGGTATGCACAAGATATCGCCTTTTACGACCTTTGCGAAGATTGGATGATGAAAACCGCCAAGGATAACACGTGACAGTGATGTACAGCATGGTCAGCACGCTTGCCCGCTCTACCAAGCGGCGCATTTTGCTGTTTATCAATATCATCCTAGTTCCACCTGCGCTATTGACCCCCATGGCTTTGCAATGTCCGTCGTCAGGGTTTTTGGCACCAATGGCAGCTTAAGCGTTAGCGTCCATTCACGCCTTATAATTCCACGGCAGCAGTTCATCAATCCTGTTGATCCTTTGATCTGCGATGCGGGTGAGGACATCTGTCAGCCACGCCTGGGGGTCAACGTTGTTAAGCTTGGCGGTTTCCATGAGGGTGTAGATGATGGCTGCAGATTTGCCACCGCGCTCGGAGCCCACGAACATGTATTTTTTGCGACCTATGGCGATGCCGCGCATGGACCGTTCGGCTGTGTTGTTGTCGAGTTCAAGGAACCCGTGATCCAAATATCCGCGCAACCGCTTCATGCGGGTGAGAGCATAACGAATGGCATTGGCCAGGGGCGTCTTGCCTGACAGCTTGGGCAGTTCGCTTTGCAGCCAGCTTTCCAGGTTATCCAGAATGGGCGTTGCTTTTACTGGTCTGAGTTCGACGCGACGTTCTGGTGGTAAACCGCGCGCCTCTTTCTCGACACCATAAAGCTGGGCGATGCGCTTGTTGCGCCACATGCGACCCTTGGGATTTGAACACGTCCACGAACGTGCGCCTGACATGCGCCATGCAGGCCACTTCTTTGATTTTGCCCGCACGGTACAGCTCTTCGAACCCCGCATAGCCATCTGCATGCATCCAACCCTGATAATCCTTGAGGTGTTCGCTGGGGTGTATGCCTTTGCGGTCTGGTATGAACTGATACCATGCCGCTGGTGGCGCATCGCTGCCCCATGGGCGTTCATCCCTATCATAGGCCCAGAAGCGCGCTGTCTTGGTTTTGCCGTTGCCAGGTGCTAGCATCTTAACGGGCGTATCATCCGCGAAGATCGCCTGACCGGACAGGACGTGGCGCTTGATGGCCTCGGCCAGCGGTTCCAACAACGCGGCAGATTTGCCAACCCATCCGGCCAGTGTGGAGCGATCCATATCCAAACCCTCGCGGGCAAAGATCTGCGCTTGGCGGTACAGAGGTGAGTGATCTGCGTATTTGTTGACCAACACATGCGCCAAGAACCCCGGCCCCGGAATACCCTTCTCAATCGGGCGCGACGGCATTGGCGCTTGGCTGATGCATTCACAATCTTTGCAGGCCATGCGGGGACGGATGATCTGGTTCACGACAAACGACCCGGGACATACTCCAGTTCTTCTGTCGTATTGCGGCCCAACTCGCGCAATGCACCGCCACAGCCTGTGCAGGCATCGCCAGCAGATAGCATATGTTCGACACGCGGCAGATGCTCTGGCAGTGGTTTGCGCTTGGGTTTGGTCTTTGCGTCCTCTTTAATTTGCTTTGGCGGCGCGACAGGTGAGGCGGCAGCATCGGCCACCTCTTCATCCTCAAGGCGCAATTGCAGCTGATTAAGACCCTCGGCTTTTGATCCAAAGCGGTGGATATTTTGACCCGCAACCTGATGACGCAGCTTCTGGATCAGCATGTCGCGTCTCTTCGGCTCCGCCAGTAATCCAACGGTAAACGCGCGTAACTCGGCCGGTTCAGAGGGGATGGTATCAGGCGCACTGGACATAAGTTCATATACCCGGTGTGGCAATTGTAGTGAATCCCAGAAGCGTAAAAATCCCTAGAATTATGAGCTTATCCAACCTTCAATGGTCGCCATGTCTTCTGTGGCATGGGCCAGTCGATCCCCTCCAAGAGCATCGACAATTGCGCGGGGCTGAGGCTGATCTTACCATCTTTAGCAGCAGGCCAGACGAAGCGGCCTTCCTCCAGTCGCTTACTGAACAGACACGCACCTTGGCTGTCCCACCAAATAATCTTCAGCAAGTCACCACGACCGCCACGGAACACAAACAGATGGCCAGAATACGGGTCTTCTGCCAGAACCGATGACGCCTGCGATGCCAGTGTATTGAACCCGCACCGCATGTCCGTCACGCCAGCCGCAAGCCAAACCCGCGTATTGCTTGGCACAGGGATCATACGTTCAATCCTTCAACTAAGCTGACCACAGCGCACAATGCTGTTGGCCCCTCGATCAAAACCCGTCGGCCATCAGAAAGGGTAAGATCAACGCGGGTGGCGCGCAGCGGTGTTTGGGCAGCGTTCGTCAGAACAACGGGAGCGGTCGTGTCAGAGACCACCTCGGCATCTTCAATCTCAACGCGCAAAAACCGTCCACCGCTGGAATATCAGCCCCGTCATTGGCCGCCCCAGCAAAACGAGGATCACGCAACCATTTATGGATGAGGTTGGCATTCACCGCATAACGCCGTGCAACCTGCGCGACTGACTCACCTTCAACACGCGTTTGACCGCAAATCTCGCACTTCTCGTCATCAGACCTGAATTAGACCAAAGGTCGCGACCTTGCTTGTCGAATCAATTGAGTTGCCTATCCCATACACTTGTCACGTCCCTTACCCAATTAAATTAAAGATCGACCCCATGATTGTCTGATCAATCGGGATGCCAAGCACAAATAGCAAAGATGGGTTTTCCGATTGATTGGTCGCCTTTCAACTAAACCTGACGGGTCGCCTTATAGGCTTCGATAAGCCGAGCTGGTCAGGTTTAGTGTTTGGTCGCTTGCCATCCTACTCATATGACCCTCAGGACTCATAGGAGAGGCACCAAAGCGCATGCTTACAATGTGACCTACATGTACGGCCTACCGCTGATGCGGGGCCTTGACGCCTAATCGGTTCAAATCAATGGGCACTGTCGGCAATGAAGCCTCTTCGAATAGACCGATGTGACGGCGCCCTAACGGATATCGCCCTTTTGTAGATTTGTCCCAAAGCTGAAATTATATCGCTTCGTCCAGAGCCTGACCTGCGTTTTGTAAATCGCGCCCCATACCCTTGGTCGTCTCGCAAGCGGCCAGCGCCAATACAGCAGTGAGGAGAATGGCAAGTTTCAGCATTTTCGGTTCCTTTTTTGATCGCGTCATATTCCATACTTATAAAGGGATTTTCGAGTGGTGACACCTAAACTCTCTGGTCCCCAGCGCTTAGGTGCTATCCCTAAAACGCAAATCACGTCCGAATGGGTCTGTTATCTGTTTTATTCGAGTTAGGATAATTAGCTATTTCGGGCGAACAAGAAGAATGAAATCAATACACAGGCACTACACAACTCCGTAAAAATACTCTACTAAGGTGCTGTAAAATAAACGCTTTTATGGCGAGTTGATCCCTCTTCTGGGCACCAATATGTTTCACAACATTTGAACTCGCCCAATGGGTCATGCTCCGGCCCGTTTTTATGCGGGCTTAGAGCCAGACCCAATTAAAGATAGCGGTTCACCAGATTTTCTAGACGCTCTTGGCGACCTGACTTTGGTGCGGGATTAATACCTTCAGTCATGACGCGGGCAGTGATCATGTCCAGATCGGACGCCATCAATTCAGCACCCTGCGTGGTATTCCAACCAGCATAGCGACCGTCACGAGCGGCCTCTAGCTTACCATCTTCCAGCATTGCTGCTGCGGCTTTAAGGCCCGCTGCGCAGGCATCCATGCCGCCAACATGCGCAAGGACCAAATCCTCTGCGTCCAACGATTGGCGACGTAGCTTTGCATCAAAGTTAGTGCCACCTGTGGTGAATCCGCCCGCCCGCAATACTTCGTAGTAGGCCAGCGTCATCTCTGGAACGTTATTCGGGAATTGATCGGTGTCCCATCCAGATTGATAGTCATTCCTGTTCATATCGATTGACCCAAAAATACCCAACTCGCGGGCCAGAGCCAACTCATGCTCAAACGAATGCCCTGCTAAAATCGCATGGCCTTGCTCGACGTTGACTTGCACTTCGTCTTCAAGGCCAAAGTCCTTGAGGAACCCGTACACAGTGGCGACGTCATAATCATATTGATGCTTGGTCGGTTCTTGCGGTTTTGGTTCGATCAAAATGGCGCCTTTGAACCCCATCTTGTGTTTATAATCGACGACCATTTGCAGCATACGACCAGCCTGCGCACGCTCGCGGCCCATGTCCGTATTGAGCAATGTCTCGTAACCTTCACGACCACCCCACAGGACGTAATTTTCGCCACCCAATTTCATGGTCGCATCCATGCAGGTCTTGATCGTGGCCGCTGAAAACGCAAACACATCAGGGTCAGGGTTCGTGGCCGCACCCGACATAAACCGGCGGTGGGAAAACAGATTTGCGGTGCCCCACAGCAGTTTTACGCCCGTTTCGTCCATCTTTTGCGCAAAGTAATCTACGATTTCTTCAAGATTCTTTGTGTTTTGCGGGAAATCATCACCTTCGGGGCGCACATCCGCATCGTGGAAACAGAAATACGGCACGCCTAGGATTTGGAACATCTCAAAGGCAACATCAGCCTTCAACTTGGCAGCTTCCATCGTGTCTCCAAACCAAGGACGCTCGAGCGTGGCGCCGCCAAATGGATCGCCACCTTCCCACGCGAACGAATGCCAATAGGCAGCCGCAAACCGCAGGTGATCTTTCATCGGCTTACCCATGACTAACTCGTCAGGGTTATAGTGACGAAAGGCAAAGTCATTGTCGGTCTGTGGACCTTCAAATTTGATCTGCGGGATGTCTTTGAAAAAGTCGGTCATGTCAGTCCTTTCAGCGCGCCATATGCGGCGCGGTAGCGAGCGTGTGCATCAGAAAATGCGCCCGTCAGTGATGTGTCTGGGTCAATTATGCGGTCAATCTTTGGTACGGTCGCTATTTCAGCACCGGCACCTGTTGCGGCCATCAAGCCAAGGCGGGCAGCGCCGTAAGCTCCGCCAAAATCACCAGATACGGGAATTTCGACGGGCATGTCCAAAGCTGTTGCGATGGCCTTAACCCAATAGTCGGATTTTGTACCGCCACCGACACCGATCAATCGGTTGATCTGTGTGCCTGTGGATTTCAGCGCATCGAAGTTGTCAACAAAGGCGTGGGTCACACCTTCCAGTACGGCGCGGGTCATGGCCGCAGTGTCGTCGCCATGATCAAGATGAAGGAACGCCCCACGAATATTCGCATCATTGTGGGGTGTACGTTCACCGCCCAAGTAAGGCAGGAAAAGCGCACGGGATGGCGCCTGAACAGCGCCGAGATCGGCCGTCAGGTCAGCCGCACCTTGGCCAATTCGCGCTGCATACCAATTAAGCGCATCGGCGGCAGCCAATATGACCCCCATCTGGTGCCATGTATCAGGCAAGGCGTGGCAAAACGTATGCACCGCACTGGCTGGGTCAGGCTGATAAGCATCAGAGGCCGCAAACAAAACGCCCGACGTGCCCAACGACACAAACGCATCGCCCACTTTGACGACACCGACACCAACGGCGCTGGCGGCATTGTCTCCGGCACCGCCTGCGATGATGACGCCTTTGGGCAGCCCCCACGCGACAGCTAAACTATCGCGTAATGTGCCAGAGGCTTCGGATCCTTCAACCAAGCGCGGCATCTGGGCACGGGTCAGGCCCGTTTTGGCCAGCAGATCATCAGACCAATCTCGTTTTGCGGTATCGAGCCAGCTTGTCCCAGCGGCATCCGACATCTCGGACACGGCTTCGCCTGTCAGCCAAAATCGCAGGTAGTCTTTGGGAAGTAGAACCTTGTCGATGCGCGCAAATATCTCTGGATGATGGTTCCAAACCCATCCTACTTTGGGTGCCGTGAAACCTGCAAAGACTATGTTCCCCGTGATGTCGCGGAACGCAGGATCGGCGTCCATCATGGCTGCTTGGGCCGCAGCCCGCGTGTCATTCCACAACAGGCATGGCATCAGCACATCGCCTGCGGCATCAAGCAATGTCGCGCCGTGCATTTGCCCAGACAGGCCAATGCCGCGGACAGCATCGAGGGAGGTCTGGGCAGCCAACGCAGCCATGACAGTCTGCGCCGCAGCAATCCAATCTGCGGGATCTTGTTCAGACCAACCGGTTTGTGGGCGCGTACTTGTCAGTGGCGCTTGGGCCTCTGCCACAATCAGCTGATCCGCATCGATCAGGACAGCCTTAAGACCCGATGTACCCAGATCCAATCCGATATACATTACGCCGCAGCCTTTGGGTTTTTACCCAGAATAATCATCGACAGAATATCGTCTTCGGTCACATCCTCAACGCGTTCTGCGCCGACCATCTGACCGTTTTTCATCACGGCAACCCGGTCACAAAGTTCCATCATTTCGCGGGTGTCATGGCTAATAAGAAAAATACCCAGACCTTGTTTCTTCAACTCGTGAATAAGCTCCGCGACCATCGCGGTTTCATGCACGCCAAGGGCGGCTGTTGGCTCATCCATGATTAGAATTTTGGCATTGAAATACACGGCACGTGCAATTGCGACGGACTGTCGTTGACCACCCGACAATGCCGACACAGGATCTTTCAATTTCTTGAAATTCGGGTTCAACCGCGCCATGATTTTGCGGGTCTCTGCCTCCATCCGGTCATCATCAACAAAGCCTAACGCAGTGGTTAGCTCGCGACCTAGAAACAAGTTCGATGCAGAATCAAGATTATCAGCAAGCGCAAGCGTCTGGTAAATCGTCTCGATATTATAATCGCGCGCATCTCGGGGCGTTTGGATCGTGGCTTTGTTGCCTTCGATGAAAATCTCACCGCTATCCATTTTATACGCGCCAGACAGCATTTTAATCAGCGTCGATTTGCCGGCGCCATTGTGACCTAAAAGGCCAACGACCTCGCCTGCATGAAGCGAAATACTTACTTTATCAACCGCCTGAACACCGCCAAACGCGATTGAGACGTCTTTCATTTCGACCAAAGGTGTCGTCATTGTTTTGCTCCCGTGCGTTTGCGGTATTGAATGTCGAGCCAGACGGCGACGACCAAGACGCCGCCGACAACGATGTTTTGCAAAGGCGCATCCACGCCCACCATCGCCATGCCGGATTGCAAAGATTGCATAATCAATGCGCCCAAAATTGCGCCATAGATTGTACCGATCCCACCTGACAGTGCAGTCCCACCGATGACAGCAGCTGCAATAACGCGCAGTTCGTCCAAGGTGCCAAGGTCATTGGAGTGGTTCTGCAAACGGCTAGAAGCAACGACCGCAGCAATGGCACACAACACACCCATTAAGGCGAAAATTTTGACGGTCAACATACGTGTATTGATGCCGGACAATTCCGCCGCATCCGGGTTGCCACCAGTTGCAAAAACATAGCGCCCAAAGCGAGTACGCTTTGCAATGACAGTCATAACCCCAGTGATCGCAATCAGCAGTAGGACTGAGATAGGGAGGCCATAAACTGCGTTGCAGCCTTCTGCGACTTCGCAGCCGTATTTGGAAGGATCCCTTGCGACGACGCGCTCGGGAACTGCGTAATTCGTCAAAATAGCGATGAAGCCGAGGATTGAAACACTTGTGATCCCAGCTAATGATACTTCGGCCCACAAAGGTTTCACTGGAAAGCCATGCTTTGTTTTTGTGCTGCGTGATTTGAATATTAATGCGACTGCGACAACGACCGCAATGATGCCAAGCACCCAAGACGTCGTGCCACCCAATGTGCCGTTGATGCCGCCAAATGTCATAAATGTTTTGTCTAGCGGGCCGATTGTCTGACCACCGGTTTGATACCAACCCACGTTCCGCCAGACTAAGAACCCGCCAAGCGTTACAATAAATGCAGGAATACCCTGATAGCCGACAAGCCACCCATTAAACGCGCCAATCAAGCCACCCAAAAAGATGCCAACACCAATTGCAATCCATGGGATCGCCCAATGACCAATTTCAAACAATTCTGGCAACCAGCGGACCTGTGTCATTGCCATAAGCGCTGAACAAGCCGCAAGAATTGCACCCACGGACAGATCAATGTGGCGGGTGACAATCACGAACACCATGCCAGTTGCCATGATCGCGACCGATACAGTTTGGATCGTGAGGTTAAAAATGTTGCGCGGTGTCAGGAAACGACCATCAGTCAGAATATTGAATACGATACAGACCAGCAGGAAGGCACCAATCATGCCCAACATACGGGTATCAATCTCTAGCGATTGCAAAATAGTTTTGCGCGGTGCCGCGGCAGGTTCGTGGGCTTCGGACATCTCATAGCTCCGTTCGCGTTGGGGATAGGACATAGCAAAGCCCGTATGAAACCGCAGCAAAAGCTACAGGTAAAATCGACTTAGCAATATCAGGATTTGGGTTTAAAAACGTAAGTAGCGATTTTGGCCCACCATAATGTGAGGCGGGCCAAAATCAGGGAGAAACCTAGTTACAAGGTGCAGGACCGTTGGTCACGCCCTGGCAAAGTGCTTCAACAGTGATCCAGCCAGCGTCTGTGACGTCGGTCAGATTGTCAGCTGTCACAGGCACAGGCGCGAGGAACATTGCGTTCATCTCTGTACCGGCTGGTGACGTCCACTTCATGCCGCCCTCAACTGCAACCATACCACCGTCAGCCATTGCCAATTCTGCTGCGATCTTGCCCGCAGCAGCGCCAAGTGCGCGTGCATCTTTCCAAACTGAAACAGTCTGTGTGCCCAGCGCGACGCGATTCAGCGCAGCGTGGTCGCCATCTTGACCAGAAACAGGAATGCCTTCCATACCCTGCGCGGTCAACGCAGCAACAACGCCACCAGCAGTACCATCGTTAGATGCAACAACCGCATCAACCATGTTGTCGTTCGCTGTTAGGATCTGCTCCATGTTGCGCTGTGCGTTCGCAGGCAACCAACCATCTGTATAAGCTTCGTCAACGATCGTGATCGCGCCAGAATCGATTGCCGCCTGCAGGATTTCCTGCTGACCGCCACGCAAGAAGTCTGCGTTTGGATCGGTAGGCGACCCTTTGATCATAACGTAGTTGCCTTCAGGCTGTGCAGCCAAAACAGCGCGGGCTTGCATGCGGCCAACTTCGACGTTGTCGAATGTCAGGTAGAATGCGCGCGCATCTTCGATCAGACGGTCATAACCCACAACAGGAATGCCTTCGGCGTCTGCTGCGTCGATTGCGGGGCCGATTGCCGCAGAATCTTGTGCAAGAATGATCAAGGCATCAACACCTTGAGCAATCAGGCTTTCAACGTCTGACAATTGCTTGGCAGAAGATGATTGTGCATCGGACGAAAGGTAATTCGCGCCGGCAGCTTCCAAAGCAGCTTTGATAGCCGCTTCGTCTGTCTTCCAGCGCTCTTCTTGAAAGTTGGACCAGCTGACGCCGACAGTAATGCCGTGACCGTCTGCAAATGCTGCTGTGCTGAATCCTGCAACCGCTACGGCTGCTGCGATGACTAATTTATGCATGTTTTCCTCCCAGAATATGCAATCGCCACGCATTTTACGCATGGCAATACCGAGTCGGGTGACTCATTACCCTATGATGCGCTTATTTAATTCAATTTGTAAAATAAAAAATGTATCTGGCTGTCATTTTTGCAAAAATCGCTTTAGTTTTGGTGGAAATTTAGATATAAATGGAAAGTAAGTACCATATTAAATTTAGGGACTAAATAATTGGAAGACGCCGTCACATTGATGCCAACCCAAGGCGCTGCAGGTTGCGGCCCGCTTTTACCCGGTGGTCGCGGCGCCAAAATTCCATTGCGTCAGCAAGTATTTCAATTTGTGCGTGGGAACGGCACCGCAGCCCGTACCGACATATCTCGCGCGTTGGACATTTCACCGGGCAGCGCCACTACAATCACTGCTGACCTTATTTCAGAGGGCTTTTTGCGCGAGTTTGATGCCCCCGCCCGCGAACATGGCCGTGGTCGCCCACCAGTCGCGCTCGAAATTATACCCGACGTGGCCCACGTCATCGGCATTAAACTATCATATAAGAAACATACTGCTGTCCTAACGGATTTTGCAGGTAATATTGTTGCGGATGCGGCCCTAAACATGGGTGAAAAACGACGCAGCTTGTCGCAGCTTCTCAACGAAATATCCGACCTCACTGCGAAAGTCCTTGTTGCTGCAGACATGGCTATCGACGATATTAACGCGATTGGTATTGGCCTACCGGGCATCATTGATCACGCCAGCGGTACGGTTCTTTGGTCTGCTTTGCTTCAAGACCGTGACCAAGATTTACGTAGCGCTTTTGCCGCCCATTTTCCGATGCCATTGCATCTCGACAATGATGCCAACTTGCTGACGCTGGCTGAACTGTGGTTCGGCGCGGGGCGTTCGATGCGGGATTTCGCAGTTGTCACGATTGAAAACGGCGTTGGGATGGGGCTGGTCATTGATAACCGTCTGTATCGCGGAACGCACGGCATGGGTCTTGAGCTTGGCCATACAAAGGTCCAGTTGGACGGTGCTTTGTGTCGGTGTGGCCAACGCGGTTGCCTAGAGGCCTATCTCGCCGATTATGCCCTTGCCCGTGAAGCGTCCACTGCTCTTGATTTGCAGTTTGATGCGCTTTCACCGCCGGGGGACATTCTTAATGCGTTGTTCCAAGACGCCAAGGCTGGCAACAGCGCGGCGCAAACGATCTTTCGCCGTGCTGGCAGGTATCTGTCCGTTGGCCTGTCAAACGTCGTGCAACTTTTTGATCCACCGCTAATTATCTTGTCTGGCGAACGTATGCAGTATGACTATTTATACGCCGAAGAGGTTTTTGATGAGATGCAAAAGCTCGTGCTGTCCAATGGCCGCAAACCTTGCCAAATCGCGATCCATGCATGGGGTGATCTGGTGTGGGCGCGTGGCGCGACGGCCTTGGCCCTATCAGCCTTGACGGACACTATGATCGGCGGCGAGGAACCCGTTTGAAACATATCCTTTTCATTCTGGCTTGCGCCACACCGGCAGCAGCTCAGATCAACTTTGAGGATGTCAGCGACGCCTTACCCACCCACAAGTACACAGGCGGTTGGGAACATTTTGTCGGCGGCGGACTTGCCGTGTTTGACTGTGATGGCGATACTCTGCCTGATGTTTTTGCATCAGGCGGCAGTAAACCTGCCACATTAATCCGCAATTTAGGTGGTTTTAACTTTGCCAGTGCGGATATTCCCGGAATCGTGGGTACAACTGGCGCCTATCCGATCAATATCGATGGTGACGATTACGTGGACATTTTCGTGCTGCGTGTAGGCCCAAATGTTATTCTTAAGGGCGGTCCTGACTGCACATTTAGCGATGCAACGGATGCCTTAGGCATCCCACAAGACGCCCGCTGGTCCACAGCCTTCACCGCATGGTGGGAAGACGACCGCCCACATTTGGCAATCGGAAACTATGTCGACCGCAGTGACCCAGACGGACCATTCGAGGCTTGCGACGACAATGTAATCCTTACGCCAAGCAAAAACGGCTATGACGCCGACCTTCTTACGCCAGGGTTTTGTCCACTGTCCATTCTTGCAGCCAACGACGCCAGAGGACGCCCAACACTGCGCCTATCCAACGACCGTCATTACTATGTTTCTGGCGGATCTGAACAAATGTGGGACATCGCTGAACACCGTTTCCTTGGCCCTGACGATGGCTGGAAAAACACGTCACTTTGGGGGATGGGCATCGCGACACGTGACCTAAATGCGGATGGGCGCGATGAAGTCATGCTAACGTCGATGGGTGATCAATTGCTGCAAATTGCGCAGGCAGATGGCACCTACGCACCCGCCCCTTACAGCATCGGCACCTACGCCCAGCGCCCACATGTTGGCGACGATGGACGTCCTTCAACTGGCTGGCATGCAGAATTTGGTGATATTGATAACGACGGGCGTGCTGATCTATTTATTGCCAAAGGCAACGTCGATCAGATGCCCGGCATGGCGACACGAGATCCGAACAACCTGCTGCACCAAAATAAAGAGGGTACGTTTACGGAAGTGTCCCAAACCGCAGGCACAGCCTCGATCAAACGGTCTCGTGGTGGCGCGCTTGCGGATTTCGACGGCGACGGTTTACTTGATCTGATCGTTTCAAACCGGCGATCCCCGCTAGAACTTTATCGTAATACCACCCCAAATACGGGCAATTGGCTCGCCGTTGATTTGCAGCAGTCTGGAGGCAACCGCAATGCCATTGGGTCCACAATCACCGTAACTGCGAATGGTGTTAAGCAATCGATCCAGCATACGATTGGCGGCGGGCATGCTGGCGGCCAATTGCTACCGCGTCACTTTGGTCTTGATGATGCGACCGACGCAGAAATCCAGATCATATGGCCGGATGGTGTGGTAACGAATCACACATCGGTAAGCGGAATTATCAAAACAATTCACCGCTAAGGCACAGGCAATCCGCTTGGGACACTGTCTGGGATTCCCAAACGGCCCAGCAAGCTCGCAGTATCGGTGAGACTATTTAAGAATGCGACAAGTGCGAGGATGTCGTCGGCGCTCAAATCGACAGGATCGACCTTCACGGCCGATCTAATTGCTGCGACTTGCGCGGCATCTTCCATAGCTGCAAAGTCAGCATCCATTGGATTAAGCAAATTCACTTGGCTCCGTTGGAACCGCTGCAACCCAGCGACAGGATCGGCGTGGTCACGAACGAAAGACGCCAAATCCCGATGGGCACCTGCATGACCGTATGGTGCTGTCCACTGAACATTGCGCAATGACGGGGTCCTAAAAGCGTATAAATCGGCAGGGTTTCCAGTGACGTGGAACCGTCCCTCATCTCGTTGATGATCCTCAAAACTGGCGGCTTTCCCTGGCCCGATTTGCGGTGCGCCCATCGCGTGAAACTGATGATCCGTTTGCAACGGTCCACTGTGGCAATCTGCACATCCAGCATCACCGTAAAACAACTGCTGCCCATCAGCTGCCAACCCAGAAAGGGTCTCGTCACCGCGCAACACCGCGTCGAATGTTGACTGATCAGCACGCCATTCTCGGGCCATGAAAATCGCGATTGCGTTCGATATATCTGTAAAGGCAATATCGGCTGGCGCATCAATGTCAGGGTAAACCGCCGCAAACAGTGCAACGTATTCAGGAATGTCAGCGACCCGTCTTGCCAGCAAATCCCATGCGCCGCCGTCACCTGCGATCAGCCCCTGACGCACCGCGCGCGCGACATCGTTTTCACGGTACCCCCCCGCCATTTCATCCCTGCTCAAGACTGGAAACATCGTTTGGGCTGACAAAAGCGAAGCAAATCCTGCCACCATGTCGTCGTCCATAGGCGTGCGAAGGCCGCCGAGGCGGTTTTCATCAACCTCCAACCGACCATCATGGAAGAGCACGGTAAATTCCTTAGCGCCAAGATTGAACAATGCGGGTGCATTGCGTGGGATCCGCTCTTCAGGCGGGTTTTGCGTGTTTATGCGGCGATCTTGGCCTAACCCGATCCCACCCTCACCAATTCCCAACGCCATCCCATCTGCTGTCCCAAGCCGGGGATGATGACAGGTCGCGCAGGAAATATTGCGGTTGCCTGATAGAATTGGGTCATAAAACAGCAGTTGCCCAAGCTCTGCTTCGGCCAAATCTGTAACGTTGAAGCTACCATCTTGAAGCGGCTGCGGAAGAGTTTGGGCCGCTGCTATGCTGGATATTGAAATTGCAAATCCAAACAAAATACATCGCATCGCTCGTGTCGCCATTGGTCAGCATCTTCCTAAAAAAATCTCGCGCATTATCACTGCTTGGTCAGCGCACCTATGCGGGCAGGTCCTAGCGTATCTCGAAACACTGGTCTTGCTTTCAATTCCACTGCCTCGATTGGCGTGCCGTCCTTGACCAAGTTTACCAAAGCAATTGCAGCACGCCGCCCCATTTCGCGGTGGGGAACATGGACCGTCGTCAAGGCTGGATAAGCAATTTGCGCAAGCTCGATATCGTCAAAGCCAATGATCGACACGTCATCAGGCACCAAGATATTCAATTCGCGCGCACGCCGCAACGCACCGACAGCCAGCACGTCATTGCCGCAGAAAACAGCAGTGGGCCGGACCGGAGATTGCATCAGTTTCTCAAATGCTTTGGCACCGTCTTCGATATTGTAAGTTGTCTCGATGAACTGCAAGGCACTCGGCTTCAGGCCCGCATCAGTCATAGCATTTTGAATACCGACATGGCGTGCCCTAGCACGATCATTCATTGCTGTTTCGGCGGAAATAAGCGCCAATTGGCGATGGCCAAGCTTAATAACTTCGGTCGCCATTTCATAAATCGCAGCCACATTATCAAAGCCAATGGAAGGTCTTTCCGATCCCGGTGTGAACGCCCAAGTCACAAGCGCAGGGACACCCTGCGCGTCAAGAAACCGGTAAATTTCAGGATCACGTTCGTGACCGATCAACAAAAGGGCATCCGCCCCACGCGCAACCAACGACCTAATTTGTTCTTCTTCAATGTCTGGGCAATAGGATGTGCTTGCGACCAACATTGTAAATCCATGACGCCGCAGCTCTTCTTGAAAGGCCTGCAATCCACGGGCGAAAATCGCATTTTCCATGGTTGGAATAATGGCGCCGATGGTATTGGTCCGGCGTGCAGCCATGGCCTTGGCCCCAAAGTTTGGTGAATACCCTAAGTCATTGATTGCACGATTTACATTGACCCTTGTACCTTCAGCAACTTGGTCTGGAAAATTCAAACAGCGTGAAACCGTCGCCGTCGAAACGCCTGCAGCTGCGGCAACATCATAAAGCGTCGGGGTCGGGCGTTTCGGGGTCATACAGATTCCAGATCATGGTTTCAGTTACAGTATCGATTTGGGAAGACGTTACATAGTCTAAAAATAGAAACAGAAATGTAAAGGCTTGCATTTTGAAAATGTAACGGCTTACATGGTTAAAGAATCGGATGAGCGACTGGGAGGATACGCGACATGCCGCTAATCGGAGCGACTTTATTGCTGGTGATTTTTGCCGTGAACGTGGGCCTTGGCTCTACGTCAAATTCGGCATTTCTAAGCGATGTAGGCGAGATGCTGATGCTAATTTGCGTCGCTATCTTGTTCGTCATCGCAATTCTCAAAAAAGAGGCTGACGCGAAAAAGTAGCGCGGCGCGAAACCGTCCAGGGAGGACAATACATTGACAACAGATAACCTTAAATCGGCAGAGCGCCGTAATTTTCTGAAACTGGCTGGCACAGGCAGCTTTACCGCAGCCATGGTTGCCGGTGGTGCAGGCATGCTTTGGTCCACCGAAGCGTCCGCACAGACCGCAAACGAAGAGCGTGATCGCGAAAACGCAGCTGAGCATACGATGACGATCGCCACAGCATATGTGCTGGGCGCGACGCGCAGCTATCCAATCATGCAACTCGATCTTAAAGAAAACATCCAGAACGCCACAAACGGCAAGGTCTACGTCAAATTGGCCCCAGGTGGTCAGTTGGGTGCAGGCGGCGCGTTGGCGCAATCTGTCCAAGGTGGCACGATCCAAGCGGCACAGCACTCGCTGTCCAACTTTGCCCCATTCGCAAGCGTCGTTGATCTGATCAACATGCCGTACCTTTGTGGGTCCAACCAACGCTTCACGAACCTTGTGCATTCCGATATCTGGGCACAAGAAGTGAACCCAAAGGTTGAAGCTGCTGGTTTCAAGGCATTGTTCTACGTCAACATCGACCCGCGCGTCGTTGCTGTGCGCAAGGGCGGTTCCGGTCCTGTGATGACACCTGGCGATTTGGCTGGCGTGAAATTCCGCGTTCCTGGCTCTGCAATGTTGCAGCAGTATTACCGCATGGTCGGCGCGAACCCGACACCAGTTGCATGGGGCGAAACGCCTTCTGCGATCAAGCAGGGTGTTGCTGATGCGCTCGATCCATCCGTAGGCGCGCTTTATGTCTTCGGCTTCAAGGATATCCTGTCCCACGTGACATTCACGCAAGCTGTTCCGGATTCACAGGTCTATTCTTGTAACCTCGAATGGTTCAACTCTATGCCTGCCGACATTCAAGACGGCATCATGGAGGCGGCCGAAATCACGCGTCACCAGAACCTGTCCAAGGTACCATCTGCGCGTAATTACGCCATGGCAGAACTGCGTAAATCCGGCGTTGAGTTCCATTCTTTGTCCGACGATCAGTTGGGTGAGTGGAAAGCAACTGGCGGTTACCAGTTGGCTGAATGGGATAGCTTCAAGACAGAATTGGCTGGGTCTATGGACACGTTTGCCAAGATTGAAGAAGCAGCTGGCACAATGGGCCGCTACTACGTCCACGACGCATAAAAATATTTGGGCGGGGGGCGTCATGTCCCCTACCCGCATATCCAATTTCCCACATTCACGCCATATCCAGCCCTGCCGCAAATCGCGCCGCGGGGCACCAAAAGGGGGCTGCTATGAACATCTTGCAAAAGATCAATAAAGACGCCGAAAAATGGGCGCTTTTAGTGTTCTATGTCATGCTGGTGATGACGATGGCCATCGAGGTCATCCGCCGTGAGGTGTTCGCCTATTCATCCATTTGGGGTGAAGAGATCGTGCGCTATTCCTTTATCTATCTCGCATGGATCGGAGCGGCAGCAGCAGTCAAAGAACGCGCGCATATCCGCATCGATGTCCTCATGCATTACATCAGCCCCCGCGCTAAGGCGGTGCTGTATATTTTCGGCGATCTCGTGATGTTCGGCGTTGCATTCGTTGCCCTGTATTATTCATGGGAAGCCGTTCACGTATCGTGGAAATTCGGCTCTGTTAGCCATGGTTTACGCATATCGATGGTCTGGTTCCTTCTGGCGGTGCCCATCGGTTTCGGAGTGATGTTGCTACGCCTCATCCAATCCTTATTGCGCGATCTGCGCAGCCTTCGTGACGGCACGCCCGTCTACGAAGGCGATAAATTGTTCGATTGAGGGGATAGATTATGCTGTTCAATACGCTTCAACAAGCCGTCGAACTTGGCTGGGATTTCTACCTTCCAGTCCTGATTTTTGTAGGACTTTGTGCGCTTGCGGTACCGATCTGGGCTGCAATCGGCGTGTCCGCAATCTCCATGTTGGTTATGTCCGGCGATTTGCCACTGTCACTTTTTGGCGAAAGCTTGTTTCACGGGATCGATCATTTCGCCCTTACGGCTGTGCCATTGTTTATCTTAACGGGTGACGTGCTCGTCCGCACGGGACTATCGCGCAAATTTCTTGATGTAGCCGAGGCGCTAACCCAATTCGCCAAAGGTGGCTTTGGATCGGCCACAGTGCTGGTCTGCGGTATGTTTGCGGCCATTTCCGGCTCTGACGCGGCGGGTGCCGCGGCCGTGGGTCGCATGACAATCGACCGGCTGGTCGAAAGCGGATACCCACGCCCTTATGCCTGTGCTTTGGTCGCGGCGGGTGCGTGTACGGGTATCCTGATCCCCCCATCGATTGCCTATATCATCATCGGCCTTGTGCTGGGCATATCCGCATCGACGTTGTTTCTGGCGGCTTTGATCCCAGGTGTTTTAATCCTGACATCGATTTTGGTGACCAACCTCGTTGTGAACCGGATTTATGGGTATGAGGGCGGCGGCAACATGTCTGCGCCAGAGTATTTCAGCAATTTGGGACGATCCGTTGCCTCTGGTTGGTATGCATTCATCGTACCGGGCATCATTTTCTACGGCATCTTTTCAGGCCGCTTGACCCCAACAGAGGCAGGGGCAACCGCCGTTGTCGTGACAATCATTATCGGATTTATCATTGGCACGCTAAAATTCTCTGACTTCCCACCAATGTTGATCAGTTCTGCCAAAGTGAACGGGATCATTCTCCCTATCATCGCGGTTTCACTGCCGTTGGCCCAAGCGCTGGCAATCATGGGCGTACCTCAAGGGTTCGTTTATTCGATCACACAGCTAACCGATAACCCAACACTGCTAATCCTCATGATGATCGGTATCCTGATCGCCGCTGGCTGCGTTATGGAGACGACACCAAACATCGTGATCCTTGCGCCGATCCTGAAACCACTGGCAGATAACATTGGCATGAACGAAATTCAGTTCTGCATCATGATGATCACGGCATTGGGTGTGGGTTTCATTACGCCACCACTTGGCCTGAACCTGTTTGTCGTTTCCGGCATCACAGGGGAATCTATCCTGAAAATCGCATGGCGCGCTGTCCCGTTCGTTTTCTTTATGCTCATTGTTGTGTTGATGATCGCATTCATTCCTGCAATTTCGACGACAATGCTTCCTGATATCTATAAATAAGGCTGACCCCACATGGCACGTGACTATCTTAAAAAAGCTACCCTGACCGCGCAATCCGGCGCATCTGACGTCCACGACCTTGTGCAGGGCATCCTGTCCGACATCGAGGAAGGCGGCGACGACAAAGCCCGCGAATATGCCGCCAAGTTCGACAAATATGATGGCAACATTATTCTGACAGATGAAGAGATTGCGGCGGCTTGCGATTTGGTCCCACAAAAGCTCAAGGAAGATATTCAGTTCGCACATGACAACGTGCGCCGTTTTGCCGAAGCCCAAAAAGCCACCATCAGCGATTTTGAATATGAAATCGTGCCGGGCCTGATTGCGGGTCAAAAGTCGATCCCAGTGGATGCAGCGGGCTGCTATGTCCCCGGTGGTCGTTATAGCCACATCGCGTCTGCGATCATGACTGTGACAACTGCCAAGGTTGCCGGCTGCAGCCATATCACCGCAACGTCCCCGCCCCGTCCGGGTGTTGGCGTCCCACCTGCCATCGTCTATGCCGCCCATATCAGTGGCGCGGATAAAATCATGGCGCTTGGTGGTGTTCAGGGTGTCGCTGCAATGACGTTTGGTCTGTTCGGCTTGCCAAAGGCCAACATCCTTGTGGGTCCGGGCAACCAATTCGTCGCCGAAGCCAAGCGCATCCTGTTTGGTCGCGTCGGCATTGATATGATTGCAGGTCCAACCGATAGCTTGGTTCTGGCCGATAAAACCGCTGATCCGCATATCGTTGCAACCGATCTCGTGTCACAGGCCGAGCACGGCTATAATTCGCCAGTTTGGCTCGTCACCGACGACCGCGCAATGGCCGAAGATGTCATGGCACGCGTCCCTGCTTTGATCGATAATCTGCCAGAAACGAACCGCGAAAATGCCTTTGCTGCGTGGCGCGATTACGCTGAAGTCATTGTATGCGCCGACCGCGAAGACATGGCTGCTTGTTCCGACGAATATGCGCCAGAGCATTTGACCGTTCAGGCCGCCGATCTGCCGTGGTGGTTGGATCGCTTGTCTTGCTATGGCTCGCTGTTCTTGGGCGAAGAAACAACAGTATCTTACGGCGACAAAGCATCAGGTACGAACCATGTTCTGCCGACGTCGGGCGCCGCTGGCTACACCGGCGGTTTGTCCGTACACAAATACATGAAAATCGTAACTTGGCAGCAGGCAACACGCGAAGGATCTAAGCGCGTCGCCGAAGCAACCGCACGCATTTCACGGCTCGAAGGCATGGAAGGTCACGCGCGCGCTGCTGACGTTCGTTTGGCCAAATACTTCCCCGGCGAAAATTTCGACCTTTCCGCAGATGAGTAATTCGGCGGCTATGTTTGATCTGACAGGTCGTGTTGCATGTGTCACAGGCGCTAGCGCAGGGTTGGGGCAACGCGCCGCAATCGCGCTGGCTGCTGCGGGCGCCAAAGTTGTCGGCGTCGCGCGCCGCGCAGATGCGTTGTCTGATTGGGCTGCTGCAACAGGTGACCACGCGGCCACTGTGGCTGCTGATTTGTCGCGACGCGATCAGATTGCAGACATTGCCGCCCGTATCGCCGAACCCTTTGGCATGCCAGATATCGTGGTGCACGCCGCTGGGATCAACACCCGCGAGGCCGCCGATGATGTAACGCAAGGCGGTTGGGACATGACGATGAACCTAAATCTTGCTGCGCCATTTTTCCTGACCCAAGCCTTTGTGCCAGCGATGAAAGCCAAAAACTGGGGCCGTGTCGTGAATTTTGCATCCCTGCAAACCACCCGCGCTTTCCCCGGTGGCGTTAGCTATGGCGCGTCCAAGGCAGGCATTGGTCAACTGACCCGTGCCATGGCCGAGGCATGGTCCAAAGATGGGATCAACGCCAACGCGATTGGGCCGGGATTCTTTCCAACCGAACTGACAGGTCCCGTGTTTGCCGATCCCGAGCGGGCCGCCCGCAATGCGGCCCAAACCTGCATCGGACGCAACGGCGCCTTGGATGATATCGACGGACCGCTATTGTTTTTATGCTCAGACGCATCCGCCTTTGTGACAGGCCAAACCCTGATGGTTGACGGAGGATATACCGCAAAATGAAAGCACTTGTTTATGATGGCCCTGAAAAGCTGGCATTCCGGGACGTACCCAATCCTGCACCGCAAGCAGGGCAACAGCTAATCAAGGTTCTGTCTGTCGGCATCTGTGGATCAGACATGCATGCCTATCTTGGGCACGATGATCGCCGTCCAGCACCATTAATCCTAGGTCACGAAGCAGCCGGCGAAATCGTCGGAGGTCCGCGCGATGGGGAGCGTGTCACGGTCAATCCGCTTGTCACTTGCGGCACCTGTCAGGCCTGCACGTCGGGTCGCGATAACCTGTGTCCAGAGCGATTGATCATCTCGATGCCACCGCGCGAAGGCGCGTTTACACAATACATAGCAATGCAGGACGACAACTTAGTGACCGTCCCTGACCACGTATCCTTGGATGCAGCGTCTTTGGCTGAACCGATCGCATGCGGCTGGCACACAGTCCGCTTGGCGAAATCTGCCTTAGTTGGCGATGCAAAAACCGCACTTGTCATTGGCGGCGGGGCTATTGGCCTAGGGGCGGCTTTGTCGCTCACCGCACAAGGTGTTTCCGATGTAACAATTTTGGAACCCAACGCATTGCGCCGCGATGTTTTGAACACTAAATGCCAGCAAAAAGCGATATCGCCTGATAATCTGCCGACTGACGTGCAGTTTGATCTTGTGATCGACGGCGTCGGCTATGCCGCAACCCGCGCGACCGCATCCGCGCATGCGCGACCCGGTGGCGTGATCGGACATATCGGGCTTGGTGAAGGAACAGGTGGCCTCGATGTGCGCCGCATGACCTTGCAAGAAATCACGTTCATCGGCACCTATACGTATACCGCACAAGATTTCCGCGACACTGCAGCGGCCATCTTTGACGGGCGGCTTGGTCTGCTTAATTGGACCGAACAGCGTCCGCTTTCAGACGGGGCTGCGGCATTTAACGACATACGCGCTGGCCGCACCGCTGCACCAAAAATTATCCTGAACCCCCACAGCTAATACCCGCTGTTACCCACAAAAGGAGCTTTCCACGCCGTGTCCATATCCAAGAAGATCGTTGATGATTTCGTAGCCAATGGCATCGAGTTTGTGACGACCGTGCCATGCAAACAGCTGGCTGGCGTTATTGAAGAAGTCGAGGACCGCGATAGCATTTTCCACATCCCGTCCAACAAAGAAGACGAGGGCATGGGCCTTTGCGCTGGTGCGTTCATGGGCGGCAAACGCCCTGCGATCATCATGCAAAATACCGCTATCGGGGTCACGATCAACACCCTCGCGACGCTGACCCAATATTACCGGATGCCGTTGCCGATGCTGATTTCCTACCGCGGAGAGCTGCGCGAACCTGTGGCCTGTCAGGTCGAAATGGCCGTGCACACTAAGGCGCTTTTGAATCAGCTGAACATCCCGACATATCATTTCCATAAGGAATCCGATGTGGACGAGCTCGACGCGATCCTGAAATACACAT
>JBLHXF010000023.1:0-40157 GCA_047629435.1 Yoonia sp. | reverse complement strand
CCGCTGCCATCAGGCGGTGCCCGACAAGCAGGCCGTCTATGTCAGACGCGCCAGCAACACCCGGCGCGAACACCTGATCATCTGAACGACCAAAGCCGCCTGAAGAACAGGCGGCTAAAGTCACAAGGGCCATTATTGCTGGCACCCGTGTGTATCGCATTTGTTAATCCTTACCCCAAGTTTTGCGAGATCGCATAAATAGATGGTCCGATCAAAATGATAAGAAGCGGGGGCACCGTCAACATCATCGTGGCCAAAGTCATCTTTGTGGGCAATTTGTTAGCCGCTTCTTCGGCGCGCATGACTCTTTTGTCACGCATTTCCGACGCATAGACCCGTAAAGCATCAGCGATTGATGTACCAAACTGTTGAGACTGTACCAACACTGTCACAAAACTGCGGATGTCTTGAACGCCGGCGCGTTCGGCCATGTCTTTGAGAACAGAAGATTTATCTTTACCTGCTTTGAGTTCGTGGCTGACCACTTCGAATTCATACGACAAGTCGGGGAAGCCTGATTTCAATTCTTTTGACACGCGCAAGATTGATTGGTCCAAAGATTGGCCCGCTTCGACGCAAACAAGCATCATATCAAGGCTGTCTGGAAACCCGTTTGTGATCGCCTCTTGGCGGCTTGCTTGGCGGCGTGTGACCCAATATTTTGGCCCCATATAGCCGGCACCAGCCGGTCCAACAATCATCATCATTAGGTTCTGTGTTGTCACATCGCCCTGTTGCATCTGAAGTAACGCGTAGATCCCACCAAGGATCAAGCCCACAATACCAAGCGTAAATTGCGCAAAGTAATAGACGCGCACGGCACTTTTAGAATGGTACCCAGCCTGTACCAGCTTGAGCTTAATTGCTGAGTATTCTTCATGGTTTTGTGGTTCCAGAAAGTTAGCGTATTTGTCGAGTTTGTCGTTGCTTTCGGCGACGCGCAGTTTCTCACCTTTTTTGGTTTCCTTGCGTGGGCCTGCCTTAAGCCGGTCAAGCGGATCTACCCGCTTTTTCATCAAAACAGGTAGGGTGAGAAGGATCAGAAAGATTCCCAACATCCCAACCAGCATCAATGGTCCAGAAGGGCCAAGTGTGTCGGTAATCATTGTGTTCAGATTTTCCATACGTCGTGCTCCTTACACTTTGATATTCACGAGGGCGCGCATCACGAAGAGATTGACGACCAACAGTGTCACAACCACCAGACAGGCGGGAATGAATTCGGGGGCAAGCTTAACTTCGTCAAAGTAAGTCGGGTCGACCACATTGACGCCAATCATCGCGACGATTGGGAAGCCTGACAACAGCTTACCGGACCACTTCGCCTCGGCGGTGATGGCTTTAACTTTGCGGAATAGACGGAAGCGCGACCGGATAACGCGCGACAATCCATCAAGAATTTCCGCAAGATTACCACCAGACTGCTGCTGGATCGTCACAGCAACAGCTAAAAAGCGCATGTCTTGCATGTCGAGCCGTTCAGCCATCGATTTAAGGCATTCACCAATATCGCGTCCATATGCGACTTCGTCCGAAATGACACCCATTTCAGTGCCAAGCGGATCAGCAACTTCGCTTGCGACAATCTGGATAGCAGAGTTGAATGGGTGGCCCACACGTAGGGATCGGACCATCAATTCAATTGCTTCTGGCAGCTGCTCTTCGATCATTGCCATACGTTTGGCCGCCTTGGAGTTGATCCATACGAACACGCCACCGACGCCCATGATAATGGCAATTACGATACGGACTTCGTTTCCAACACCGGTACCAACCATCAGGCCGATATATGCGACAACTGTCACGACACCCATCAACATGATCAATTGAGACGGGGTAAACGCAATGTTTGCCTTTTGCGCTCTGCTCGCCAGAATTGAATAAAGTGGAATGCCTTGCGATTTCATGTGCTGGGTCATTTCCTTGCGGAGCTGTTCCAGGACTTGTTCGCGACCACCACCTTTTTCAAGCAATTCCAACCGTCGGTTGACCTTGCCGTTCATCGAGATCGATTTGCCAAAGATCACCAAATAAGCGCCCTGCACAATCGCAAGTACGGCCACAAAGATGACGATATAGATAATTGGGGCTGCAGAAATCATAAGAGTTTACTCCGCGACCATTGGTTCAAAAATTTGTGGCGGCAGGTCATAGCCCCACAATTTAAAGCGATCCGCATAGTGGCTGCGTACGCCGGTAGCCGTAAAGTGGCCAATAATTTTGTTGTCTGGTGTCAGGCCGACACGCTGATAACGAAAGACTTCTTGCATCGAGATGACGTCGCCTTCCATACCGGTGATCTCGGTGATGGATGTCATCCGGCGCGAGCCGTCTTGAAGGCGCGATGCCTGCACAATCAAGTTTACAGCTGACGAAATCTGGGACCGGACTGCCTTGAGCGGCATTTCGATGCCGGCCATTGCGATCATGTTTTCCAGACGCGACACCCCATCACGCGCAGAGTTGGCGTGAATTGTGGTCATCGACCCATCATGTCCCGTGTTCATGGCTTGCAACATGTCGATAACTTCTTCGCCACGTGTTTCACCAACAATGATCCGGTCAGGACGCATACGCAGTGCGTTTTTCAGACAATCGCGTGGCGAAACCTCGCCTTTTCCTTCAACGTTTGGTGGGCGGCTTTCCATCCGGCCAACGTGTGTTTGCTGGAGCTGAAGTTCGGCCGTATCCTCGATCGTGAGGATGCGTTCGTTGTTGTCGATGAACGATGACAACGCATTGAGAGTGGTCGTTTTACCGGAACCTGTACCACCTGACACGATGATATTCAGGCGGGTTGCAACGGCGGCTTGCAAATAGGCAGCCATTTCCTCGGTGAATGCGCCAAAGTCGACAAGATCTTCGATGCCGAGCTTGTCTTTTTTGAACTTACGAATTGATACAAGACTGCCGTCAACGGCCACGGGGGGAACCATTGCGTTGAAGCGCGAACCATCTTGTAAACGCGCATCGACGTAAGGGTTGGATTCGTCGACGCGACGACCAACAGCAGACACAATTTTATCGATGATCCGCATCAAGTGCTTTTCATCCTTAAAAGTGATATCAGTCAGTTCCAGCTTACCGTCGCGTTCCACAAAAATCTGCTGTGGGCCGTTTACGAGAATATCGTTTACTGTGTCGTCCTTGAGCAGGATTTCAAGCGGACCAAGACCGGTAACTTCAAAGAACAAATCCTGTGTCAGGGTTTGGCGTTCTTCGCGGTTCAAAACAATGCCCATATCTTCGAGAGATTCTTGGGCGATCGCATTAATTTCAGCGCGCAAATCCGCTTCTGACGCTGTTTCAAGAGCGGCAAGGTTCAGGTTGTCGAGCAAGGCCTTGTGCAGTTCCAGCTTGATGTTGCCAAGCCGTTCCTTGCGACGTTTTTCCTTGTCGACAGCCCCTACTTCAGCTGCCTTTTGAGAAGGCATCGCTTTCATCAACGATTGACGTGGCGCGTCAGCTGGCGCTACTGGCACTGCTGCCAAGCTTGCCTGTTTGACTGGTGCTGCGCCCACTTTTGGTGCCTGTCCAGATGGCTTTTTATATTTGGAAAACATCTTTTGTGTCCTTAACCCTGAGCAGCGGCATCATCCGCCTGATTTACGTCGTAAACGGACTTCGCCAGCTTTGCGATTTCCTTGCGAACGGCATTTTTTGGAATAGCAACGCCCAGTGGTGTGCCGTGGTCATTGGTTTGCGCGATTTGTTTGCCACCATCAGGGATCAGCACCTCAATTGAGATACCAAGACTGTCTGCAAGCCGTTTTACGCGGCTTTTTCCAGTTAGATCTGTGAAACCAGGTGCGCGGTTCAGAACAAAGCGCAGCTTATCAAACGGCAAATCTTCTGATTGTAGAGCCCGCTTTAGGCGCAGCGTGTTTTGCGCGCACCGCATATCCATTTCGATCATTGCAAAGTAAACGTGCGCAGCTTCGAGGACGGATTGGGACCATTCGACCATTGTGGTGGGCATGTCGATGACAACGTAATCAAAGTTTGACCGCGCAACGTCGATGATGCGCTGGATGTCTTCGGACGTTATCATATCAAGCGGGATCATATCGGTTGGGGCTGTCAGAACCTGAATTTTGTCTTCGTATGACAGCAGCGCCTGCATAAAGGATTCGCTGTCCATGGACTCTGTATCTGACAGCAGTTCCATCACCGTTTCGCGGCGGGGCAGGTCAAGGTATGTCGACGTCGTGCCAAATTGCATATCAAGGTCAATCAAGCAGACGCGCGGATTGTCCTTTTTAGAGACATTTGCCAATTCCCAAGCAAGGTTTACCGCAAAGGTGGTCGCACCAGTGCCGCCCGCCATGCCTTGGATCGGGATAACGACGCCGTTGTGATTGCCGGTCGCCTTCAGTTTATTCTCGTGCTCGGGTGCAACGGCGATTTGCTCTGATGGGGTCAGCACACGTTCAATCGCACGGGCCAATTCATGTTCTGGCAAGGGATATGGGATGAATTCGTCGCCACCATCGCGCAACAATTGGTGCAGCGACGCTGGGCTGACATCTTCAGTGATCAAAATGACCTTTATCTGTTGGTCTTTTGCGACACGGATGATGCCTGCAATCTGATCCAGATTAGTTTCGTCATCGTGATCCATTGCGATGGTCACAAATTGTAAACCGGACGCTTCGGGTTGCTGCAAATAGGCAGTCGCATCGTCAAACGACAAGTCACCCCAGTTTTCACCTAGGGATGCTTCCATGTCTTCGATCAAAAGATCAAAAATTTGTACGTCTCTGCTGATTGTGCAGGCAACGATGCCTTGTGGTTCAGATTGTAAAACTGCGCTACTCATGTCCAAATCGTCCTTTGTGTTCTAGGCGCAAGGGGATCATGGGCCGAAGTCGTGAAAATCACGTCAACGGTTTTGATCCAGTTGCGTGCAACGACCGAGTCGGCCGATGCAATTAACCCTTTGGACTGTTTGTGAGGGGCAATCGTGTCCACAATGGGACAAAAAGATCGTCATTGTTTGGTAATTTGAGACGATCATGCCATTTTCAGGCAGTTTGTTCACGCCAGCACGCGGCGTGAACATAAAAATTTAACTATTTATTGGCCGTCAGCCGCAACAGTTGTCGTAGCGGGAACTGCGCTGGAAACATATTCGCGGAAGATAACTTCTGCGTATTTTCCGTTTAAGATGGTTGGATGGTTTGTTACGAAGCCAGAAACTTCGGTCACTGTACGCCGATTTTTACGCTCCATCGCCTCTGTGACAATTACAGGACGGGTTTCACCAAATGAAGAGACTGCTTCTAGGCGAGACCGGCTGATACCTTGGCTTGTTAGATAGAGAACCGCTGCCTGCGCGCGACGAAGTCCAAGGCGGCGGTTGTAGGCTTGGCTTCCGACAAGATCGGTGTGGCCAAATACCTTAAAGCGAACTTCGGGGAATTGTTTGATCCACGTGGCCTGATTGCGAAGCGTCGCCCGCGCCGTTTCATCCAAAGCAGTGGAATTAAACGGGAATGTAATGGTCGAGTTGATCTCGGATGCGAACCGACGACCAAGGTTGATCGAATAATCGATCTGACCAGATTGGACACCTGTGTTGTTCATTGTGGCTGCACCAAAGCTGCCGTCATCAATACTGAATCCGGCAGGTCGGTTGAAGTTCTCACGGGCACTATTCGTTTGGCCACAGGCACTTAGAACAAGGCAAGCCGTCGTTGCAATCAGAACATTTTTCATCAGCCCAGCTTCCTTATCAATCATCAAGTACATAGCCGTAGGACCCACTAAAGTCCTGACGCGCAACTTCACCAGCACCGCCGGTTTTTGGTGCATTTTCTGCAGCAACGCGGCCAAACAGGAACAAGTCGCGTTCAGACGGGGGCTGTACACGGTCGGTTGGCAATGCCAAAACTTCACCGCGTGTGGGGGTTACCAGATGTGGCGTTACAATAATCACAAGTTCTGTTTGACTGCGTGCATATTCGGCACTGCGGAACAGGGACCCCAGAATTGGAATATCACCGATCCAAGGGACCTGGCCGTTCAGATCGACAAAATCGTCTTGCAGCAAACCAGCGATAGCAAAGCTTTCGCCATCCCGCATTTCAACTGTTGTTGATGTTTCGCGCCGTTTGAATGCATCGATCGTAAAGCCGTTGGCTGTGAAGCCATTTGACGTGTCCAAAGAAGACACCGCAGCCGAAAGTTCGAGATTAATGATATCGCCGTCGATCACACGAGGCGTGAAGTTCAACTCGACACCGAATGGCTTATATTCGACGCTGATTGATCCACCATCTTGGGCAACTGGGATAGGGTATTCGCCACCAGCCAGGAATTTCGCCTCTTGCCCAGACAGGGCGGTGAGATTGGGTTCGGCCAACGTGCGGACAACGCCGCGTGATTCTAAAGCTTCGAGCAAAATGCCAACTTCGACGCCGCCGGCATTAAAGCCAAACAGAAACGCGCCGTTGTTTTCGCTGCTGGAAGGGGTGGATCCGTTCAACGAGGATGTGATCGCACCAGAGTTGTTGTTGGTGTTTGTCCCCGCCGAAATCCCTAAGCTGTCGCCCAGGGCGCTGCCTTGCAGGGCGATGGAAGAAGACAAGGATTTGCTGACGGACCGCTGCATTTCTGCGAACCGGACTTTGAGCATGACTTGCTGTGTGCCGCCGACGGACATCAGATTTGATACGCGGTCGGGTGCATAGCGCTGTGCCAATTCCATTGCGCGATCAAGCCGCGCGATGGAGCTGACGGTGCCTGACAAGACGATGCCGTTATTCGCTGTGCGAACTTCAATAGGTTCACCGGGCAGGATCTGCTCGAGGCGCTCTTTGAATTCAGCAATGTCGGGTGTGACGTGGACTTCGACATTGGTAATCAGGCGGCCATCGCCACCCAAAAGGGTTAATGTCGTCCGGCCTGGTTCTTTGCCCAACACATAAATTGTACGATCAGACAGGGACGAAATATCGGCGATGCCAGGGTTGGCAATCGACAGTTCAGTGAATGGGGTGTCACTTTCGACAACCACAGCCCTGTTCATGGGGACGTTTAGCGCGCTCGACGGTGCGCCGCGCATCACGCGTAATGTTTCGGCCTGCGAAACTGTTGGGGCCGCAAAGACGGCCAAAACAAAGCTGGCCGCAACCGCTTTAATAAAATTCTTGCATGTCATGGTGACCTGCCTCTCCGATCACGCCTCATTTCACGGGTCATTTTACGCCCGCATTTTGATTACACTGCCCTGAAACAATATTTATTGCAAGAATCAATGCTTTGTCTGGCGAAAGTGATGTGGATAAGTCGCAACAGGGTTGCAGATACAGAGAAGGGCATGCGCATCAGATGATGCGCATGCCCTTAAAAACTTCGATTTTTACGACTAGTTCGTGCAGGGAATGGCGATCTCGAGCACTTCGGCGCCACGGCGTGTTCTAATTGTGCAAACCTCTGCAACGGGTGCAATTTCCACCTGAGCGATGAGGGGCTCGTCGCCAAGGCCCAGCAAAGAACGCTGATCCACCAACACATTACCGATCACAGTGTCATCATTATCGCCGACGAGGGATAGTGTTAAAGCACCGCTTGATTGTGCTTGGGCTAGAATACCAACATCCTGCGGCGATACCTGTACGGTCACGGTGCGGGCGATGCTGGCACCGCTCCGGGCTTCGTCAGAGGTTTGGTCAATTGCGATGATTTCGACGCCAGATTTAATCAGCTGTGTGAATGCTTGACGGTCACCGTTACCGACTGTGCCGGTCCAATATACATCGACGCGGTCGCTTGGCCGTAAAAATCCGGATACACCGCTGGCAACGTCAACCTTTATCGTGAAAGCGCGCATGCCGCGGTTAAGGCGACTGGTGATGCCTGCATCGCGACCCGGTTCGGTGACTTTAATTGCCAAAAGGGGTTCGTTGATTTCCATTTGACGTAATGCGACGCGTGGCACGGTATCGCCTTCAGGGAATACTTCTTCGAAGGTCGCGAATGCTCCCTCGGGAACAAAGGCGACAGCGTAATCAATCAGCATTACATCGTCAGGCAAGATCGGCTCGCCGTATGTGATTGTACGTGTTGGTGCATAAATTTGGGTTGTGGGGACGTTTTTTGCAGCTTTTGCGCGTTCTTGCGCAAGAGCAGTTTCCTGCTGGCTAACAAATCCCTGAACCATAAAGACAGCAAAGCCCGCAAGGCCCATGCCAACCAGCAATACCAGTGCAAATAAACCGCGCATTGTCGTACCTCGTTTCTTTTTTAATTGACAGAAAACGTGAATCTTCTGTTTTTAGGTGCCGCGAAAGTGCGACGCTACTCTGTGATGTGTGTTTCGACTTTGGCTGTGATGCGATCACCTGCCAGCTTGGTTTCGTCGCGTATTCCGATGGCAACAGCGCCAGCTAGAATGACAATACCCGCTGTAAGGACGACCCAGTCGACTGAAACCGCGCCGGTCTCGTCCCTTAGAAAATGCTTAATGTCAAAGTTCATAGCGCGATCCGATACTAATATTTTGTTACTTCTGATAGTAACTTTGGCCGTGCTTTACGGCGTATTGGTGGCATGGGTGTGCTGATATGGTGATCAAATGCTACCAAGGGCTTAATGTAGAAAGGGCCGCACCACGGTGTCGTGGCACGGCCCAAATTCGAAAATCGCTGAAGATTACTCAGAGATCAGCGCTGTCATGTCGCCGCCAACATCGGCAGCCAGGCCTTTTGCGCCAGTGGATACGGATGTACCAACTGCTGCGCCAAGCAGAACGATTGCAGCTGTCAAAACAACCCAATCAACTGTTACTGCGCCGGATTCGTCATTTTTGAAGTTTTTGATAAAGTTAAGCATTGTAGTCCCTCCTCAGGGTATCGCTAGATTTCAATTCAAACCTTGTCGGATCTAATCGAACCGGCCTCTTATTGGCTCAATCCCCGTCTTGGCTTGGTTATGTTTTGCCATTTGAATGGGGCAGGACTTTGTTCGCAATCGCGCCATTTCACGAAGATTTATGGTTAAGATTGTGTGCAAATTCGTGTGAACCCTACCGGCAAGAAAAAGGCCGCATCACATGAAGTGACGCGGCCCAAATTCGAAAATCGCTGAAGATTACTCAGAGATCAGCGCTGTCATGTCGCCGCCAACATCGGCAGCCAGGCCTTTTGCGCCAGTGGATACGGATGTACCAACTGCTGCGCCAAGCAGAACGATTGCAGCTGTCAAAACAACCCAATCAACTGTTACTGCGCCGGATTCGTCATTTTTGAAGTTTTTGATAAAGTTAAGCATTGTAGTCCCTCCTCAGGGTATCGCTAGATTTCAATTCAAACCTTGTCGGATCTAATCGAACCGGCCTCTTATTGGCTCAATCCCCGTCTTGGCTTGGTTATGTTTTGCCATTTGAATGGGGCGGCAATTTGTCAGCAATCGTGCGATTTTGCGAAGACCTTAAAAAAGTGCTAAAAAACTACTAATCCGCTGATTTTACTTATTTAATTATTTGATTGTTAATGTGAATGCGGGTTTTTCACTCTGTGAATTGTGACCAATCGGCCCCATTGTACAGTCAATGTTTCCATTTTTGTCGTAACGGGCAGCCAAAAATGTAATTATCATCCTAATAAAAAAGATGAGGCAGGCATTAAAATGAAGTTTTCTGGCTATTTATACGGATTAACTGCGGCTGTAGCCTTGCTGGCGTCGTCGGTTGGTGCGGAATCGCCGCGTCTTCAGGCTGATTTTTCGTTTAAACGTGTGGCTGTTCCGAAACGGAACACCGCGACGCCGCGTATTACTGTGCAAATTGATCCCAACGCGCTTCGTGGACCGGTGGCGCCTGCGGCAGCGGGTACGGCAGTCGCAGGTCAGCCTGATGCGCCGAGCGCGCCTAAGCTAACTGGACTGGAGTGGTTTTGGTTGGCCGTGTCACCTGATTTGTCAGACAGCGGGCCGGGCCGTTTGGAACTCGCATTGCGTGAAATTGACAATGCGCCGGATGGTAAGGGCGTTCCGACGCCGCGATTACAGACCTTACAAGGGATCGCAAACGTTCACGGGCTAGAGATTTTGCGCGCGACTGTTGGTACCAATGTATCGCCCGCCTTAGTTCTTGCGCTTATCTCAATTGAAAGCGCTGGTAAGATTGAGGCTGAAAGCCACGCAGGTGCGCTGGGCCTCATGCAACTTATGCCTGCCACAGCCGCACGATTTGGCGTCACAGATCGGTTGGACCCAGCCGAGAACATTAAAGCAGGCGTTGCCTATCTTGCGTGGCTGATGGACCATTTCGACAATGACCCGATCCTTGTGCTTGCAGGGTATAATGCAGGGGAAGGGTCTGTGCGCGATAACGATGGCGTCCCACCTTATGCTGAAACCCGTGCTTATGTTCCCAAAGTGCTTGCCGCTTGGACGATCGCCAAAGGGCTTTGCCAGACGCCGCCGGAATTAATGACGGACGGATGCGTGTTTCACAACAACGGCGCCTGATTAGGGTTTGTTTAGACGATGGTGGCTTGGGTTGCATCACGCAGTTGTTGTTCCGTGACGCCGTCTGCCGTCTCTACAATCTTAAGCCCACCTTCAACGACGTCTAAGACACCTAAGTTCGTAATGATCCGGTGCACAACGGATTGACCCGTCAACGGGAGCGTGCACGATTTCAGCACTTTGCTGTCGCCATGTTTGTTGGTGTGATCCATCACAACAACCACGCGGCCAACGCCTGCGACCAGATCCATCGCTCCACCCATGCCTTTGACCAGCTTGCCTGGGATCATCCAATTGGCCAGGTCGCCGTTTTCAGCAACTTCCATCGCGCCAAGGATCGCCATCGCGATTTTGCCGCCGCGGATCATGCCAAACGACTGGGCGCTGTCAAAGTATGAGGTTTGAGGCAGTTCCGTGATTGTTTGCTTGCCTGCATTAATCAGATCGGCATCCTCATCGCCTTCAATAGGGAAGGGGCCCATTCCAAGCATCCCATTCTCGGATTGCAGGGTCACCTCGATCCCTTCGGGGATGTAGTTAGACACCAGAGTCGGGATGCCAATGCCAAGGTTTACGTACCAGCCGTCTTGCAGTTCTTGCGCGGCGCGTTCCGCCATTTGATTGCGATCCCACATTATACTGTCCTAACTGTGCGTTGTTCGATCCGCTTTTCGTGGTCACCTTGAATAATACGGTGCACATAAATGCCGGGCAGGTGGATGTGGTCGGGGTCCATTGATCCCGTTTCAACGATCTCTTCTACTTCTACCACGCACATTTTACCGCACATCGCGGCGGGCGGGTTAAAGTTGCGCGCTGTTTTGCGGAAGATCAGATTGCCCGTTGCGTCGGCTTTCCATGCTTTCACGATAGCAAGATCAGCAACGATGCCTTCTTCCATGATGTAGGTCTGACCGTTGAAGTCTTTGTGTTCTTTGCCGTCGGCAATCACGGTACCAACGCCTGTCCTAGTATAGAAGCCCGGAATGCCACAGCCGCCAGCGCGCATACGTTCAGCAAGCGTGCCTTGAGGATTGAACTCCAACTCAAGCTCGCCGGACAGATATTGGCGCATGAATTCCGCGTTTTCCCCGACATACGAGCTGATCATCTTTCTGACCTGCTTGGTTTGCAGCAAAATGCCGATCCCAAAATCATCAACGCCTGCGTTGTTGGACGCGAATGTCAGGTCTTTGGTGCCTGCGGTTTTGATCGCTTCAAGTAGCAGTTCAGGAATACCGCACAGGCCGAAACCGCCGGATGCAATAAACATGCCGTCGTGCAACAAGCCATCAAGGGCGGCCGCGGCATTGGGATAAATCTTTTTCATGGTGTCCTCCGGTTGTTGCGCAGATTGTTGCCGCGCAGATGAGCCAGAGTCAAACAAAATGCTGCAATGCGGCGGATATCTTGCAACCGGTTGCAAGATATCCGTGAAAGATTACTCTTTCTTTGCAGCAGGCTTTTTCTTAGGTGCTGCTTTCTTTTTAGCAGCGGGTTTTTTGGCGGCAGGCTTTTTCTTTGCAGGCGCCTTTTTCTTGGCGACCTTCTTGCCGGTCTTGGCGGCGCGTTCGTCGATCAGATCAACAGCGTGGGCCAATGTCAGGTCAGCAGGCTCAATTGTGTCGGGGATCGTCGCGTTGATTTTTTCCCACTTCACATAGGGCCCGTATTTGCCGTCATAGATATTAACTGGACCACCCGCCTGAGGGTGCTCGCCAAGCTCGTGGATCGGCAATGCAGCCTTACCGCGTTGGCCGCGACTGGCGACTTTTTCAGCCAAAAGTTGGACGGCGTGGTTCATGCCGACAGTCCAGACGTCTTCGATGCCCGGCAGGTTGGCGTTTGTGCCACCTTTAAACGACGTGGTTTCCGCGTGCTTTAGGTAAGGACCGTAGCGACCCAAGTTGGCCCATACGTTGACGCCATCTTCGGGATGTTCCCCAACAAGACGCGGCAGTTCGAGTAGCTTAAGCGCCTCTTCCATGCCGATCTCTTCTGGATCCCAGCCTTCGGGGACACCTTGGCGTGGTGGCTTTTTGTTGTCTTCTGTCACTTCGCCACGCTGCACGTAGGGGCCAAAGCGGCCTTTGAACACGCGAATTGGTTCGCCAGCATCTTCACCCAGCAGCTTACCCTCAGGTGGGATTGCGGATGCTTCTGCTTCTGCGTTTGGTGGGCCAAACGGACGGGTGTAACGGCATTCGGGATAGTTTGAACACCCGATGAATGCGCCGCCGGACCGTGCTGTGCGCATGGACAAACGACCAATACCGCAGTTTTGGCAAAGACGCGGATCGCCGCCGTCTTCTAAGGGTGGAAACAGATGTGGTTCAAGAACCTCGTTGATTTTCTCAAGGACCTCGGTGATCCGTAGGTCAGACGTTTCCGCGATCGCAGCTGAAAAATCGTTCCAGAAGTTGCTAAGCACCTTTTTATAGTCGGCATTGCCTGCGCTGACCTCGTCGAGCTGGTTTTCCAGATCGGCGGTAAAGTCGTAACCGATGTATTTGTTAAAATAATTTGTCAGGAATGCAGTGACCAGCCGGCCCTTATCTTGCGGGATTAGACGGTTTTTGTCTTTTTCAACATAACCGCGATCCTGAATTGTGGTAACAATCGACGCATAGGTCGACGGGCGGCCGATGCCGAGCTCTTCCATGCGTTTGACCAGCGTCGCCTCGGTGTAGCGGGGCGGTGGTTGGGTGAAATGCTGTTCGTTCTCAACGGTTTTCTTGGCCGAAGCCTCGCCTTGGCTGATCTGCGGCAAGCGCTTGTCATCGTCATCAACAACGGCGTCGTCTTTGCCTTCTTCGTAAACGGCAAGGAAGCCGTCAAACAGCATCACTTGGCCGTTTGCGCGCAACATGACTTGGCCATCAGCAGAACCTACGTCAACAGCGGTGCGTTCCATACGGGCGGCGGCCATTTGGCTGGCGATGGTACGTTTATAGATCAGGTCGTACAGCTTACGCTGATCAGAATCGACGATTTTGGCGTCTTCCATGCTGACCATCAGATCAGTTGGGCGCACACATTCGTGGGCTTCTTGGGCGTTCTTGGCTTTGTTTTTATAAACGCGGGCCTCGGTTGGTACATAGTCAGCACCGAACTTCTTAACGATTGCTTCGCGGGCTTGAACGACGGCTTCTGGTGCCATGTCGATGCCGTCGGTCCGCATGTAGGTGATCAGGCCAGCTTCGTACAAACGCTGTGCGACTGACATGGTTTGACGTGCGCCAAAGCCGAATTTACGGCTGGCCTCTTGCTGCAACGTCGATGTCATGAACGGCGGGGACGGGTTGCGGCTGGCGGGTTTTGCCTCGACCAGTTGCACGGTCAAATCACGACTGTTTATCGCTTGCACGGCCAATTCGGCTTGTGTCGCGTCTGAGATATCAAATTTATCAAGCTTTTTGCCAGCCAGATGGGTCAAGCGGGCGTCGTACGTCGCGCCGCGAGGGTTTTCTAACAGAGCCCTAACGGACCAGTATTCGCGGTTTTTGAACGCTTCAATCTCGATTTCGCGTTCGCAGATAATCCGCAAGGTGACGGACTGCACACGGCCCGCAGACCGGGACCCAGGAAGCTTGCGCCAAAGAACGGGGGACAGGTTGAAGCCAACAAGATAATCAAGCGCGCGGCGGGCCAGATATGCCTCGACCAGTGGCGCATCGACTTGGCGCGGGTTTTTCATCGCCTCGGTCACAGCTGTTTTTGTGATCGCGTTGAAAACCACACGGCTCACTGGCGTGTCTTTTTTGATCGCTTTCTTCGCAAGCAACGTCTCTGTCAGGTGCCAACTGATGGCCTCGCCTTCACGGTCAGGGTCGGTCGCTAAGATCAGTTCGTTGTCGTTCTTCAGTGCGTCAACAATCGCCTTAATATGTTTTTTGCTGTCGGTTCCAATCTCCCATTTCATATGAAAATCTTCGTCGGGCAACACAGAACCATCTTTGGGCGGCAGGTCACGGACGTGTCCATAAGACGCTAAAACAGTATAGTTACTGCCCAAATATTTGTTAATTGTCTTGGCCTTAGCAGGCGATTCGACGACGACGACTGGCATATGAAACTTTCAAAATCGGGTGCGGTGGTATGGGATTTGTTACATGTGGTTGGTCGCAAAGGAATGTCAATGCGCCCAAATGTCAAAGGGGAATGTTGACGGGTCCCACATCATAAGCAGTCGATTGGCCTAGTTCGCCAGTGACAACAGCCCGCCGCGTTGCCGTTTGATCTGCCCATCCAGTTCGAGCGAAACAATCGCGGGTGCTACGATTGTCGCCGCCGCACCGAGGTCGCGGATTAACTGATCCTCGGCCACGGGTGACGGGCCAAGACGTTCTAGAATTTGTGCATGAAGACCTGCCATGTCGCGCAAAGTGCGCTGCGGTTTGGGGTCGGGCAGAGCAAGTTCCAGCGTGGGTTGTATGGCAATTTGCCCGACCGCTTCAACGACGTCATCGGCGCTGCGGATCAAAGTTGCGCCATCGCGGATCAGCATGTTGCAGCCTGCGGTGCGCGCGTCGAAAGGGTGACCAGGGACGGCAAGCACGTCACGCGATTGATCAAGTGCGTTGCGGGCGGTGATCAAGCTGCCAGATTTTGCGGCTGCTTCCACCACGACCGTGGCGCAAGCAAGGCCGGATATAATCCGGTTGCGCGCTGGAAAGTGCCTTGCTTGGGGTTGTACGCCCATTGGCATTTCTGAAACGCGCAGGCCGGACTTGGCGATGTCTTGTGCCAAAGCACTATTTTCTATTGGGTAAATCACATCTACGCCGCCTGCTTGCACGGCGATTGTGCCGGTGGGCAACGCGGCAATGTGCGCTGCTGTATCCACGCCCCGTGCAAGGCCGGACACGATCACATAGCCTGCGTCGCCCAGATCGGCGGCCAATTTCTTGGCCATGCGTGTGCCCAAAGACGACGCATTTCGTGCGCCCACAAGTGCGATCATGGGCTTTTGTAAAAGTGATAATTCGCCCAAGGCCCAAAGGAGTGGCGGGGCGTCAGACAGGTCTGATAGCGCGGTGGGGTAGCCGTCTTGCCCTGCGATTAACAGCTGCGCCTTGTTGGCGCGCCCTGCGTTTAGTTCCGCAATAACAACGCCCTCAGGGCATATTTTGTAATCGCTGACACCTGCAGCGGCGGCAATTTCAGGCAATGCATCAAGGGCGGCAGCGGCGGTTCCGTGTTCGCGCATCAACCTGTGATAGGTCGCCGGACCCACGCGGCGGGATCGCAACAGGCGGAGACTGGAGAATGTAATATCTTCTGAGGTCTGCTGACTTGGGGGGAGCGTGGAAGATACTTGGTTTCGGGTCATCCTGATGCTCCGCCTTGTTGCTGTCACCAGTAAAGGTCATCAGCGTTAACGAGGTGTGAACAGGTTGATGTAAATCGGATTGCCGCGCGTAATTCCCTGAACCTCATGACTTTTCACTGTAATTTTGGTATAGTTTTTACATAAGTTTTGCATTTGCCGTATTTAAATGCGTAAATTTTTTACGCCCACGCCAAAATGGCGAGGCTCGGACGCGTTGCAAAAGAATTGCTTTCGCGAAAGTCAAAGATGTCAAACTTGTTCAAAGGCCGTCGGATCTGATCGCCGTGCTGCAAGCCAATAGATCAAACCAAAAATTTCTCCGACAAAAATTGGAGGTAAATGACCAAGGATCGCAATCATCGGAACATGAGATGCGAGTACGCCACCGGCGAGCATTCCACACGCGTGGGCTACCCAAAGTTCTGCCCAGCCAAATCGCAATGCCAGAAATGCGATAGGGATGACAACGATCAGCATTGCCGCGACAATACCAACGGGTGTTAGAATAATTGCAAGCGTAAAAGCGATGCTCTTTGGGTTCCAAACATCGGGTGAAAAAGATGGAAGCAGCGCCAACAACCCTAGTATCGGGGCAAGGAGCAGCGCTGACTTGAGAGCTTTGATACTCGCCCGCAAAACGATGTTACGTCGCCTCACATGATCTAAAATTTTTGGGCTGCGAAGTTTCGAACTCACCCCGCAGCACCGCCAATCGTCAGTCCGCCGATTTTCAAGGACGGTTGGCCGACGCCCACGGGCACCCATTGACCTGCTTTGCCGCAGTTTCCGATGCCGGGGTCGAGTGCGAGGTCGTTCCCGATCCCTTGGATGTTGGTCAGAGATGTGGCTCCGTCACCGATCAATGTCGCCCCCTTCACAGGTGCGCCGACCTTACCGTTTTTTACGCGGTAGGCTTCGGTGCAGGAAAACACGAATTTGCCGTTGGTAATGTCGACTTGGCCGCCACCGAACCCAACTGCGTAGATCCCGTCTTTAAGGTCCGCCACAAGGGACGCGGGGTCTGCGTCGCCTGCAAGCATGTAAGTATTGGTCATGCGCGGCATTGGTGCGTGTTGATAGCTTTCGCGTCGCCCGTTGCCGGTGGGCTCCACGCCCATCAACCGCGCGTTTTGCCGATCTTGCATGTAACCCACAAGAATACCGTCTTCGATCAATGTGTTCTTGGCGCTGGGCGTGCCTTCGTCGTCGATGGTGATCGACCCACGCCTGTCTGGGATGGTGCCATCGTCAAGCACGGTAACGCCGCGTGCGGCGATCTGTTGCCCCATCAGCCCTGCGAATGCAGATGTGCCTTTTCGGTTAAAGTCGCCCTCAAGCCCGTGGCCGATTGCCTCGTGCAGCAGGATGCCCGGCCAGCCAGGCCCAAGGACCACGTCCATGACGCCAGCGGGGGCAGGCTCTGCGTCGAGGTTTACAATTGCGATGCGCAGGGCCTCGTGGACGGCGGATTTCCAATGATCGGCTGCGATCAGCCCGATGAGCCCTGCGCGCCCGCCTGCACCGGATGTACCGGATTCGCGTTTGCCGTTTTCTTCGATGATGACGGATACGTTGAGCCGCGACATGGGGCGCGTGTCGGTAACCAATTGACCGTCTGGGCGCAGGATCAGGATTTCTTGATGTGAGGCTGCAAGCGTTGCGGACACTTGCACAACCCGCTTGTCCAGACCGCGGGCGAATTGGTCAATCTCGCGCAGGATATCGATTTTGGCAGGGAAGGTGGCTTGCAGCATTGGGTCTTCGTCGGAATAGAGTTTTTGGTTCGTACCAACGGGGCCAGCGGCCATGGTGCCACCGCCGTCCGCCACAGCCAGGCGCGTTGTGGCGACTGCACGGCGCAAAGCCCGCTCGTCGATAGTGCTGGAATGGGCATAACCCGTTGTTTCCCCGCGCACGGCGCGCAGACCGAATCCTTCGGATGCATCAAAGCTGGCCGTTTTTACGCGACCATCATCGAATGACAGCACCTCAGACTTGCGCCTCTCAAGGAAAAGTTCACCATCATCGGCGCCATTTGTGGCATCTTGCAGTATGGACAGGGCCGTGTCGTGATCTAGATTGGTATCAAAGGGTGCAAAAGCGTCTGCGGACATAGGATTTCCCTGCATGTTGAACAATTATTCGGGCTTAGCGGCTGTTTGCCGCAACTGTGGTTCTTGAGTTGTTCATCAAGATATGGGACTAGAGCGACTAGATACAACGGGATTCCGTCCGACACATGGACGCAGACCCAAACACGGGCGCGCCTTTGGCGCCATGATAGACAGGTTTTGATATGCGATTGAACACCATTGCGACTTCTTTGTGGGCCTCTGCTGGTCTGATCCTTGCAGGCGCTTCTGCTTCCGCTCAGGACGTAACCCAAGAGTTGGAAATCGTCGGCGCCCCTACTTTGGGTGAAACGGGCTTTCAGCCTGCGGCAACTGAATTGGCCCGCGACGTTCAGTGGCTAGACCACTGGCTTTTGGTTTTGATCACAATTATCACGTTATTTGTGACAGGTCTGATGGTTTGGATTGCGATCCGATTTAACCATAAATCGAACCCGACACCGCGCACATTTACCCATAACTCTCCGCTAGAAGTCGCATGGACGATCATCCCAATTGTGATTTTGGTGTTTGTCGGTGCGTTCTCGCTGCCGATTTTGTTCAAGCAGCAGGAAATTCCTGAAGCAGACATCACGATCAAAGTTACTGGTTACCAGTGGTATTGGGGTTACGAATATGTTGATGATGGCGTTGCATTTGACAGCTTCATGCTGGCCCGCGAAGAGCTCGAAGAGTTCGGTTATTCCCAGAATGAATACCGTTTGGCAACGGACACATCTGTTGTCGTTCCGGTTGGCGCAACCATTGTGATGCAGCTGACAGGCGCGGACGTGATTCACTCATGGACGATCCCAGCGTTTGGTGTGAAGCAAGACGCGGTTCCAGGTCGTTTGGCGCAGCTTTGGTTTGCAGCAGAACGTGAAGGCATCTACTTTGGCCAGTGTTCCGAGCTTTGCGGCAAAGACCATGCATACATGCCGATCACAGTTAAAGTCGTAAGCCAAGAAACTTACGATGCGTGGTTGATTGAAGCCAAAGATATCAACGGCGTCTAAGCAACACCCGCTACAACGGAACACTTCGTTGTGGCACTTGCCTGCGTAGGATGGGTTTTAACCTGTCGAACCCCTATGGGATTTATCATGACCGACATAAGCGTTCAAAACAGCGAATATGAAGCAAGCATGGGCGATTACTTCGCGTTGTTAAAGCCACGCGTGATGTCGCTAGTAATCTTCACAGCTCTGGTTGGGTTGCTGGTTGCACCTGTACCTGTGCATCCGTTTATCGGCTTTGTTGGCGTGCTTTGCATTGCTGTTGGGGCAGGGGCATCTGGCGCATTGAACATGTGGTGGGACGCCGATATCGACGCAATCATGAAGCGAACTGCTAAGCGTCCAATCCCATCAGGTCGCGTTCAACCGGGTGAAGCGCTAGGTATAGGTCTGGCATTGTCTGGCTTTGCGATTGTGTTGCTTTTGTTGGCGACAAACGTGCTGGCTGCTGGGTTGCTTGCCTTCACCATCTTCTTTTACGCCGTCGTTTATTCGATGTGGCTAAAACGTGCGACGCCCCATAATATCGTGATTGGTGGAGCCGCTGGTGCCTTTCCTCCGATGATCGGTTGGGCGGTTGCAACGGGGTCTGTTAGCATCGAATCCGTGTTGATGTTCGCGCTGATCTTTATGTGGACACCGCCGCATTTCTGGGCGCTGGCCCTGTTTGTAAAGTCTGATTACGGCGATGCAGGCGTGCCAATGTTGACCGAAACGCACGGTCGCGACGTTACCCGCCGTCATGTTATTGTATACGCAGTATTGCTTGTCCCAGTGGCTGTCGGTCTTGGCTTCACATCGATTGGGGGGCCAATTTATTTGGTCACATCCGTGTTGTTGAATGCTTGGTTTGTGAAGGGCTGCTTTGACATTTGGCGGCGTAAAGATTCCGATGCTGATGCCGACAATTACAACGTCGAGCGTAGGGTTTTTAAAGTTTCACTGTATTATCTATTTGGGCACTTCGGTGCGTTACTGGCCGAGGCTGCTGTGCGCGCTTCCGGTTTTGGGGGCTGATAAGATGGCTATTCGCGTAGAACATGAAGTCCACCAGCGTCGTAAAGGTCGTAACTTTGGCGTTGGGATGTTGCTGGGCGGTTTCATTGGTCTTGTGTTTGCCTTGACCGTCGTCAAGGTCCTGCAGCTAGGTGACGCGCGACAATTTGAGAACTTTGATCATGTAGCCCGTCCTGCGATTATCCCGCAGGAAGGAGACACTGAATGAAGATTTTTCCAAATTTGCAGGGCCCTAACCGGACACTGGCACAGACCGTCGGCGTTGTGGTTGTCATGGGCGCGCTCTCATGGGCGTCTGTTCCGTTTTATGATTGGTTCTGCCGCGTCACTGGTTTTGGCGGCGTCACGAATGTGGCCGAATACGAATCGGACGTAATCTTGGATCAGACCATCAAGATCCGGTTTGATGCGTCGCTTGATCGCGACATGCCGTGGACGTTTAAGCCAGCCCAACGCGAAATGACTTTGCGCATTGGTGAAACTGGTTTGGCGTTCTACGAGGCGCATAATCCGACCGATCGCCCCGTTGCTGGGTCTGCCGCCTATAACGTTACGCCTTATGAGGCGGGTGGTTTCTTTGATAAGATCGCTTGTTTCTGTTTTGAGGAACAGATTTTGCAGCCAGGTGAAACCGTCATGATGCCGGTATCATTCTTTGTCGATCCTGCCATCGTGGACGACCGCGAAGGCCAGTATGTGCATACGATCACGCTGGGCTACACGTTTTACGAAATTGATCTGTCCGAAGATGAATTGCAGGCAGCGCTTGATATGCCGTCAACTTTGTCTCCATCTACTTTGACAACGGCGACTGAAATCGCCATAGACACAAACTAAGACGATAAGCCCTGAGGGAATTTACAGCCATGGCGCACGAGAAAAATCACGACTACCATATTTTACCACCGTCCATCTGGCCGTTGGTTGGCGCCCTAGGCGCATTTGTCATGCTATTTGGCATGGTTCTTTGGATGCCAAAGCAAGGCGGCGGCCCATGGATGTTCCTGATCGGCCTCGCGATGGTCCTGTACGTTATGTACGCATGGTGGGCAGATGTTGTTGTCGAAAGCCATTCTGGCGATCACACCCCAGCAGTCCGCATCGGCCTACGCTATGGTTTCATCATGTTTATCATGTCCGAAGTTATGTTCTTTGCAGCATGGTTCTGGTCGTTCTTTAAGCATGCGATGTACCCGATGAACCCTGATGGCACGTCGCCAATGGTTGACGGCGTTTGGCCTCCAGTTGGCATTGAGACATTCGACCCGTGGCATTTGCCACTGATCAATACGCTGATCCTGCTGTGTTCCGGCATGGCTGCCACTTGGGCGCACCACGCGCTGGTCCATGAGAACAACCGCCAAGACATGAAGTGGGGCTTGATCCTTGCTGTTGCTTTGGGCGCATTGTTTACAGCGTTTCAGGTGTATGAATACTCTCATGCGGCTTTTGGTTTTGCGGGTAACATCTATGGCGCCAACTTCTTTATGGCGACAGGCTTCCACGGTTTCCATGTGCTGATCGGTACGATCTTCTTGCTGGTTTGCTTGCTGCGCCTGAACCGCGGGCACTTCACCCCAGAAAAGCATGTCGGTTTTGAAGCCGCCGCTTGGTACTGGCACTTTGTGGATGTGGTGTGGCTGTTCTTGTTTGCATCTATCTACATCTGGGGCGCCTAATCCGGCAGATGGGTCATGACCCATCCGACCCCATAAATCACACTAAGGCGCACGTGGGTATCTGCGGGCGCCTTTGTCTATCACAGAACATGGACCTAGCGCGTGCGTAGATTTATTTTCCCTCTCGTCCTTGGCTTAAGTGGCATCGTTGTCTTGCTATCACTTGGATTTTGGCAATTGGACCGCCTGACGTGGAAAGAGGCGATCCTTGCGGATATTGATACGCGCATCATGGGTGCGCCGATTACGATCCCCGAGACCCCGGATGAGGCCGTTGACGAATATACTGCGGTTCGCATGTCGGGCACGCCGGATCAGGTTGAACTGCATGTTCTGACATCGGGCACCGCTGCTGGCACGGGCTACCGCGTTATCCGCGCATTCGATCTTGATGATGGGCGCCGCATTTTGATCGACCTTGGGCTGCTTGCGCTTGATGCCAAAAGCGAGGTCGCAACGCTTGGTCCCACGGATGTAGTTGGCAACTTAATCTGGCCGGATGACATGAATTCATCGACGCCTGTACCGGACCTCCCAAAGAACATCTGGTTCGGTCGCGATTTGGCTGTTATGGCCGATACCTTGGACACCCTTCCGCTTATGGTCGTTGCTGCCCAGATGACGCAGCCAGACCCGCGCACAACGTTGTTGCCTGTCGACACAAGTACCATCAAGAACGATCACCTCGCCTATGCTGTGACGTGGTTTGGGCTGGCCCTTGTCTGGGCGGCCATGACATTATTTCTGATTTCCCGCACAGCGCGGACTAAGGACACCTGACCTATGCGTTATATTTCGACCCGTGGTGGCGCGCCCGCCCTGACATTTGAACAAGCCATGATGACAGGTCTTGCGACCGATGGTGGTCTGTATGTGCCCGAAGATGTGCCAACGCTGACCCACGATCAGATCGCCGCGATGGCGGGGCAATCATACGAGGAGATCGCATTCACTGTGATGGGCCCGTTCATTGGTGACACGTTCACCGACGATGCATTCCGCGGCATGATCGATCGCGCTTATGCGGGCTTTGGCCACGATGCGCGTGCGCCTTTGGTCCAGCTTGCGCCAAACCATTTCCTGTTGGAATTGTTCCACGGTCCTACGCTGGCGTTCAAAGATTTTGCGATGCAGCTGATTGGTCAAATGTTCCAAGCGTCCCTGACCCGTTCGGGTGAGCGGATCACGATTGTGGGTGCCACGTCGGGTGATACAGGGTCCGCCGCGATTGAAGCATTCCGCGGTCTTGATAATGTCGACGTGTTTATCCTGTTCCCGCATGGTCGCGTGTCCGAGGTACAGCGCCGCCAGATGACGACGCCTGTTGAAAGCAACGTGCATGCGTTGGCGATGGATGGCGACTTTGACGATTGTCAGGCGATGTTGAAGGATATGTTCAACGATACTGCGTTTCGTGACGGTGTGCGTCTGGCGGGTGTGAACAGTATCAACTGGGGCCGCGTTTTGGCGCAGATTGTGTATTACTTTAGCAGTGCAGTCAGCCTTGGCGCGCCGCACCGCGAGATTAGTTTTACCGTCCCAACAGGTAACTTTGGCGATATATTTGCGGGCTATATTGCCAAGCAGATGGGTTTGCCGATTAAAGAATTGGTGGTTGCCACAAACCAGAACGACATTCTGCACCGCACGCTGGAAACTGGCGCCTACACAAAAGAAGGTGTCACGCCGTCGATCAGCCCATCGATGGATATTCAGGTGTCGTCGAATTTTGAACGCGCGTTGTTTTACGCGTATGGCGGCGATGGTGCGACTGTTGCGGCCCAGATGGATGACTTGAAGGCTGGTGGCTTTAAAATTTCACAAGGCGCTTATCAGTATTTGCGCGACACGTTCACGTCTGGTCGTGCGTCAGAGGCAGAAACATCAGCTGCGATTAAGACCTATTTGGCGAAGCATGGCGAATTGCTGTGTCCACATTCCGCTGTGGGTGTGCATGTTGCCGAGGATCATTTGGGTGCAGTCCCGATGATTACATTGGCCACCGCGCATCCTGCTAAATTCCCTGACGCTGTTGATGCCGCAAGCGGTATCAAACCGCCTCTTCCACCGCGGATGGCGGGCCTATATGACCGCGACGAACGTGTCACACGTGTGACCAACGATTTTGACGCAATTGCCACGCTTATAAAAGAACGGATCGCCCTTTGACCATTCAAACGCACACCCTTTCCAACGGTTTTCAGATCGTGACCGAGCATATGCCCGGTTTGCAATCTGCTAGTATCGGGATTTGGGTTGATGTTGGCGGCCGTCATGAACGGCTGGAGCAAAACGGCATTGCGCATTTCCTAGAGCATATGGCGTTTAAGGGAACACCGACCCGCACCGCGCTGCAGATTGCAGAAGCGATTGAAGACGTTGGTGGGTTCCTTAACGCCTATACCAGCCGTGAAAATACCGCGTATTACGCGCGCGTATTGGAAGAAGACGTGCCGCTGGCGTTAGATGTCATTGGTGATATTTTGCTAGAGCCGCTGTTTGATCCGGCTGATGTCGATATTGAGCGCGGCGTGATCTTGCAAGAGATAGGCATGACCAATGACACGCCCGACGACATTGTGTTCGATTGGCTGCAAGAGGTGTCGTATCCTGATCAGGCGCTTGGCCGGTCTATTCTGGGCCCAACGGAACGCGTGTCTTCGTTTCAAGCCGAAGATCTGCGCGGTTTTGTGGCGGAACATTACGGCCCTGGTCAGATGGTGTTGGCTGCGGCTGGTGCTGTTGATCACGATCTGATTTGCAAGCAAGCCGAGGCGATGTTTGGTGGTATGTCCCCGATTGTGCGTCCTATGACGTTGATTGAGCCTGCCGTGTTTGGTGGTGGTGAATTGCGCCGCAATAAGGATCTGGAACAGGTCCATTTTGCGCTCGCGTTTGAAGGGCCAAATTACCTTGATCCTGCGATTTATACCGCACAAATTTATGCATCTGTGATGGGTGGCGGCGTGTCGTCGCGCCTGTTCCAAGAGGTCCGTGAAAAGCGTGGCCTGTGTTACTCTATCTTTGCCCAAGCCGGCGCCTATGAAGATACTGGCCTGACCACGATTTATGCAGGCACGAGTGCCGAAGAGATTGCCGAGCTGGCGAATGTCACGATGGACGAGATGAAGCGCGCTGCGGGTGATATGTCAGAGGTTGAGGTCGCCCGTGCCCGTGCCCAGATGAAGGCCGGATTGTTGATGGGGCTCGAGTCTCCGTCAAACCGTGCGGAACGCCTTGCGCGGTTGTGGTCCATGTGGGGCCGTATTCCGCCGCTGGCCGAGACGATTGCGAATGTCGATGCTGTGACGACCGCGGATGTGAAAGCGTTTGCAGAACATATGGCGGGGCAGGCAGGATCGGCGCTGGCTTTATATGGTCCGGCAGAGGCTGCGCCGACGTTGGACGACCTTAAGGCCCGCTTGGTGGCCTGATGTTTTTGGTGCGCAAAAAAGTCCGTCTGGAAACAGAGCGTATGACATTGCGTCCCCCGATGCATGCTGACTTTCGGGCATGGACCGCATTGCGCAGCGACAGCGAAGAATTTTTGAACCCGTGGGAGCCGAAATGGGCAACCGACCATTTATCCCGCAAGGCATTTACTAACCGCGTTTATTGGGCCCAGCGGTCGATTGCCAATGGCAACGCGGTACCATTGTTTTTGGTGCGCAGGTCCGATGACATGTTGCTGGGGGCGATCACGCTCGATAATATCCGCCGTGGCCCTGCGCAGGCTGGCACGACTGGGTATTGGATCGGCCAGCCGTTTGCGCGCAATGGCTATATGAAAGAAGCGATTGAGGCTGTGGTGCATTACGCGTTCCGCACGCTGGACCTTAGCCGTGTAGAAGCTGGTTGTTTGCCCGAAAACACGCCGTCCCGCCGCTTGTTGGAACAGTGTGGGTATAAGTATGAGGGCGTTGCCCAAAGCTACCTGCAGATCAACGGGCGCTGGCGCAACCACGTGCTGTATGCGAATTTGCGCAGTGATCGGCGTGGAAAGACGGACGCCGGTTGAATCCGTTTCCATTTTGCTGAATTTTTCCACCCATCGCCGTTGACTCGGACCGGACGGATACATAAGTTCCGTTTGTTGTCACTCGCATCTAGTGAGTGCTAACCCAAGATTAACACGAAACTGGAGACGTTCTAAAGATGGCATTTACACCACTTCACGACCGCGTTCTCGTCCGTCGCATCGAAGGCGACGACGTAACTAAGGGCGGTCTGATCATTCCAGACGCCGCAAAAGAAAAGCCTGCTGAGGGCGAAATCGTTTCTTGTGGCGCTGGCGCACGCAAAGACAGCGGCGAGCTGATTGCAATGGATGTCAAAGCTGGCGACAAAGTTCTGTTCGGCAAATGGTCCGGCACAGAAGTTAAGATCGACGGCGAAGACCTGCTGATCATGAAAGAAAGCGACGTTCTAGGCATCCTGTAAGGGACCCAAGACGAACCGCTATCTGAAATTCATAAATTAAGGAGCTAATCAATGGCTGCTAAAGACGTAAAATTCGGCACAGATGCCCGCAACCGTATGTTGAACGGCGTGAACATTCTGGCAGACGCCGTCAAAGTAACACTGGGCCCAAAAGGCCGTAACGTTGTTCTGGACAAGTCGTTCGGCGCACCGCGCATCACCAAAGATGGTGTATCCGTGGCCAAAGAGATCGAACTTGAAGACAAGTTTGAGAACATGGGCGCACAGATGGTTAAGGAAGTTGCTTCCCGTACCAATGACGAAGCTGGCGACGGCACAACAACAGCCACAGTTCTGGCCCAAGCGATTGTTCGCGAAGGCATGAAGTCTGTTGCTGCTGGCATGAACCCAATGGACCTGAAGCGCGGTATCGACCTTGCGACAACAAAAGTTGTCGAAGCGATCATCGCAGCAGCACGTCCAGTATCCGACAGCGACGAAGTTGCTCAGGTTGGAACAATCTCTGCAAACGGCGAAGCGGATATTGGTCAGCAGATCGCAGACGCAATGCAGCGTGTTGGCAACGAAGGCGTCATCACTGTTGAAGAGAACAAAGGTCTGGAAACAGAAACCGATGTTGTTGAAGGCATGCAGTTCGACCGCGGCTACCTGTCCCCTTACTTTGTAACGAACACAGAGAAGATGACTGTTGAGCTAGAAGATGCGATCATCTTGTTGCACGAAAAGAAGCTTGGTTCTTTGCAGCCAATGGTTCCACTGCTCGAGTCTGTTATTCAGTCCGGCAAGCCACTTTTGATCATTGCAGAAGATGTTGAAGGCGAAGCGCTTGCAACTTTGGTTGTGAACAAACTGCGCGGCGGCCTGAAGATTGCTGCTGTTAAGGCACCTGGTTTTGGTGATCGTCGTAAGTCCATGCTGCAGGACATCGCTGTTCTGACAGGTGGTCAGGTGATTTCCGAAGACCTTGGCATGAAGCTTGAGAACGTCACAATTGACATGCTTGGTTCCGCTAAGCGTATCGCAATCACCAAAGACGAAACGACTATCGTTGATGGTGCTGGTGACAAAGCTGAAATCGAAGCACGCGTCACACAGATCCGTGGTCAGATTGAAGAAACAACATCCGACTACGACCGTGAAAAGCTGCAAGAACGCGTTGCCAAATTGGCTGGTGGTGTTGCTGTTATCCGCGTTGGTGGCATGTCCGAAGTGGAAGTCAAAGAGCGTAAAGACCGCGTTGACGATGCACTGAACGCGACACGCGCTGCTGTTCAAGAAGGTATCGTTGTTGGTGGTGGTGTTGCACTTATCCAAGCTGCGAAAGTTCTTGACGGTCTTGAGGGTGCAAACTCTGATCAGACTGTTGGTATTTCTATCGTCCGTAAGGCGATCGAAGCACCACTGCGTCAGATCGCTGAAAACTCTGGCGTTGACGGTTCCGTCGTTGCTGGCAAAATCCGCGAATCTGATGACAAAGCGTTTGGTTTCAACGCGCAGACAGAAGAATATGGCGACATGTTCAAGTTTGGCGTCATTGACCCAGCGAAAGTTGTTCGGACGGCTTTGCAGGACGCAGCATCCGTTGCAGGCCTGTTGATCACAACCGAAGCTATGGTTGCTGATAAGCCTGCCAAAGACGGCGGCGGCGGCGGCGGCATGCCTGACATGGGCGGCATGGGCGGCATGATGTAAGGTTAAATCCTTTTAGGATTTGACCGGCAAGGCGACAGGTGAATTCGAAGAAATCACCAAGAGCCTATCATGCTGATCAAAATATCAGGGGCGGTCCAGCAATGGGCCGCCCTTGTCCGTACGTCCCACTTGTCGTCTGAACCGCACAGCGTAGGATGGTTTTTAACCAATCATCCTTGAAGGATTTTACATGTTCAACATGCCCAGTTTCGCCCGTGACTTAAAACGTGGTGAAGAACCGTTGGTGGATGATCTGATTGCGGATGCGTTTGGCCGCACTGATGAGGTCAATTTGGTTCATAAGTTGCGCAAGTCCGGTTTGATTGCGGGTGAACAGGTGATGCCGATGGGCGACCGGATCGTTGGGTATTACGCCCTGTCGTACATGGTCAAACCGAAGGGATGGCTTTGCCTTGCGCCCGTCGCTATTGCTCCTGACGTGCAGCGTCGTGGTTACGGGAAGCGCATGATTGGGATGCTGACCGAATGGGCCCGTTTGACGGGGACGCCTGTCGTGGTGCTGGGTCCGCAAGAGTTTTACGCCAAAGCAGGGTTTTCGCATGATGCAACTGCAAAATTGCGCAGCCCTTATCCGGCCGAATACCTGGCTATTGCGGGTGTTACTGGCGTTCCTGACCAAGAGTTGATCTATCCAGCGGCCTTTGACGGGGTGTGATGGGTTGAAACCCATCCTACGTCGGCGCACACATCACGGATGAAGCTCTTTTTCCTTGTTGCTGTCACCATGACGGCCTTTGCTGCGAATTCAGTTTTGAATCGCATTGGTGTGGCAAATTTTAGCATGGATCCGTTTGTGTTTGCTGTCATTCGCGTGGCTGCAGGGGCCACGATGTTGGCTGTTCTAGTCGCCATGCGCGGCCAATCCCCGTTTGCTGATTTGCCAAACCGCTGGCGTGGCGCGCTGGCCCTGGCTGTTTATATGATCGGGTTTTCATGGGCTTATTTAAGTCTCGGCGCTGGTTTGGGCGCACTTATTTTGTTCGGTTCTTTGCAGATGATGATGTTCGGCTGGGCAATCGTGCAAGGGCAATCCGTTCCCACCATGCGTTGGATCGGAGCCGGGTTTGCATTGGCTGGACTGGCTGTTTTACTATGGCCCAGTGGGGCTGCCGTAGTTCCGTTTGCTGGCACAGTTGCGATGATTGCGGCCACTGCAGGATGGGCGGCATATACGATTTTGGGGCAGGGTGCCCGTGATCCGCTTGCTGTAACGGCGGGCAATTTCATTTTGTGTTTGCCGCTCGTCGCGCTCAGCCTTTTGCTTGCGGGCAGTGGCGTCCTGTCGGCGGGCGGCATTGCTGTGGCGGTTATTGCAGGGGCTGTCACGTCTGGGATGGGATACGCATTGTGGTACCGCGTATTGCCCGCGTTGCCGACGACAACCGCCGCTGTTGCGCAGCTAAGCGTGCCTGTGATCGCGGTTCTCGCTGGCGTTATCTTTTTGGCTGAACCGCTGAGCTTTCGCCTGATCATGGCGGGCTTATTGGTCTTAGGCGGTATCGCTGTGTCTAACGTACGATGGGCTCCAACAGGTCGTAGCTGATCGCGTCTGTCTCATTCCATGCGACGGACGCAAGACTGTCTGGTTTGATGCGCAAACTTTCCATCTCTACGCGTGTCGCCCATTTGCGCCGTGTGACAATGCCTTCGGGGTCGATCCACGTGTCGCTGACCTCGCCCGCAATGATCGTGCACCGAAAGTAGATGTCGGTTTGGTGAAAGCTGCCGTTGGGGTCGTGAAATTCGTTGATCAAACAAACATCGCCCACTCTTACTGTGAGGCCAGTTTCTTCCATGACTTCACGGGCCAAATTATCGGGCAAGCTGCTGTGCGGCTCTGCACCGCCACCCGGTGCACACCACAAGTCAGACCGATCCTTCCATGCGTTCACCAGCAATAGACGGTTTTCATGTAAAATTATGGCGCGGGTCGCGAGGCGAATGGGGCGTTTCATCCCGCTATGTGACAGCGATTGGTCAAAAGACGCAAGGTCAGTCGGTGTATCCCTTCAATATTGCCACGGCGATGTTATCTATTGGAAATGAAGATGATTTTATCGGCAATCGCCCTGATCCTGACCCCGCTGACCGTAACAGCCCAAGAGCAATGTGTCGTAATGTTGCACGGGCTAGCGCGTTCCGAAATTTCGTTCACCCCGATGGCTTTGGTACTTGAAAGCAACGGGTATACTGTTGTTAACCGCGGCTATCCATCGACCGAGAATACGATCCAGCGGTTGATGTATGACAATTTGCCCGATGATGTTGCTGCTTGCGGCGATGCGACCGTGAATTTCGTCACCCATTCTATGGGGGGGATTTTGGTCCGTGCGTGGTTGAACAGCAATCGCCCCAAAAACATGGGCCGCGTTGTGATGTTGGGCCCACCGAATAAAGGGTCTGAATTGGTAGATATTTTCGGTGACTTCGAGCCATTTCAATGGGTCAATGGCCCCGCTGGATTGCAGTTGGGAACCGAGGATAGCAGTTTACCCAATTCGCTAGGTCTGGCTGAAGTTGAGGTTGGTGTTATTGCCGGAACCCGCAGTTTGAATCCTGTCTATTCCGCCCTGATTGATGGTCCTGATGATGGCAAAGTGTCGGTTGAAAGTACCCATTTGCTGGGTGAGGTCGACCATCTCGTTATGCCTGTTACCCACACATTCATGATGAATAATCCAGTTGTCATGGCCCAAGTCATCGCATTTTTGGAACGTGGTCGATTTGACCGCGGGCTTAGTCTTGGTGATGTTCTTTTCGGGGCTGATTGACCCTATTTGCTGGGTTTCACGTGGTTCACATGGCCCATTTTGCGGCCCGCTTTCACGTCTGCTTTGCCGTAAAGATGCAGCGCTGCTGTCGTCTTCGCCAGTTCAGGCAGACGGTCCATGTCATCCCCGATCAGGTTTTCCATGACGACATCGCTGTGCCGTGATCCGTCGCCCAAGGGCCAGCCTGCGACTGCGCGAATGTGTTGTTCAAACTGGTCGATGGTGCAGCCGTTCTGCGTCCAATGGCCTGAATTATGCACCCGAGGCGCGATTTCATTCACGATCAAGCCCTGCTTTGTCACGAAAAGCTCCACGCCCATGACACCGACGTAATCGAGCGCGTTTAAGATGCGGGCGGCGATCAAGATAGCATCTGTCCGCTGCGATGGTGTTAGTTTTGCAGGGACTGTGGTCGTCCGTAAAATACCATCTTCATGTACGTTTTCCCCAGGATCGAAACAGGAGACGGCCCCGTCAGCGCTGCGTGCGCCGATGATGGACACTTCATGGCTGAAGTCCACGAAGCCTTCGAGAATTGCAGGTGCACCAGCCATATCTGTCAATGCTTGAACTGCGTCGTCGGGCGACATGATCCGTCCTTGCCCCTTGCCATCATAACCCATGGTGCGGGTTTTCATGATTGCTGGGGTGCCGATGTCAGCAATAGCCGCATCAAGATCGGCGGCGTTGTCGACTGTCGCAAAAGAGGCCGTTTGCAAGCCAAGCGATTGCAGGAAATTCTTTTCTGTTAGGCGATCTTGGGACGTGGCCAGTGCCTGACGATTGGGATGGATTGGTCGCAGTGTTTCCAGCAGGTCGAGCGCGGAGGTTGGGATGTTTTCAAATTCATATGTGATGACATCAACCGATTGTGCGAAAGCAGTCAGCGCTGCGTGGTCATCGTAGGATGCTGTTGTCACCGCATCTGCAACCTGGCCTGCGGGCGGGTTCGCACCAGGCTCAAAAATGTGGGTTTTGATGCCCAAACGGCTGGCTGCGACGGACAGCATCCGCCCAAGTTGACCGCCACCCAAAATGCCAATTGTTGTCACGTTAGTCATCAGTCGGTTCATCCGGAATTGAGGCCGATAAATCGGCGCGCCATTGGTCAAGTCGCAGCGCAAGATCACTGTCTTTCAGCGCAAGGATGCCAGCGGCCATCAGGCCCGCGTTGGCGGCCCCGGCAGCACCGATTGCCATTGTCGCCACAGGAAAGCCGCGCGGCATTTGCACGATGGAATACAGGCTATCGATGCCGGACAATGCCTTGGTTTGAACGGGAACACCGACGACGGGCACACGTGTTTTGGAAGCCATCATGCCCGGCAGATGCGCTGCACCGCCTGCACCAGCGATGATCACTTGCAGCCCGCGGTCAGCGGCGGTTTTGCCATAATCCCAAAGACGGTCGGGCGTCCGGTGCGCCGAGACGATCTTTTTCTCATAGGGAATGCCGAGCGCGTCAAGCACATCTGCTGTTTCGCGCATGGTGGGCCAATCGGATTGGCTGCCCATAATAATGCCGACCAAAGGTTGGGTCATTTGTGATCCCCTACTGGATAAGAAAGCGGCACTATACCCACGCGGGCTGTCTGTGCAATGCGCAAGCGCCTTAGATGCAATGCTATTTAGGCGATGATATCAGGGGTTACTTTGTCTTCCAACGCAAAGATCTTGTCTTTCAGCGCAAGCTTTTGTTTTTTCAGTCGTTTGATGGTTAAAACATCGGCTGAGTGCCGGTCTTGGAGCGCGCTGATCGCATCATCAAGATCACGGTGTTCTTGGCGCAGCACGGCAAGCTCAATGCGCTGCACGTCGATCTGTTCCATATTGATTGAACTGTTCATGAAATCCGGGCCTTCGTCATCGTGATGAACCCTGCTGATACGCGCATTGAGGTGATTCCTCCTAATGGTTCCTCTTGCAGATAGGCCGTTTGGTCCCCATATTTCCTGTAGGGCCGCCGTAACGGGGTCCAAACAGATATGTCGCTTGAATTTAAGGACACGTGTGATGACAAAATTGGCTTTGGGAACCCACCCGTTCCTGTTGGGGTTTGAGCAGCTTGAACGGCTGGTCGAGCGGACTGCGAAAACCGGCAACGACGGTTATCCCCCATATAATATTGAACAAGCGTCTGAGAATTCCTATCGCATTACGCTGGCAGTGGCCGGATTTGGGTTGGCTGATTTGTCGATCACTGTGGAAGATAACGCGCTGGTGATCCGTGGTCGTCAGGTCGACGACAGCGAGGGCCGCGTGTTTTTGCATCGCGGGATCGCCGCGCGCCAGTTTCAGCGATCATTCGTGCTAGCTGACGGTGTTGATGTCGGCGAGGCTATTATGGAAAATGGCTTGTTGCATGTTGATCTTAACAGGTCCGTGCCAGAGCGCGTTGTACAAACAATCATTATTAGGAAAGGATAAGTTGATGCATACGAAAATTGATCTTGATGCCATGGGCGCCAAAGCCGTTTACGTCAAACTGATCGAAGTGGCTGACTTGCCAGCTGAGTTGCGTGAAAAGGCAGGCGATTTGGAACAGTTGTTTGCCGTGCACAATGCCAAGGGCGAGCAGTTGGCGCTTGTGGCGACCAATGAATTGGCTGTGCATCTGGCGTTGGAAAATGACCTAGAGCCGGTTGCGCTGCACTGATTTTCGATTTGGCTGCCTAAATGCGTAGGATGGGTTTAACCCAATTGGAACAAAAAACGCCCGCTGCATCGCTGCAGCGGGCGTTTTGATGTCTGGTCTAAATCTTAGGCTTTGATCAGGCCCATGGATTCGAGCTTCAAAATGATCTGGTGTGCACAGTTATCGACTTCGACGTTCTCTGTTTCCATGCTCATCTCTGGGCTAGTAGGAACGTCATAGGGATCAGAGATGCCTGTGAATTCCTTGATCTTACCTTCGCGGGCCAGCTTATACAGGCCTTTGCGGTCCCGACGTTCACATTCCTCGATGGATGTGGCGACGTGGACTTCGATGAACGCACCAAAATCTTCGATGTCTTCGCGGACCGCACGACGGGTTGTTGCATATGGCGCGATTGGCGCACAGATCGCGATGCCACCGTTTTTGGTGATCTCGGATGCAACATAGCCGATACGGCGGATGTTCAGATCGCGATGCTCTTTGCTAAAGCCAAGCTCAGATGACAGGTTTTTGCGAACAATATCACCATCAAGCAGGGTCACCGGTCGGCCACCCATTTCCATCAGCTTAACCATCAATGCGTTCGCAATTGTGGATTTACCGGACCCAGAGAAACCAGTCAGAAAGACCGTAAAGCCTTGCTTGTCGCGGGCTGGCTTGGTGCGGCGCAATTCGGTCACAACTTGTGGGAACGAGAACCATTCTGGAATTTCCAGACCTTCGGCCAAACGGCGACGCAGTTCAGTACCAGAGATATTTAAAATCGTGACGTTTTCTTTGTCTTTGATTTCGTCCATGGCTTCATATTGCGCACGTTCGGACACCCAAACCATATGTTTGAAGTCGACCATGATGATGCCCATTTCTTCTTGATGCTCGCGGAACAAGTCCTGTGCATCATACGGGCCGTAAAAGTCTTCACCTTGAGAGTTATTGCCTGGACCCGCGTGGTCACGGCCAACGATGAAGTGTGTGCAGCCGTGGTTTTTACGGATCAGGCCGTGCCAAACTGCCTCACGTGGGCCAGCCATACGCATGGCAAGGTTCAACAAGGACATCGCGGTTGTGGATGCTGGATACTGGTCGAGGACTGCCTCATAGCAGCGCACGCGTGTGAAGTGATCAACATCGCCCGGCTTGGTCAGGCCAACAACTGGGTGGATCAGCAGGTTTGCTTGGGCTTCTTTGGCCGCACGGAACGTCAGTTCCTGATGGGCGCGGTGCAACGGGTTACGTGTTTGGAACGCAACAACTTTGCGCCAGCCCATTTTGCGGAAGTAAGCGCGCAATTCATTTGGTGTGTCACGACGTGCGCGGAAGTCATAGTGGACCGGCTGCTGGATGCCTGTCACAGGACCGCCGAGGTAAACTTCGCCAGCTGTGTTGTGCAGGTAGTTGACCGCAGGGTGGGCAGAATCGTCAGCACCAAAAACCATCTCGGCTTCGTGGGCTTTGTTCGGTGTCCATTTGTCGGTCACAGTCATTGTGCCCAAGATTACGCCTTCTTGGTCGCGCAGTGCGATGTCTTGGCCAATCTCAACGGTGTCGGCATAGTCTGCCTTGACGTCTAGCGTGATTGGCATTGGCCACAATGTGCCGTCTGCAAGGCGCATGTTGTCGACGACGCCGTTATAGTCAGCCTCGGACAAAAAGCCCTTAAGCGGGTTGAAACCACCGTTCATCAACAGTTCCAAATCGCAGATTTGACGTGGTGTCAGATCGTGGCTTGTCAGGTCAGCTGCGTCGAGCTTCATCTTTTGCGAGCTGTCGTAAGAGACGTAAAGCTCTGGAATGGGAGCGAGATTATTTTGCATTAATTTTGTCCTGTGCGTAAAGGGAGAAAGTCCAGATCTGGTACCGGTCAGTTCGGCATGAAGTGCGTCGTATTCAGTGAATTTCCGTTTCAGAAACGCGTCTGTCAGACGGTTCTTTTCAGACCCACCGCGCAGGGTCATGCCGTAGGCAAACCGTTTGCGTTTGTCTGTGTCGTCGCGGTCTGTGATTTTAATAAGTCCGGCGTCTGCTGCGGCACGCAATTGCGCGTTCAATCGCCCAAGCGAAATACCCAATGCGGTTGCCGTTGCCCGCTGCGATGCCTGAGGCGCGTGGTCGAGCTGACGTAAAAGACGGAAGAGGTGATCTTCGTCTTCGACAGAGCGATGTGGCGTAAGGGTTGGCATTAAGACGACTCGTTATATGTTCACGATTGAACATATGTAACAAAATGTCTGTTCACGCTAGAACAAACATTTCCAATCGGCGCATTATCGCAAGTCTTTGGGTGTTGTTGTCAGAATGCAACGCCAGTCTTGCGCTGCATTCCTTAACATATCAGTCTTGTTCGGCGATGAACTTTTCCGCGTCCAGTGCTGCCATACAGCCCATGCCTGCGGATGTGACCGCTTGGCGGTAGATGTGGTCTGTCAAATCGCCAGCAGCGAACACGCCCGGAATGGCGGTGCGTGTGGACCCAGCTTCGACATTCACATAGCCACCGTTGTGCAGGTCTAGCTGGCCTTTGACTAATTCGGACGCTGGTGCGTGGCCGATCGCGATAAACACGCCTTTGACTGGCAGGTCTGTAATCTCACCAGTTTTTGTATGTTTGACTTTGATGCCTTCAACGCCGAGCGGGCTCTCGGTGCCATAAACCTCTTCGATCTCGTGGAACCACATGGTTTCGATCTTGGGGTTTTTCATAAGGCGGTGCTCTAGGATCTTTTCGCAGCGCAATTCGTCGCGGCGGTGGATCAAGGTGACCTTGGACGCAAAGTTTGTCAGGAACAGAGCTTCTTCAACGGCTGTGTTTCCGCCGCCAACGACAGCGATTTCCATGCCGCGGTAAAAGAAGCCGTCACAGGTTGCGCATGCAGATACGCCGAAACCTTTGAATTTTTCTTCAGTCGGAAGGCCAAGCCATTTTGCCCGCGCACCTGTGCACATGATCACAGCATCAGCCGTATAGACGGTGCCGCTGTCAGATTGCGCGGTGAATGGCCGCTTGGACAGGTCCAGCGATGTGATGATGTCGCCCACGATGTCGCAGCCCATGGCGCGTGCGTGTGCTTCCATCCGGATCATCAAGTCGGGGCCTTGGACTTCGGTGTCACCAGGCCAGTTTTCGACTTCGGTGGTGGTGGTCAACTGCCCGCCGGGCTCAATGCCCTGCACAAGGACGGGCTCCAACATGGCGCGCGCTGCGTAAACGCCAGCGGTATAACCAGCGGGGCCGGAGCCAATGATCAGAACTTTGGTATGGCGTGTATCAGACATGGCGGCGCGTCCCTTTGACTACGGTGTTTGCACCGATATAGCCGCGCGATGGGTCCGTTGGAACCCCGTATGACAGCGGTGTGATCTTTGGGCACGCATCATTTTATTGCGCAAGTGTGAAACATTATTGCGCATAGGCCCAGTCAGGCGTAGTCTTTGCAAAACTAATTAAGGAACACTGACATGCCCGGCGCAAAGCTTGATGAGATTGATCGTATGATTCTGGCTGAATTGCAGGCAGATGGCCGTATGACCAATGTCGAACTGGCCAAGCGGGTCGGAATTTCTGCGCCACCATGCCTGCGCCGCGTGCGCACATTGGAAGAGCAAGGGTACATCCTTGGGTATCACGCCGAGGTGGACGCTCGCGAATTGGGCTTTGAGGTACAAGTGTTTGCCATGGTCGGGCTGGTCAGTCAGGCCGAGGTGGATTTGTCTGCGTTTGAAGCAAAGTGCCTACAATGGCCGTTGGTCCGTGAATGCCACATGCTGAACGGCGAGGTCGATTTCGTTCTGAAATGTGTGGCCCCTGATTTGCGGTCGTTTCAGCGGTTTCTGACCGAAGATCTGACAAGTGCAGACAATGTCGCAAGCGTGAAAACGTCACTTGTGATCCGCGGTGCCAAAGATGAACCGGGCGTACCGTTTGACGTGCTTGAGGCCCGTTTGGCGCAAAACGCCTAAGCGACCATCACCAAATCAAGATCAGCTTTGCGTAACCTTGGCGCTGCGAGCGTTCCAAAATCCGCAAACCGGTGCATATGCGGGAACATTGCCATGAAATGCGGCAGCAAATCCGGACCAAGCCCCAATGCGTGCGCTGGTCCAGGATGCAAGGTTTCCACGTCGATCCCGTTTACGTTGACACACGTATGGTCTTCGAACCCAAGTTGGTAGCAATGAACAGGTGCGATGGGCCGCAGTTCAATAACCTGTTCGCCGTCGATAAAGTCACGCACAGGGATTAACGATGTATCGGTCCCCGTTAACAATTTCGTCGCGGGCGATTTGTGCAGCATCCTTGCCGCTGGCCCAAGCACCAAATCAGGACCGGGGCGGCCAAGGCCAAGAGCATCGGCCGTGATCCGGGTCATCGTGCCAATTTCCGTGCGCGGGTTTTGCGTTCCGGGAAAAATGGTCATGGTCCCGCGCCACAGCAGTGTTTGATAGCCGTGGTCGGTCAGCACCTTGTCGCCGGGCAACAGGTCTTCGACGGCCATCATGCCGGATTTTGTCCGCAAGATTGCACCTCGTCCGAATGCCGCAAAAGCGTTTTCAAACGACGCCATAGCAGGCGCTATTTTGGTGAAGTCTTCAATGTTTTTGGAGGGTGTCAGGTGGGCAACTTCATATTTGCGCATCAGAGGCTTGACGCGCGCAAGTTGCCCACTTGGACTAGCGATCCGACCCATATGGGAAGGAGAGGTATAGGGTGCCACCGCGAGGCCTGCGGCGGTGTTTAGGGTCTTATTCATGCGTCGCACCAACTTTGGTTTGTCACATCATCTGTCGGCCCCACCGACAACATCTGAGGAGATGATTGCTGTTGAGACTGAATATGGCCCAAAGGTGTTCGTACTGTCAAAAGGATTTGGTTTTGTGGTGAAGTGGCGCATCAATCGGGGGCAAAAGCCCTAGATTGTTCACGCAACGTGACCTAACCCGCCACATTTACCACGAATCGGGTTCGAATTGCGGTCTCAAGACAGCAAAAAACCGTGTGGAGGGAGGACCACACGGCTCTTAACGCTCTTGGGAAGCGGGCCTAGAGGGCCATTGTCTTAAATTTTATGCAGAAACGGCCATCGTCATGAAGGCTGGCATCGGCGGCAGGGATACTTTGGCCTGTTCGGATTGTTCCATCCGGCGTGCGATCATGGCTTGGCGGCGTAGGCCACGTTCCCATGGCATTTGTGTTTCGCACTTGTTTGCTTCTTCGATTGTGGTGTCGATCCAACGTTTAGATGATCCCATGACTGCTCTCCTCAGAGTGAATATGTTTACCGCGTTTGTTTGTCGGCGTTGCATACATCTTGATGGTTCTGGTGGGCAGGAATGGGGCGGTCCAAAAGGTAATTGGAAAAACTTGCAAAATTTTTCGCCATATTTGGACGATGATCCGATACCCCATGAAATAAGGGGTTTGCGTAGTTACCGAAAACAATAGCTGTTGTTTAGGCGTGATTGTTTCGCAAATTGGGGCAATCATCTGCCCCATTGTTGCCTAGATCAAAGCCGGATCGCCGCAATCAACCGCCCGTAGTCGGCCTGCTTTTCATGAACACTGCGCCGATATGAATAGAATCGGGCTGGATCACTATAGGTGCAGTGCCGCGTCCATGTCGCGTCTTTGATTCCAGCTGCCCGAAGCCTCCCCAATCCAAACGCAGCAAGGTCGAATTGCATCCGGTCATCTTTGCCTTGTGCAAAGTAGCGCGCGTTTAATGGGTCCTCAACGATGAACCGCTCTGCGAAATCTGGTCCGACCTCATACGCCTGTTGGCTAATTGATGGACCGATGACTGCGACGATGTTGTCGCGTGTGGCCCCAAGGCTGATCATCGCGTCGATTGTGTTATCCAATACGCCGTTCAGCGCGCCTTGCCAGCCTGCGTGTGCCGCCCCGATGACACCTGCGTCAATGTCTGCGAACAGCACGGGTTGGCAGTCAGCGGTAAGGACCGATAGGGTGACCCGGCGTGTGGCTGTGACCATGGCGTCTGCTTTTGGTTTGTCTGATGTGGCCGCAGTGATCGTGATCACGTCTGCCGAATGTATTTGGTGTACACCAACCATGTCGTCTGCAGTTCCTCCCATGGCTTGCGCCACGCGGGACCTGTTGATTGCCACGATGTCGTGCTGATCGCTGCTGCCAAACCCGCAGTTCAGTCCAGCGAACACCCCCGACGATGCCCCGCCTTGTCGCCCAAAGAACCCGTGGGTCACGCCACCAAGAAGGTCGTTTGTGATGATATCAAGCGTCATGGGTTCAATCCTGCAGGGGGCGTGCCGCCGTTTGGGTATAGTCCGATTACTTTGAACAGGTTTCCCATTGCGTCTGGATGGGTCAACCGCTTGTGTGCCTCAATGTGGCTTGTCAGGGCGTCGCCGGTCAAGCCATTGGCCAAGGTTTGCGCGCGTCCGGTGATGCCAAGCCGTTCAAGGAATATCCCTTGGGGTGTCACGCGGGTATATGTCGTGGCCGCAGCGGCAATAGCTGCAAAATCAACGTGGGCCGTTAGGTCCGCCTGTCCGGGGTTCGCAAATGGATCGGTCGTTTCGTGCCCGGTCAGTGCTTGCAATGTATCCCCTTGGGACTGCCAATCGCCGTAGTCGATGATCAACGCGGCTCCGCCGTGGTTGTCGATGAGGCTGTCGATGTGGCTGACGATTGCGGGCAGGGCAGGGCAAACCTCGATCAGATCGCCATCTTTGGTGTCGACCAATCGGTGATCTAATGCTGCTAGCGGGGCGGCTTGGCTTAGGCCAAGTGACAGTTTGCCGTCAGTTATCCCAACCATATGCTCGCGCCACCCCCCTGCATCACGTTTGAATTGCCGAATAGGTAGTGCATCAAAGAATTCGTTGGCGATAAGGAAAAGTGGCGCGTCGGGCAGGGTGCTGGAATCAACGTGCCATACGGCATCAGGCACCAGTTCAGCTTGTTTAGCCCGCA
>JBLHXF010000022.1:0-40912 GCA_047629435.1 Yoonia sp. | reverse complement strand
TCCCCCAGCGCTGCGCGCGTTCGGTCCTAAAACTGTCCTCGACAGTTTCCAAGACGGACCTCTCCCGCACACACATTGACCCACATCAAAGACTTCGCTGCGGGTCTGGCTAAATTGGCGGCACCACAACACAGGAGCGGGTCATGTTACGGTTGGCATCAATTCTTTATTCCATCATCGGCACCAGCGTCGCGGGCGCGTTCATTGTCGCGGCTTTGGTCACGGGGTATGACACGTTGCTCCCTATTTTGGTGGCCGCTGGCGTGGGCGCGATTATTGCTGTGCCAGTGTCGTATCTTATCGCCAATGCGCTGCTGACGCAGAAATAGCGGCGGGGGTTACACTGCGCAGAACGCTGCAATCGACGCCTCGAATTCGCGGGGCTTTTCGGCGTGCAGCCAATGGCCTGCGTTACTAATTTTCGCGAAATAGGAGTGTGGAAACAGTGCCTTGATCGTGTCGCGGTGCGCGTGCTGTACATAGTCCGACTTGGCCCCTGACAAAAACAGCGTCGGCCCGTCAAAGGTGCCTGATATTTGCGGGAACCCGACGATCTTGTCCATCTCGGCGGCCAACACATCCAAGTTTAGTTTCCAGCGCTTGGCTTTTACATCAAGCGATTGCAGCAGAAATTCGGCGACGCCGTTTTCCAAGCCAACAAGCTGCGCCAGTGCGTCTGCGCGGTTGGTCACGACGTTCAGGTCCACCGCCCGCATCGCCGCAATCGGTCCCATCTGAGAATGTGTATAGGCAACGGGTGCGATGTCAGCGATAACCAAGCGGTTAACTTTACTGGGGTATTTCAGCGCGAACACCATCGCGGCCTTACCGCCCATCGAATGGCCCAGCACGTCCATCGGTTTGTTGATGGTCGCGGCCAGATCATCGGCCAGTTCCGCGTAAGAATGCGTATCAAACCAAGGGCTTGCCCCGTGGTTTCGCATGTCTACAACCACCACAGGGCGGGTTGCGGATAGCCGCTTGGCGATCACATTCCAATTGCGCGCAGACCCGAACAATCCATGCGCAATCAGCAGGGGCGTGGCGTCAGGGCCGTCATAATAAACCGTGTTTAACATACATCTAATCTAACGCGCCGCAGATCAGAAACACCAGAGGGATTGAGCCAAACAACGCGCCATGCCAAACCTATTTTATGTCAACAGATACATTGCAATCCCAAGTGGACGAGGTCCGCAATTTGATGGAAACGCGCCTGCGGGTGCGGGGCAAGACGCTTGACCAACAGGTGCGCAAGGCGGGGCGGTTGCTGCCAAAAGCAGAACGGCGCGAGGCGATGTATCTGGCACAAGCTGCGACGGTGATGCAGCATCCAAAACTAAGCCGAATGGTTGATGCAAGCAAAGCGACCAAGGCGCATGCCCGGTTAGTCCAATTTCTGAACGCTGTTGATCCCAAAGATCGTGCCAAGGGCAAGCTACTTGGGTGGCTTGGATCGCTCGCCTTTGGACTGATTGTCATCCTTGTGCTGGTTGTTGTCGTGTTGGTACAGCGCGGCATCGTTTAACCACGCAAAAGGCCGCCACACTATCTGTGACGGCCCAAAGCGAGCGTAGGATGCGTTTTAACGCATCTCACTTACAGGTTTGGATACAACGGGAACTTGTCGCACATCACTTCGATCTCGGCGCGCACTTTGGCCTCTACGGCCTCGTTGCCTTCTGCGCCGTTTGCCGCAATGCCGTCGACGACCTCGACAATCCAATCAGCAATCTGGCGGAATTCATCTTCGCCAAATCCACGGGTTGTGCCTGCAGGTGTGCCTAAACGAATGCCTGACGTGACCATTGGTTTTTCAGGATCAAACGGAATGCCGTTTTTGTTGGTCGTGATATGTGCACGGCCAAGCGCGGCGTCAGTGATGTTGCCTGTCACGCCTTTGGGGCGCAGATCGACCAGCATCAGGTGCGTGTCTGTGCCGCCTGTGACGATGTCCAAGCCACCTTTGATCAACTGATCAGCAAGCGCTTGTGCGTTTTTCACGACTTGCTGCTGATAGGCTTTGAATTCAGGGCGCAGCGCCTCACCGAATGCGACGGCTTTTGCAGCGATCACATGCATCAGCGGGCCACCTTGGATGCCGGGGAAAATGGCAGAGTTGCATTTCTTCGCAATCGCTTCGTCGTTCGTGACGATGATACCACCACGTGGGCCACGCAGGGTTTTATGCGTGGTTGATGTGGCGACATGCGCGTGCGGGAAAGGCGACGGGTAAATACCGGCCGCGACCATGCCTGCAAAGTGGGCCATATCGACGAACAAATATGCGCCAACGCTGTCGGCAATTTCGCGCATGCGGGCGAAATCGATGATGCGTGGAATGGCAGAGCCACCGGCGATGATCATCTTTGGCTGATGTTCAGTCGCAAGGCGCTGAACCTCGTCATAATCGAGCAAGTTGTCTTCGCGTTTTACGCCGTATTGGATTGCGTTGAACCATTTGCCGGATTGGTTTGGTTTTGCACCGTGGGTCAAGTGACCACCAGCGTCCAAGGACATGCCAAGGATCGTATCGCCAGGCTGCAACAGCGCCTGAAACACGCCTTGGTTTGCTTGTGAGCCAGAGTTCGGCTGCACGTTGGCAAAGCCACAATCGAACAGCTGCTTGGCGCGTTCAATCGCGAGGTTCTCGGCCACGTCGACATGCTGGCAACCACCATAATAGCGACGGCCCGGATACCCTTCGGCGTATTTGTTGGTCATGACGCCGCCTTGGGCCTCCATCACAGCAGCAGATACGATATTCTCGGATGCGATCAATTCGATCTCGCCGCGCTGGCGCCCTAGTTCGGCTTGCATGGCTGCATGCAGGTCGGGGTCGCGTGTCGCGAGTGTTTCAGTGAAAAAGCCGGCGTCGCGGACAGTATTGGTCATATTCTTTGGTCCCTCTGGTCACAGATAGGTTGCGTTGCGGCTTGATAGCGCAACAATGCTGCGGTCAAAAGCGCCAAAGCGACCCCGCGTTCGTCTGTCGCGGCACTTACAGTTTCCGATGGGTGCCTTGTGTTTCGCCCCTGATCTTGGGACAAGTTGGGGACCTGATGACAAGGACCATATTATGCCGCGTTCTAAAATTGCCTTTGTGGCCAGTCCGGCACCGCTTGCGCAATCCGCATTGGCTGATTTGACAGCCACCTACGGAAGCGTTGCCTTGGACAAAGCGAATGTGATCGTGGCCTTGGGGGGTGACGGGTTTATGCTGCAAACCTTGCATGCGACCCAGCATCTTGCGGTTCCTGTTTACGGGATGAACCGCGGCACTGTCGGGTTTTTGATGAACGCATTTGATGCAGCCGATCTGCCGGCCCGTTTGGACGCTGGGGTTGAAGAGGTGATCAACCCGCTGAGTATGACCGCGCTATGTGTTGATGGGACGATGCACGAAGCCCTTGCGATCAACGAGGTCAGCCTGCTGCGTGCGGGCCCCCAAGCAGCCAAACTGCGCATTACTGTTGATGGCAAGCTGCGCATGACCGAACTGGTTTGTGATGGCGCGCTGGTGGCCACGCCTGCTGGGTCCACCGCCTATAACTATTCCGCGCATGGGCCGATTTTACCCATTGGGTCTGATGTGCTTGCGCTGACAGCTATGTCCGCTTTCCGGCCCCGCCGTTGGCGCGGCGCGTTGCTGCCCAAACGGGCAGTTGTCCGGTTTGATGTGATTGAGCCTGATAAGCGCCCTGTAATGGCCGATGCAGACGGCAAATCTGTGCGGGACGTGGCATCCGTGGAAATCCGGTCCGACCCAGCCGTTCAGCACCGTATCCTGTTTGACCCGGGGCATGGTTTGGAAGAACGGCTTATTCGCGAACAGTTTGCTTAGGGCCAATGGGCGCTTTGCGGACGAAAGCGCCATTTCGCTGCTAAACTGGCATAAAGGGCGCAATTTTTAGGAGAAAATCATGAAAAATGCAGGTTTGGTTCTTGTTGCATTAATTGCAGCGCTTCACTTTTACATCGCTTGGTTTGAAATGTTCGCATGGACGTCGCGTGGTCCAAACGTGTTTGATACCTTCCCACCAGAACTCTTTGAGCAGACAATTCAAATGGCCGCCAACCAAGGCATCTATAACGCATTTCTAGCCGTCGGACTGGTTTGGTCTCTCTTTATCAGAGAGGAAAAATGGCAGTTCAACGTAGCCGCGTGTTTTTTGATTTTCGTTGCAGTTGCAGGGGTCATGGCCGCAATGACAGTTGCGCTGAAATCTGGCCTTCCACAATTCGTTCCCGCATGTATCGCACTAACTCTTTTGATCCTCTCAAGGAAGAAAAGCCCGCCATCCTAAGCATTTGAGCAAGTCGCTGATCGTCATTTCGGGCTCGAAGCGGGCCTTCGTAACTATTCCTTTGCATAACCCATGGGCTTTAGCGCGGCCTTGATCTCGTCCAAGATAACCGGATCATCAATCGTTGCCGGCATTTTGTATGGTTTGCTGTCGGCTATGTTGACCATCGTGCCGCGCAAGATTTTACCGGATCGCGTTTTGGGCAGGCGGTTCACGACGGTGACCAGTTTGAACGCGGCCACAGGGCCGATTTTTTCGCGCACCAGCTTAATGCACTCTGCTTGGATTTCCGCGTTGGACTTTTCCGTACCGTTGTTGGTGCAAACGAACCCAAGCGGCAGTTGCCCTTTGAGCGCATCGCCAACCCCGATGACCGCGCATTCGGCGACGTCTGGGTGGCCCGCAAGCACTTCTTCCATCGCACCCGTCGACAACCGATGCCCCGCCACGTTGATCACGTCATCGGTGCGCGCCATGATATATAGGTACCCGTCGTCGTCGATCATGCCTGCATCGCCCGTCTCATAATATCCGGGGAAGGTGTTGAGATACGATTTCTTGAACCGCTCTTCAGCATTCCAAAGCGTCGGTAATGTGCCCGGCGGCAGGGGCAGCTTGATCGCAATCGCGCCCAATTCACCCGCTGGCATTTGGTGGCCGGCATCATCCAGAATTTGCACGTCATAGCCGGGCATTGCCACGGTGGGGCTGCCGATTTTGACCGGAAGCGCCTCGATCCCCGCAGGGTTACCCGCGATGGTATAGCCCGTTTCGGTCTGCCACCAATGATCGTAAACAGGCACGCCCATGATCTTTTGCGCCCATTCAATCGTGTCAGGATCAGCCCGTTCACCCGCAAGGTACAGCGCACGCAAGCAAGAGATATCGTATTTTTTGATCAGCTCGCCCTTGGGATCTTCGCGCTTAATCGCGCGGAACGCGGTGGGGGCGGTAAAGAATGACCGGACGTTGTGTTCCTCAATGACGCGCCAGAATGTGCCGGCGTCTGGGGTGCCAACTGGTTTGCCTTCAAACACCACCGTGGTGTTGCCTGCGATGAGCGGCCCGTAGCAAATGTACGAATGCCCAACGACCCAACCAACATCGGACGCAGCCCAGAACACATCGCCGGGATCGACGTTGTAGATGGATTTCATGGTCCAGTTGAGCGCCACAAGATGCCCAGCGGTTGGACGCACAACGCCCTTGGGCGCGCCAGTCGTGCCAGAGGTATACAGGATGTAAGCTGGGTGGTCGCCGGACACAGGCACGCATTCGGCAGGTGTGACGCCTGTTTGCACAGCGTCCCAATCGTGATCAAATCCAGCATTTAGGTCACATGGACCTTCGGCCCGTTGTAGGATGATCGTGAAATCAGGCTTGTGGGTCGCCAGATCAATCGCGCCGTCAAGCAGCGGCTTATAGGCGACAACACGTCCCGGCTCTACGCCACAAGACGCGGCGATAATTGCCTTGGGCGTTGCATCGTCGATCCGCACGGCAAGTTCATTGGCCGCAAAACCACCAAACACAACCGAATGCACGGCACCAATACGGGCACAAGCAAGCATCGCCACAAGCGCCTGAGGGACCATTGGCATATAGATTATAACACGGTCACCAGACACGATGCCCTGATCGCGCAGCGCACCAGCAAGGGAGGCAGTCTGGGTCAGCAATTCAGCAAAGGACGTCGTGCCTTTTTTGCCAGTGATCGGGCTGTCATAGATGATCGCGGTCTGCTCGCCGCGCCCGTTTTCAACATGGCGATCAACAGCATTATAACAGGCGTTGACCTGCGCGTCGGTGAACCATTCATACAAGGGCGCGTTGTCGGCGTTCAGCGCACGGGTCGGCGGTTTGACCCAATCAATGGCGCGGGCTTGATCCATCCAGAATGCCTCTGGATCGTCCTGCCAGCTTTTGTAAACCTCTGAATAGCCCATCGCGTCGTCCTCCCCTAAATGTCTGACATATGTGTAGTCAGGGGAGTTGCGCGCCGCAAGCTGGGTTGCGGCGCTAACATGAATCTGGCGTCAATTTCTTTACACAGGCTGGGTTAGCCGTAGTGGTCGACAGGCGTGCCAGCAATCGCGGACATGTTCAAAAGACCACGTGCGGTGATAGACGGCGTGACGATGTGCGCGCGGTTGCCCATACCCATCAGGATTGGGCCAACTTCGAGGCCGCCGCCCTTCATTTTCAGGATGTTGCGCACGCCGGACGCTGCATCTGTGTTGGCAAACACGACGCAGTTTGCAGCACCTGAAAGGTGGGCATTGGGGAAAATCCGGTTGCGCAATTCCACGTCGAGCGCTGCATCAAGCTGCATTTCGCCTTCGTAATCAAAATCACGCGGTGCGCTGTCAAGAATTTCCATGGCACCACGCATGCGGCGGCCCGTGTCACAATCAAGGTTGCCGAATTGGCTGTGAGAACACAGTGCGATTTTTGGCGTGACGCCAAAACGACGGACGTGGCGCGCAGCACTGATCACTGTTTCTGCGATCTGTTCTGGGGTCGGCTGCGGATGAACCTGAGTATCAGCTACAAACAACGGGCCGTCTTCCAAAATCATCAGCGACATCGCAGCGACAGGGTGGAGGTCTTCGGTACCAAGAATTTGGCGCACATAGTTGAGATGCCACAGGAATTGACCAAAAGTACCGCAGATCAGGCTGTCGGCCTCGCCGCGTTGCACCATAACCGCGCCAATCGCGGTTGTGTTTGTGCGCATGATCGCCTTGGCTAGATCGGGCGTTACACCCTTGCGGGCCATGATGTCGTGGTACGTGTTCCAGTAATCATAATAGCGTGGATCGTTTTCGGGGTTCACGATCTGAAAGTCGACCTGTGGTCGAATTTTCAGGCCTGCGCGTTCGCAGCGACGTTCAATCACTTCTGGGCGGCCAATCAGAATGGGCTTGTCGGTGGTTTCTTCCATGATGGCTTGGGCGGCGCGCAAAACGCGTTCATCTTCGCCTTCTGCAAAGACGATGGACCGCTCCGCGCTGCGGGCTGCCTCGAACACAGGACGCATGATCATCGATGATTTGAAGACTGACGCGTCAAGGTTCGCCTTATACGCTTCCATATCCGCGATCGGGCGCGTGGCGACGCCGGTTGCAATTGCCGCTTTGGCAACAGCGCCTGCAACAACGCCCATAAGACGCGGATCAAACGGTTTGGGGATCAGGTAATCAACGCCAAACGTCAGCTTTTCACCGTGGTATGCAGCAGCGGTTTCGGCGCTTGTGGTCATGCGTGCCAATTCGGCGATACCTTCAACGCAGGCAATTTTCATCTCGTCGTTGATGTCAGTCGCGCCGACATCCAAGGCCCCGCGAAAAATGAACGGGAAACACAGGACGTTGTTCACTTGGTTCGGAAAATCAGACCGACCTGTTGCAATGATCGCATTGGGGTTCACATCTCGGGCCGCGGTTGGGTCAATTTCAGGGTTCGGGTTGGCGAGTGCAAAAATAATTGGCGTTTCAGCCATCTTGGCGACCATGTCTGGTTTCAAGACACCGGGGCCAGACAAGCCAAGAAACAGGTCGGCACCATCTATGACATCGCCGAGGGTCGCAGCCGTCGTGCCTTGGGCATATTCGGCCTTTTGCGGTGTCATGTCTTTCTCGCGGCCATTGTAAACAAGGCCTTCGATATCACAAAGCCACACGTTTTCACGTTTAACGCCAAGTTTAAGCAACATATTCAGACAAGCGATGCCAGCGGCACCGCCGCCCGTGCTGACGACTTTGATATCCGCAAAGCTTTTCTCTGCAAGCAGCAGGGCGTTGGTCGCCGCCGCACTGACAACAATCGCGGTGCCATGCTGGTCATCATGGAACACGGGGATGTTCATGCGTTCGCGGCATAGTTTTTCAACGATGAAACATTCAGGGGCTTTGATGTCTTCAAGGTTAATAGCGCCGAATGTTGGTTCCAGCGCACATACGATATCGGCCAGCTTTTCCGGATCGGCCTCGTTCAGCTCAATATCAAAACAGTCGATGTTGGCGAATTTCTTAAACAGGACGGCTTTGCCTTCCATGACAGGTTTGGACGCAAGCGCACCAATGTTTCCAAGGCCAAGCACCGCAGAACCGTTGGTGACAACCGCAACCAGATTACCGCGCGATGTATAATCGCGGGCCGTTTCGGCATTTTTGGCGATCTCGATGCAGGCTTCTGCGACACCGGGGGAATATGCGCGCGCAAGGTCGCGGCCATTGGCCATTGGCTTGGTCGCGCGGATCTCTAGTTTTCCGGGCTTCGGAAACTGGTGATAGTCCAATGCGGCCTGACGGGCGCGGTCATCTGTCTTGTCTGTCATAGGGTCCCCCTGCGGTATAGTTTAATGTTAAACTACTTTTTTGCCCCAAGGGCAAGCTTGATGCTGTGTATACACAAAATCCCGCGCGGTCTTGCAAATTTTCATTGGTCGGATCAGGCTTGGGTCATGACAAATAACCATGAAGTTCGCGCCGAAGTGCGCCTGCCCACCACAAATCTGCGTGCCGACCTTGGATTTTTCGATAAAAAACTGGGGATGCGGTTGGATTCAATTTATCCGGCGGATGATCCTGCGATCGCGGTCTATTCGGGGCACGGGCTGCGGGTGCGCATTGAGGCTAGCGATGATCCGGCAGTGCATTTGCGGATTATGACCGATGATCCGGGGTTTGCAGGTGGTGTGAAAACCTTAACCGCACCGGGTGGCACAAAGGTTGATGTCGCACCTTTGAACCCGCCATTAGAGCTGCCGGCAACGGATCACGCCTTTGTTGTGCGCCGCCTTGCGGACCAAGCGCCCTGGGTGATTGGTCGTGCGGGCATGCAGTATCGCGATCTGATCCCGTCGCGACTTGGTGGGTCAATTATCGCCAGCCACATCCGTATTCCTGACGGTGGCCCTGTCCCTGATATGGTGCATTTCCACCGCGTGGGGTTCCAGTTGATCTATTGCTATCGCGGCTGGGTCGACGTGGTTTACGAGGACCAGGGTGGCCCGATCCGGCTTCATGCCGGTGATTGTTTCATCCAGCCCCCCGAAATCCGGCACCGCGTCCTTGAGGCATCAGACGGGATCGAAGTGATTGAAATTGGCGTGCCCGCCGAACATGTCACTGAAATCGACCACGACATGATGCTGCCAACCACCGATATGCGCCCTGACAGGGAATGGCAGGGGCAAAAATTTGTGCATAATAATGGCGCTGATGCTGCGTGGGTGCGTAACCGTGCAGGGTACGATGCCCGCGACACGACCATCGCCCAAAATACGCAAGACATGGCGGGTGTGCAGGTGTTGCGGCGTGGGGAGGGAGTGCCAGAATGGTCGGCCCATGACGCCGACATCCATTTCACGTTTGTTTTAGAAGGGCAGATGACGCTAGAGGGCAAAGGCAAAGACCCTTACCGGCTGTCTGCAGGTGACGCGTTTGTCATTCCGCCGAATATGGCGACACGTTATAGCGACCCTTCGGATGACCTCGAACTGCTCGAGGTGTCATTGCCCGGCATATTTAAGCTTAACAGTAACCTTGCAAATTCTTGACCAAACGATAAAAAGTAACGTCACAGCAGGAGCCATACCATGTCATTGATCCAAGCCGCCCGCGCCGTGCGCGAAAACGCCCACGCACCGTATTCAAAATTCAAAGTTGGCGCCGCGGTGCAAGCGGTCTCTGGCGCCATATACGTTGGATGTAATGTCGAAAACGTGGCCTATCCCGAAGGCACCTGTGCCGAGGCGGGCGCGATTGCGGCCATGATCGCGAGTGGTGATACTAAAATTGCGGCGGTGACAGTGATTGCCGACAGTCCGCAGCCGGTTTCACCGTGTGGCGGTTGCCGTCAAAAAATAGCAGAATTTGCCGATGGCGATGTCGTTGTCACATTGGCGACCATAGATGGGACCGTGCTGGAAACGACAGTCGCCACATTGCTGCCCGGCAGCTTTGACGCCGACTATATGAGCCGCGTTTAACCCATGGATGCCCGCGCCATCATCGCTAAAATCAAAGGGAACATAGCCCCAACTGATGCGGAATTACATTGGTTTACCAATGGGTTGTCTACAGGTGCCGTATCTGATGCCCAAGCTGGCGCATTTGCCATGGCTGTCTGCCTGAACGGTCTATCTGACGCGGGTCGCGTTGCGTTGACCACAGGCATGCGCGATAGCGGTGATGTGCTGAAATGGGATCTTGATGGGCCCGTTTTGGACAAACATTCGACGGGTGGTGTGGGCGATCCTGTCTCGCTTTTGTTGGCTCCGATGTTGGCCGCGTGCGGTGTGTTTGTGCCAATGATCTCTGGTCGTGGGCTTGGGCATACAGGCGGCACGCTTGATAAACTCGAGGCAATTCCTGGCGTTAAAACTGATGTATCCGAGGCCAAATTACGCCGCATTTTACGCAAGACGGGCTGTGCTATTGTGGGGGCCACTGGGTCCATCGCACCTGCCGACAAACGACTTTACGCGATCCGCGATGTAACGGCGACGGTCGAAAGCATCGATTTGATCACAGCATCGATCCTATCGAAAAAACTGGCTGCTGGGCTTGAAGGGTTGGTGCTGGACGTCAAAACTGGGTCGGGTGCTTTCATGAAAACCCAAGGCGAGGCCGAAATATTGGCGCGTGCATTGGTCGATGTGGCCAATGACGCAGGCTGTCCGACAGCCGCCCTTGTGACAGATATGGACGAGCCGCTTGCGCCCGCGCTGGGCAATGCCGTCGAAGTCGCGGTTTGTATGGAAGTGTTGTCAGGCAACCGCCTTGCTGCACCGCGCCTGCACGATTTGACCGTGGCGCTGGGCGCGCGGGTCTTGGCCTTATACGGCGAGGCCGAGGGCGAGGCGGAAGAAAAGCTTAAAGATGCGATTTCATCTGGTCGCGCCATGACGCATTTTGCAGGCATGATTGCACAAATGGGCGGGCCGCCTGACATGGCCGAAGATTGGCGCACGCATTTGCCAGCCGCCCCAATTGTTGGCGATGTTATGGCCCCCACAGACGGACACGTCACTGCGATCGATGGAGAGGCGTTGGGCCTTGCTGTTGTTGACCTTGGTGGTGGACGACGGGTGGAAACCGATAGGATAAACCCTGCCGTGGGGCTGACTGATGTGATTGGTTTAGGTGCGAAAATTGCACAAAACCAACCAATTTGCACTATTCATGCCGCGACCGAGGACGACGCGCAGGCGGCTGCCGCCGCTGTTTTGGCCGCGGTCACCATAGGCGATAAACCTGACGTGCGACCGCTCGTCCGTGCAAGGATTTCCTGAATGGGACGCGCATTTCTGATCGTGATCGACAGTGTGGGGATTGGTGGTGCGCCTGACGCGGACCGGTTCTTTAATGGCGACGTGCCGGACACGGGGGCGAACACCTTTGGCCATATCGCGCAAGCACGGGCCAAGGCTGGCAACCCACTGAAAGTCGGCACTCTTGATGCGCTGGGCCTTGGGGCGGCGGTTGAACTGGCATCCGGTCTCAAAGCACCCGGATTAAACGCGACGCCGACGGGCGCATGGGGCGCTGCGACTGAAAAATCCATCGGTAAGGACACACCGTCAGGCCATTGGGAATTGGCGGGGCTGCCCGTTCCATGGGATTGGTATGTGTTTCCAAACACCGAACCAGCGTTTCCGCCCGACATCGTAAAGGCCATCTGCGATGCCGCCGGTACTGACGGCATTTTGGGCAACCGTTATGCATCTGGCACCCAAGTTTTGGATGATGAAGGACCGGCGCATATGACGTCTGGCTGGCCGATCTGTTATACATCTGTGGATTCTGTGCTGCAAATTGCTGCACATGAAGACACGTTTGGGCGCGACCGTTTGATCAAACTCTGCCAAGATATCGCCCCGTTTCTGCATAAGTTAAAGGTGGGGCGCGTGATCGCGCGGCCATTCGTTGGGGATGCGGTAAACGGGTTCGAGCGGACTGAATATCGTCGTGATTTCGCGATCGATCCGCCGTCAGACACGCTGTGTGACATGGCACATGCTGCGGGCCACCGCGTTGAAGCTATTGGTAAAATCGGCGATATCTTTTCCATGCGTGGGATCGATGTGGCCTACAAAGGGCGCGATGTGGCGCTCATGGTCCATCTGAATGATCGCGTTGATGCGGCCCCTGACGGGACATTTGTTTTCGCCAATTTTGTGGAATTTGACAGCCTGTACGGACACCGACGTGACGTTGATGGTTACGCCGTCCACCTTGAATGGTTTAATGTTGAACTATCGCGCATACTGCCGCGCCTGAAAGATGATGACCTGCTGATCGTCACGGCAGATCACGGCAATGATCCGACATGGATCGGCACTGATCATACACGCGAACGGGTCCCTGTGCTTGTGCAAGGGATCGGCAACAAACAACTGGGCCACTTGGCCTTTGTGGACGTCGGCGCATCCGTCGCCGACCACCTGAACATCCCATATACTGGGGAAGGACGCAGTTTCTTATGACCTATCAATCCATGCCAAAAGTGGAAATTCATCACCACATTGAAGGGGCGGCACCACCAAAGTTTATCGCCAGTTTGGCCCGTGAAAAGAATATCGATATCTCGAAAATCTTCGATAAGGATGGAAATTATGCCTATGCTGGCTTTGCTGAGTTCCTAAATACTTATGAAGCCGCGTGTGAACCGCTGACGGGTCCGCAAGAATTCTATCGCTTGACCAAGGCGATCTTGGAAGAAGCAGCAGAACACGGTGTTGTCTATCTCGAGACGTTTATCTCACCCGATTTCTGCGGAGGGGGCGACGTGTCGGCATGGCGCGAATATGTGGCGGCGATTGAGCAAGCCGCGTCTGAGGCTGAACGCGACGCAAGTATCATTCTGCGCGGGATCGCGACGGCCGTGCGCCATTTCGGCCCTGACAATGCCAAGGCATCCGCGCTTTGCGCCGCTGAAACTGCGGGTGATTTCATCACTGGTTTTGGCATGGGTGGGGCGGAAACGCATTTGCGGCCACGCGATTTCGCCTATGCCTACGACATGGCCCGCGAGGCTGGGTTGCAGTTGACCTGTCATGCGGGTGAATGGGGCGGATCAGAGATGGTTTCTGAGACAATCCACGACCTTGGGGTCAACCGGATCGGTCATGGTATCCATGTCATGCAAGACCCGAAATTGGTGGCTGAAGCTGTCGAAAAAGGCATTGTATTCGAAGTATGTCCGGGGTCAAACGTGTCGCTGGGCGCTGTGACGGGATGGGACACGCACCCAATTGCGGAAATGCGCGATGCTGGACTTAAGGTGACTGTATCCACGGATGATCCACCGTTTTTCCATACCACAATGACCAACGAATTCACCATGCTGAACAAAACGTTAGGCTGGGATACAGATGATTTCGACGCGCTTAATCAAACTGCATTGGCCGCGGCCTATTGTGACGATGAAACACGCGCCAAAATTGCCAAGAAATTAGGGAAAGTAACATGACCGAGCACCTGATCCACGTCCAACATCCACTTGTGCAGCACAAGCTGTCCATCATGCGTGACAAGGCCACGTCGACAGCACAGTTTCGGCAGCTTTTGCGCGAAATAAGTCAGTTATTGGCCTATGAAATTACCCGCAACCTGCCGATGACGACGCGGGAAATTGAAACGCCGATGCAGACAATGGATGCACCCGTTCTTGACGGTAAAAAACTAGCGCTCGTATCGATCTTGCGGGCTGGCAACGGGCTGCTTGATGGCGTGTTGGAACTGATCCCATCTGCCCGAGTTGGCTTTGTCGGATTGTACCGGGACGAAAAAACGCTCAAGCCGGTCGAGTATTATTTCAAAGTACCTACTGCATTAGAAGACCGCTTGGTGATTGCCGTTGATCCTATGTTGGCGACAGGTAATTCGTCCGTCGCGGCGATTGATCGCCTCAAGCAGGCGGGCGCTGTGAATATTCGCTTTTTATGCTTGCTGGCATCCCCCGAAGGGATCGCGCGCATGAAAGAGGCCCATCCAGATGTGCAGATTGTCACCGCGGCAGTGGACAGCCACCTCAATGACCATGGATATATTGTTCCAGGGCTAGGGGATGCGGGTGACCGCATGTTCGGCACTAAATAAGCCTAAAATTGCGTCTAAAACGGGAACAATTGCTTTACATAATGGGGATTGTTCGGCATTCTACCACAATATCTTGTGGGGACACGCATGAATTATCGCGGTATCTTAGGCGCAGCAACGCTTGCATTTATTCTGGCCGGCCAATCTGTTCAGGCGCAATCCAGCGGTGTGCCTGCAGAATTTCCGCCATCTAGTTTTTCTGGAAATCAGTTTGTCGATAGCGATGGCTGTGCCTTTATTCGGGCAGGTGTTGGTGGTGTTGTCACGTGGGTGCCACGCGTTGATCGCCGCCGGAACCAGCTTTGCAGCTTTCAGTCAACGTTCGCGCAGGCTGCTCCTGCGCCTGCGGTTGTCCCGACGCCTGCACCGACCATAGCAGCGGTGGCACCAGCTCGCGCACCGCTATTTACCGCGCCACGCAGTAACGTCGGCGCACCAATTCAAACAGTTGCATCGCTTCGGACTGCGCCCAATCTGGTGCAAATTCCAACGGCGAACACAGCGACAGCGCGGTCACCGCAAATTGTTCGCAACGCTCCGGTTTTGGCCGCAGCGCCTGTTGTCCCGCAAGTAGCCCCTGCGCCAAGGCAAACCCGAGCCGCGTTATGTGTTGGAAGAACAGGTCTACAACCAGGATTTGTCAGCGCTTCGACAGGTGAAACAATTGACTGTGGTGGCGCGCCAGTGCCTGCGCCAGTAGCACGTGTGGCAGCCGTTCTAACCCCTCCGCCTTTGCAAACAAAAGCGGCGCTTTGCGTGGGTCGTACTGGTCTACAGCAAGGTTTTGTCAGCTCGACGACTGGAGAAACCATTGATTGTGGTGGCGCAGCACCCGTGCAAACCGCTTCTGTCGCAGCGCCATTACGTATGACAATGGCGCAGGTCTGTGCAGATATTCGTTCGACTGGCCGTAGTTTTGTAAACGCACAAACAGGAGCAGCGGTCCGTTGTGGACCGCAAACCCAACCGTTGACAACATCTGCGCCGACGCGCCCTGCAGGTCCTGCGGCGCCGTCCGTACCGACCTCGACACCGCGCACATTGGCGGCCGCGAACTGCCCTGCGACTATGCTTTTTGTAGACGGTCAAGAGGTGCGTTGCGGCCCACAGACACAGCCAATTACAACACGCACAACGACATTTGATGCGGGTGCCCAAGTGACACGCAGCACGGTCAGTCCATCCACGGCACCGCTGTTTGGTCCTAAGCCAATTCCCGCGTCTAACCCGCGTGGCGTATCCCAGCGCGAGGTTTTGCCTGTGCCAAAGGGTTATACCCGCGTCTGGAACGATGGCCGTCATAACCCGAACCGTGGCTTGCCACAGGCGACATCAATCGTCGCACCCGCACTTGCAGCCCGCGTATCGACACGTACCGCACCAGTTGCTGCGCCGCACCAGTATGTGCAGGTTGCCGCATTTGCAAATGCTGGTAACGCGAACGCGTTGGGTCAACGTTTCATGGGGATGGGTCTGCCGGTTGGTCTGGCCAATTCATCACGTGGCAAGATTGTCGTGCTCGGTCCATTCGCCAGCGCAAATGCATTGAACCGTGGGCTGTCCGCCGCACGTGCCGCTGGTTTCAGCGACGCTTACACACGGAACTAACCAGTCTCCCGGGAAAAGGCCCTGCGCTCTTTTGCAGGGCTTTTTCTTGTGCGTCTCTTAAAGGTTACAAATACCTTGCAGACGGATCCAATTGGAATCTGATAGGATTTCCGGTTCGTCGCGTTCGGCAAATGCATCGCCTTCAATCAACTTGACCGTCCGCTGACCAGACCCGTCACGGGCATAAGCAAACGGTGTTGTTGGGATTTGGGCCGCCTCAAAAGCCGCAATTAAATCATCATCCTTGGCAAACGTTGGGTCGGCCTCTGTTACGCTGCGCGCGTAATTCGCTAGTACGTCCGTTGGCAGGTTCCCGGTGGTCAAAAGCCCCATTGTTTCCCGCAAACCGACGGCCTGCAAAACGGATGCAAGCGGGTCGCGCCCACGCCGTGCCGCGTCGGCGGCAATGACATATCCGGCAGGAACAGCAGGATCATCAGCGTTTTCCACGATGCGGCGGTCCAGCGCGATAATACCACCCGTCATGGCCACAGCGCCTTGGGCCAGTTGCGGCAAGATAACAATTTGTCCTTGTGCATCTGCGCCAAGTACACGGGCGTGGAGCAGTGCAAGTGCGGCAACCCCGTCCGCATTACGGCAGCGTGGCCCTGTCAGTTTTTGAACATGACCCAGAACAGTGGCGCCAATTTCGGCACGTTTTGACTGAGGTACGACAGAAACGGTCTGACGGGTCAGTGCATCAGGCAGCCAGAAGACCGCCAAGGCAGCTGTGCCCGCCACAAACCCCAATGTGATAAAATGGCGCAGTTTGCCCCGTTGTGGGCGTGATCTTGCAAGCGTCTTGCGGACTTTTTCAATCGCGCCAATCATCAGATCATCGTCGATTTCTAACGTTTCAACTGCGTCCTCGTCGGGGGTGAAAACCGCTGGGCGTTTTCCGGGGTTTTGCCGAATGACTGCAGGCAGGGACCAGTGGGTCAGCGGGCGGCCAGCGCCGTCAGTGATGACCAGCGTCGCATTGCCAAATGACACAGATACATCGCGGCGTTGCGCATCCAAATCGGCGCGCCAAAGCCCGCCGCTTTCCAGCCGTTCATATTCACGGAGTGCCGTCATGTGCCTGCTTTTTGTTGCTTGATGAACAGTCTAGCGGGCGGCGCAGCATTTGGGTAGATGCGTTAGATGCCTTTTGCGATCACGCGCAGTTCGAATTTCTGAATCTTGCCAGTCGAGGTTTTGGGTAATTCAAGAAACACGACCCGTTTGGGGCATTTGAAACCTGCCAGACGGCTGCGCGTATGCGCGATGATCTCGGACTCATCGGCAATGGCACCTTCTTTCAGCTCAATAAATGCACAAGGGACTTCGCCCCATTTATCGTCTGGTTTGGCCACAACGGCACATAAGTTCACTGCCGCATGGTGCATGATCGCCGCTTCAACTTCGACAGAGCTGATATTTTCGCCGCCCGAAATGATGATGTCTTTGGCGCGATCCGAGATTTGCATGTACCCGTTGGGGTGCTGGATCGCCAAGTCCTCGGAATGGAAATAGCCACCCTCAAATGCTTTTGCCGTGGCCTCCGGGTTCTTGTAATAACCCTTCATCACAGCATTTCCGCGCATAACAATTTCGCCTTGGGTGGCACCATCCATCGTGACTTGGACCATTTTGTCGTCCATCACGGTGATGTCTTCCATGACCGGAAAGGCGACGCCTTGTCGGGCCTTGATGGTGGCTTGGTCGTCTTCGGGCAATGCGCCCCACGCGTCATTCCAAATGCATTCGGTCACGTGGCCATAGGTTTCTGTCAGCCCATAAACTTGGGTGATATTAAAGCCCAACTTGCCGACCGCAGACAGTGTTGCGGGGGCAGGTGGCGCGCCAGCCGTGAACACCTCAACAGTGTGGTCAAAGTCGCGGCGCTCCTCGTCTTTGGCGTTCACGATTAGGTTCAGCACGATTGGCGCACCGCCGAAATGCGTGACTCCGTGATCCCCAATTGCGTTATAAACCGCCTTTGCCGACACATCGCGACAGCACACAACCGTGCCGCCCAATGCGGGCATCATCCACGTGTGGTTCCAACCGTTACAGTGAAACAGCGGCACAATTTGCAGGTATTTGATGAACAACGGCAATTGCCAAGAAACTGGCGTGCCCATTGTCATCATATATGCGCCGCGGTGGTGGTACACGACACCCTTGGGGCGGCCCGTGGTGCCTGATGTGTAATTCAGCGCAAGGCTTTCCCATTCATCCGCGGGCAGGACCCAAGCAAAGTCAGGGTCACCTGTCGCCAGGAAATCTTCATAATCAATCTGCTCGCCAATCGCAGGGACACCCGCCACCAGATCAGGGACTTCAATGATCAACGGGGCAGGGCCGTCCATCAGTTCGACCGCTTGCATAACCATCGGCAGGAACTGACTATCAACCAGCGCGGCCTTGGCCCCACCGTGGTCGAAAATATAGGCCACCGTGTCGACATCCAAACGGGTGTTGATCGTATTCAGGACAGCACCACAGGCAGGCACACCAAACGCCGCCTCGGACTGCGCTGGAATGTTCGGCAATAATGTCGCGACAACGTCACCAGATTGGATGCCTACCTTGGTTAAGGCCGACGCCAACAGCGTCACGCGGTCATGGTACTGCGCATAAGTCAGGCGGATATCGCCGTAGATCAGCGCCTCGCGGTCGGCAAATACGCGCGCCGCGCGGGTTAGGTGCGACAGGGGGGTCAGCGGAACATAGTTCGCTTCACACTTGCCCAAGCCGGTTTCATCAGCCATCCATCCCATAGGTGCATCCTCTCAACGCGTTATTTGCTGACATTAGGATATGTAAGACATTTAAATCAATGGGCGAAATGACATCGCGCAAAACAAGGTTTCGGCAATGACAGCAGCGGTTCAACCAGGGCAGGCGGCGTTTTTGATCCTTGCGGGGATGATGACGCTTGGGTTTACGGACAATCTGCTGCCGTTTATTTCGACCGAAAGCTCGCTGTGGCAGTTCCACTTTATCCGCAGCAGTTTCGTGCTAATAGCGCTGATCGTGGCATCGGGTTTGGGTGCAGGCGCTCTTTGGCCGCGCAAACCGCTTGCAGTCTTTGGGCGTAGTCTGTTCCAAGCGGGTGCCTTGCTCATCTATTTTGGGTGTATTTCCATCATGCCTATCGGCGTAGTGATTGCAGGGCTGTTCACTGCACCACTGTTTGTGCTGATAATTTCGGTCATCTTCCAAGGCAAATCCGTTGGCCCCATACGCTGGCTTGCAGTCGGTCTTGGCTTTCTGGGTGCGCTGCTTGTGATCCGACCAGACCCAAGCGCGCTTGACCCGATTGCTTTCCTGCCGATCTTTGCAGGATTTCTATACGCCATAGGCGCCATCGCAACACGCGCATGGTGCGAAGGTGAGCATACTTTGACGCTGACTGCATGGTTCTTTGGACTGCTCATGCTTTTCGGCGGTATCGGTATTTCTGTACTGCCTGTTGGCGGCACTCTTGGTTCCGACGGGTTCCCGCTACGTGGCTGGATGCCTCTGTCAGGCGCAATGCTCGGCTGGTACGCCGTACTCGCCGTTGGCGCACTTATCGGAATCGGGTTCATCTTTCGTGGTTACCAAGTTGGTGAGGCATCAACCGTCGCCGTATTTGAATATGCGCTGCTGATCTTTGCAAGCTTTTGGGCGTGGGTTTTGTGGGACGAAACGGTGCCAATCTTAGGACTGGTCGGTATGGTTATGATCGTCGGGGCAGGGATTATCATCGCAGTGCGATCCGACCCATGATTATCTCGCCGGGGCGCAATTTCATTTTCGTGCATATCCCCAAGACTGGTGGGACCGCGCTGGCGACAGCGTTAGAGGCCCGCGCCATGCGCGACGACATTTTAATCGGCGACACTCCCAAAGCAAAACGGCGCAAGGCCCGGCTGAAATCGCTCACGGCCAAGGGGCGCATTTGGAAGCATAGCAAGCTGTCGGACATGGAAGGCGCGGTTGATCCAACTGGCATGTTCACCTTCACATTGGTGCGCAATCCGTGGGACCGCATGGTCAGCTATTACACATGGCTGCAATCGCAAACCTTTGACCACACAGCAGTCAAGCTGGCGCAAACAACGGATTTCAGCACGTTCCTGAACACGGACCAAACAAAGCAAAGCTTGCTGCAAAACCCTTATGGATCTTACGTGAACGAAACATCTTTTTTCTTTCGTATCGAGCACTTAGCAGATGATCTACACCCACTTTGGAAACACTTAGGTTTTGAGCTAACTATTGATCGCATCAATCAATCCGCACGGCCACGCGATTGGCGGACGTTCTACAATGACGCCGATGCATCACTTATTAAAACGCTCTGTGCGGGTGACATAAATCGATCAAACTACACCTTTGATCCCGCATAAAAAAGGGCGCAGACCTTGCAATCCACGCCCCTTTCAATCGACTAAGTTTTTTTAAGCCGCCTTCGTGCTTTTATCAAAACGGCCATAGAACGTCTGCCCCTTATCACCCATTTCGCGTAGCAGCGCAGGGGTGGCAAAACGGGCGCCGTATGTTTCTGTCAACTCATCACACCGCTCGGCGGCATAGGGCGTGCCGATGATATCAAGCCAGCTAAACGGGCCACCAGACCACGGCGCAAAGCCCCAGCCAAGGATAGCACCTACGTCGCCTTCGCGGATGTCTTCCAGCACGTTTTCTTCTAGCGCGCGGACGGCTTCCAACACTTGCGCAAACAACAAACGGTGCTGCACTTCGATCAGATCAGGCTGCGCGTCGGCGACGGGGTACTTGGCGGTTAGGCCGTCCCAAAGACCCTGACGCTTGCCCTTTTCGTCGTAGGCATAAAAGCCAGACTTGGACTTGCGACCAAGACGACCCTCATCAAACATCCAGAACAAAACCTCATCGACTTCGCCATCAGGATACGCATCGCCCATCGCGGCACGTGTTGCTTTGGCAATCTTAACGCCCAAATCAACGGACGTTTCATCAACCAACTGCAATGGGCCTAGCGGCATACCAACCAGCTTAGCGGCATTCTCGATCAGGGCAGGGGCAACGCCCTCGCGGACCATGCGGATGCCTTCGTTGATGTAGGGAATGATGCAGCGGTTCGCGTAAAAGAACCGCTCGTCATTCACAACAATCGGCGTTTTGCGAATTTGGCGCACAAAATCAAGCGCCTTGGCCACAGCCACATCGCCGGTTTGCTTACCCTTAATGATTTCGACCAGTAGCATTTTGTCGACGGGGCTAAAGAAATGGATACCGATAAAGTTTTCAGCATCCACCGCAGCCTTGGCCAATTCAGTAATCGGCAAAGTCGATGTATTGGTCGCAAACACGCAATCAGGGCCAGTGACGGCCTGCACGTTCTTTGTGACCTCGGCCTTAACTGCGACATCCTCAAACACAGCCTCAACCACCAGATCACAGCCCTGAAGGGCGGCATAGTCCGTGGTCGCAGTGATCAGCCCAAGCACAGCGTCCTTCTTTTCAGGCGTGGCCTTTTTGCGGGCGATCCCCTTGTCCATATAGGTCGCGGTGTAATCCTTACCGCGATCAGCCGCGTCTTGCTTTGCGTCGATCAGAACAACCTTGATACCCGCCAACGCGGACACAAGCGCAATACCAGCACCCATCATGCCAGCACCAATGATGCCGACTTGGGTCACCTTCTGGTCAGCGACATCAGGACGGTTTGCACCCTTTTCAAGCGCTTCTTTGTTGATGAACAAAGACCGGATCATCGCAGACGACGATGGGTTCAGCAGGACTTGTGTGAAATACCGCGCCTCGATCTTAAGTGCGGTATCAAATGGCACCAGCGCACCTTCATAGACGGCTGACAACAACGCCTTGGCCGCAGGGTATGCGCCTTGGGTCTTGCCATTCACCATCGCAGAAGCACCGACAAACGTCATGAAACCAGCAGGATGGTACGGCGCACCGCCAGGCATTTTATAGCCCTTTTCATCCCAAGGTTTGACGATCTTAGGTTCGGATAAAACCCATGCCTTTGCTGCCGCAAGCAATTCATCAGCAGGAACAATTTCGTCGATCACGCCAGCGCGTAAAGCAGCCTGCGGGCTGTTCATCTTGCCTTCAAGCAGTAGCGGACTTGCAGCCATCGCGCCCATCTTGCGGACCAAACGGGTCGTGCCGCCAGCACCGGGAAAAATACCAACCATGATCTCAGGTAGGCCAATTTTAGCTTTCGGATTGTCAGCAGCAAAAATGCGGTGACAGGCCAGCGGCAGCTCAAGCCCAATGCCAAGCGCAGTCCCGGGCAGGGCTGATGCAATCGGTTTGCCGCCTTTGTTGGTCTTTGGGTCCATGCCTGCACGCTCAATTTTGCGCAGCATCGTATGGCCAGCCATCGTGAAATCAAACAGAGCTTGGGCAGGATTGTCGCCCGCCTCGTCACGGATCGACGCCAGAACGTTCAGGTCCATACCGCCAGCAAAGCTGCCCGCCTTACCAGACGTGATGATCACGCCTTTGACGGCATCATCAGCGAGCGCTTCGTCGATCAACGTATTCAGAACCTGCATGCTATCGCGGCTCATCACATTCATGGACTTGCCGATGGTGTCCCAAACAATCGTTGCAACGCCGTCGGCATCGGTTTTCATAATAAAGTCAGTCATGTCAGATGCTCCTTACACGCGTTCAATGATTGTGGCGGCACCCATGCCGGATGCGATGCAAAGCGTGGCCAGACCCGTGGATTTGCCTGTCCGCTCCAACTCATCAAGCAACGTGCCAATGATGATGGCACCTGTTGCACCCAATGGGTGACCCATAGCAATGGATCCGCCATTGACGTTGACGCGGCTATGATCGACGTTAAATCGCTGCATGAACCGCAGAACAACAGACGCGAACGCCTCGTTGACTTCAAACAGATCAATGTCGCTGATCGACATACCGCTATCGGCCAAAATCTTTTCAGTAACAGGGACCGGACCTGTCAGCATGATCGTTGGATCAGTGCCGATCTTGGCCGTGGCACGGATAACAGCGCGAGGTTTCAAACCCATCGCGTCGCCCCATTCCTTGGACCCCACCAGAACACCAGCAGCACCGTCGACGATACCAGACGAGTTACCAGCGTGGTGAATATGGTTGATCTTTTCCAGATGTGGGTACTTCATCAGCGCGACTTTATCAAAGCCGGGCATCTGTTCGCCCATCATCTGAAACGCAGGGTTCAATGACCCTAACGCCTGCATATCTGTGCCTGGGCGCATGTATTCGTCGTGGTCCAAAATGCTCAGGCCGTTCATATCTGTGACAGGCACGATGGACCGCGCAAACCGGTTGTCAGCCCAAGCAGCGGCAGCTCGGTTCTGGCTTTCAACGGCCAGTTGGTCGGCGTCATCGCGGCTAAAGCCATATTCAGTTGCGATAATGTCTGCAGAAATACCCTGTGGGACAAAATACGTATCCATCGCGATGGATGGATCAACGGCAATCGCAGCACCGTCGGACCCCATTGCCACACGGCCCATCATCTCAACACCACCGGCGATATATGCACCACCAGCACCGCCTTTGATCTGGTTGGCGGCCAAATTGACGGCCTCCATACCAGATGCGCAGAAACGGTTGATTGATAGGCCAGGGATTGATTGATCAAGCTCAGACGCCAAAACAGCGGTACGGGCCAAGCAGCCACCCTGTTCACCGACTTGGGTGACGTTGCCCCAGATTACATCCTCGACGGCATGCCCCTGAAGGTCATTGCGATCTTTAAGGGCGTTCATGATGCCAGCGGATAGGCGGGCCGATGTCACCTCGTGCAAGCTGCCGTCTTTGCGGCCCTTGCCACGCGGGGTGCGCACGGCGTCATAGATATAAGCTTCGGTCATAAGTAGTTCCTTTCGATCGAATTCATCCCCCGCAACTGCAAACGTTGCAGTCAGGGGTGCAATCTGTTGGGGCACAGCCGGACGCGCCGGCTGCAGCATTCGAGGCTGAGGGTGCGGCTGCGCCAGCAGACCCCGCACATAAGGTGAAGCCGCAGACATCACACCAGCTTGGCAATGATCCGCGTTTGCGTTTTTTGGGTTTGTCGCCGTTCAATTCTGTGGCGGCATTTTTGCAGGCAATCATGCGCTGTTTGGACATACCAATGGCCGCCCAAATGCCGTGATCCATGATCGCGTGCTTGGTGTAACCGGAACATCCCGTGCCGCCGTGTAGCACGCTATAGGCGCACCTATACCCCTTGCGAGGCGAGAGGCGGGTTTGGTAAAACCCGATCCCGGATAAGGCTAGCCGGTTAATCATCAGGCGCGGTCAGCCGGTGATCCGGGCATCAAATCATAAGGTGATTTCCAACCAGGCGTGGCGGCAATCGCGTCCAGCCAGCGGTTGATATGCGGGTAATCAGCACGGTCAAACGTAAACGGTTCTGGGTAGAACAGATATCCGGCACAGGCGATGTCGGCGATGGTCATCGCTTCGCCAGCCAGCCAGTTGCGGTCCGACAAATGCGTTTCCATAATGGTCAGCGCAGCAGCCAGTCGCATGGACATAAAGCCGATGACATCGGCGTTACGCTTGGCTTCGGGCAGGAAATTCATTTGGAACCGCAACATGCCAGCGATGCCGCTGACTTTGTGGTTGTCAAAGAACATCCAACGCAAAACTTCGCGGCGTTCAGCTGCAGATTTGCCGCCCAGTTTGCCAGACTTGGAACTGATATAATCTTGGATAACGCCCGATTGGGTCAAAACCATATCGCCGTCTTCCAGCACAGGGACTTCGCCCATGACATTCAGCTCACGGAATTCTTCGGAACGAGTGGCACCGTTGAAAAAATCAACAAACACAGGCTCCCAAGACTGGTCGGCCAATGTAAGTGTCAAAGCGACCTTATAGGCGTTCCCGCTTTCGCCAAAGCAATGCAACTTCATGGTCATGTCGGACATCCTCCCAGATGGTGCGCCGTGTTGTAGGCGCCGAATTTGTGTGGTTTGAACCAAGAGCGGCAAACAGTCCGCCATTGCCTCTTACTTAAGCACGATGTTGGCATCTTACAGGGGTGGGACAAGCTGGATATCTGAAATGGCCTCAAACTTGTCTACTCTATCAACGCTTGCGCGCCTCCAATTCTAATTGGAACATCTTTAATCGTTGGCCAAACGTGTCCTCATTGATCACCGAATTAAAGTTCTCGAACAAAAACGACAACGCCTCGCCTTCGTCCAACTGACTGTCCGATGCAAACCGTTTGAGCCTGCGATACCCGTCCTCCGTCATCGCAACAGGAAAACGGCGGGTTAATCGCAGACGCTTGGGCATATCGGACGGTCCTTTATTTTGCATGATGGGTGTGAACCCATCATGGTCTTAAAATTGCGAAGCCTCCAGTGCCATCACAGTATCAGCACCCGTGCTGATACGCGCCAAATGCATCGAGGTGGCGGGCAACTGACGGGCCATATAATAGCGTCCGGTTGCAATCTTGGTTTCATAGAAATCCTTGTCGGATGCACCAGCGTCAAGTGCGTCCATTGCGACCTTGCCCATACGCGCCCACATCAAACCAAGGCAAACGTGACCCATCATGTGCATAAAGTCGTAAGAGCCAGCCAACGCATGGTTCGGATTTTTCATGCCGTTTTGCATGAAATACATGCCTGCGGCCTGCACATCCTTGGACGCGGCTTTCAATGGATCAAGGAAATCAGCCTTTAACGCCTCATTGCCTTCGTTTTCTTTGATGAACGTTTTGATCATCTCAAAGAACGCCATGACGTGCTTGCCACCATCTTGGCCAAGTTTGCGACCAACCAGATCCAAAGCCTGAACGCCGTTGGCGCCTTCATAGATCATCGCGATACGGGCATCGCGGGCGAATTGGGACATGCCCCATTCCTCGATGTATCCATGACCGCCATAAACCTGTTGGGCTGCCGTGGCGTATTCAAAGCCTTTGTCAGTCAAGAACCCTTTGATCACAGGTGTGAGCAACGAAATCAGGCCATCGGCGTCCGCATCGCTGTTTTTATGCGCGCGGTCGATCATATACGTGCCCCAAAGGGTCAACGCGCGGGCACCTTCCACAAACGACTTTTGGTCCATCAAGTTGCGGCGAATATCGGGATGCACGATCAGCGGATCAGCAGGTCCTTCAGGGTTTTCGGCACCTGTGACAGCACGGCCTTGCAGGCGGTCGTTGGCATAAACCACAGCGTTCTGATACGCGGCCTCTGCTTGCGCATAGCCTTGCAGGCCAACACCCAAACGGGCTTCGTTCATCATCACGAACATGGCGCGCATGCCTTTGTGCATCTCGCCAATCAGATATCCTTCGGCGTCGTCGTAGTTCATGACGCAGGTCGAATTGCCGTGGATGCCCATTTTCTCTTCGATCTTGCCAGCGGATACGCCGTTGCGATCACCCAAAGACCCATCGTCGTTGACGATGACCTTAGGAACGATAAACAAAGACACGCCTTTGATCCCATCAGGACCGCCAGGAATTCTGGCCAAAACAAGGTGGATGATATTGTCGGCCATATCGTGATCACCCGCAGAGATGAAAATCTTTTGGCCACTAATTTTATAAGTGCCGTTGTCCTGTGGAACCGCTTTGGTGCGCATCAAGCCCAGATCAGTGCCGCAATGCGGCTCTGTAAGGTTCATGGTGCCGGTCCATTCGCATGATACCATTTTGGGCAGGAATTTTTGTTTCTGCGCGTCGGAACCATGGACGTGGATCGCGGAATAGGCACCGTGGGTCAGGCCCTGATACATTTGGAACGCCATATTGGCGGACACCAACAATTCTTGGGCGGCGGTGTGCATCACATACGGCAAACCTTGGCCGCCATATTCAGGATCACAATCCATCGCCGTCCAGCCGCCGTCTTTCATGACCTTGAACGCGTCTTTGAAGCCTGTCGGTGTGCGGACCACACCGTTTTCCAAAACACATCCTTCGACATCGCCAACTGTATTGAGTGGGGCCAACACTTCTGATGCGACTTTGCCGGCCTCTTCGATTACAGCGCCGGTAAACTCACGGTCGAGATCCTCATACCCTAGAATATCCTGTTCGGATACGCGCAGCAGGTCATGAAGAACAAATTGCAGGTCTTTGACGGGGGCGTTGTAGATCGGCATTTTAGATGTCTCTCTGTCAATAGTGGGGCGGTTAGGCCGCCGTTTGGTCCTTTGAGATGGCGGCCAGTTTTTTGGCACCCCATTCCATTTGGGTTTTCAGCTCTCCAATGGCGACGTCCAATTCGGCCTTTTGGGCCTCCATGTCGGCCAAATGGCGCTTTGCGAATTCGTATGTCTTGGACAACTGGGTCTCTTGGCTGTCGTTCATATGGTACAGATCCAAAAGCTGCCGGATCTCTTCAAGGCTAAAGCCAAAGCGCTTGCCGCGCAGGATCAGCTTAAGGCGCGCGCGGTCGCGCTTGGTAAACAGACGGCGTTGGCCGTCACGAATAGGGAACAACAGTTCCTTGCTTTCATAAAATCGCAGAGTGCGCGGCGTCACATCAAATGTGAGACACATGTCGCGGATGCTCATCGTTTCGGTTTTGATTGTTTCAGTCGTCATGGTCTTGGTCCCATTCATGCTTGGCTTGATGCCTTGCACCTGCGAGTACTTGAATGAGCATACAAGACAAATTGACGTTAACGTAAATGGTACGCTACGTCATTTCTGGGTTGACGAAAGGTCAGCAAAAATGACGCTAGGTCATGCGCAACTTATGCAAAACTAAAAATGACGAAAATTGCGGTATTTTCCCCATAAAATAGGGGTATTGAGGATCAGCCGAGGGCTTTGGCTGTGAGGTCGCGAAGCTTTTGCAACTCGTCCAATGTCTCTTTTAATTGCTTTTGTTGGTCGAGCAGCTGGACGATTTGACCATTCGCAAGCTCAACCCAATGTTGCATTTGCGCGGTCGTGCCGTCGTTTTCGCGGATCATCAACCATTGGCGAATGTCTTCGAGCGAGAACCCAAATCGGCGGCCTCGTAAGATCAATGTCATACGCGCGACCTCGCGGGTGCCATAGAATCGCGACCGTCCTTCTTTGTCAGGGGTCAGCAATTCGATGTATTCATAGTATCGCAACGTTCGTGGAGTCACGTCAAACTTGGCGCACATTTCTTTGAATGTTAGGCGTGTCGACATTGTGATCCTCCGTTGCAGTAATCCTAGCGGTTGAGCAGGCTTCGGGCAACAGACGGTTTTGGTCAAAAAGTCGGGCGCAAAGGAACATTACCCACAGGCCGCCATCAGCGCAGGAATGGTGGAATAAACCGTTGCCCAAATTGCCGAGAAAGCACTTGCAACCATTTGGGCAACTGCGAAGCTGTGCCCAAATTATTCCGGAGCTAAGCCTTGTCTGACGAACAACACGCCCGCCAACAACTTTTGGCGCGAAAATTCATCGAAGCGATCCCGCACGCCCAAGCCCTCGGTATGCAAGTGACCGAGATCGGGGCAGGGCGGGCCGTGATTACCATGCCGTACGACGAACGCCTGATCGGTGACCCCGAAACGGGCGTGATCCACGGTGGGGCCGTGTCTGCATTGATGGATACTTGCGGTGGGGCGGCTGTGATGTCGCATCCGTCGTCGCCGATGGGCACTGCCACGATTGATCTGCGCATCGACTATATGCGTGCTGCCAAACCGGGGGATATGATTACAGCCATCGCAGAATGCTATCACATGACCCGTTCGGTTGCGTTTGTGCGCGCCACAGCAATGGACGCTGACATGGACCGACCCGTTGCTGCCGCCACTGGTGCGTTCACAGTCGAGTCTGCACAAGGGAAAAAGAAATGAAGCGTCCTGAACCCGTTCAAGTGATTAAGCAGCGCCGCGATGCGATGTTGCAAAATCTGGCCGCTGGCGTGCCTTACGTGCAATTTCTTGGTATCAGCTTTGAGCGTCACGGCGACGAACTCACAGCGATCCTACCCTATAACGCGCGTAACATCGGCAACCCGATGATCCCTGCGCTGCACGGCGGTGTCACTGCAGCCTTTCTTGAAGTCGCCGCAATTATTGAATTGTCGTGGGCGATGACATGGGAAGACATGGAGGCGGGCAAAATCACTGACGAAAGCCCGCGTATCCTGTTGCCCAAAACGATTGATTTTAGCGTGGATTATCTGCGCTCTGGTTTGCCGCGCGATGCATATGCCCGCGCACGGGTGAACCGGTCCGGCAGACGCTATGCATCGGTGCATGTCGAAGGCTGGCAAGACAACCGTAGCCGCATGTTCGCCCAAGCAACGGGTCATTTTCTGATGCCACAACGGGATGGCTGATACGTCGCTGACGCACAAAAGGGTTCTGCACATTGCATTGCCAATTGTGCTGTCAAACGCGACGGTGCCTATCCTTGGTGTCGTGGATACAGGCGTTGTTGGGCAGCTCGGGCTTGCGGCACCCATCGGGGCTGTGGGCATTGGCGCTGTTATCCTGACCGCATTTTATTGGATTTTCGGGTTCTTGCGTATGGGCACGGCGGGCCTCACAGCCCAAGCGTCTGGCGCAAATGACGAGGCTGAAGTTGCCGCGCTGCTTTCACGGTCATTGCTGATCGGGCTTGGAGCAGGGGCGGTTATGATCCTTGCACAAATCCCGCTGTTCTGGCTTGCATTTCAGGTCTCGCCCGCTAGCCCAGAAGTCGAACGCCTTGCGCTGCAATATATGAGCGTTCGGGTCTGGTCCGCACCTGCCACCATCGGGCTTTACGGCATTATCGGCTGGCTGATTGCCCAAGAACGCACAGGTGGGGTGTTCGCTATCCAAGTCTTAATGAACGGGCTGAATATCGGTCTTGATCTTCTGTTCGTTTTGCATTTCGATTGGGGCGTTCCGGGCGTTGCGTGGGCAACATTTATTGCGGAATGGGGTGGTTTGGCGCTGGGCCTTTGGTTGTGTCGCGATGCGTTTGCGGGAGCGGCTTGGCGCAATCTGGACCGCGTTTTTGACCGGGCGCGGCTGATTAACATGGGCATCGTGAATTCCGATATCTTAATCCGGTCGGTGCTGCTGCAAGCGATTTTTGTCAGTTTTCTGTTTTGGGGGGCTGATTTTGGCGATGTAAACCTAGCTGCCAACCAAATTTTGCTACAATTCTTGCATGTTACGGCCTTTACACTTGATGGGTTTGCGGCCGCCGCAGAAAGCCTTGTTGGTCAAGCGCTGGGCGCGAAAAACGCAGCACGATTACGGCGCGGCGCAGTCCTTACAAGCGGTTGGGGGGCGGCAATTTGCGCAGCACTCGCATTGGCATTTGCCATGGCAGGTCCGTCCATTATCGACATCATGACCACCGCACCAGACGTCCAAGCAACCGCCCGCAGTTACCTGCCTTACATGGTTGCAGCGCCCATCGTCGGGGTGGCCGCATGGATGTTTGACGGTATATTCATCGGGGCGACGCGGTCGCGCGACATGCGCAACATGATGATCGTCTCGGCAATCGCGTATTTCGCTGCCGTGATCCCGTTGATGGCTGTGTTCGGCAATCACGGACTTTGGATCGGACTGCTGTTTAGCTTCGTTGTGCGCGGCGTGACGCTTGGTTGGAAATATCCGGGACTAGAGGCCGCAGCTTACAAATAGTCGCTGCGCCCAGAACCGACCGCATCGGCAACATTGGCAAAGCCATCTTTTGCTAGCAGCTTATCAAGACCGCGCGCAATATCATCAGCCAGCGAAATACCGCCGTAAACAAGGGCGGTATAAAGCTGCACAGCCGACGCGCCAGCACGGATCTTGGCATAGGCTTGAGCTGCTGACCCAACACCACCCACACCAATTAATGGTAGGTCTGTGCGCACAGACATTTGCGCCAGCACACGGGTCGATTTTTCAAACAATGGCTGACCAGACAGGCCGCCAGACTCGCGGGAATATTTGCCATGCAAGCCGACACGGTCCAGCGTTGTGTTCGTCGTGATGATGCCGGCAATGCCAGACGCATTGGCCACGGCGGCCACGTCATCCAGCTCTGCTTCATCCAGATCAGGCGCGATTTTCAGAAAGATCGATATCGGACGGTCAAGAGCGGCATTCGTCTGCATGACACTATCTAACAGGGCGGCAAGTGCGGCTTTGCCTTGCAAGTCACGCAGGCTTTCTGTGTTGGGCGACGATACATTCACCGTCGCGAAATCTAAAAATTCACCGCAATGCGCAAGAACGGTGGAAAAATCAGCCGACCGATCATCGCTGTCTTTGTTGGCACCAAGGTTCAGACCAATGATCCCTTTAGGGCGTACCGTCAGGCGGGCGAGCGCCAGACCCATACCTTTGTTGTTGAACCCAAAACGGTTGATCGCAGCGCGATCCTTCTTCAATCGAAACAGGCGAGGCTGGGGGTTTCCGGGCTGGGCGCGGGGTGTCACCGCACCAACTTCAAGAAATCCAAACCCGCAACGCGACAGTGGGCGCAACGCAGTCGCATTTTTGTCAAATCCGGCAGCCAAACCAATCGGGTTCGGTAGGTCCAATCCGGCTACAGTGGTGCGCAAACGGTCTGACGTGAACGGGCCGCGCTTTGGGCCAAGGCCCATTTGCAATGCCTTGATCGATAGGCCATGTGCGCGTTCTGGATCCATCATGCGCAATGCGCGCAGGCCAATATTCTCAATCAGTCTCATGATAGCTCCGGGAAATTATGTGTACCGTTTGTGATGGGCAGGGGTTTCGCCCAGACGACATCAACCATAGTGATTTCGCGGTAAAGATGGGGGAAGGATGCGCCGCCGCGCGATGTTTCCCATTCTAGGCCGTCGAGACCGTCAGCCTGAACTGCGATCAGCATTAGATCGGACACATCTGCAAAGTACAGCGCGGCAGTCTTAGCAACCGTATCGGCCCCGGAAAAATGAACGAAACCATCGGCCAGATCAATGGGGGCCCCTTTGGTCGTGCCCTTGGTTTGCAGTTCGGCCCACTCGGTGCCGCGGAAAATTTTGAATATCAACATGCGCGTCGGTTTGAACGCTGCACGCAGATTGGTCAAGCAGGTGAAATGTCACGCGACTGTCGCAAGGTCAGGGTATCTGCATTTGACTCCGACTGCGGGGACAGGCCACTGTAATGCAAATCCAACCTTGGGGGACCCAAACATGATTTCACGTATTCTGACATCCACTTGTGCGCTGGCGATGACCGCTGGCATGGCGGCAGCAGATTATTCGCTGACTATTTTGCACACCAATGATTTCCACGCTCGGTTTGAGCCAGTCAGCAAATATGACAGCGGCTGCGGCGCAGAAGACAACGCCGAGGGCAAATGCTTTGGCGGATCTGCACGCCTTGTGACAGCGATCACAGATGCGCGCGCACGGACCAACAATTCCATCCTTGTAGATGGCGGCGACCAATTCCAGGGCACGCTGTTCTATACATATTACAAAGGCAAACTTGCCGCCGAGATGATGAACAAGCTGGGCTATGACGGCATGACTGTCGGCAACCACGAATTCGACGATGGACCAGAAGTGCTGGCTGGTTTTATGGATGCGGTTAACTTTCCGGTTCTGATGTCCAACGCTGACGTCTCTGGCGAGCCACTTCTTGCAGGCAAGCTCGCGAAATCGGCTGTAATTGAACGTGGCGGCGAAAAGATCGGCATGATCGGCCTGACGCCGCAAAACACAGATGAGCTGGCAAGCCCGGGCGACAACGTTATCTTCACGGATCCGTCTGACGCTGTTCAGGGCGAAGTCGACAAGCTGACCGCGATGGGCGTGAACAAAATCATCGTGCTGTCCCACTCTAGCTACGCAGTTGACCAAATCGTTGCAGCCAACACCACTGGCGTTGACGTGATCGTCGGCGGTCACTCCAACACGTTGCTGTCTAACACCAACGAGCGCGCCTCAGGGCCGTACCCAACAATGGTTGGGGACACTGCGATTGTGCAGGCCTACGCTTACGGCAAATTCTTGGGCGAACTGAACGTCACTTTCAACGACGCTGGCGAAATCGTCACAGCCGTGGGTGAGCCGATCAGCATTGATGGCACCGTGGCGGAAGACGCTGACACCGTCGCACGCATCGCTGAAATGGCGATCCCACTTGAAGAAATCCGGACACGCGTTGTGGCATCATCCGCTGCGGCCATCGAAGGGGACCGTTCAGTTTGCCGTGTGATGGAATGCGAAATGGGCAACCTCGTGGCTGACGCGATGCTTGACCGCGTTGCAGACCAAGGGATCGTGATCGCAATTGCAAACTCCGGCGGTGTGCGTGCGTCAATTGACGCTGGCGACGTGACAATGGGCGAAGTTTACACAGTGCTTCCGTTCCAGAACACGTTGTCCACATTCGAAGTAACCGGCGACATCCTCATGGCAGCCCTCGAAAACGGTGTGTCCGAGTATGAAGAAGTCGCAGGCCGCTTCCCACAAGTGGCAGGCATGTCGTACACCGTTGATCCAGCCGCCGAAGTCGGCGCACGGATTTCTGACGTGATGGTCGGCGGCGCGGCCATTGATCTGGCAGCAACCTACGGCGTTGTGTCCAACAACTATGTGCGGGGCGGCGGCGACGGCTACAAAATGTTCCGCGACGCAGCCAATGCTTATGACTTTGGCCCAGACGTGGCAGAAGTGATGGCAGACTACATGGCGGCCCAAGGCGACTACGCGCCTTATACAGACGGTCGGATCACAGTGAAGTAATCACTGGCGACTGAACAAAAAAAGCCCCCGTCGCATACCTGCGGCGGGGGCTTTTTTGTCTAATGTCTGCTTAGCACCCAATGTGTATCAGGCTGCAAACTGCACGGATGGCTGCAATGGGGGGAGGGGTGCAATCCGTTCTATGTCCGAGATCCATTCATATACAAAGCTCGCTGACTTTTTTTGATGTAAGTCCACGCAATGAAACGACTTGTTTTTTGCCCCTGTGCCATTTCAACGACTTTAAAATCAGCGACTTTGGCTTTCTTTAAAATTTTGTAGAGTGGCTGAAGGTTATCTTTTTTCGACACCAACGATGTAAACCACAGGCACTGATCGGCGAACGCCATGCTCTGTTCAATCATATTCGCGATAAACTTTATCTCGCCACCCGGGCACCAAAGTTCAGCGTTTTGACCGCCAAAATTGAGCTTTTCTGAATGCCCTTTGCCAAGGTTACGCCACTTGCGAATTGTTCCTTTATTCGCTTGTTCGGCGGACGCATGGAATGGCGGGTTGCACAGGGTGATGTGAAACGCATCGTGGGGCTCAAACACGCCTCTAAAGGTATTTTCAGGTGTATTTTGATGTCTGAGGGTGATGTCCAGCTTGTTGAGATCGCAAATCTGCTGTGCCGATTTGATAGCGGCGGGGTCTATATCAACGGCAGTGAAGTGCCAGTCGTATTCACTTTGGCCTATAAGGGGGTACACCAAACTAGCACCGGTGCCGATGTCTAATGCTTTGATATTTGGCCCACGCGGGATTTCTTGATCGTTGCTGCAGGCGAGCAAGTCGGCCAGATAATGGATGTAATCAACACGACCGGGGATCGGAGGGCATAGATAATTGGCAGGGATATCCCAAAAATCAATATTGTAATACGTCTTTAGCAATGCCCGATTAAGCATACGGACCGCCGACACGTTTTGAAAATCAATAGTCGTTTGGCCAGCAGGGTTGTTGGACGTGAATGCCTTAAGTTCAGGTGTTTGCGCCACTAAACGCACAAAATCGTAATCTTCTCTGTGTTGATTGCGGGGGTGCAGCATAGTTTTGGTCGCCATGGGGAAGCCTTCATTAAAGTGGGTGGAAGGTAACGAGCCAAACCGTTCTTTGATCTTAAACCGTCGTACAAAAATAGTAAAATTAATAGGGTGTTACATAGGAATGATAGATTAGGAGCATCCGAAACACGGTGCATGAGGCGTGACCCACGCTGTTGCTAATGGATCATTTATTGAACCGTTCGGGGTACTGGATGGTAACGGGGCAGTAAGACATTCTCTGACGTAGCGGCCTGACCGTTCGTTCTGAGTGCCGCATCCGTTATCTGGGCTGACCGCAAATTTTCGCTGTAGGTAGCGTCAATGTCTGCAATGGAACGGAAACAGGCCCTGCAGACACCGCATCGGCTGGCATTTTTATCCGCATAGGGGACATTGCAGATCTATTCATGGTTCAAGAAAATGTCAGATGCAAAACTTATACAAAAAATACATTACTTTTCGGCGTTAGTTTTTTCGCTATAATCACCCAATGTGTGGACGTATGGCGATCACTTTGCCCCATGATGCGATGGCTCAGATGTTTGATGCGGATGCGTCAAATGATTTGCCTGATGTGCCCAACTATAATGTCTGCCCGACCACCCAAGTTGGTGTTGTGACGTCATCAGATGGGCTGCGCCGTCTACGCCCCATGCGCTGGGGGTTTGTGCCTAAATGGTATAAAAAGCAAAACGGTGGTCCACTTTTGATTAACGCACGATCCGAGACGATTGCTGAAAAACCAGCCTTTCGCGATGCATGTCGTACGCGCCGTTGCTTGGTTGCCGTCACCGGTTTTTATGAATGGGAACGAGACGGTAACAACAAACCTTTGCCTTGGTACGTGACCCGCACGGATAGCGCACCAATGGTTTTTGGCGGTATTTGGCAGCAATGGGATGATCAACCCACTTTTGCTATTGTCACCACAGCCGCCAATGACGCCATGGGCAAGATCCACCACAGGTTGCCAGTCATCCTGACACCCGATCAATGGGCGCTTTGGTTGGGCGAAAGTGGCAAAGGTGCAGCATTATTGATGAAAAGCGCACCCGAAGATGCGCTTCATTTCCAACGTGTCAGTACAGAGATTAACTCTAGCAGGGGTTGGGATAGTCCCCAGGAGCATCGGGCCCATCTGGGGCCAAACCATAACTAAATCCACCCCAATATTCGTCGGATGTGTTATAGTAACGGAAATAACTGCCCCCACCGTTGTTGGTAAAATAGGCAGGCCGAAATCCCTTTTTGTCATCGTTGTCAGCAAGCAAGGCAGCCACCGTGATCGTTTCGCTGCCGCCGTTTGGAATTACTGACGTCAGGTATGATGATCCATTACATTCGCGCACGCGGGCACCGGAACCGACATTATTTGTAAATTTAATCGAATCGCAGGCATTGAGATACGTAACGTTCGGGAAATAACCTTCACGCAGGATTTGGACGACATGTAGTTCGACAACTGCAAGCGCGCAGGAAGCTTGCGCACTGGCTGGTGATCCGAAAAAAGTAAGGCAGGCGGTGGCTGCTGCAATCAAGCGTCGTTTCATCTGTGTCATCCTTCAAAGGCGTATTAAGTCATGGAAACGTTTAAAAGATGATTCTGGCAAACTTATGGCAGAAAAATGCACGAAATGGGGTTGCTTGCCCTACCTCCATCGCCATCGGTCCAGGGTGCACGCAGGCGCTGTGCAATGGTAAGACCTCCGTTTTCCAAACAGTGTCTGACGTCAGCGCCTAATGGAAACTTTCCGCCGTCATGGGCCGCCTGACTGGGTGCTCAATTTCGGTCAATCTTGGGGTTGATGTTTTTGGAGGGGCAATTCGGATGCTTGCGACTTGGTTGATCGATATCACCTTTCTGCCTAAAATTCCTGCTGCATTAATGATAATATCCGGCTTGATTGTAGCCGAATCTTTTCTTTAGATGATGGATAGACGTCGTTAACCATTCACAAAGCATGGGCTCGATCACCTCAGATGCTCCAATCATGTACATGAACGTCTGTTCCCGAATGTCCCTTGAGAATATCGACCGCGAGCTTTTCGCGTTCTTTGTTCGGGACGCGCACCCATAGCAGAATACCGCCTCCTTCGATCTGATCAGCGTAATAGTCTTTATGATGCTGTTGCACTCTTCGCGCCAACAGTAAACCAATTGCCGCAGCCGGTAGCCCCACAATGGCGACAGCTGCAGCAGTGGCCGTCGCCGCACCGCCCGCAGCGGCCATCGCCGCCATCGCAATGTAGGATGGGATGAAAAAGGCTCCCCCAATGATCACGCCTTCCATCTCGCCAGTCGCCTCTTCTGAAACAAAGGCGGCGCGGGGTACGTGCGGGTTGTCTTCCATGTCTTTGGCACGCAAATAAGCATCACCAAATTTCTCTTTTAGGGCTTCTTCGCTGCCCAGAACACTTAGGTCATAACGACTGAAACCCACCATACGCAGGTCGTAGAACGCTTTTTGAAAGCTCTCTTGGTTTTTAAACACACCCACGGCCTCAGGCGCCTCAATGACGATTGCGCCTTTGTCGTGTTCATCAGGTTCGTTTGTCATGGTTTTTCCAATCGCAGTTGTGCCCTTAATCACCGCAACCATGAGGGCGCTTCAATCAATACAAATTGACCTAAGTCAACGGAGCGCAACGTGTTGGGTTGATTGAGGAGCAATACCTGCATTATAAATTCTGATAATTGAATATATTAAAGGAAATAGGCTTTTGAAATTTCCAGCAATCTTTCTGGCATTCGGAATCGCAATTGCCGTTAGCCTTCCCGCGCACGCGGACGTTCTGAAAATTCAAAAAGTGGATGAGGGAATTTGGGCTCTTGTGGGCCCACTTGAACAACGCAATTTGGCGAACTTGGGTAACAACGCAACGTTCGGTTTGATTGAGACATCTGAAGGTGCCGTTCTTATCGATCCGGGGGGTAGTCGACTTGGCGCTGCGATGATCGACGATGCGATCCAAGCCGTGACAGAGCAACCTGTTCGTTTTGTGATTAATACGGGCGGTCAGGACCACCGCTGGCTTGGGAATGCATACTGGCAGGCGAAGGGTGCAAAGGTCATCGCCGCAGCCGAGGCCGTCGATGATCAAAAAGAGCGATTTTCCATACAGATGACGATGCTTTCGCAGCTAATCGAGGAAGGCTTGGAGGGAACTGTCGCTGCTTACGCAGACATAACTTTTGATGATGCCTATACGCTGGAAATTGGTGGAAAGATGCTTGAAATATACCATCCTGCATCTGCACACACCCCTGGTGATAGCTTTGTTTGGCTGGAAGAATCTAAAACGGTATTCACAGGTGACATTGTTTATATTGGCAGAATACTTGGGGTCATGGAATTTTCTAATACTGCCGAATGGATAGATGCATTTGAGGCGATCGAAGCATTGAACCCAGAACATCTCGTTCCCGGGCATGGGCCAGCCACAGATATGAAGACCGCACGCGCAGACACTTATGAGTATCTTCAGAACCTGCGATCCCAGATCAGCAAGCATATTGATGCTGGAGGCGGCATCATCGGATCGGTCAGTGTAGATCAGTCCGGGTTCTCGCATTTGGATCAATTTGATGCGCTCGCGGGACGTAACGCCCAAGCTGTGTTTGAGCAGATGGAATGGGAATAGCTTGCATACTGCGACGGTAGTTAGGCAATGATGCGTGGATACTCCATCTCGCAGAGCCGACTGTCCCCGCCGTTATGCGTTCACGGTTGGTAGCTTGATTGAAATCCACTAGTCCCTTTTTTGCTTAAATGTGCTGCCGCACGAAGGCTTCGATATCGGCAGCGGGTCGCGCACCAGATAAGCGCTCAATTTCTCGACCTTTGGCGTAAAGGATTAAAAGTGGGATCCCCCTGATTTGCAGTCGCTGCGAAATGCCGGGGTATTGCTCAGTGTCGATCTTCGCAAAGCGAGCTTTGAACCGCAGTGCTTGCGCTGCTTTAGCGTATTCTGGGGCCATCATCTTGCATGGGCCGCACCATGGCGCCCAATAGTCCACAATCAATGGCAGGCCATCGTTCCGCACTGCCTGATCATGGACCCGCACATCAAAGGACGCGACATCGCCGCCAATCAACGGTTCCTTGCATTTCGCACATTTGGGGTTCCCATCGATCTTGATCACAGGAATGCGGTTGGCCTGACCACACGACAAACAGGCTAATCGAACGGTGTCTTGTATCACGCTATCACCTCTTTATTTCCGAATTTGGGATCACATCGCCTACCAAGTCAAAGTCGCCACGTGGATTGGTCGGCTTTGTTCACAAAGGTATCGGTGTTAATGGTACCCCCTAGGAAGAGGGTCCAGTATATTTCCGAATGTCCATAGTATTATAACTGTTCCGGAAGCAGTGCTTCCCCCAGAATACCATTCCTCAGCCGAATAGTTGTGGTAGCTGATTATGACGACCTTACCGCGGTCATTGGCGAACAAGCCGGATCATTCACCCAAGCATTAGCTTTTTACGATCAGCGTATTCTTTGGCGTCGATATCACCGTTTGCAAGCCGTAAGTTAAGTGCATCGAGGGCGTTGTTCCCTACTGTTCCAGAATGCCGGGTTTCAGGTGCCATCCAACGAATAAGGGCAACGATACCGACAATCAGCGCGGCCAACAGCACAAGCATGAATACAGGGCCGAGAAACATACCATACCCATCTGCGCCATACCCCCGCATCATGTGGGTATGATCGTAACCATCCACGCTGTCAGCAAGTGCTGGCATTGCAGATACAAACCCCAAGGCGAAACCATAGATAATTGATTTTTTCATGTCGTCTTTCCTTTGGTGGTAGTTTTTCCAAGTGCCTCAATATTTGTGAGAGTAACGACATAAGAGGTAAGTCCATTGATTTTGATCAAAGTAATATTTTGGTGCGAAGCTTACTCTCGCTGTGGATTACGCACGTCAGCTTCGACGGCGTAAGGGTATCAATTGGCGCTGGTTACGGTTAGGCCAAGCATGCGCCAAACTTGTACGCCTCCGCGGTAATAAAAGATGCGGTTGGCAGGGTATCCGGCCTTGATCATGTTTCGGATTGCTGTAGGCGACTGGCCGCACCAGATTCCGTTGCAAAAGAGAGCCACGCTTTTTGCCTCAAGACAGTCCCAGCCTTCAAAATCTGGCTCGCAACCCAATTGGCCCAGCTCGTCTACGATGAACGTGTAGGGAATGCTGATCGCACCAGGAATAGTGCCGCCCTCGAACCATTCGCGGGTGCGGCTGTCCACCACCACTGCATCCGGATCTTGTAACATCTCGATCAGTTCCAATTCACCAACGGTTGTTACCCCCTGAGCAGGTGTGATCGGCTGTATGCAAAAGTTCGGACAGGGGCGAGATGTCCGCGCCCAATCACCGTCTATTTTGTTCTCCGTGTCTTGGATTCTATTAATTTCCATAGGGCCATTAAGGGTATCAACCGTGACCGAAGACATACCTTTGGTGATGCCTACCTCGGTTTCTGCCACGGCCGAAACTGCCGCGATTGATAGAGCGATCGTAAGGATAAGTGCTTTCATAATTCTCTCCTGATTACGTCAGTGTTGGTCTGGCCTTATAGTTGATGCACGTAAGTGCCGGGCGCAGCTTCGCGTGGCGCAAACTCTTTCGCCGCGGCCCCAATGCTGGGTGGAGGGTCGACGCCGCTGCTTTTCGCCTTCAGCCAATCTACCCAAGCAGGCCACCACGACCCTTCCTGAGTTGCGTTGTGCGCAAGCCAGGCATCAGGACCGATATAACGCGTACCGGCGGGCCGAAGGGAGCAACGGAAGTGCCCGCGTTTAGCAGAAGGTTCATTGATAATGCCACCGTTATGGCCGCCGCTGGTTAGAATGAACGTAAGATCATTGTCGGTGAACAACTGAGTCTTGTAAACTGACCGCCACGGCGCGATGTGGTCGGTTTCCGTGCCCACTGCAAAGATTGGAACTGCAATGTCTTTCATTGCGATGACGCGCCCCTCGACCGCGAACCGGCCTGCAGTCAGTCGGTTTTCAAGAAACAACCCGCGCAGGGGTGCTGTCAGAGGAAAACTTGGTTGAGCGGGGCAGGGCGGTGATCTAGTTTCACGGAATGACAAAACGCGACCCATTCAAGTATTTCAAGACGTCTCCCGAAATCATCCGCTTGGCGGTTATGATG
>JBLHXF010000021.1:0-41521 GCA_047629435.1 Yoonia sp. | reverse complement strand
ATAATCACCTCAAACTGCTCATCAGTTTCTGAATTGATTTCGCCCGCCATAAACAGCGTTTCACCTGTTACAGTATAAGTCGTTGTCTCAACCATATTCAGGGCAGTCACTGCAACTATTTCGCAACTGCCAAGCGCGCCAAGGCCGCCCAAAAGGACGGCCCCAGCACCTATGGCAATTAGCTTTTTCAAAGGGATGCGTCGAGAGCTTCGAGGATCACATCACCCATTTGGGACGTCGACAATGGCGTGCCGCCTTCTGGGCCCATCAAGTCACCGGTGCGCGCGCCATCAGCCAGCACTTTTTCAATTGCTGCCTCTAGGCGGGTTGCCTCTTCGCCTTGATCAAACGAATAGCGCAACGCCATCGCGAACGACAAGATGCAGGCAATCGGATTCGCCTTTTCTTGGCCCGTGATGTCAGGCGCGGAGCCGTGTACGGGCTCGTACATCGCTTTTGGACGGCCATTCGCCATTGGTGAACCAAGCGACGCGGACGGCAGCATACCAAGCGAACCTGTCAGCATTGCAGCGCAGTCGGACAAGATATCTCCAAACAGGTTGTCAGTGTAGATCACATCAAACTGCTTTGGTGCGCGCACCAGCTGCATCGCGCCGTTGTCGGCGTACATGTGCGAAAGTTCGACTTCTGGGTAATCGGCGTGAACTTCGGTCACGACATCACGCCACAGAATGCCAGATTCCATTACGTTGGCTTTTTCCATGGAGCACAATTTCTTGCCGCGCTTCATGGCCATCTCAAACGCTGCACGTGCACCACGCTCAATCTCGGCTTCAGTGTAACGCTGGGTGTTTATGCCAACGCGCATGTTGTCTTCGATGTGGATACCGCGTGGTTCGCCAAAATAAACGCCAGATGTTAATTCGCGCACGATCATGATATCAAGACCAGTCACCAGTTCTTTTTTCAGGGACGAGAAATCAGACAGCGCATCAAAACATTGTGCAGGGCGCAGGTTTGCGAACAAATCCATTTCTTTGCGTAGGCGCAGCAGGCCACGCTCTGGCTTAACCGAAAAATCCAAATCGTCATACGCAGGACCGCCGACAGCACCAAGCAGAACCGCGTCTACCTCTTGCGCTTTCGCCATTGTGTCATCGTGCAAAGGTACACCGTGCTTGTCATATGCAGCACCGCCAACAAGGTCTTCGGACACATCAAACGCCATATCGCGTTTATCACCGAACCATCCGATGATCCGTTTGACCTGATCCATAACTTCGGGGCCGATACCGTCACCGGCGAGGATCAATAGGGATGGGTTAGACATGTGCTTATCCTTGGCTAAAAACTGTTGCCATTGCCCTAGCGGTTTGCGCCGTCAGGATCAAGATACCAAGGGGGCGGCGCTATTGTCAGCTTATCGGCTGACGTCGACCCACACCAAACGGTGGGGCCCAGCGGCCAAGCCATCATCGCCAAGTAAAGCGACATCTGGGTCGGCAGGTGCTGGCCAGAATACACCAGCATTATCTACGGTCCAGTTGGCGCTTGGCAAAACATAGCTGACCCGCAGGTTTCCCGGTGCACCGTCTGGCCAATCAGCGGTATCAAGTGATGGATCGCCTAGCTGATCAGGGTCAGCGGCAAATGCGCCTCCTTCACTGCGGGGGGTCGGGTCTTGGAGATCGGCGCGCCCCAAGAAGGCACCCATCGCACCCCGCAGACCATCGCCATCTACTGGATCAAGGTTCGCGTTCCCCAGCACGATAAATGATGCAGGCGGATTATTTGCCAGCAGGTTCTCCCACACTAACAATTCATCGCGATTGCGTAGGCCGTTCCTATCCTCCGGCCCATCAAAAACTGGCGGTGTGGCAGACCATACCAACACATGAAAAAGGTCAGCGTCCATTGGCATGATAGGGACAACCCAATGCCCGCTAGTCGACAGGCGTTGGATATCTTGGACCCGCTGGTTTGGAAATGGTTCACCATCAATCATCGGCATCGTCGCGCCAGCCACATCGCGCCAAAGCGCACCTGACATGTTTACAACCTCATCGCGGTCAATGGGCAAACGGGACAAGATTGCCATACCGCCGTCCCCGTTAAACCGACCGTATCCTTGGGCATCGCGTGCTTCACCACTGCGGCCGTTGCCATCCATGTCCAAACCTGTTGGCAAACCCGTATTGGGGCGGGCTGAAAACGTGTGGCCATAAGTTAACCCCATAGCGCCCAGCGATTGCACCAAAGCGGCCAGCGCCAACCCATCAAGGTCATAATCAAAATCGGTTAGAAGAAGCACATCAGGGGCGACAGTCGTGATCACACCGATGATCGCTGCAAGCTGATCATCTTTGCCTTTGCGCAAATCGCGCAACAGCAACCCCGGCCCATCTCGGCTTAGCGGGGCCGCGAAAGTCGCAATGCGGTAGGTCTCAGCAGTTGCAAGCGGTGCGCAGCAAAGGATTAGACAGGCAGCAATCCATCCGCTGCGGCCTTTGCATATGCCCGTTTGCGTTGGACATAGATCATCTGCGCCACACGACTTAACGCGACGCCACGCATCAACAAGCTTGCTGGCAAAAACGCCCATGCTGTCACTGTCCAAATTAACGTATGTGGATCGCCTAAGGAAAACGGAGCAATAAATGCTGCCGTCAGCTTAAGGATCGCAGGCACCAAGAATGGCAGTAAGAACCCTAAGATAAGGTTAATTTGGCTGTCACGGTTGAGGCGTGCAACAACATCGCCGCCCGCAGTTGGGTCAAATGTTGGCAGGTTAACCCACACATTGAATGCGCCAGTGTGACGTGGCCAACCGCGCAACCGAAGCAGTAAGACAAAGGCTGCCAACGACAACAACGAAATAAGATAACTTAGCCCAGCGGCGGTACGCACGCGTTCAAGCTCTGGCAATGTCATATCTGCAGGCATTGCAACTAGCATCAGGCGGACTGGTGAATACGGGAAATCAATTGATCCACCAATACGGTCGCCAATCAATTGAAAAAATCGGGTGATCGTGCTGGCTTGATCTGGGTCACGAAAGACGATCGACAGCGTGGCAACCGTCGCAAACAGGGCCCCGAACCGAAGCCGGTTAAATGGCGGTGCACTGCGAAATTCGACAAGGCTTGGGCTGCTGGCAGTATATTCAACGATTGTAAAAACCGCGGCAAAAATGGCCATAAGGACCACAATCTGCGCGGCATCAGAGCCAATCGTCGGCAGCATTGCTGACGGCGTGACAATCATTAGCACCACAAGTATGGCGCGGGCCAAAGCCCCTGGCAGTCGTGAAAACACTGCTACTTTACCCTCAATACGGTCGGAAGCGATACTATGCCGCGTCCTTGTCCCATTCTGATCCTGCGCTTGTGCGTCAGGTTGCCTCATTCTTGCCATAGTTCTGCCCACTTTCGCTTCGTCCTTCAAGTCCCTGAGGAATAAGACGAAAAAAGTGAGGCGCTTTTGCGACGGTGGTGGTGCGAGATTGCAACCATTTTAGCGCGGACAAATGGCTATACTGTGACGCACCGCAATATGTTGTGGTTGCCCAATAGGTTAACCCCAAGTGTCGAATGGGTTATGTTAACCATCAAGGTCATTTCACGACGTAGGGGAAATCGTTCGGCAGAGGCTTTTCAGCCTCAAAAAGTTGGGCGCGCGGTTATCGCGCGCCCGATTTGGTCAAACCCAAGGCCGGCTTGTTGCTGCAGCAGCCTCAAATGTGTCGATGGACGTCACTTTTTCCATCGTCAGGCCGATGTCATCAAGACCGTTCAGCAGGCAATGCTTTTTGAATGCATCGAGTTCAAAGTGATAGGTTTCGCCGTCAGCGCCCGTCACAGTCTGCGTCTCCAGATCAACTTCGATCCGTGCGTTCGCGCCATTTTCTGCGTCCTTCATCAGCGCATCGCGCTGGTCTTCAGGCAGCACGATTGGCAGGATGCCGTTCTTAAAGCAGTTGTTGTAAAAGATGTCCGCAAAGCTGGTGGAGATCACGCAGCGGATGCCAAAATCTGCAATTGCCCAAGGCGCGTGTTCGCGTGATGAACCACAGCCAAAGTTATCGCCTGCCACAAGAATGTTTGCATCGCGGTACGCTGGTTGGTTAAGAATAAAATCCGAAATCTCGGATCCATCCAGATTATAGCGCATCTCGTCAAACAGGTTCACACCGAGGCCTGACCGCTTGATCGTTTTCAGGAACTGCTTGGGGATGATCATATCGGTGTCGATATTGACCAAGGCCATCGGCGCTGCGATCCCGCTAAGTGAAGTGAATTTTTCCATAGTCGTCGTCCTTTTGAATTTATGCGGCGCAACGCGGGTGTAATATCATGCCCTGTTTTTCACAGAGCCCCCGCAAATGCGCCAAAAGCCGTCCCAAATCTGGTTCGGCATATTGTTTTTGTGATGTCTGGTGTGATGCTGACTGATGCGCCTTTTTGGCTGCCTGAACCGCGCCCAACATTTCCTTTTGCAAGATGTTGCTCGTGGCCCAACGCCCGCCATGCGTGATGCCTTGCAATGGTCCAAGGATACCGCGTTTGGCCATATCGCCCATAAGTACCTCTGCCTGAGGAACCGAAACACCCAAAGTTTTTGCCAAACCCCAGACGCTAAACGACACGCGTGCTTGCGCATGCATAATGGCGCCGTGCATTGCCGATTGGCTGTAAGCCGCGCCTGCAGCTTTGCCCGCCGCGGGCAATGGCATCAGCGGGGCCGCGATGGCCGCACCGAATAACCCAAGGAAATTGCGTCGCTTCATGGTCGTTCCCCTTGTCATGCAAAACACCGTGGATGCAGTGCCATACCCTGCTTGACGCAAAGATCGCGCAAGTGAGCCAGCATCAGGTCAATAGTACCGTCAGCCTTGGCCTGCTTGGCTTTGGCGTCACGGTCGGCCTGATCGGCGGTGATCTTGCGCGCTGCCGCTGTTTTCTGCAGCCCCCACGGATCACTCATCAGAATATTGCTCGTGGCCCGCATGGATCCATCAACAGCACCCTTGATCGGGCTGATCAGATTGTTGCGGGTCATCTCTGCCATCATCGCACTTGCTTGCGATTTTGGCAGTTTCAGACAGTGAGCAAGCCCACGTGCGCTAACATGTGGCCGCGTGCGCGCATGCAAAACGGCCAACCCATAAGAAGACCGCGAATACACGACTGCAGGGGCGACTGGGGCGGCAAATGGCAAAGCAGGAACCGCGATTGCTGCGCCAAAAAGACCTAAGAAATTACGCCGTCTCATCACGCCATCCTTTTGCTGCGAAGGGGCGACAACGTCATCCCGTTAGAAACGCAAAGACCGCGCAAGTGAGCCAACATATCGCTTAGATCAACATCGGTATATCGTGCCTTTGCTTGGGCCAATGACGAAGAAGACCCCGAATTTGGATTTGCCTTCATCTTGGACTTAGCCAGCTTCGCGCTTGCACTACTCCATACAGGATTGGTATAGATCTTGCTTGCTGCATGAACGGTTCCGGGGCGTGTCGGGTTAAGTGCACCCAATAGTCCCTCAGACGACATTTGCCGAATGACCGCATTGGCCTGCGTTTTGGACATGCCAAGACGCGTGACCAATCCCCTGACACTGACCAGCGGGTACTTTTGCGCATGCACTATTGCCAGCCCGTATGCAGACTGCGAGAAACCGGCCGCCGGAGCCGCAACAGGTATCAATGGCGCTGCAATAGCAGCCCCAAATAACCCTAAGAAATTCCGACGGCGCAAAGTCATTACATCAAATCCCGTACGTCAGTCAGGCGACCAGTGATCGCAGCCGCAGCCGCCATCGCAGGTGATACAAGGTGGGTACGTCCGCCCCGACCCTGACGACCTTCAAAGTTACGGTTGGACGTCGCAGCACAACGCTCGCCCGGTTTCAATTGATCTGGATTCATCGCAAGACACATCGAACAGCCCGCAAGACGCCATTCAAAACCTGCGTCGATAAAGACTTGAGCGATGCCTTCTTCTTCAGCTTGCGCACGGACAAGACCGGACCCTGGTACGACCATGGCACGCATGCCGTCTTTGATCTTTTTGCCTTTCAGGATTGCCGCTGCGGCACGGAAATCTTCGATCCGGCCGTTTGTGCAAGATCCGATAAACACGGTGTCGATTTCGATGTCTGTCAGTTTTTGACCAATAGTCAGACCCATATAATCGATGGACCGCTGTGCAGCACCGACTTTACCGCCTTCAAACGAAGCAGGATCAGGCACGACGTCCGTAATCGCCAGCACGTCTTCTGGTGATGTGCCCCATGTGACAAGCGGTGCAATGTCTTCGCCTTTGATGGTCAAAACCTTATCGAAATGCGCGCCCTCGTCAGTAAAGAGCGTCTTCCAATATGTCAGCGCGGCTTCCCATGCAGCACCTTTCGGTGCGTGCGGGCGGCCATTGCAATAGTCGTATGTTGTCTGATCAGGCGCGATCAGACCAGCGCGCGCGCCGCCTTCAATCGCCATGTTACAGACGGTCATGCGGCCTTCCATGGACAGGCTTTCGATAACCGAACCACAATACTCAATCACGTAACCAGTACCACCAGCGGTGCCCGTTTGACCGATCACAGCCATTGTCACGTCTTTGGCGGTCACACCGGGCGCAAGCTTACCCGTGATTTCGACCTTCATGTTCTTGGATTTCTTCTGGATCAGCGTCTGCGTGGCCAAAACATGTTCAACCTCGGACGTCCCGATGCCGTGGGCCAATGACCCAAATGCACCGTGCGTCGCTGTGTGGCTGTCACCACAAACAACGGTCATGCCCGGCAACGTCCAACCCTGCTCTGGGCCAACGATGTGCACGACGCCCTGACGAACGTCAGACACTGGATAGTAGTGCAGACCAAAATCCTTGGCGTTTTTATCAAGCGCCTCAACCTGAATGCGGCTGTCTTCGGTCATTGTAGCCGCGTTTGCACGGTCAAGCGTTGTGGGCACGTTGTGATCAGGCACAGCAATTGTTTTGTCGGGTGCGCGGACCTTGCGGCCAGATGTGCGCAAACCTTCAAACGCCTGCGGACTTGTCACCTCATGAACAAGGTGGCGGTCGATATAAAGCAAACAGGTGCCGTCATCAGCCTCGTGGGCGACATGGGCATCCCAGATTTTGTCATAGATCGTTTTGGGGGACATAAAGCACCCTCCTGTAAAATAGATATGGTGTGTGTTTGGGGGACGTGGACAAGGCGAGCGGGATCAGCCCCTTGCGAGAATTGTGCAAGCAGCGCCGTAGAACCGCCAAGGTAGGCGGGCGCGGTCGTCCATGTCGAAAACGGGGTGAAAAACTGGTTTCATGCACCTTCATTTATAGATCATTGACGCATCTCACAAGGGCGTTGCTTGAATGGGCATGCCCCGCCGTGCAACAATAGCGTAACAAAAGTCAGGGCAGGCATGACACGGCACAACCAAACGACAGCACCAGGCACTGATTCAATCCAGTTCGACCAAATCGTTGACGCGGGTCAATCCCTGTTGGGGCAAGCCGAGTCGTTCGTTATGACGATGTTTCGGACATGGAATTTGTACCAAGTGGCGATTGCCATTGGACTGTTCGCCATCGCACATCTGCTTAGGATGCTTTTAGGGCCCCGCATTCGGGCTTGGATGGCGACCCGCGAAAACTGGCCAAAATGGCGCATGCGCATCTTGGCCGTTATCCACCAACGGCTGCGCGCGATTTTTTTCGTCGCCCTCATTTGGATTACCGTTGGGGTCATGCGCGAAATCACATGGCCAAGCCGCAGCTATTTCTTGGCGATAATTGCAACGCTCGCGCTTGCATGGTTACTGATCGTCTTTGTCACCCGCCTGATCAAAAGCCCATTTTTGCGTAAAATCGTACGGTACGGTGCGTGGACGTATGTGACGTTACAGATTTTGGGTCTGCTCGATGTCGCGACCTCGTGGTTAGATAGCGCTGGGTTTAGCATGGGCAATTTCCGCATCTCTGCCCTGCTCATTATCCAAGCAATTGTTATCATCGGTGTACTGATTGCGCTGGCGCGATTTGTCACGATGACAACCACAAGCCGGATCAAAGCCAACGAAGACATCAGTCCGTCCATGCAGGTATTGATCGTCAAAGCACTGCAGATTGGGTTTTATGGTGCTGCGTTTTATATGGGCGTTAAGGCGATCGGGATTGATTTGACCGGCCTTGCGGTTCTGTCTGGTGCGATCGGTGTTGGTCTTGGTTTTGGTCTGCAAAAGGTCGTGTCGAACCTTGTGTCAGGCGTAATCATCCTGCTAGATAAATCGATCAAACCCGGCGATGTCATCAGCCTTGGCAGCACCTTTGGCTGGATCAATTCATTGGGTGCGCGGTACGTGTCCGTGGTCACGCGAGACGGCAAAGAATACCTGATACCAAACGAAGATCTGATCACCGGCCAAGTGGTCAACTGGTCACATTCAAACGACTTTGTTCGGCTGGATATTAATTTCGGCACCGCCTACGGCGACAACCCGCACGAGGTCCACAAACTGGCGATTGCGGCGGCCCAAAGCGTTGACCGCGTGCTGTCGACCCGCCCCACAGTTTGCCATATCGTTGGCTTTGGCGACAGCTCCGTTGATTACATTTTGCGGTTCTGGATCAGCGATCCTACTGGCGGTTTAACCAACATTAGGGGCAACGTGTTCCTGGCCCTTTGGGACAGCTTTGCAGAGAATGGCATCTCCATCCCATTCCCTCAGCGCGAGATCACAGTCCTTAAAAACGATCCATTGCCGGACTAGGCCTTAACGGTTCGGACGCGCAAAAAGGGGATTCTCTTGGGGGCAATATCCAAGTAAATCCATCTAATTTGCGCAGGCCTGCTGGCAAACAGGCTAAAGATCGCCCAAATACCCCCTTTACCCCATGTAAAACACCATCACAGTGAGTTGAATTTCCACGCGCCAGTCGTTAGTTTGATCCTAGCTTCGCGCTGGAGCATTTGACCGGCGTAACCCAACCGGAGGACAATGAACTGTCTTTATCCACAACGGCCAATGATGTGGCCGACGTTGCAGGCGACAAAATGACCGCTAGCAAAACCGCAACCAGCGATGCCATTTTGGCGGCTGTTCTGAAATCCCTTGATGAAAACAAAGCCGAAGAGGTTGTTACCATCAGCCTCAAAGGCAAGTCCGAAATTGGCGACCATATGGTCATCGGTTCTGGTCGCTCGTCACGCCAAGTATCGGCCATGGCTGAAAAGCTGGTGGCGCAAATCAAAACTGATTTTGGCATTTTGTCTAAGATCGAAGGTCGCACAACGGGCGATTGGGTTTTGATCGACACTGGCGATATCATCGTGCACCTGTTTCGCCCTGAAGTCCGCGAGTTTTATCAACTTGAAAAGATGTGGCAGCCCGGCATGAGCCCTGCAACCACAGAATAATGCGCGTGCATATCTGCGCCGTGGGCCGCCTTCGCAGCGGCCCAGAGCGCGACCTTTATGACGATTATCTCACCAGATTTGACCGCACGGGCCGCGCCCTTGCCCTTGGCCCTGCCAAGTTAATCGAGGTCGAAGATAAAAAAGGTGGCGGCATGACTGCTGAAGCTACCTTGCTTGATCGCGCCATTCCATCCGGATCATTGATCTGCGTGATGGATGAACGCGGCAAAGTTCAATCATCTCCCCAGTTTGCCGATCAACTTGCAGGTTGGCGCGACCAAGGCCGCCAAGATGTGACATTCGTTATTGGTGGTGCTGACGGGATTGACCCAGCCTTACGCGCGCGCGCCGATGCCGCGATGGCATTTGGCAAAATGGTCTGGCCGCATATGCTTGTCCGCGTGATGTTGGCCGAACAGCTTTACCGCGCTGCATCCATTTTATCAGGCGGTCCGTATCACCGCATTTGAAGGTGCCCCCGTGATGGGATAAGACCACCATAAATCATTCCGCAGGAGCCACGCCATGCCCACCCCCAAACCCGTTGTGTTGTGTATTTTGGATGGCTGGGGCCTAAGCGACATTAAGGCGGGCAATGCCACTGCCTTGGCCAATACCCCAAATTTCGACGCAATCATGCGTGGCCCCCACGCCCAACTGTTGACCCACGGCAATGACGCGGGCCTGCCAAAAGGCCAGATGGGCAATTCTGAAGTCGGCCATACAAACATCGGCGCTGGCCGCGTTGTCGCAATGGACCTTGGTCAGATTGAACTGTCGATCGAAGATGGCAGCTTTGCGCGCGCAGCCGCCATTGTGAAATTCATTGACCAGATGAAAACCAGCGGCGGCACCGCGCACCTGATGGGCGTTGTGTCTGACGGCGGCGTGCACGGCCATGTTGAACATATCATCGCAGCAGCAATTGCCCTAGATGCAGCAGGTGTTGCATCGGTTATCCACACTATGACTGATGGCCGCGACGTCGCCCCAAAAAGCGCCAAGGCGTTTATGGCCCAGCTTGAGAATGCACTGCCTCCATCTTCCCATATCGCCACTGTGATTGGCCGTTATTACGCGATGGACCGCGATAATCGGTGGGAACGTGTGCAAACGGCCTATGACGCGATTGTCCTTGGTAAAGGCAACATGGCCGCCAACCCGCAGGCCGCAATTGACGCAGCATATGCAGCGAACAAAACAGATGAATTTATTCCCGCAACAGTCATCGGCAACTATGCAGGTTTTGCAAAGGGAGACGGGCTGTTCTGCCTGAATTTCCGGTCTGACCGCGCCCGCGAAATACTTGCCGCTATCGCTGATCCAAACTTTGACGGATTCCCCCGCGAAATGCCCACCCTTGTTGCCCGCCTCGGTATGGTAAATTATTCCGATGCACACGCGGCTTGGTACGAAACCGTGTTCCCCAAGCGGGTCATCAAAAACACCCTTGGGGCGTGGGTTGCACAACATGGATTGCGTCAATTCCGCTTGGCAGAAACCGAAAAGTACCCGCATGTCACGTTTTTCATGAACGGCGGCATTGAAGTGCCGGAAGTCGGCGAAGATCGTTTTATGCCGCAATCACCCAGGGTCGCGACATATGATCTGCAACCTGAAATGTCGTCAGGCGAGGTCACTGACGCTTTTGTCGGCGCAATCAACGACGGCTATGACCTGATTATCACGAACTTCGCCAACCCAGACATGGTTGGGCATACTGGCGATTTGAATGCGGCAATCATTGCTTGCGAAGCCGTGGACCGTGGATTGGGCAAAGTCCTTGATGCTCTTAAATCCGCAGGAGGCGCGATGATCGTCACTGCTGATCACGGAAATTGCGAAATGATGATCGATCCTGAAACGGGTGGTCCACATACCGCACATACACTGAACCCTGTGCCAGTTGCATTGGTTGGCGGACCGGATGGTGCTACCTTACATGATGGACGTTTGGCCGACTTGGCCCCGACGTTACTGGCCCTGATGGGTTTACCGCTACCAGATGAAATGACCGGCCAGAGTTTGATCGATTGATACGCTTTTTCACAATCATCGTGGTTCTTTGGGCTGGCATCGCCAACGCCCAAACCCCAGCCGAGGCCGCAATCGCTGCGGCTGAAAGGCTTACCCAAGCGGGCGATGCATTGGCGCAAGCCCAAGGTGCCCGTAACCGTGTCGCTGCGTTGACGCAAACCGTGCGTGCCTATGAGGATGGGCTGATCGCCATGCGCGACGGGCTGCGCCGCGCGGCTATTCGTCAATCAACCCTGGAAAAAGCGCTTGCTGCGAAATCCGGAGAAATCGGTCGCTTGTTAGGTGTGTTGCAAACCATGGGCCGCGCGCCAGCACCACTATTACTATTACATCCATCAGGGCCAACGGGCACTGCGCGGTCTGGCATGATGGTCGCCGATGTGGCACCAGCGCTTCAGGCTGAAGCAATGCAACTGCGGTCAGAGCTGGAAGAAATCACATTGCTACGGACGCTACAGGAAAGCGCCGCCAGCACATTGCAAGATGGATTAGACGGCGTGCAATCTGCGCGGTCCGCGCTGTCGATAGCGATCTCAGAACGGACCGATCTGCCCCTTAGTTTTGTCGAAGACCCAATTCAGACAGCGCTTTTGTTGGCCAGCACAGAAACGCTAACAGGGTTTGCAACCGGATTGTCCGATAGCTTTGTAAGCGATGCAGCCCCCGTCGACGCGAGCACGCAAAAAGGCAACCTGCCGCTTCCCGTGCAAGGCCAGCTGCTGCGGCAGTTCAATGCACCTGATGCAGCGGGTATTCGCAGACCCGGCGTGATCCTTGCCGCACGGCCGCGCGCCTTGGTCACCGCACCTGCCGCCGCGACGATCTTGTTCCGCGGGCCGCTGCTGGACTATGGCAATGTAATTATCCTAGAGCCAGCGGCCGACGTTCTTTTCGTCATTGCTGGACTGGAAGAGGTGTTCGGTGAGGCCGGTCAGGTTATCCCGCAAGGGTCACCCATCGGGCTTTTGGGCGGAGATGCGCCCAACGCTAACGCAATCTTGACCCAAAGAGAGGTCGATTCTGGCGGTGTGGCGTCACAGACCCTTTATCTTGAGGTCAGAGAAGGGCAGAGTCCCGTAAACCCAACCGGCTGGTTCGCGTTGGACGACAGATAGGACACGTATATTTATGAAAAAGCTAATGATGGCCGCAGGCGGCGGTACACTTTTGGGTCTCATCGCAACAACGCAAGTGGCTGGGCCCCTGCTCGCCCAAGAGGCTGCCAACAGTGCAAGCGTTTACGAACAGCTTGATCTGTTTGGCGATATTTTTGAACGCATCCGTGCCGGCTACGTCGAAGACGTCGAGGAAAAAGACCTGATCGAGGCAGCGATCAACGGCATGCTGACGTCACTTGACCCGCATTCCAGCTATTTGTCTGCCGATGATGCCGTAGCAATGCGCGTGCAGACGCGCGGTGAATTTGGCGGGCTTGGCATTGAAGTCACCCAAGAAGAGGGCTGGGTCAAAGTCGTCTCTCCAATGGATGGCACGCCAGCCGATGCAGCCGGTATTCTTGCTGGTGATTTTATCACAGCGGTTGACGGTGAAAACGTGCTGGGGCTGACCTTGGATGACGCCGTTGAACTGATGCGCGGTCCCGTTGGATCCGAAATCGTGATCACAGTTGTACGCGAAGGCGAAGTGGAGCCACTTCAGGTGTCCATCATCCGTGACACGATCAAATTGACAGCTGTACGCAGCCGGACCGAGGGCAACGCCGTAGTCCTGCGGATCGCTACGTTTAGCGATCAGACTTACCCAGACCTGAAATCCGGCTTGGAAGAACAGATCGCGGAAGCAGGCGGTTTAGACAACGTCGATGGGATCATCCTTGATCTGCGCAACAACCCAGGTGGCTTGTTGAACCAAGCAATCTATGTGTCCGATGCTTTCCTTGAGGCTGGCGAAATCGTATCCACCCGTGGCCGCGAGCCGAACGATAGCGACCGCTACAATGCAGCAGTGGGTGATTTGGCCGAAGGCAAACCGATTGTCGTGTTGATCAATGGTGGCTCTGCATCTGCATCTGAAATCGTCGCAGGTGCATTGCAAGATCACCGTCGCGCAATCGTTGTTGGCACCAAATCATTCGGCAAAGGGTCCGTGCAAACGGTTGTTCCATTGCAAGGCGACGGCGCGATGCGCCTGACAACGGCGCGGTATTACACCCCGTCCGGTCGGTCCATTCAAGCGCTGGGTATTTCCCCTGACATCATCGTCGAACAGCCGCGCGCCCGTCCGCAAGACGAAGAAGAGGAAGAGGCCGGAAATGTCCGGTCAGAGGCCGATCTGCGTGGGTCATTGGACAACGACAGCCTGACCGAAGACGAAATTCGCCAGATCGAAGAAGACCGCGACCGCGCCCAAGCTGCGGCGGAATTGCGTGAGGACGATTATCAACTGGCCTATGCGATCGATATCCTTAAGGGGTTGAACGCGCTCGGTCCACAGACAACAGACGTTGCCGCCGACGACAAATAACATCGGTTTTAATACACAAAAAGGCCCCGCTAGGTTTCGACCAGCGGGGCCTTCTTAATGACTAACCCTTAGGCTTTGACGCGCTCTGACTTTGGGTCATAAAATGGCTTGAGGCTTGCTTCGGCCTTAACCCGCGTCCCCATCACGTCGATCTCATAGGTCGACGCCAAGACTTCCACCACAGTTTCGCCCTTACACGGCACGTACCCCATGCCCATGGCCGCACCAACGTGGTGCCCGTAAACACCCGACGACAAATAACCAACGACTTCACCGTCACGCATGACGGGTTCGTTGTGATACAAAAGCGGCTCTGGATCGGTCAGCTTGAATTGAACCAAGCGATTGCTCAGACCTTCATCTTTTTTGCGCAGAACGGCATCACGCCCGATAAACGCGGGCTTGTCGGTTTTCACAGCAAACCCAAGGCCCGCCTCTAACACGTGATCCTCGGACGTAATGTCATGACCAAAGTGCCGGAACCCTTTTTCGATCCGGCCAGCGTCCATCATATGCATACCGCACAGTTGAACACCCATGTCGCGGCCTGCCGCATGTAACGTTTCAAACGCATGGGCGGCCATATCGGCGGACACGTATATCTCCCAACCAAGTTCGCCCACGTATGTCACACGGTGCACCCGCGCCATACCCATGCCAAGTTCAATCTCTTGCGCTGTTCCAAACGGATTCACGTCATTCGAGAAATCATTGGGCGACACGGCTTGCAGCAGTTTGCGCGCGTTCGGGCCCATGATGGCCAGCACGCCTTCGCCGGCAGTGACGTCCGTAATCACAACGTTATGGTCACCGATATGACGCAGCATCCAGACTTGATCAGCCAATCGCGTCGCCGCTGGCGTCACGACAAGGAACGCGGTTTCAGACAGTCGCGTCACAGTCACATCTGCCTCGATCCCTGCCTTGTTATTCAGGAACTGCGTGTAGACAATTTTGCCAACTGGCACATCGTACTGACCACCAGCGACATTGTTCATAAACGCCACAGCATCGCGCCCTTCGACACGGATTTTGCCGAACGATGACATGTCGTACATGCCAACATTGGTCCGCACCGCATCCAGTTCAGCCGCGACATTGGCAAAGAAATTCTGACGTTTCCAAGAATATTCGTATTCCGGTTTTTGCCCTTCATTCGCAAACCAGTTGGCACGCTCCCAACCAGCCAATTCACCCATAACAGCACCTTGGTCTAACAGATGTTGGTGGAATGGCGTGCGGCGAATGCCTCGCGCCGTCGCCTTTTGCCGGAACGGAAAATGATCGGCATAAAGCAAGCCAAGCGTTTCTTTGGACCGCTCAAACAGGTAATGTTTGTTGCCCTGAAACGGCTGCATCCGGCTGATGTCCACATCACCCAGATCAAACGGCTTTTCGCCCGCATCCATCCACGCCGCAAGCGCTTGACCCGCGCCACCTGCGGATTGAATACCGATGGAATTAAAACCCGCAGCGACCCAAACATTGTCCATCTCTGGCGCAAGACCAAGGTGATACGCATCATCCGGCGTGAACGATTCTGGACCGTTAAAGAACGTGTGTATGCCCGCCTCTGCCAACATTGGCATCCGATTGACGGCTTGTTCCAAAATCGGCTCAAAATGGTCAAAATCTTCTGGCAATTGGTCGAATTCAAAGTCTTTTGGAATGCCGTCCATCGCCCAAGGTTTCGCATTGGGTTCAAACGCACCAAGCAAGATTTTACCGGCGTCTTCTTTGTAATACGCGCATTCATCAGGGACACGCAGGACGGGCATTTGCGTCAGTCCCTTAATCGGTTCGGTCACGATATAGAAATGCTCGCAAGCATGCAGCGGCACGTTCACACCCGCCATTTTACCAACCTCGTGACCCCACATGCCGCCGCAGTTGACGATCATATCGCAGTCGATTGTGCCTGTCTCAGAACCGCTCGCCCAATCAACAGATTTCACACGACGACCTTCGCGGTTCATCTTGGTCACGGCAGTACGCTCAATCACTTGCGCACCGTTTTGACGCGCACCTTTGGCCAAGGCCAGCGTGATATTTGCAGGATCACCTTGGCCGTCAAGCGGCAGATAAACGCCCGCCGTTACACCGTCGATGTTCAGATGATCGTAGCGTTCTTTGACTTCTTTGGGGCTGATTTCTTCGACCTCAACGCCAAATGCGCGGGCCATGGCCGCCTGGCGAAAAATCTCTTCTTTGCGCTCCATCGTCAGGGCGGCAGTGATGGAACCGACCCGTTTAAACCCAGTCGCAAAACCTGTTTCTGCTTCCAGATTACCGTACAACTCTTGGGAATATTTCGCGAGTTTGGTCATGTTGGCCGTCGCGCGAAGTTGCGCGATCAAACCCGCCGCATGCCATGTGGTCCCAGACGTTAGCTGTTTACGCTCCAACAGCACAACATCTTTCCAGCCCAGTTTGGCCAAATGGTACGCAACAGAACACCCGATAACGCCACCGCCAATAATGACGACGCGGGCAGAAGTAGGGACATTGGCCATGGCAGTCTTTCCTTATTTGAAACGCGCCACAAGGGCAGCAATATGAGCGGGGCCAACCTCGCAGCAGCCCCCGATTACAGTCGCCCCCGCGTCGACCCAAGTTTGAGCAAAATCAGCATAGCGGGCGGGCCCAAGGTCAGTGCGCGCCTCTAACGCGTCAACCGTGGCACCGATATGATCAAAGTCATCTGCGATACCCGTAAACCCGTTGGCATAGGCACCGACGGTCACACCTGCGCCTGCCAGCAGCGGGATCGCTTGGCTGACGGCCTCTGGCAGTGAACAGTTGACCGACACAACATGCGGTTTGAATTGTGCGATCAGTGGAATGATGTCGGCAATCGGCTCGCCTGACCGCAGTTTCGTCCCATCGCTGTCATCAACAGACAGCGACAGCCAGACAGGTTTTCCGGTCACACCAGCCCCCATAAGGCCGCCACGGGCTTGATCCACCGACGACATCGTTTCTAGGATATGCCCGTCAACAAATGGGGCATGAACGCGAGCCAAGTGGGCGTATACTTCGGCTGCTTGTTCAGCGGGTGGGCATTTGTCGGGCTGAAATGAAAACCCTTGTGGTCCTAGCGATCCAAGGACAAAACCGCTGCCATGTGCATCACGCGACTGACAGGCCAATTCACAAGCCAAAATGGAAAGACGGTCCAATTGATCATCGAGCCCATGCGTTTCCAACCGATCAGGCAAGACAGAATAGCTGTTCGTCGTCGCAGCCTGCGCGCCCGCAGCAAAATAGGCATCGTGCACATCGCGCACCATTTGGGGGTGGTCAAGCAGCGCTTGGATTGACCAAAGTCCAGTCGCTTTGCCTGCTCGAGCCACCAGTTCTTGGCCCATGCCACCATCAAGAATCGTGATCATTCAGTTACCTTTATGTATTGGCTGCACTCTATCGAATTGGCGTAGCCACAATGTTTAATTTGCGCCATCACTGGCGTTTTCTGTTCGGCCAATCCGCTTTTGGCGCGATGCATTCGGGGTCATCCCAAACACTGTGCGGTACACCCGCGCGAACCCGCTAGAAAACCCTGTCGCAAGACCAATCTCTTGAATGGTCATGTTGGTGTTCAACAACAAGTTGTTGGCCTGCGCCAGTCGCAATTCGCGGTAATACCCATTTGGTGTGGTCTGCATGATCTTTTGGAATTTCCGCTCTAGCGACCGCTTTGACACTTTGGCCTGCGATGCAATTGTCGCAATAGGCAACGGCATCTCAATATTGGCTTGCATCAGTCCAACGCAAACATCCAAATCGTCGTCACCTGTCGCATGCGCAGCCCGCCCCGCATAAGGCTGCAAGGTATTAAAATGCCGAATCCGTTCGTGAAGCAAGACATCGGCCACTGTCATCATTGCGGCAGATGACAAATGCAGGGCTGCGATGGAAAGCATCACATCCACTGTCGCCCCCATACCAGCGCAGGTCATCACAACGCCGTCGTCAGCCGCAAGTGCTGCACCAGTTTCAAACAAACCCAGCCGTTCCCGCAAAATGGCACGGTTTTCCCAGTGGGTCGTATGATCTGCGGCGGGCTGACCACGATCTGCGATATAACGCGTCGCCGCTTCTGACAGCAAAATAACGCGCGATTGGCGTGACGAATACCGCCCCAACACCGCGCCCATCGCCAAATCGGGATGTTCCGCATCCGCATTGCCAAGCACAATAAGATATTGGGTATCTGGCTGCGTTGGAAAAATGGATGTTTGCACCACGGCGTCAGCACTGCTGCTGATCGGTCCGCCACAGCGAGACAGGTAGCGCCAAGAAAATATGTCTTGCCCGCTCAACCGATTTGCCAAGCGAAGCACGTCAACGACACCCGCCATTTCCGTAAGAACAAACCCATCGACCACGGCAATATCGCAATGCTGTGGTCCACGGACAGCCGTTTGCGATGAAGCTGTCCGCATTACCCTCAGGCCCGAATACGGGCGTTGCTGGCGTCCCACAGTGGCGCATCATCCTGCACAGTTGCGGCCACGTCTTGACCAAAAATATTCACAATGACTTTGGTCCCTGAAACGGCCAGATCAGAACGGATCATCGCCAGCGCGATCGACTTTTTCACGCGGTAGCCGTAAGCGCCCGATGTGGTTTCACCCACGACTTTGCCATCATACAGGACCGTCGACATGTAGGGCGCATCTGCGGCGCAGGCTTCATCCATCACAAGAGTCGCAAACCGCTTTTTACTGCCCTGCTGTTTTTCTGCCAGCAGCGCCGCCTTGCCGGGAAAATCTTGGGGTTTGTCGAATTTGATGAACCGCTCCATTCCACCTTCGAGCAGGGAATAGTCAGTCGACAAATCGCCCTTCCAAGCGCGGTACCCTTTTTCGATTCGCAGGGAATTCAGCGCATACATCCCAAATGGGACGGCACCTACACCCAGCACAGCATCGTAAAGTGCCGGCATATTCGCATTGGTCGCATGGATTTCCCAACCCAGCTCACCTGCAAACGACACACGGGCCAGCGCGCAATCAATGCCCGCCACGGATGCGACTTGATGGGTCAACCACCCAAGCGATAGGTCCGCGTCTGTGCCCAGCGCAGTAAACAATTCGCGTGCCTTTGGACCAGTTACGATCAGCGTAGAAAATTCAGTTGTGTGATCCGTCAGGCTTAGCCCCGCTGGCAGGCTGTCGCGCAGTACCTCAAAATCATGCCACTGCGCGCTGGCGGCAGTGATCAGGGTGAACGTGTCTTCGCCGTGACGCATCATCGACATCTCGGTCAAAATCCGGCCACGGCTATCTGCGAAATACGCTAGGTTCATGCGTCCAATTTTCGGCAATGCGCCAGCGATCATACCGCGCAGCCATTCGGCCGCACCGTCACCGGATAGATTGAATCGAGAGAACCCCGGAAGATCAAGAACACCAACACCGTCGCGCACCGCTTCGCATTCTTCTTTGATGCGCTGCTGCCATGGGCCATTGCGGTCCCAAGTATGGGTGGATTCTTCGGTTGTGTCATCGCCACCCTTTGCGAACCAATTGGCACGTTCCCAACCGTTATACGCACCCATGACGCCGCCCAATTCCACAACCTTTGTATGGTTTGGCGATAGCTTTTTATCGCGTCCAGCTGGCCATTCGTGATGCGGGAAATGCATGGCGTATTCGTGGCCATAAACTTCCATCGCTTTGCGGTCACAGTAATCCTGATCGGTATAATCTGTATAGCGACGCGGATCGACCGCCCACATATCCCATTCAGTTTCGCCCTCAGTGATCCATTCGGCCATCACCTTGCCCGCGCCACCGCCTTGGGTAATGCCAAAGGTGAACACGCAGGCCTCATAGGCATTCGGCACACCAGGCATAGGCCCCATAAGCGGCAAGCCATCAGGCGCATATGGGATCGGCCCGTTGATGACGCGGCCAACACCACTGGTGCCAAGGATTGGCACACGCGCCATCGCATCCTCGATATACCATTCGAGGCGTTCAAGATCATCTGGGTACAGCTGGAAACTAAAGTCATCAGGCATCGGATCTGATGGGGTCATCCAGTGCCCCTTGCAGTTACGCTCGTATGGGCCAAGGTTCAGGCCGTTCTTATCCTGACGCAGGTAATAGGAACTATCAACATCACGCAGTAGTGGGATTTTGCGGCCTTGGGTTTCAGTCCATTCCTTGAGCTCTGGGATTTCCTCAGTCAGGAAATACTGGTGCGACATAGTGGCCATAGGGACGGTGCGCCCGCCATATGGCTTGAACCATTCGCCAACGCGTTGCGCGTAATAACCAGCGGCATTCACCACTTTTTCACAACGAATATCACCCTTGTCAGTATGCACGATCCATTCGGCACCATCGCGTGTCACACCAGTGGCAGGGCAGAACCGCTCAATTCGCGCGCCCAGCGCACGGGCACCTTTGGCCAGTGCTTGGGTCAATTGCGCAGGGTCAATGTCACCATCATCGGGGTCCCACATGCCACCAACAAGGTCGTGGGTTTCTAAGAACGGATAGGCGTCTTTCATGTCCTGATTTGACATCATATCGATGTTGAGGCCCTGATAGTTGGCCATCGCCCGCGCGCGTTCAAATTCCTGCATCCGCTCTTTGGAATGCGCCAATCGAATGGACCCCGTGACGTGATAATTCATCGGGTAATCGACCTTATCGGCCAAACCGTCATACAGCCCCAATGAATACCGCTGCATGTTCATGATCGCCCAAGACGTGGAAAACGACGGACAGTTGCCTGCGGCATGCCACGTGGACCCAGCGGTCAATTCGTTCTTTTCCAACAGAACACAATCAGTCCAACCTGCAAGCGCAAGATGGTAAAGCGTGGATACGCCGACGACACCGCCACCGATAATGACCACACGGGCCGTTGTTGGAAAATCGCTCATGTGTCTTGCTCCTGTTGTCGCCACTTTGGGCGGAAAAACTTTATGTCCATCAGTAAACTGGCGGGGCGATAACCCAGATCGCCATGCACGGCACACCGTGGGGGTTGGCCCAGCGGTAATGCTGACCACGAATGCGGAAACTGTCGCCTGGGTTAAGGTGGAAACAGGTGTCATCAATCCACAAATCAAGCTGACCAGACACGATGTAACCTAATTCTTGGGTTGGTCGGCAGACCGCGTCAGTCATGGTTGCACCAGCTTCAAACGTGGAATGCACAACCTCAAAATCATCAGTAAGGTCGGGCGAAAGCAGTTCCTCAACAAGGCCCGCCTCACGTGATCCAATGGGACGACGCGCCGTTTTACGCACAATATAGCCTTCTTCGCCCACAGCCGCTGCAACACGAAACAGGCTGGATATCGACACATCCAACATCCGCGCCAAGGCACGCAGATCGTCGATGCTGGGCTCTGATATGTCGCGCTCTACCTGACTTAGCCAGCCGACAGATTTGCCCAAGGCATCGGCCATCGACGCAAGCGTTAAACCACGCGCTTTACGCAAGGCCCGTAAATCTGCGCCCAATGTGCGCACTTCGGCTGGTAGATCATGCAGCATCGCGATTCCATGAAAATTGTGTCTCGGTTTTCATGGTGCCTCAGCATTGTGAAAAAAGATAGCAAAATTTCACGGTGGCGAGATTTACTTTGCTGCGGCAAAAGTCGCCTTGAGAATTGAAGCAATATGCGCCGCATCATTTTCATCAAACGCAGCAGGCTGATTACTGTCGATGTCAAACACCCCAAGCAATGTTCCTGCACTATTATAAACTGGCAAAACCAATTCCGACCGCGTCGCGCTTGCACATGCGATATGGCCCTCAAACGCATCCACGTCAGCGATTAATTGCACGGTTCCTGTACGCGCGGCAGCACCACAGACACCGCGGGAGAATGGGATCACGAGGCAGCCGTGCCCACCCTGATATGGACCGACTTTCAGCATTTCAGGTGCAGTCACGCGGTAAAACCCCGTCCAATCAAACCGTGTATCGGCATGGTGAACTTCACAGGCAACCGTCGCCATTAAGGCAACTGCATCGGTTTCACCCATCGCTAAGGACGCGATCGTTTTTGCCAAAGTATCGTAGTCAACGCGCATCGCATGAACCTTTGTTGAATTTTAATCTATGGGCGCTCTATCGCGATGGCCGTACCTTCACCACCACCGATGCAGATCGCAGCGATGCCACGCTTCAGACCTCGCGCCTCGAGCGCATGCAACAGCGTCACGATAATGCGCGCACCCGATGCACCAATCGGATGGCCCAATGCGCAGGCACCACCGTTCACATTTAGCTTTTCACGCGGGATATTCATGTCATGCATGAAAGCCATAGGGACGACAGCAAAAGCTTCATTCACTTCCCACAAATCAACATCGTCAACCGACCAGCCAATTTTAGCGAGCAGTTTCTGCGTCGCGGGCACAGGTGCTGTTGTAAACAAATTTGGAGCTTGGGCATGGCTTGCATGCCCTATGATGCGCGCACGTACCGGCCCATCTGTTGCACCTTCGCGAGCGATAACAAGGGCAGATGCCCCATCCGAGATGCTCGAAGCGTTTGCAGCAGTCACCGTGCCGTTTTCGCGAAAGGCAGGTTTAAGAAGAGGGATTTTGTCAGGGCGCGCGGCACTTGGTTGTTCGTCTGCATCGACGATAATCTCGGACTTGCGCGACCGCACGGTCACTGGCGCGATCTCTTGCACAAACCCACCACCGTTTTGCGCAGCAATTGCATTTGACAGGGATGTCAGCGCAAAATCATCTTGGGCCGCACGGGTAAATTGGTAAGTTTCGGCGCAATCTTCGGCGAATGTGCCCATCAGCCGGCCTTTGTCATAGGCGTCCTCTAAGCCATCCAGAAACATACTGTCTTGCACACTTTGATGACCGATCCGCGCACCTCCGCGTAGCTTGGTCATTAGGTACGGCGCGTTTGTCATGCTTTCCATGCCTCCCGCCACGATCACATCGGTGCCGCCTGCTTTGATTTGATCAAAGGCAATCATCACCGTTTTCATCCCCGAACCGCACATCTTGTTCAGTGTTGTTGCAGGAACAGCGTCGGAAAGTCCCCCAAGGAAACTCGCTTGTCGCGCAGGAGCTTGCCCCAGACCCGCAGGCAAAACACAGCCCATCAGCACCTCATCGACGGTCGGCTCGCCTGCGTCAAGCAAGGCGGCCTTGATCGCCACACCACCAAGGGTTGGCGCGTCTACATTTGCAAAAACGCCTTGGAACCCACCCATCGGCGTGCGCGAAGCCCCTGTGATAACGACTGAAGTCATGGTCCGTCCTTTCGTGCTACCTATGGAATTGAACGTATGTTCTTTTCTGATCTAAGAAAAGGATTTTGGCGCCCGCCCCAAAAACGTCTTGGTTTGTTCATCGTGTGACCATGATCACGGATCAAAGATAACATTATAGCTGAATAGCTTATCTCGGCGTCGTGTATATTAATGCCCCCACCCAGTTGCACGGCGCTGAGAACTTCACCCTTTTTGATATTGCACCTGCCGTTTGTTGCCCTAGGTTTCAACACAGGAAAAATTTGGGGACTTTGAATGCGCGATTTTCAAAAGCAGGGCCGCTCGGCCACATTTGCCACAAACGGTATGTGCGCCACGTCGCACCCATTGGCTGCGAAAGTCGCCATTCAAATACTAGAGGCGGGCGGCAACGCCGTTGACGCGGCCATTGCGGGGGCCGTTTTGTTGGGTATTTGCGAACCGCAGATGACTGGCATTGGCGGTGACTGCTTTGTCCTTTTAACGCCACCGGGTGAAGACCGCGTTGTCGCACTTAATGGATCAGGCCGCGCACCGGCTGGGCTAGACGCAAGCGTTCTGCGCGAAAAGGGCATGACAACCATCCCATTAGGTGGCCCAGAGGCCGTGACCATTCCCGGTTCAATTGATGCATTTTGCAGACTATCTGCGGATTTCGGAAAGCTGGGCCTAAAGGCGTCGCTGGCCCCTGCCATTCACTATGCAGAAACAGGGGTTCCTGTCGCACCGCGTGTTGCATTTGACTGGGCGCTATCAACAGACGCGTTGCAAGGTTCGGCGCGCGACGCCTATCTGATCAACGGCGAGGCTCCGGTCGCTGGCCAAATGTTCCGCGCACCCGGTCAGGCGGACGTCCTACGCCGGATCGCATTGAACGGGCGAGATGCATTTTACGAAGGCGAGGTCGCCGAAGACATGGTCGCCGCATTAAACGCGCGTGGCGGCGTTCATACACTTGATGACTTTGCCAATTGCGCAAGCGAATACACAGCCCCGATTACAGGCGGCTACGGCGGGCTGGACCTTTGGGAGCATCCGCCAAATGGGCAAGGTGCAACCGCGATTTTGCTGCTCAATATCCTTAAACATTTTGATATCGCTGGCATGGACCCATTTGGGGTTGAGCGTGCGCATATTGAGGCGGAAGCGACCAAGCTGGCTTATGACGCGCGCAACCGCTTTGTTGCCGATCCCGATCATATGACAAAGCTTGACCATATGTTGTCGCCCGAAACGGCTGCAGGTCTTGCTGCACTGATCAATCCCAAAAAGGCGATGCCAGCATCCGCGCCGGGTGCAGAGGCTGTGCACAAAGACACGATCTACATCACAGTCGTCGATAAGGACCGCATGTGTGTGTCACTGATTTATTCCGTGTTCCATTCGTTTGGATCCGGCATCGCATCAGACAAATTTGGTGTCTTGCTGCAAAACCGTGGCGCAGGTTTCACCTTGGACGAGGGGCACCCAAATGAGGCGGGCGGCGGCAAGCGACCAATGCACACGATCATTCCGGGCCTTCTTAAGAAGGGCGCATCACCGTATATGCCATTTGGCGTCATGGGCGGCGCCTATCAATCGACTGGCCATGCGCGATTTGTAACCAACCTGACTGATTTTGGGATGGACGTGCAGACAGCCATTGATGGACCACGTTGCTTTGCTGATGGGGACACGCTGAACGTTGAAACAACTTATGGGGCTGACGTGCATGCTGGACTTGCGGACCTTGGGCATAACGTGGCCGTACCAGAGGGGCCAATCGGCGGCGCACAGGCGATCACATTGGGCGAAGATGGCGTGCTGATTGGTGGATCTGATCCCCGTAAAGACGGATGTGCGCTGGGTTACTGACGTAGGATGGGTTTTAATCCATCTGCGCTGTTCAGTTTAGCTGAACCTGCAGTGGGTATTGCCCGTCCTCGAACGGACCAAACAGATCTTCAAGATCCGGGTGCTCAACGGGTTGACCAGAGTAGTCTGCAACAAGGTTCTGCTCAGACACATAAGCAACGTAATAGCTTTGATCATTCTCGGCCAACAAATGGTAAAATGGCTGCTCTTTTTTGGGACGGCTATCCTCTGGGATCGCCTCGTACCATGCGTCAGTATTTGAGAACATTGCGTCCACGTCAAAGACCACACCGCGGAAAGGGTGCTTGCGATGGCGGACAACTTGGCCCAAATGATATTTAGCGCGTGTTTTGAACATCAAAAACGTACCCCCGATGGCTTTCTAGCCCCCTCTGACGCGCAGTGTCTATGGGCAGGGCGTAAATTTGAAGGAAACAGTCTGTGGACTTAGCATTAACAGTCCTGAATATCACGGCACCTGTCTTTATTTTGGCCGCTGTTGGGTTCGGTTGGGTTAAGCTGGGGTTCGAGTATCGGGTCGAATTTGTGACCCGATTGGCGATGACCCTTTCGGTCCCTTGCCTGATCTTCGTGGCCCTAATGACTGCGGATATCGACCCCCAAGCTCTTTGGGCGCTGTCATTGGCCAGTTTCACTGCTTACGGCCTTGTTTCTATAGTATTTTTAGGTGTCGTAAAATTACGAAAACTTAGCACATCGACCTATCTTGCCCCCCTCGTTTTCGGAAACACAGGTAATCTTGGATTGCCGCTCGCCTTGTTCGCATTTGGCGAAGAAGGGCTAAGTTATGCGGTCGTGGTATTTGCCGTTATGGCGATATTATCGTTCACGATCGGGGTCTGGGTTGTCGCAGGCGGAGGATCGCTTACCCGCGTCATCAAAGAGCCCGTCGTGGCGGCAACTTTCCTCGGAGCCTTGTTTTTGTGGCAGGGGTGGCAGACACCGACCTTCTTGACCAATGCGCTTCAACTCATTGGCCAGATGGCGATTCCCATTATGCTGATCACGCTTGGCGTCGCCATTGCACGCCTAGAGACCCGCGATATGGGACGCGCCGTATGGCTGTCAGCGATCAAGGTCGTCGTGTGTGCCGGTGCCGCATGGGTCGCTGCGCAGTGGTTCGGCTTGGCCCCTATTCCCAGCGCTGTTTTGATCGTCCAAGTTGCGACGCCTGTCGCTGTCACATCGTACCTGCTCGCCGAAAAATACGGGCGTGACGCACAGCCGGTTGCGGGCCTTGTGGTGGCATCAACGTTGATTTCAGTGATCAGTTTGCCGCTTATCCTCGCATTTGTGATCTAAACACGCTGCCAAAGCTGTTCACAGGGCTGCGAAAATCGCCTATAGTGAAAAAAAAGACAAAACAAAAAAGCGAGTGGCAGATGAGCAGAATCTTCCGCGCAATGATACTTTTGGTGGCTTTAGGTAGCTGCGGGTCCAAGAATTTCTCGGCGCCGCGCAACCTTGATAACGCCTGTGAAATTGTATCCGAGCGCCCAGCATACCTTCGGGCCTTTAAGGCGACTGAGCGCAAATGGGGCGTACCAGTGCCTGCTTTGATGGCGATCATTTATCAGGAAAGCAAATTCATCGGGAACAACCGAACCCCGCATCAATATGCGCTTGGCGTCATTCCGATTGGCCGTCAATCATCCGCATTTGGCTACTCTCAGGCCCTTGATGGTACGTGGAAAGAATACCAACGCGCCGAAGGCGGATCGCGCGCCCGACGTGATGATATTAAAGATGCGACCGACTTTATGGGCTGGTACATGTCCCTGACCAAAAAAGAAGTCGGCTTGGCTATGAACGACACGCGCAATCAATATTTAGCTTATCACGATGGCCGCACCGGATACCGACGTGGCACATGGAAAAGTAAAAGCTGGCTGGTCCGCATCGCAAACGAAGTTGGCGCCCGCGCGGTAATGTATGACGCGCAGCTACGATCTTGTCGCAAAATCTAGAGACAAAAAAGGCGCCTCAATCGGGCGCCTTTTTTATGTTCGCGGGTCTAATTATTCCAGTTATTCATCTCGTTGATGATGTTGAATTTGATATCCCCGATACTGCCACCGCGCGCCAGATCGTTCAAAATCACAGTCGTCTGGCTGCCAACATCATCGGTGACGATCCATTGGCGTAGCTCAACGGGGTTGGCCGTAAACACCATTTGAATATTGCCGTATTGCGGGTTTTGCGGATCTTGAGCCGTGATGGTCGTTGTCGTTCCATCGGACGTGTGCCCTGTGACCATACTTGCGCGCGCAAGATCGACATTGCGTTCCAAAATAATCTTAAGCGGCGTTTGGTTTAGCGGGTATCGATCCGGTCCGCTGTTAGACCGCGGATCAAAGATAGCGACTTGCCCTCCACCAGCCATCACCAGCGAATTATCCGGTGCGTTATATTCAAACCGGATACGCCCAGGTCGTTTGATAAAAATCTGACCTGTGGACAGCGTCCCGTCCGCATTGATCTGCGTGAACCCGCCTTGCGCCGTTTGAAGCCCGTTTAAATACTCTGACACCTGCCCCAACGATAATTGCTGTGCAGCCGCTGAGGTCGCGGTCAAAGCCATAGCTGTGGCCAAAGCCATAAAGGAACGTCGTTTCATCATACTATCTTACTTTCGTTGCGCAGGGTCATAATGCACCTGACAGATAGGCACCAACCTGGGGCTTGACCAGTTGATAAGCGATAACATGCCATCTGCCACCAGATAACACCTTGGGGTCAGGTCGTTTTGCCAAGGTTTTGCAAAATCGGGCAATCAGGTCGATCGTCGCCCGCACACGCCGATACAAGATCGCTTAGGGTTTCGCGCATAGCATGAAGGTCCGCTATTTTCACGTCAATTGCTGCAAGGTGGGATTTCGCGATCTGGCGCACGTCACTACTTGCCCGATCCCCATCAGCCCACAGCGCAAGCAAGGCGCGGCAATCTTCGATCGAAAACCCCAATCCCCGCGAATGCGCCAAAAACGTCAACTGATGTACATCGCTATCGCGAAACGCGCGGTACCCGTTGGCATCGCGCATCGGTTTCACCAGCCCAATGTCTTCATAATAACGGATCGTTTTGGCCGGTAGGCCTGCCGCTTTACCCGCTTCACCAATGTTCATACCCCCGCCCTCCGCAGCCGTAATGCATTTGTCACGACGAATACGCTCGACAGTGCCATCGCTCCTGCCGCCAGCATGGGCGACAGCATGATCCCGAAAGCCGGATACAGCAGCCCTGCCGCCACGGGGATCAAGGCCGCGTTATATGCAAACGCCCAGAACAGGTTTTGATGAATATTGCGCAGCGTCGCACGGCTGATTGCGAATGCTTGGCCCACGGCCGCAAGGTCGCTCGACATCAACACAACATCAGCGCTTTCGATCGCCACATCGGTGCCTGTCCCAATCGCAATGCCAACATCTGCATGCGCTAAAGCGGGCGCGTCGTTGATCCCGTCACCGACGAAGGCAACCGGTCCATCCAACCCGTTCAAAGCTGCGATCTTACCTGCAGGCAACACGTCAGCAACAACCGTTTGGATGCCAATTTGTGCCGCAACGGATTGCGCAGCGGCGTTTGTATCACCTGATATCAATGCGGTGTGCAGACCGATTGCATGCAAGGCCGCGACCATCGTTCTTGCCGTTGGTCTGATCGGGTCTGACACCGAAATCACACATGCCAGTTGGTTATCAATGCTGGCATAGAAAACAGAATGACCCAACGCCTCTGCTGCTTGCGCATCAACAAGGCCCGCATCCAACGCAACCCCATTTTCCGCCATGAACCGCGCACCGCCAACCGCAATCAAGCGCCCATCCGCGCGCGCCTGAGCCCCGCGGCCAACCACCGAAGTGAACTCAGAAACGCCGCTAGGTTTTACACTGTGCGTACCAGCGTAAGTCACGATGGCCCGTGCGATAGGGTGCTCAGAAAGAGCCTCGACCCCAGCCACGGCACCAAGGACATCGGCGTGGTCCATCCCAGACATCAGCTTGAACAACGTGACCTCGGGCCGCCCTAGGGTCAGCGTTCCGGTCTTATCAAATGCAACTGTGCGGACGCCTTGCAATGATTGCAGCGCGTCCCCCTTGCGGAACAGCACGCCCAAATCAGCGGCGCGCCCCGTCCCGACCATAATCGACATCGGCGTGGCCAAACCCATCGCACATGGACACGCGACGATTAACACGGACACCCCAGCCACAAGCGCAAAGCCCAGCGCAGGATCCGGCCCAAAGGCGACCCAAGCGATCATCGTCAACGCAGCCAAAACCAAAACGGTTGGCACGAACCGGCCGGTAATTTTGTTCACAATATCTTGGATCGGCAAACGCGCACCTTGGGCGTCTTGGACCATTTGAATAATTTGGGCCAGCGCCGTGTCTGCGCCGACTTTGACAGCCTCGATCACCAAGGCGCCTGCCCCGTTGATCGTCCCACCTGTGACATGGTCACCAACCGCTTTGTTGGCAGGTATAGGTTCGCCTGTCAGCATGGCCTCGTCGACATAAGACTGGCCGTCGACAACCACAGCATCGACAGCAATCCGTTCACCGGGCCGGATTTGAAGCTGATCACCAACGACGATGTCATCCACATCGACGTCCACGAATTGACCATCACGCAATACGCGGGCCGTTTTGGGGCGCAGGCCGACCAGCTTGCGCACCGCATCTCCTGTCCGCCCCTTGGCGCGGGCCTCGAGCATGTGACCCAGCAAGATCAGCGTCACAATGACGGCAGCTGCTTCAAAATAGACACCGACCGCCTGTGCAGGCAGCAAGTTCGGCAAAAATAGCGCCACGGTTGAGAACGACCAAGCGGCCAATGTGCCAATCGCAACAAGCGTGTTCATGTCAGGGGCACCCTTAAGCAAGGCTGGCAGCCCTTTGCTGTAAAATGCACGACCCGGCCACGCCAAGACGGTCGTCGTCAGCACGAATTGAACGAGCCAACTTAGACGACTATCCAATAACCACGCTGTCGCGGGGACCATATGCGCCCCCATCGCCAATAAAACGACAGGGACAGTCAAAATGGCCGCGATCCGGAAACGGTCTGAGATATCCTGTAGCTCTTTGACCTGACGTTCGTCTTGCGCTGCTTGGCCCTGCGACACCCGCGCGGGATACCCTGCTTGCGTGACCACGTTGATGACACCGGCAATCGTTGCATCACGGCTGGAAAAGATAACATCCGCGGTTTTCGCCGCCAAGTTAACTTGCGCACTGGTCACACCCTTGGTCGATGCCAGCGCTTTTTCCACGCGGCCCACACACGACGCACAGGACATGCCATCAATTTCTAACCGGAGCGTTTCAACAGTCATCAGCGTCTTCCCTTTTTATGTCTTGCCATACATAGGGGTTCCATTAACTGGAAGGTCAAGGGGCGACGGACATGACGCTACTAAACGTGCCGCACTTTTTTCGCAGCTGCCCTAAATTGCGAGTTCGGGGTGCAAATATGCGTCGGGATAGGGCATCGGATGGAACGGTCCCAAAGGCACAACATTGTTCCAAGACCTGCCAAAATACCCCTGCCGACAATGGACCAACGAGTTACTTTCAGCCACACCGTCCAATGCATACACCCGGCAAAGCCAGCGCCATAAATGCGGATAATCTAGAATTCTGGCACCGTTTAGCTTCATCCGCACATAATAAACTGGATCATGTCGATACAGCGTCGGGAACAGCCGCAGGTCGGCTTCGGTAAAAGTATCACCAGTCAGATATGGACGGTCATCTGCAGAGAGTCGTGCTTCTAACCGGTTAAGCGTGTCAAAATATTCGGTAAATGCAGCCGCATAGATCGCCTGATCAGAAGAGAACCCTGCTTTGTAAGCACCGTTATTGATAGCGACATAGATTTGATCATTCAGCGCATCGATGTCTTGACGCAACTGGATGCTGTTATCGCCCACTGGGTACAAATCGGGTCGCCCATCATCTGCAACAGTACTGCCCAGCGCACCTGCCTGCGCACTGAGCATGCGAATAATCTCGGCGCTTTCGTTGGTCACAATCCGCTTGGTTTTCTTGTCGTAAAGAATGGGAACAGACGCTTCGCCGGACCCTTCTTGTTCATAAATTTGCCTCGCTAAACGATAGTTTTGACCCGTCGCCGTTTCGCCTGTGCATTCTGGCAATGTTGCCCCTGTCAGGGACGCAATGCGGGTTGGGTTGAATTCCCAGCGGTTCGGCTCCACGGGGTCGTCTTCGGTGGTGCGGCTGGGAAAAGCCACGTCCATTGTAATGCTGTTTTGCAGGCCCAGCACATTGCGGGCCAAGGTCACGCGGTGGCACCACGGGCAGTTGAATGCAACAAAAAGATGATAGCGGTTAGGCTCGGCAGGGAAATCTGGATCCTCGCCCACCACGGACCTAAATCCGCTGACGCCGCGCACAAATTCGCCTTTGGCGCGGCGTGCGGCGGCATCTATTTGGACTTCCTCGATGGATGTTTTGGTCACGTTAATCTCCTACTTATCCGCGCAGCCGGTGGTGCAGAATGATGGGCACCGCCAGTTCTTCTTCGTCGCTTAGGTGGCGTTCCAAGAACGCCTCAATGGTTTGGGCAATCGCGTGTAATTTACCAGCTTCATCACGCACAGCGCTTTCATCAAGCTGCACCAACTGAATAGTCCTATTGGCCGTGCGGGTGAAACTATCTAGCACAGCGTCCAAGTCCGCGTGGTCCTTTTCCAAAATTTCCAACCCTGCGTCAAAACGAGGGTCAGCTGCGGCCAGTTCAGGAAAATAGGAATGATCTTCCCAGCCATGGTGCCCATGCAAATTCCCCACCAACGCATTGCCCCGATAGCTTAGACGCCCAGCATAGTCATGGGCATCCTTATCGCCATTCAAATAGCTCTCGGTATTTTTGCGGACCGACGCGCTGAGCGTTCGAAACATCCGGTGCGCACCCAGCCAATGCTTAGTCTTTTCATGAAAACCAGGATGCGCATCCCACGTTTCACGCGGATAGCTGCGCAAAAGGCTTTGCATCTCGGTCGGCATATCATCCGTGCGGATATTAAATTGATCTAACATTTTCTGTCCCTTCCATATTTAGATAGGGACATTCATTCAGCACAAAATGGTCGTGCGTGCACAGCAACTGTGCGGTTATCAGTTTAGTCGGTTCAAGCTTTAAAACATAAAAACGCGCCCAGTTTTATCCTGGACGCGTTCATTATTCAAATTGCCGATGCCTGCTTAAAGGCGCAGACCAGATTCTTTGTCAAAGAAGTGAGCCAGTTCTGGCTTAATCCCAAAGCTAATGGTTGACCCTTTTGGTCCCTCAGGCGGCTTTTCTGTTTTGGCGATAAATTCTACACCGGTTGGGGTGATCAAATGCAGCAATGCATATTCACCGAGGTTTTCAACCAGCTCAAGCTTACCTTCGACGACCGCATCAGCACCATCCGTCACAAACAAATGCTCTGGCCGGAATCCAACATCCTGTGTGGCTTCAACCGGCTTGCCTAACGCCGCTGCAACCGAAGCTGGCAGATCAGCCGCACCAAAAACATTCATCTTTGGGCTACCGATAAACTGTGCGACAAACGAATTTGCAGGGCGCTCGTACAGTTCAATTGGTGATCCAACCTGTTCGATCCGACCATCGCGAAGCACCACGATTTTGTCGGCCAATGTCATCGCCTCGACCTGATCGTGTGTCACATAGATCATTGTTGTCTCAAGGCGTTCGTGAAGACGCGCAATTTCAAGACGGGTTTGAACACGCAAAGCGGCATCAAGGTTCGACAGTGGTTCGTCGAACAAGAACACATCTGGGTCACGCACAATCGCACGGCCAATGGCCACACGTTGACGTTGACCACCAGACAGGTTGCGTGGACTGCGATCAAGATAGTCAGTAATTTGCAAAATATCGGCGGCGGCGCTGACGCGACGTTCAATCTCGGCTGGGGCTGTTTTGGCCTGCTTCAAACCAAACGCCATGTTTTTGTAAACCGTCATATGCGGGTAAAGCGCATAGGTTTGGAACACCATCGCCACGCCACGTTTGGACGCAGCCACATCGTTGACGACACGGTCACCAATGGCGACCGTTCCGCTCGTGATTTCTTCAAGACCTGCGATCATGCGCAACAGCGTGGACTTACCACAGCCTGATGGACCAACGAACACAACGAATTCGCCGTCCTCGATATCAAGATCCACACCGTGCATGACTTTCGTCGCACCATAGCTTTTGCGCACATCGCGCAGTGTTAGACCGGCCATTTTGCCTCCAATTCAGTAATTTCGCGCCGCAACGTTGCGGCAAATTCAGGATAGGTTTCGGGTAGATCGCCCCAAAGCTGGCGACTGGTGATAAAGCTGTCGTTTCCTAGCATGGCCTCAAGATCGGCCCAGCTAGGTTCAACATAGTTGAATGGGATTTTGCCGGCAGCGACAAGGCGCGCAAAAACATACCAGCTGGCGATGCTTCGGATTGCGTAAGTTGGCATAATGTCTTGCGCCAAGCAACCTTCAAGCGTTGGGCGTATAAAGATCGGAAACTTTGCCATCCCGTCCGCACAAATGCGCGCGACGGTGTCACCAATGGCCTCGTTCCCAAACCGGCGCGCAATACTGGCAAGGTAATCGGTTTTCGAAAACGGCAAGTCCAGTGTCAATGCAGGTAACACTTCTAGCGTTTCAAATTTGTCAAAGTGATCCCGAAGGTGAGGGACACGCATGACACCGTCAAAGGTATCAACGCCTTCCAATGCTGCAAGATACGAAAGAGCCGTGTGCCCACCGTTCAATACTCGGATTTTGGTCTCTTCATATGGATCAACATCAGATGTGACCGTCACGCCAACCTGCGCCAAATCAGGCATTTCGGCCTTAGCCGTGTCTTGCAGAACCCATTGGGTAAAATCTTCGGCCATGATCGGGGATGCGACTTTTGCGCCAACAAGATGGCCCAGTTCATCAGCTAATTCAGGGGCGCTGCGCGGCGTAATCCGGTCCACCATCGAGCATGGGAACGCGACTTTGGCCTCGGTCCAATCAGCGAGATCATGATCACCACACGCCACAAGGTAAGCTAGCAGATTGCGGTGAAGCATCTTACCGTTCTGGCGAATGTTGTCACAGCAGGCGATGGTCAGCGGCGCGGCTGTGGTTGTCATGCGACCGCGCAATCCAGCACGCAAATATCCATAGACGCTTTGCGCTTTGCCGCCAGATGCCTCTGACATGATGATTGGATCTGAGGTGTTTAGATCGCCGTTTGGATCAGTGTAATACCCGCTTTCTGTGACTGTAATCGTGACCAAGTGCACTGATGCTTGGGATAATAATGTCTCAGACGCATTTGCCTCACTGCTCCAATCAAGGAACTTCGTATGGCAGCGCACACGGCGCAAAGCGACTTGTCCATCCGGTGAAAAAGACTTGAGAAAATAACCGTCATGGCGCGCAACATCATCTGCTGCGGTTTGAAACTGAGCTGCCTCGGTTCCACGCAAATTGACTGCAACGACCCCCCAGCGAAGATCCCCAGAGCCCTGCATATAATCGTCGAGATATACCGCCTGATGAGCACGGTGGAACCCGCCAAATCCAAGATGCACGACGCCATCAGCGCAGGCCGTGCGATCATAGGTCGTCGCAGTGATATGTGTGCGCGCAGCGGTATTCATGACAGTGTCTCCACATTTGGAAAAAGGTCTTGCCGCGCTGTTGTACGGTAAACAGTTGGCGTCATTCCTTTCATCTTAAGGAAATGGCGATTGAAATTTGCAATGTTATTAAAACCAGATTGGTGGCAGATCGACATAATCATATCGTCAGTTCCGTACAGCAATCCACAGGCTTTACCGATGCGAATGCGCGTTACAAACTCTAAGAACCGGTGGCCCGTTACCGCATGAAAATTCCTACTAAACGTGGCCTCGGTCAGGCTTGCCATTTTAGCTGCCTGCGCCAGCGTAAGTTCGTTTTTGAAATTCTCTGCAATGTAGTCAACGACAAGCCCAATCTGAGAATGCTTGCTGCCACCCGAAGGTTGGAACAATTTGGCGACTGAAAGAACGCGTTTTTCGGCGTGTTCATTGAGCCGGACAAGGAACCGAATAAACGCAAGGATACGTTCAGGGCCTTGGTGATCACGAATGGATTCCATATGGCCACGCGCAAACGTCGCGTTGAATCCCTCGAACAAAATGCCCGATTTCGCCATCATCAACATCTTGCTCACCTCGGCAAACTCTGGGAATCCGCTGGCTAGTTTTTCGACGCTTTCATGGCTGAACTGAACCAGCATATCGCGGGTTTCAACGGGATTTTCTTTCCAGAAATCGTCAGAAACCCAGTTGTGGGGCAAATTGGGGCCAGTCAGGTAAAGCGAGCCTGGAGCAAAATCACCAATGAAATCGCCGACAAACGCTTTTCCTTCAGTCGCGACAATCAGGTGCAATTCATATTCTTCATGGGCATGCCAGCGATTAAGCGGCGTTGGCCAGCCATGTTCCAAATAGCGAATGGACCGCGTGGCGCGGTCAACCAGTTCGAGTTCGGCTTGGATAATTGACATGCCGTTACCTCAACACATTTCCACCATCGACGCCGATGGTTTGTGCGGTCATGTAACTGGATTGATTTGATGCAAGGAACACGGCGGCGCGTGCCACATCAGACGGGTCACCCATGTAACCAAGCGGCACAGCCTCACCGACTTCGCGTTTTTTCTGGCCAATTTCTTTGCCTTCAAACTTTGCAAACAACGCATCGACCGTCTTCCACATAGGTGTGTCAATCACTCCTGGGCTGATCGCGTTGACGCGAATTTTATGCGGTGCCAATGCCATTGCACTGGATTGTGTATAACTAATGACAGCAGCTTTGGTCGCGCAGTAATGCGCAACAAGCGCTTCGCCGCGATGCCCTGCTTGGGATGCAAGATTGATGATCGATCCCTGCTGATCATTGGCTACCATCGATTTGGCGACGGCCTGCATCACGGCGTAAAATGCACGTACATTGACGCCAAACAAAAAGTCCAACTGAGGCAGATCACCACCATCCAAAACGCTGCCCATTCCGAACACTGCGGCATTGTTAAACAAGACGTCAGGCTTAATTTCTGCAATCCAATTGGTGCAGTCTGTCAGCCCCTGATCATCCAACAGATCAAACCGCTTGTAGGTCGCAGGACCGTCAAAGTTATCGGCAATATCTGTCGCATAAACGGTCCCACCAAGTGCGGCAAAATGCGCAACAGCACTCGCGCCGATACCGCCAGAAGCGCCTGTGACAAGACAGACCTTTCCGGTCAGATCGGTGGGTGCTGCGTTGAGCATTACTTGACCGCTCCGAAGGTAAGGCCAGCAACCAGTTGCTTTTGACAGAACCAACCTAAGATAACGATTGGTGCGATGGCTGCCGTTGATACAGCTGACAAGCGACCAAAGAACAGGCCTTCGGGTGCGCGGTTACCTTCGATCAGTTTCGACAGAGTTGCAGCGTCAATCGTTGTTAGACGCACGGTCCAATAGGCCTCGTTCCAGCAGAAGATGAATGTCAGCAGCGCCGTGGACGCGATGCCGCCCCATGCCAGCGGGATCAGGATATCTTTGATTTCGCCCCAAGTGGACACACCATCCATTTTGCCGGCTTCAATGATCTCTTTTGGGATTTCTTTGAAGTAGGTGAACAGCATCCAAACCGCGATGGGCAAGTTCACAAGACACAACACAAGGATCACCAAGAAGTGGGTGTCAAAAATGCCCAGTGCGTTCTTAGTCAAAAATGTCATCGGGTACAAAACAGCTGCCGCAGGCAACATCTTGGTCGACAACATCCACATCAGGATATCTTTGGTGTGGCGGCTTGGATCAAACGCCATTGCATAGGCGGCAGGAACACCAACAACCAAGGCAAACAGCGTCGCGAAAGAAGACGTGATGACCGAATTGATCGCAAAGCGCCAATAGTCATAGTTTTCCGTCATATTGGTATAGTTTTCCAGCGTCGGCGTGAAGCGGAACAAAAATTCCGGTTTCACAGCGTCCGCATCGGTCTTGAAGCTGGTCATCACCAGATAAAAGATCGGGAAGAAAAAGATAAGGGCGACAACCCAAGCCAATACAGGCCACGCGAATTTGCCGAAATTTGAACGTTCAGTTACAGCTGCCATGATCTTGCCCCTTAATCCATCAAGCTTTTGCCAACAAACTTCAGCAATATAATTGCGATGATGTTGGCAAGAATGACGGCGAAAATGCCTGTGGCGCTTGCGGCACCGATGTTGTTGTTTGCGAATTCACCAATCAGATATGGCAGGTTCTTGTTACCATTACCGCGGCTGACGATTTCAATTTCTGCATAAAGCGATAGGTGAAAGATCGATTGGATCAGTACAACAATCGCAATTGGACGCGCCAGATGAGGAACCGTCAGGTTGATGAACTGCGACCATGGTGACGCGCCATCTAGCGTTGCCGCTTCTTTCTGGCTTTCGTCTTCGGATTGCAGCGATGTCATAAAAATGAGGACCGCAAAGGGTGTCCATTGCCAGGTCACCATCATGATAACCGCATAGGCCGACGTTTGCGTTGCGCGGAACGAAATAGGCTCAAACGTGGGCCACAGATTAAAGAAGTACCCAAGCACTGGGAAATCACGCAAGCCATCGATCAGGTTGTTGATACCGCCAACCGCGATGCCCTGAAGACCCAGAACTGGATCAAGCAGCATGTTAATCCACAAAACCGCGTTTACCGCAGGCATCACAAAGAATGGTGAAATCATCAAAACGCGTACAATGCCACGTCCCGGAAATTCGCGGTTAATCATCACCGCGATCGCAAGTCCCAGAACAACTGTCAGGACCAGAATACTGCCAACGATGAAAACCGAGTTTTGGATCGCGAACCAAAAATCCTTGGCGTCCAGAACGTATTTATAGTTTCCAAGTCCGCGCCAGTTACTGAGCGCTGGGGTCATCCATTCGGGGCGTACCGTACTGTTCAACACATAGCGGACGAACGAGAAGTACAGCGTCATGCTAAGTGGAACAATCATCCAGATTAGTAAGAGGACGACCGCTGGTGTTTGCAAAATGCGGGGAAGAGTTCTGTCGGACATAGCTCAGGTGACCTTACCAAATGGAGGTTTCATTTAGAGTGCGCTTGCGGGTGTCTATTTGACGAGCAGCTGTTTTATGGTGCCGCGTTCAAGCCAAATAATCAATCAAATCTATTAGTGTGCTGGGCCCGATGTTAAATCGGGCCCAGCTATCATTTAGCGAACTACTTAGTAGTAGCCAGCTTCAGACATGATTGCGTCTGCAGCAGCTTGGCCAGCAGCCAATGCTTCAGTCACAGATTTCGCGCCGGACAATGCCGCAGCGATTTCTTGTGAAACAGCTGTACCCACTTCTGGGAACTCAGGGATCGCTACAAACTGAACACCAATGTATGGCTTCAGGTCTGTTGCTTCTGGTGCCGCAGAGTCAATCGCTGCCATTTCAGCAGCTGCGAATGGTGCAGCAGCCAAGAACTCAGGGATCGCATATGTGGATGTACGTGTACCTGTTGGAACAGAACCCCAACCGAAGTCTGGGTGGTTGCCCACAGCTTCGATGTACGCTTTGGATGTTGCCCATTCGATGAAGTCATGAGCAGCTTCGGAGTTTGGTGAACCTGTTGGAACAGCCATTGCCCAAGCCCAGAGCCAGTTCGCACCAACTGGGTTACCAGCGTTTGGCGACTGTGCGTATGCAACGCCGTCTACTTCAAGGAAAGAAGCAGCGATTGTCGCATCGATCCACAGGCCACACTTGCCTTCGTTATAAAGAGCAAGGATCTCGTTGAAGGAGTTACCTTCGGAGCCTGGAGGGCCGTATTTAGTCAACAGGTTAACGTACATCGTAACCGCTGCATTCCACTCTGGAGAATCCAGTGTTGGACGCATATCTGCGTCAAACCAAGCAGCGCCGAAAGAGTTTGCTACTGTAGTAACGAAGGCCATGCCATCGCCCCATCCTGGCTTACCGCGCAAACAAGCACCGTAAACTTCATTCGCTGGGTCGTGCATAGCAGCTGCAGCAGCTGTGATGTTTTCCCAAGAATCGTTGTCAGCGATAGTTACGCCGGCAGCGTCAGTTAGGTCCTTGCGGTACATAACCATGGAAGATTCACCATAGAATGGTGCTGCATAAAGCACGCCTTCTGCGGACAAACCGTTGCGCATTGCTGGCAGAATGTCTTCAACGTCGTACTCTGCGCCGAACTCAAGTGGTTCGATCCAGCCAGCAGCACCCCAAATTGGAGCTTCCTGCATGCCGATGTTGATGATGTCGTACTGACCACCACCGGTTGCTGTGTCAGAAGTAACCTGCTCGCGCAGAACGCCTTCTTCCAAAGAAACCCAGTTCAGTTCAACACCAGTGTCAGCAGTATACTGCTCAGCGACTGTCTGCATGTTGATCATGTGGCCGTTGTTCACGATAGCAATAGTCAGCGACGTGTGTGCGTCTGCCATAGCAAATGATGCACCAGTGACGCCGAGCGTCAGGCCAAGTGCTGTATTACGAAGATAGCTCATGTGTTTCCTCCCAGAAATGACATTTAGATTCCTTGTGAATCCTGTAGAAGCTATGATGAGGACAAATTTCTGCCCTGCCTACTATAAAATTATCAATCGACGATACAAAAACTACAAATAGCGCGAATCTTTGTCGTCGGCGACGTGTGAATTTGCTGTCGGAACACGATTCGGAATTAATAGATTCCACGCCTTCTTCAGAATTGGGGTCGTAAATGAGGATCAATCAGCATGCATTTTGAGGCTAAGCCTGTCGATTTTCGGTACAATTGATCGTCTTGTCTTTCACTATTTCAGCGACTTGTTGGACCAATAAAAATTGGTGCCAGTTTCCGCCAACCGCTGAAACCAGTCCAAAAGGTAGATTTATGTGACTTACAATAGCAGGCTTGGGTCGCCGACGTATCGGGGCATCAATGGCCAAAAGTATCATCCAGCTGTTAAAAGTCTCTTTTGGGCTAGCCCAAAGTAACGAGGCCCACCAAAAAACCTAGCAATAAGTTTACCCAGAATGTGGCCAATGCAGGTTTCTCAGTTTGCCGTTGGTGACCTAGTCCATTTAGTCGGCTAGCATTTGGTTCATAATTGCCTTAACCACCTATCGCTTAAGGTGAATATTGCCAGGATGAGACGCCGATAAATCGCCATAAATGCCACGAATCCTATGACGAATGCCGGTAATCGTTCTGTAGTAAGTGGAAGATTTTTTGCCAAAAGTAAGTCCCGATACAGCTCTCGCGTGCTAGCCAGTGGCGACTTAAAGCGCGCGTATCCTGTCTATGTATGGACCCAATTAATACGCTGCGCGATGCAAGCAGGGTTATACTCGTTCAGAACGCTATTTGGCCATCCAACAAACTCGTATTTTTCAAATATAAATTAGGTTGCGGGCAAGCTGACGCCCGTCATTTCTTGCTTAATTTCTCGCGGGAAACACGGCCCCATTGTAAAGAGGATTCCACCAGTCGGGATGCTGAATTTCGGTGAAACATGCGGCAAAATCAAACCGTTTACCAACCGGCTGTCGCCTTCGAGAGCTTCACGCATCGATTTACACCTATCCAATTGACGGAATTGAACGGCGCTCAAGGCAAGAAGGATTGGAGTGGTCATTGATATCTTTCATTAATGACCACTCCAATATTCCTAGAAAATTGGCGTTTCGACGTCCTAATTGCAAAGTTTGAACCCCTCCTAGGCCCAAATTTAATGGCACCCAGAAGAAGTTTGGTGATTAAAATCCCTCATATAGTCTGTTGTATAAATTCACTGCGTGCCAAGTGTTACGTCACGCTCTAAACAATGTGTTATCGGCTGGTAATAGCCGCTGTTTCCAGAGTGCTTCCAGCGCCAAAACGCCAACGCAAACAGCCACCCGAAGGAGGCGTGTAAGGTATTGATAATGTTGTTGTAAGATTGGTTGCGGGAGGGCGCAACCGCCGTAACCTACTGCCTAGTCTAATGTGTTTAGTATAAGTTGCGGATCTCGGGCGCAGGAATATTGTGTTTGTTCTACTACCGATCCATCCATAGCAGACTTTCGTCGCTGATGCAGCGAACTGCGGCTTTGAGCCCACAGCGGAAGTGATCAATTCGTGCTGCGTGCGCTCGCAGCTTATGAAATGCTGCGCGAGCGTAAGATCCTTTGCCACCGCACAACGGGAGAACCAGCCATTCATGCAGAACTCCGTAAGGATCAGCGGTCAAATATTAAGGTCGCTGACAACGCACCAAATTGCCAAAGCGGCGCGACCGCTTCTTCATTCAAATAGCCTGTGAGCATACCTGCCCCTTGGCGCACAAGTTCCCACATGACCAGATAGCTTTCCGTCAAAAGCGGGAAGTTCGCCTCGCTTAGGCCAAGCCCAAGCGTGTTGAGACCCTTTAGCATCATGCCGCCATGATCCA
>JBLHXF010000020.1:0-44899 GCA_047629435.1 Yoonia sp. | reverse complement strand
CAGGATAGATCGCGTCGCCGTCTGCCAGAAAATGGTGGAACGTATCATGGATCAGGCCAAACTGGTCACCCAAGCCCGCGCCGTCTATCACGGCAACGACATCTGATTTATCGCGAAGCGTGCTGTCATGAAAACCAATTGGTTCGATTAACCCGACAAGGCCCCGCGATGCAAGCTCCGGCGCAAGTGCGGCCATTGCGGTGCGCAAGCCATCGTTCGAGACTGCGTCACCACCGACTTGCGGGATGAGCGCAATTGCCTTCGCGCCGCAAGCGACAGCCAAATTCATTAGGGCAACTGAGCGGTCAAAAGTTGCATCATCAAAAGCGTTGAATGCTTTTACCTCTGCCAGCGCGATGACAGTCAGGCCATCAACCATATCAGTGTTCGGTGCTTGTCCGTCGAACAATGGCTGCCCCAAATCGTTACGAAGCTCGATACCGCCCATACCTAGTGAACGTGCCAAATCACCCACGTTCTTCATCGACAACGATGGAACTGTCATATGATTTAGCGCGAAGGTTAGCATCTTGCGTTCACACCTTTTGAATCGACCGGTGCAATCAGACTAACGCGAAAGAATATTTTTGCAACCGGTTGCAAACAAACTTGGAATGGTAACGCAATGTTTTTATAAAAATCGTTATTAATCAATAATTTAAATGATAATACCCTTCGATAAATCCTTGTGAAATACCCCCAATGCACCAAGAAAATGCGCCCAAAGCCCAAAAACCCTACGACTCGTCACGTATCGATAAAGGGCATTTTTCTCCATGAAGAATAGTTTCGCGATCTGCAACTAGATGCTATTTTATTTTTCTACTGCGAAAGACCCACGACTTCTGTAGTAAGTCTCAAGACCTAAACAAATGGACACTGCCGTCATGAATGCCACGCTCAAAGATGTCGCGATCCGCGCGGGAGTTTCCCGCTCTGCGGTGTCACGAGCATTCACTGACGGGGCATCTGTTTCCGAAAAAATGCGCCGCAAGGTAGAAAAAGCAGCTGACGAGCTGGGGTATAGCCCAAATTTGTTGGCCCGCAGCCTGACAACGCGACGCACCAAGATGATCGGATTGATCTCGAACAATTTTCACAATCCGATTTTTCTGACAGTTTTTGACCAGTTTACCCGCGCATTACAAGAACGCGGATTACGCCCTTTGTTGGTCAATTTGTCCGATGAAACCGATCCACAAAATTCTGTCCGCATGATGCGCGAATATTCGGTGGATGGTGTGATCGTTGCATCCTCGACCCTTCCACCTGGGTTTTCCAAGGCGTTCCGTGATCAAGGTATGCCCGTCGTGCACACCTTTGGACGCAATTCATCTGCGCCCTCGGTTCATGTCGTCGGTATCGACAACGTGGAATGCGGGCGTATGGCAGCGCGAACGCTTGTGGCGCGCGGCATGACACGGGTTGGCTTTATGGGTGGACCAAAGGCTGCGACATCAACCCAAGACCGCCAATCTGGATTTATCCAAGAAATTGAAAAACACCCGCACGTATCCTGCGACGTGTCATATGCCGACGCGTACTCCTTTGATGCAGGGCGTCGGGAAATGATGCGACTTGCGCAAACTAGCTTGGCTCAAGCATATTTTTGCGGCGATGATGTTTTGTCAATTGGGGCGCTTTCGGCGTTGCGCGATAGCGGGCTGTCAGTCCCTGACGATGTCGGGATCCTTGGATTAAATGATATGGAAATGGCAGGATGGGAAAACATAAACCTCACGACCATCCATCAGCCGATCAAACAGATCATCACCTCGTCCGTCGAGCTGATTGTTGAAATGCTTGAAGAGCCCGATAATCATCCAGAGGCGCGGATTTTTCCGTGTGAAATCGTGGAACGCGGGACCCTGCGCCCGATGATCGATATTGGCAGTGGCAACCCCTAAAGAAGTTGCCACACACCAGTTATATGTCCGAATTGAACCTAATCGCGGAACATTGGTGGCCGCGCATCAACCCACGCGCCGTCACTTTTGGCCGAAATCACTGCCTGATGCACCGCAGCCATTGACCTCACGCCATCCGTCGCAGTCGGCAAACCATCACGGGTTTCACCACGAATAGTCGCTGCCAAATCGACATAGATATTTGCAACAGCAAGCGGAAACCCTTCGGGGTGTGCAATCGACACTCGGCTAAGGCGGCCTGCCTCGTCAGACAAAGAATCATCGCCTTTTTCCATGATCTGCGTACGGCCACCAACGGGAGTGTAATACACTTGGTTTGGTTGCTCGGACGCCCAGCGCATGCCGCCCGTTTCGCCAAAGACTTGAATCTCAAAACCGTGCTGACGACCAATCGCGACTGATGACGTCCAAAGGCGCCCAACGGTTCCGCCTTCAAGGCGAAAGTTGACCATCGCGTCGTCTTCCAATTGACGGCTTGGGATTGTGCTGGCGAAATCTGCGGACAAGCTACGCACCTGATCATCAGCGATAAAGCTGGCCATATGCAGCGCATGGATGCCACAATCTGCAAACTGACCAGACACCCCAGCCATCGCCGGATCGTACCGCCAACGGACGCGTGGATTATCGGCATCAGTGGCGTCGCCGTGGTGGCCATGGCTGAAATTCGTCACGATCAAGCGGACTTTTCCGACCTCGCCAGACCGCACCATGTGGCGCATTTCGCGCACCATTGGATATGCCGAATAGCAATAGTTGACGGCACAGGTCTTGCCTGATTTCGCCGCAACCTTGACGATTTCTTCGCCTTCTTCAACGGTCATCGTCATCGGCTTTTCGCACAAGACATTGAAGCCAGCCTCAAGAAAAGACTTGGTAATTTCAAAGTGTGTGGAATTTGGTGTGGCCACGGTGACAAGATCAACACGGTCTTCGCGGGCCGTTTCACCAGCCAGCATTTCACGCCAATCGCCATACGCACGGTCGACGGCAACACCAAGCGATTGCGCATATGCCCGGCCTTTTGCGGCGTCATGATCAAGCGCGCCTGCAGCCAATGTAAAGTTACCGTCAGCTTGTGCGCCCAAGCGGTGTGCTGGGCCGATTTGACTGCCTTCGCCGCCGCCAATCATGCCCCAATTAAGCTTCTTCATGTGTCGTACTTTCTATCAAAATCCGATGGATTGCAGGTATTCGCGGTTGGCTTGCGCATCTTCTAATGGCGTGCCGGGCATGGATGGATCGCAGTCTTGTTCGACAGTGCACCAGCCTTTGAACCCATGGTCGACCAGTAGTTGGCGCACCGCAGGAAAGTCCACATCGCCCTGTCCAAGGTTACAGAAAATACCTTGACCACATGCTTTATAAAAATCGGTGCGGTTTTCAACAACGTCGGCTTTAACCTTTGGATCAATGTCCTTGAAATGCATGTAGCTGATACGGTCCATATGCCGTTTCATGAACGCAATCGGATCAAAACCAGCATACGAATGGTGGCCCGTGTCGAAGCAGATTTTCAAAATGCTTTCGTCGACTTCATCAAGCAGGCGTTCGAGTTCTGGTTCAAAATCCATGAAGCCCGCAGCGTGTGCGTGGATGCCGACGGTCAGACCGTATTCTTCGGTCCCCATTTTCGCGATTGCCGCAATGCGGTCGCGGTAGGCAGTCCATTCGGCCTTGTCCATTTGTTCGGCCTCACCGGCACGACCGGCGGTTGGAGCGCGGCGCGGGCTGATGCTGTCGATGAGGACAAGATGTTCAGCGCCGTGTGCAACAAGTGCCTTACAAGTCCGCTCGGACGCATCAAGGACTTCGTCCCATTTTGCAGCGTCGTGGAACGGGCGAAAGACAACGCCACCGATGATTTCAAGGTCGTTTTTGACCAGCTCTTCACGCAGGATTTCTGGTTCTTCTGGCATATAGCCAATCGGACCCAATTCGATGCCTTTATAGCCTGCGCCAGCACATTGTTGCAGCACAGACTGCCAGCTTGGATAGCTTGGGTCAGATGGAAATTCTATGCCCCAAGAACAGGGCGCGTTACCGATACGTATCGTCATAGTGTCGTTCCTTTAGATGTCTTGAACGTTGACCCACGACTTTGCATTTGATGATGCATGCGCCGCTGCCACAATTTGGTTCACCGCCATCCCGTCGTGGAATGTCGGCCATTTATTTTGCCCAGAGGCGATGGCCTCTAGGAAATCTTTGGCTTCAATGATGATCTGGTCTTGGTACCCAGTCCCGTGCCCAGGTCCCTGGCAGAACGGCAGGTAATCTGGGTGTGCTGGGCCAGTCAAGATTTTGGTAAATCCGCGCTGCGCCTCTGGCGCATCCATGCGGTAAAGCCAGATCGCGTTCTGGTCCTCTTGATCAAACTTGATCGCACCTTTGGTGCCAGTAATCTCGTAGGCGTAGCCCATTTTACGACCAGTGGCGATGCGGCTGAAATACATGGATCCCATCGCCCCACCACCAAACCGGCACATCATTTGAGCATGGTCATCGTTGGTCACGATGCCGCCTGGACGGTCAGTATGTACGGTTTCGATTTCGGCAATAACGCTATCGATTGGGCCGACTAACGCAAGCGCCGCGTTCAACATATGCGGGGCAAGATCGCCCATGGTACCGTTCGCCACACCAGTGGTCCGCCACGTCGCGGGTTCGGTCGGATCAGCAAGAAAATCTTCGGTGTGTTCGCCACGGAACCACGTGATGTCACCGATCACGCCATCCGCAATAAGCTGCCGCGCATATTGGCTGGCGGGGGTCCGAATATAGTTGAACGCGACCATATTGATCGCCTCTGCGGCCTCAGCTGCGTTAACCATCGCACGGCTGTCTTCTAATGACGCCCCCATAGGTTTTTCACATAAAACTGGTTTGCCCAGCTTGAACGCCGCTTCTGCAATCTCGCGGTGCGTGGCTTGGGGTGACGCGATGATGATCGCCTCGACCTTTGGGTCATTCACGAGGGCGCGCCAGTCGGTTGTGGCCCGCGCAAAACCGTAGGCTTGGCGATATTTCTCGGCTGATGCGTCAGACGTCGCGCAAACCATTTCAAGCCGTGGACGCAGTTTTGTTTCAAAAACGGCCCCAACAGCAGACATAGCGACCGCATGGGCCTTGCCCATATAGCCTCCACCGACAATCCCGATCCCTAATTGTGCCATTGTACGTCCTATTTTTGAAATACGGTTTGCAACCGGTTGCAAAATTAGTATCGTAGGAACAGAACAACCGTCAATGGACGAAACGCATGGACCCGAAAATGAATACCATCACACTGACCACAGCACAGGCCATCGTCCGTTATTTAGCGGCGCAATATACTGTCGTGAACGGCACGGAAGTCCGCCTGTTTGGCGGCGGCTTTGGCATTTTTGGCCACGGCAACGTGACCTGCCTTGGCGAGGCATTGTATGACAACCGCGCGGCTTTGCCGCTGTACCGTGGCCAGAACGAACAAGGTATGGGATTCGCAGCCGCGGCTTATGCCAAATACCATATGCGTCGCCGCATGATGTTTTGCACCGCCTCTGCTGGACCGGGAACTGCGAACCTTTTGACAAGCGCCGGACTGGCCCATGCCAACCGTTTGCCTATGTTGATGTTGTGTGGAGATGCATTCCTGACCCGCCTGCCCGATCCGGTTTTGCAGCAGATGGAACATTTCGGTAATCCAACGCTGGGCGTGAATGATGCATTCAAGTCGGTATCTCGATTCTGGGACCGGATCACGCATCCTGCCCAGATACTGCAATCTTTGCCCGCTGCAATTGCGACACTGATTGACCCTACAGACTGTGGACCCGCATTTCTTGGTCTTCCGCAAGATGTGCAGGGCTGGACCTTTGATTATCCAGTTAGCTTTTTTGACAAGCGCGTGCATCGCATTCGGTCTCAGGCACCTGATGTTGCCGAGGTTACTGATGCGATTGCCCTGCTAAAGACCGCCAAACGTCCGATGATTATCGCGGGTGGCGGCATTCAATATGGTGATGCGGTTACTGAGCTGACCGCCTTTGCAGAGGCCACGGGTATTCCTGTGGTCGAGACGATTGCAGGCCGCGCCAACTTGCTCGACACGCATCCGCTGAATATTGGTCCGATTGGCGTTACTGGATCGGACAGCGCGAATGCGATTGCGAAAGAGGCGGATGTTATTCTTGCCGTTGGCACACGCTTGCAGGACTTCACAACCGGATCGTGGACTGCGTTTAGTCACGACGCCAAGATTATCGGCATGAACGTCGGTCGCCACGATGCGGCCAAGCACATGTCCTTGACTGTGGTGGGTGACGCGAAACTGTCGCTGCCTGCATTGGGCACCGATTATAAGTCGCCTACCGATTGGACCGCGCGTGCGCAGTCTGAGCGGGTAAAATGGTCCACCTATGTCGCTGAGAATGTGAAGCCGGGCAATCGGCCTAATTCATATGCGCAAGCCATTGGCGTTGTGAACGCGCTTTGTGATCCGCGTGACCGAGTGGTGGCTGCGGCAGGTGGCTTGCCTGCCGAAGTAACCGCCAACTGGCGCACGCTGGATATTGGCACCGTGGACGTTGAATTTGGATTCTCTTGCATGGGCTATGAAATCGCTGGTGGCTGGGGCGCACGTATCGCGCAGGCCGAGGGTGAACCGGACAGTGACACCATCGTGTTCACCGGTGACGGGTCGTATATGTTGATGAACTCTGACATTTATTCGTCCGTGTTGACAGGCAAAAAGATGATTATTTGCGTGCTTGATAACGGTGGCTTTGCTGTCATCAACAAGTTGCAGAATAATACCGGCAACGAGAGCTTTAACAATCTGATCGCGGATACGCCCACAGCCGTGAACCAAGTGCGTGTCGACTTTGAGGCCCACGCGCGGTCCATGGGCGCCAATGCAGAAACCGTATCGAACCCTGCGGAAATGGCTGAGGCGTTCAAGCGTGCCAAGGCCGCTGACACCACATCCGTGATCGTGATGAACGTCGACCCTTATGAGGGCTGGACGACCGAAGGCCACACATGGTGGGAAGTCGGCACGTCGCATATTACTGACAGTAAAAAGGTCCGTGATGCCCACGAAGATTGGGAATCCACGCGGCCTGAACAGCGCAAGGGTGTTTGATCCATGGATGTAATTAAAGGCATCACTGGCAATAATTTCATCGTCGTCGGGCGCGTCGGGATGGACCTGTTTCCCGCCCCGGGAGTGGCAACCGAGGACGCAGATAACTTTACCGCCGACATGGGTGGATCATCCGCAAATATTGCGGCGGGTATCGTGAAACTGGGCGGCAAGGCTGCTTTGGTAACCCGCGTATCTGACGATTCTGTGGGTCGTTTTTGTGTGAACAAGCTGCACCATTACGGCGTTGATACGACATATGTGACACCTGTTGGCGGCGAGGCCCGCAATTCGTTGGCGTTGTACGAAAGCCGCGTGCAGGGGCATCAATCGGTAATTTACCGCAACGGGGCTGCCGATTTTGAAATGACCATCGCTGATGTCGAGGCTGTCGATTTTTCTGCGTACACGGCACTTGTGACCGCAGGCACTGTGTTCGCAGCAGAACCATCGCGCAGCGCGGCATTCCGCGCGTTCGAGCTGGCCCGTGCGGCTGGTTTACCGATCATCTTTGATGTCGATTACCGCCCCTATTCATGGCCAAGCGTTGCAGTCGCTGCTGATGTCTTATCCCGCGCTGGCGCATTGTCGGACGTGATTATCGGCAATGACGACGAGTTTGGTTTTATGGCAGGGTCCAAGGATGCTGGCTTGCAGAAAGCCCGCGATCTGGCGAACACCACAGCCGCAATCGTTGTCTATAAGATGGGCGAACACGGCGCGGTGACATTTGCAGACGGCGCAGAAACCCGCACCGGAATTTATCCTGTAACGGCGCTCAAACCCACAGGGGCTGGCGACAGCTTCATGGCTGGCATGCTATCGTCCATCGCGGCAGGACATGATTTAAAATCTGCCGTTATGCGCGGGTCTGCCTGCGCTGCCATCGTGGTCGCCAAACCCGGCTGCGCACCCGCAATGCCGATTACATCTGAACTCGACGCTTTTCTGGCCAGCCATGCTGGCCCCACGACATCCTGAAAGGACGCACCATGCATATCGCCCCTCATGACAATCGCAACATCCCTATCGTGGACGCCAACGATGCGTCGGTGCCGCTGAACTACTTCAACATCGTCAAGTTGAAGAAAGGCGAGGCGTTCACCTATCAAGTGCCCGGTTATGAAACCTGCATCGCGCCCGCAACAGGGACCGTCGACGTCGAAATCGAAGGCGTTGAATATAAGGCCCTTGGTAACCGGGTTGAAAACGTTTGGGATGGCGAACCCGAAGGCGTCTATGTGCCCGTTGGCGCAAAGGTCACCATCGTCTGTACATCAGACGCCACTGAGACGTTCATCGCTGGTGCGCGGTATGACAAGGTGCTCGACCCATTTGACGTGCGCGTGGCCGATCTGGACACCGTGCAATACGGGTCTGACGAAACAAAAACACACCGCAAAATCAAGCATATCCTTGGTACGAAATATCACGACAAAGTCGGTCGTTTGTTGGTGTCTGAATTGTTCACCGTCGGCCAAGGCGGCTGGTCCGGTTTCCCTGCGCACAAGCATGACACCGACCGCAAAGACGCGGATGGCAACATCATTGAAACGCGCCATGATGAGACCTACAATTTTCGATTCCGTCCCGATTTTGGGTCCGGTGTCCAGATCATCCAACGTGAAGAAGGCAAGCCAGGCGAGGCCCATCAACTGATGGATGGGTCCACGATCATGCTTGATAGCGGCTACCACCCCTGCGCCGTGATGCCCGGTTACGAGATGTACTATTTCACCATCCTTGGTGGATTGTCTCAGCGTAGTCTTGTGCAGTTTTTCCAACCAACCCACGCCGCCCAGATTGAAACAATCCCTGGCATCAAAGACATGATCGCCAAATTCAAATAACCGCCTCGCTTTTTGAAAAACTCCCGCTAGGGGCCCTGCCTTTGGCTACAAGGACATATAAACATGCCGCTCGTCACCCTTGCAGAGGTCCTGCAACCCGCGCTCAAAAATGACTACGCCGTTGGTGGGCTCGTTACCCTTGGCTGGGAAGACATGCGTGCCTACGTAGCCGCAGCAGAAACCCTTGGCTGCCCTGTGATCTTACAAGCGGGACCGGGCTGTCGCGAACACACCCCATTGCCTGTTTTGGGTAAAATGTTTCGACATTTGGCCGAAGGCGCATCTGTGCCTGTCGTCGCCCACCTTGATCACGGATATACGTTCGAAGATTGCCAAGCCGCGCTTGATGCTGGCTTTACGTCGCTCATGTACGACGGATCGCGCAAGCCACTGGCACAGAATATTGACGAGACCGCGAGGGTTGCAGAACTGGCCCATGGTGCGGGCATTTCTTGCGAAGGCGAGATTGGGTTTGTCGGATATGCAGACGGCGAAAACTCTGCCGGAACAGACCCTGGCGAGGCCGCGATATTCGCACGCTACAGCGGCGTGGACGCCATGGCGATTTCCGTGGGCAATGTTCACCTGCAACAAGACAAACAAGGTGGTCTTGATATGGACCGTATCCGCGCGATTGAAGCTGTGACGCAGGTGCCTTTGGTCATCCACGGTGGATCTGGTGTGCCTGTTGATCAGCGGCGCGAATTGGCGGCCCATTCCAAGGTCTGCAAATTCAACATCGGGACCGAACTGCGTATGGCGTTTGGCGCCGCGATGCGAGAAGCTGTCAACAGCGACCCAAGCCGGTTTGATCGCAACACCATCCTCAAAGAAACACACGACCCCGTCGTTGCCGCAGCAATTCATGTGCTGCAGGCATTCGGCGGCGCGAAAGGATAACCCCATGTTGAATATCGCAATCCTTGGATGTGGGCGGATTGGCCAAGTCCACGCGCGCACGATCAAATCAATGTCCACTGCACGTGTCACAGCTGTTGCCGATGCGTTTCCCGATCCGGCCCAAACCCTCGCTGATGAATTGGGCGCAGATGTCCGCACAATCGACGCCATCATGGTCAGCGATGATGTTGATGCCGTGATTATCGGCACGCCAACAACAACGCATTACGACCTAATCCATGCCGCAGCTAAGGCTGGCAAGGCGGTCTTTTGTGAAAAGCCCGTTGATATGTCAGCCGACCGTATCCGCGACTGTTTGGCAATTGTGGCCCAACATGACGTCCCATTCCTGACCGCATTCAACCGCCGTTTTGATCCCAGCTTTGCGAACGTACAGGCTCGCATTGCAGACGGTGAAATCGGCAACGTTGAACTTGTGACGATCATGTCTCGCGATCCATCCCCGCCCCCTGTCAGCTATATCGCAACATCCGGCGGTTTGTTCCGCGACATGATGATCCACGATCTGGACATGGCACGTTTCCTATTGGGTGAAGAACCTGTTTCGATTATGGCGATGGGCGCTGCCCTTGTGGACCCTGCTATCGGCGAAGCTGGCGACGTGGACACCGCAGGCGTTATGTTGCGCACCGCATCAGGCAAAATCTGCCAGATCAGCAATTCACGCCGTGCGTCATACGGATATGATCAACGGATCGAAGTGCACGGATCAAAGGGAATGCTGCGCGCAGAGAACCATCTGGAAAACAGTGTAGAGATCGCGACCGAGGCTGGATTTCGACGTGCGCCTGCACAACATTTTTTCCTTGAGCGCTATGAGAGCGCTTACCGCGCCGAGATGATGCACTTCGTGGATGCAGTCACCAATGGCACAGCACCATCCCCATCGGGCGATGACGGTTTGCGGGCGCAAATGCTGGCTGATGCCGCAACGCTAAGCTGGGAAACAGGTGTTCCAATCACCATCTGAACTGTGGGTTGTAGGATGGGTTTTAACCCATCCCGCTCACCGGACTGGCAGTGCTGTGGTTTGACGCACTGTACGTAAAGCAAACGACGATTGCATCTGCGCCACACCGGGCAGTGCTGCCAAATGGCGGCGGTGAATGCGAGCGAAGTCTTCGGTGTCGCCCGCGACGACCTTAAGCAGGTAATCAGCTGTGCCGGCCATCAGATGGCATTCCAAGACGTCCGGCACTTTGGCGACTGCTTTTTCAAACGCATCCAACACTTCGTCCGCTTGGCCCGACAGCGTAATTTCCACAAATACCGTTGTGGGGCGCCCAACCTTGCGTGGATTCAACAACGCAACATAATCGCGAATGTACCCATCTTTTTCCAAACGCTGCACACGTCTGTGGCACGCAGACGCCGACAGATTGACGCGCTCGGACAGTTCTGCGTTTGACATGCGTCCCGTCACTTGCAGCACTTCAAGGATTCGACGGTCTATGCTGTCTAGTTCCATTTTGCGCACATTCCTTGTGTAAATTTATACTTCTACGCAAGTATCTGCCATAGATAACGCTAACAGCCAAGCATTTCATCGCGGACATTGCGCGCACGCAGACCGATAGTTCCCATATCAATCGGGAGGGAGACCCAAATGCACATCGGATGTCCAAAAGAGATCAAACCACAAGAATTTCGCGTTGGCCTGACGCCAAACGCTGCGCGCGAGGCCGTGAATGCAGGCCACACGGTGACAATGGAAACAGCCGCAGGAACTGGCGCGGGGTTCACAGACGAAGACTACATCGCCGCAGGATCCGCAATCGTCGGCACAGCCGCAGAGGTTTTTGCCGTCGCTGACATGATCGTAAAGGTCAAAGAACCGCAGTCAGTGGAGCGTAAGATGCTCCGAGAGGGACAAATTCTATTTACCTATCTGCACCTTGCCCCCGACCCCGATCAAACACGCGATCTGATGGCATCCGGTGCGACGTGCATCGCCTATGAAACAGTTACGGATGACCGCGGTGGCCTACCATTATTAGCCCCAATGTCCGAAGTTGCGGGTCGCTTGGCACCCCAAGTTGGTGCTTGGACTTTGCAAAAAGCGAACGGCGGACGCGGCGTTTTGATGGGCGGCGTACCGGGTGTTGGTCCTGCCAAAGTGCTTGTCATCGGCGGCGGCGTTGTTGGTACCCATGCAGCTAAAATCGCAGCTGGTATGGGCGCAGATGTGACCGTGCTCGACCGGTCCTTACCGCGCCTCCGGTATCTCGACGACGTGTTCGGTGGGCAGTTCAAGAATAGCTATGCATCTGCGGGCAACACGATTGAACTCGCCGTGCAAGCCGATCTGATTATCGGTGCCGTCCTGATCCCCGGTGCTGAGGCGCCAAAGCTGATCAGCCGTGCACAGTTGTCTGAATTAAAACTGGGCGCCGCCCTTGTAGATGTGGCGATTGACCAAGGCGGTTGCTTTGAGACATCAAAGGCAACAACCCACCAAGACCCGATTTATGAGGTCGACGGCATCATGCATTACTGCGTCGCAAACATGCCGGGTGCTGTCGCACGGACATCCACAATCGCGCTTGGCAATGCGACGATGCCGTTCATGCTGGCATTGGCGAACAAGGGCTGGAAACAGGCGTGCGAAGATGATGCGCACCTGTTGAACGGGTTGAACGTTCACGCAGGTCATTTGACATATTACGCGGTTGGCAAGGCGCTTGGGATTGATGTCATGTCCCCCTCGCTAGCACTACGCGCCTAAGCCACAAACGACAAACGGCCCGCGCTAAACGCGGGCCGTTTGCATTTCACGAAACGTGAAATTTACTTCTTTAGTGCCTTCAGGATGTCTGCAAGCAGCTCTTCCTGCGTTGGGCCAGCTGGTGCCGCTGGAGCCGCTACTTCTTCAACTTTCTTCATTTTGTTCACCTGACGGACCAGCATGAACACAACAAACGCGATGATCAAAAAGTTGATGATCGCCATGATGAAGTTACCGTATGTGAATGTCGCTTCACCAACAGAACCGGACAGACCAGCGAAATCAACACCGCCCATGAACAGGCCAATCAATGGATTGATCATATCAGCAACAAGCGAGCCAACGATTGCCGTAAACGCAGCACCGATGATGATACCAACGGCCATGTCCATGACGTTGCCTTTGGCGATGAAATCTTTGAATTCTTTTAGCATTGTAGTCCCCTTTAAGTGTTTGTCGCATAGCCGATCTACCGCCGGCTGCGCGTATGCGCACACCCCTACCGCACGATTAGCTTCACTCAATGGGTTTTATTGGCCCCAATTTCCCCTAAATCATGTAGTGAGCCATTTTTGCAAACCCGAAGGATAGCCAATGTCAGACCTTTCCGCCTTTCCAATCACCTCCCGTTGGCCCGCCAAAGACCCTTCGGTCATCCAGCTTTATTCGTATCCGACCCCCAATGGCGTGAAGGTTTCGATCGCGCTCGAAGAAATGGGATTGGCTTATGAACCGCATTTGGTCACGCTCAAAGACGAAGATGTCAAAAGTGATGCGTTCCTGTCTTTGAGCCCCAACAACAAAATCCCCGCTATCATTGATCCAAATGGACCAGACGGCGCGCCAATTGGAATGTGGGAATCCGGTGCGATATTGCTGTATCTGGCTAAAAAGTCCGGCAAATTCGGTGGAACGACCGCGACCGAGACAGCTAACATTACCAAGTGGTTAATGTTCCAGATGGGAGGCCTGGGCCCGATGTTTGGTCAGCTCGGGTTCTTTTACAAATTCGCGGGCAAAGACGTCGAAGACCCACGTCCCGTGCAGCGCTATGTCGACGAGGCCAAACGTTTGCTAGCCGTCGTTGAAAAGCAACTGGATGGTCAGGACTGGATCGCCGGTGACTTCTCCATCGCTGATATTGCGATTGCGCCTTGGCTCAATGCTCTCGACTTTTATGGCGCAAAAGACGTGACCGGATACAATGATCTGACCAACGTCCCTGCATATGTCGACCGGTTCTTTGATCGGCCCGCCGTTGCAAAAGGGCGGCTGATCCCAAACCCTAGCTAGGCAATTGCCCGTCGAGAACATAGCGTAGAATTTGCACAACTTGCTGCGGCTCCTGCACAACAGCAAGTGCCGCGGCGTCGACTTCTTTCAATGCATGGGCATGTTCCGCCTGATGCATCACGATCAACGACTTGCCTAATGCAGCGGCCATGCCCGCATCAAATGCCGCGTTCCACTGTTTGTATTTTTCACCAAAGCGAACGACGACAACGTCAGCCGCCTCGATACCATGACGCGTGCGGATCGCGTTCAGCTTGGCACCTTTGTTGTCATGCCAAAACTTGTCATCCTCCGCACCCATGATCGCGACACCGCAATCATCTGATGCAGCGTGATCCGTCACAGGGGCTGAAAACGTGACGTCCAAACCTTTAGCCGCATCAATGATCTGATCACGCCAATCAGTATGGATTTCGCCGGACAAATAGACTTTCATGATCTTACCCTTTTTCGAAATTATAATGTGCGACTTGCGGCTTTAACCGCGCAGCACACCACCTGTTGCCTTGGTGACTTTTTCAACAATTTTAGCCCCAACAGCCTCGATTTCTGCATCTTTCAGAGTTGCCTCTGTGGGCTGTAAACGCACTGCAATCGCAACCGATTTTTCACCCTCGCCAAGCGATCCACCGACGAACTCATCAAAGACACGCACGCTTGCGATCAATGCTTTGTCAGCGCCTAAAGCTGCGTTGACCAAGGTCAGCGCTTCGACGTTTGCGCCCACAACAAACGCAAAGTCACGCTCAACGGCTTGCAAGTCTGTGGCTTGCAATGCGGGGCGGGTTGCTGATTTCTTTTTCGGCAGCGGCACGTCTTCTGGGTACAAAACAAACGCAACAGCAGGGCCTTTGATGTCCATTTCGCGCAAAACTTTAGGGTGCAATTCGCCGAACACGCCCAATACCTTTTTCGGTCCAAGACAGATTTTACCGTGACGACCAGGGTGCCACCATGCATCTGCACCGCGAATAATCTGCACTTTTGCAGGTGCGCCAATAGCGGACAAAACAACCTCTGCATCGGCCTTGGCGTCAAAGACGTCAACTGCGCGGGCTTCGCCGTGCACGTCTTTCGGGCCAGTACGCCCGATCAAAATACCCGCGATTTGCACGTGCTGTTCGCCCGGCTCTCCGCCGTGGAACGCATGACCAACCTCAAACAGACCCATGTCCGCAAAACCGCGGGCTTGGTTACGTGCAGCCGCACGCAGCAGACCGGGCAAAAGACCCGGGCGCATATGCGACATGTCTGCGGAAATTGGATTTTGCAGCATCGTCGCATCGTCACCGCCACCAAACAGCGCCGCTGCCTCGCGGTCGATGAACGAATAGGTGACGCATTCGTTGTAACCAAGCGCTGCCGAAGTCCGTTTCGCGGCCTGTTGGCGCAATTGAAGCGGGGTCAGGATTGGTTTGGGCACACCAGCCAAACGTGGCAGCGGCTTGCCGACCAATTTGGCCAGGGACGCGATACGTGCGACTTCTTCAACTAAGTCAGCCTCGCCTTGTACGTCCGGGCGCCAACTTGGCACATGCGCCATGTCGCCTTCCAAACGGAAACCAAGCGCGGTCAACGTCTGGCGCTGCGTGCTTTCAGGTATGTCCATGCCAACAAGAGAAATCACCCGTTTGACATCAAGTTTGTAAGCACGCGAAACGTCTGGCACAGCACCCGCGACGATCAGATCAGATGCCTCGCCGCCTGCATGATCAACGATCATCCGCACCGCATGTTCCAAACCATCAGGCGTGAATACAGGGTCAACGCCCCGCTCAAACCGGTACCGTGCATCAGAATGGATTTTCAGCGCACGACCAGCATAGGCGATCTGGACCGGATCCCAATAAGCGCTTTCAACGAACACGTTGACCGTATCCTCGGTGCACCCCGTGTTCAGGCCGCCCATGATCCCTGCGATGCTTTCGGCGCCGTTATCATCAGAAATGATCATCTGTCCCGCTTGCAGCGTGTAGTCTTTGTCATCCAGCGCAGTTAGCGTTTCGCCGCCAACAGCACGGTGAACCCGTAGATTGCCCGCGACTTTGTCGGCGTCAAAAACGTGCAAAGGCCGGTTTTGATCATAGGTAAAGTAGTTCGTCACATCGACAAGGAACGAGATTGGGCGCAGGCCAATTGCGCGCAACAGGTCTTGCAACCATGCGGGGCTTGGCCCATTTTTCACGCCTTTAATCAGGCGGCCTGTGAACACAGGGCACCCATCAAGCGTATCTGCGTCAATACTAACGGACATATCAGCGGTGAACGTCGCCTGAACGATGTCTACTTCGCACGGCTTCATTTTACCCAAGCCACGGGCGGCCAGATCGCGGGCAATACCGCGCACGCCAAGCGCATCAGGGCGGTTGGGTGTGATCGCGATTTCAATCACGGTGTCGACCTTGGCAGGATCGCTGATCGCAAGCCAATCGACAAAGCGATCACCGACATTGCCCGATGGCAGTTCAATGATGCCGTCGTGTTCTTCGGACAGTTCCATCTCGCGTTCGGACGCCATCATACCGTAAGATTCGATGCCACGGATTTTGCCAACACCGATGGTTGTGTCGATTCCCGGCACGTAAACACCCGGTTTGGCGACGACGACGATGATGCCCTCGCGGGCGTTTGGTGCGCCGCAAATGATCTGCAGTTCGCCTTCGTCAGTGTCAACTTTGCAGACCTTCAGCTTATCCGCATCTGGATGCTTTTCGGCGTGGGTGACGTAGCCGATGGTGAAATCCTTGAGCTTATCGCTCGGGTTTTCGACGCCTTCGACTTCGAGGCCAAGATCGGTCAGCGTTTCGCAAATATCAGCGACGGACGCATCAGTATCAAGGTGCTTTTTCAGCCAAGAGAGTGTGAACTTCATTTTGAAAGCCCCCCGTGCAGCGTGGGCACATCGAGTGATCGGAAACCGTAATGGCGCAGCCAACGTAGGTCACTGTCAAAGAATGCCCGCAGGTCGGGGATGCCGTATTTCAGCATGGCGATGCGGTCGATGCCGACGCCGAATGCAAAGCCTTGGTACACGGATGGGTCGACACCTGCGGCTGTCAGAACCTTGGGGTGGACCATGCCAGAGCCAAGGATTTCGAGCCAGTCGTCGCCTTCGCCAACCTTGAGCGTGCCGCCTTCCCATGAACAACGGATGTCGACCTCTGCCGAGGGTTCCGTGAACGGGAAATGGGACGCGCGGAAGCGCAGCTCAACGTCGTCGACTTCAAAGAATGCTTTGACGAATTCTTCGAGCACCCATTTCAGGTTCGCCATTGAGGTGTCTTCGTCGATAGCCAAGCCTTCGACTTGGTGGAACATCGGGGTGTGCGTTTGGTCGTAATCAGCGCGGTATACGCGGCCTGGGCAGATGATGCGGATCGGCGCGCCGTTTGCTTCTAGGCTACGGATTTGGACGGGGCTGGTGTGCGTGCGCAAAACGTGCGGCGGACGTTCGTCGCCTTCACCGCGGTGCGTATAGAATGTGTCCATTTCGGCGCGGGCCGGATGGTGACCGGGGATATTGAGCGCGTCGAAGTTGTACCAATCAGATTCGATTTGCGGGCCTTCAGCGACGCTAAACCCCATATCGGCAAAGATCGCGGTGACCTCTTCGGTGACTTGGGTGATCGGGTGGATTGAGCCCAAGGGGCGATCGCGGGCTGGCAATGTGACGTCGAGCCATTCGCTGCGCAAACGTTCATCAAGGGCGACATCACCAAGGGCGGACTTTTTGGCGACCAAGGCGCTATTGATCTCATGCTTAAGCGCATTCAACGCGGGGCCCGCCGTTTGGCGTTCCTCTGGGGTCATCTTGCCCAGCTCGCGCATCTGCAACGATATCTCGCCCTTTTTGCCAAGGGCCTGCACGCGCAGGTCTTCAAGGCCACTTTCGTCGCCCGCGTCAGCTATCAGGGTCAGGTATTTTGATTTCAGATCGTCCATCACAGGCCTCTTGCATATACAGCCTTCGGACTAGCGAATGGGGGCTTGGGTTGCAAGGTTTGCGGGTTAGCTTGGCGTGATTTTGGCAATCTCTGATCGAAAGTAAGCCAGCGTGATGGTCGCCTTGTTGCCTGCGATCCCGTGGTATCTGGATTGGCCCGTTGATGTGGGCAGCCCGGCCCAAATGGCCGCAAGGTTGTTCATGAACTTTTGCTGATTCAGGTCGCCAGCTACAAAATCGGAAAATCCTGCATCCTGAAGCAATACATCTGCCAGCTTGTCTTGGAGAGCGGGTGTGAAACGGTCGTTACGGCTTGCGCCCACTTTGTTCACGACGCGGCGCAGGGTGTTGGGGATGAATTGATAACGGCCAATCGCATGCGGTTGCCCCGGCGTGGCTGCTATCCAATCATAGATTTCGCCAATCGTCATATCCGTCGGGCGTTTGGCCGGCCTGATTTTGGCGCCGTGTTGGACGGCATCATACCCCGCACGCGGCGATTCTGCGCGGCCGATGATGTTGCGGATCCGGTCCACGGCGGTTGCGATGGGTGCATCGGCAGAGGTGAGCGGCTGCACCCTGACCCGCACGGGATAGGGGGCGAGCAAGCTACCTTTTGCGTTACCAGCGAAAAGACTAGACCCAGATTGCGGAATCCCCGCAGGCATCACAATTGCGGTGCGCCCCTGCCCAAAGGCAGCGCCACCCAGCAACGACCCCATTTCAGCCAGCCCCGCCACGGGTAAAGCCCACATTATAAATGCTAAAATCCAGCGCATCATCATCCTGCCATAAGTTCACCTAGGCAGGATCCGACAAATTCGTTTCGTTTTCGTTTCATTTTGTCCCTAAACGGAAAAAGGCCCACCCAATTCGGGCGGCCCTTAATTTATTCAGACTGATCGCTGTCTTTTTATCCGTCTTGTCCTGACACGGACACCATACAAGATGTGCGGGTTTGAAATGATTAAGATGTGCCGGTCAGCGGTCGGCTGACCCATCGAGAATATTACTATTGGAGATAATTACGTGGATATTATTATCTTGAATTTCAGAAGGGTCGACACCTAGCGGAATAGCGTGACCAACGCTTTGCGAGTTGAACTCGGACAACAGCGCCTCATCGGTGACGGCGGGCATAATCAGTGTCGCAGATTCCTGGCTAGTCTCTATGAGTGATGCTGTGTACGTGGCATCCATTCTGGTTGCTTCACCCGGGAAATCGTAGTCAGGCACGTAAACGCCCAAAACGATCTGATCTTCGTTCGGATCCAAGTCAGTAATGATGGAAACAGGGTCGTTATCTTCCCATGTGGAGAAGACAATTATATCATCTTCGCCCTCACCCAATTCAATCACCGCCCCGCCTTGCGTGAGATGAATAAGGTCGTCGAGAAATCACGCACGTTGGCTTCATCAAGTAAGTTGATTGTTTCATCTTCGATGTCATCATCCGAGCCGTCAAACATGAGCCCAGCAAGCAGCAGGACGGAAATGGCAATAAGTGGGAGCATAATGTGGTCTTTCAAATCGGCACTCATGTAAGCCGATTTATAGCAACAGCCCAACCATTGCGCGTACCTCGCATGAAACGAAAAAAGCCGCCCCATTTCTGGAGCGGCTTCTATCTATTCAGATCAGACGGTGGTGCCTTAGGCAGCCAGCGCGTCTTTTGCTTTGCCAACGATTGTCGCAAAAGCTTCTGGTTCGTTTACAGCCAGATCGGCCAGAACCTTACGGTCGACTTCGATGCCAGCAAGAACCAGACCATTGATGAACTTGGAATAGTTCAGTGTCTCGTCGATAGACCGAACACCCGCGTTGATCCGCTGGATCCACAATGCACGAAAGCTCCGCTTGCGATTGTGACGGTCGCGTGTTGCGTACTGGTTCGCTTTTTCGACGGCCTGTTTGGCGACCTTGAAGGTCTTGGACCGGCGATCATAATAACCTTTTGCAGCGTCAAGAACTTTCTTGTGACGACGATGCGTGACTGTACCACCTTTAACTCGCATATCAAATTCTCCTTAACGTGCGTAGGGCATCATGCTCTTGATGATTTTCGCATCAGGAGCTGAAAGGGTTGTCGTGCCGCGTGCGTCACGAATGAATTTGTTAGAGCGTTTGATCATACCGTGCTGTTTGCCCGCTTGACCCGCTTTGACTTTGCCAGTGGCCGTCATTTTGAACCGCTTTTTGCAGCTCGATTTTGTCTTCATCTTCGGCATTTCCGTCTCCTCTATAAGGGATTGGTCGGAACGCGCGACTCGGCATGCCATATGGGCCGGACGCGCGGGTTGAAATGGTCGTTTAGGGGGAAACGTTATCCCTTGCAAGTGGGTTTAGCCGATATAGCGGCCAACCACGCGCATAAATACATCAGGCACAGTTTCAAACGTGAATGCACCAGGCCGTTCGTTGATCGCGTAACCCACCATGACGACCCCGATTAGGACAATCAGGGCCGGATAGCGCGGAGTGCGGCTGTCGGAAAAGGCGCTGACAATCGCCGGAATTGCAAATGCGGTGATAATACACCCCAAGACAAAAATCAGATCCAGATCCATACTATACACACCTTAAGTTTCACTAATGATCCGACCTTACTCTGGATCCGCTGCGTAAATCAAACGTTCCTCGCAGGGGGCAACACGCAAAATGTTTGTGGACCCAGCAGTGTTAAACGGGACACCAGCAGTCACAACAATCATGTCTTTTTCCGTCGCCAACCCTTCACTGACAGCAGCACGCACAGCAGCAATCACAGCCGTCTTAAAGCGATCAACCGCGCCAGTGACGACGCAATAAGTGCCCCATGATAAGCAAAGACGCCGCGCCGTTGACCGGTAGCTGGTCAGCATGATGATCGGCACGCGTGGCCGTTCCCGTGCCACAAGCAATGCCGTTGTTCCAGATTGCGAGAAGCAGCAGATCGCTTTGACGTCTGTTGTCTCTGCAATTTCGCGGGCTGCAGACACAATGCCGTCGGCAACGGTTGTACGCGTGATGCGGCGGGATGCCTCGATGATTTCTGTGTAGGTTGGATCAGCCTCTACCTCGGCTGCGACGTTGCTCATCGTTGTGACAGCTTCAATCGGGTACGAGCCTGCGGCTGATTCAGCAGACAACATGATCGCATCGGCACCTTCATAGATGGCGGTCGCCACGTCCGATACTTCGGCGCGGGTCGGCATCGGGCTGTCGATCATCGATTCGAGCATTTGGGTGGCAACGATCACAGGCTTGGCAGCCGCACGACATTTGCGAACCAATTGTTTCTGGATCGGCGGGACGTTCTGCACAGGGAGTTCAACGCCAAGGTCGCCACGCGCAACCATAATACCGTCGGACACGGCCAGAATTTCGTCGAACAATGTTACCGCACTTGGTTTTTCGATTTTGGACAGGATCGCAGCACGGCCTTTGGCCAGCGCGCGCGCCTCTTCTACATCTGCGGCACGTTGCACAAATGACAGGGCCAGCCAATCAACACCAAGGTCGCAAACAAAGTCGAGATCTTTGAGGTCTTTTTCAGACAGGGCAGCAAGCGGCAAGATCACATCAGGGACGTTCACGCCTTTACGATTAGAAATTTGACCGCCAACGATGACTTCGCAATCTGCAAAATCAGCACCACAGTCTTTAACCCGCAGCTTGATTTTACCATCATTCACAAGCAGGTGTGCGCCGGGTTCAAGCGCGTCAAAAATCTCGACATGCGGAAGTTGGACGCGGTTTATGTCACCCTTTGCATCGTTCATGTCCAACCGGAACGGCGCACCAGGGATAAGTTCAACACCGTCATCATCGGCAAAAACGCCAACACGTAGTTTTGGGCCCTGCAAATCGGCAAGGATACCAATAGGTGTATCGAGGTCTTCTTCTACTTTGCGGATAATCGCGTGGCGGACCTTAATTTCAGCATGGTCGCCGTGGCTCATGTTCAGACGGAACACATCTGCGCCAGCCTCAACCAAGGCGCGGATCATCTCGTAATCGTTGGACGCAGGTCCAAGGGTCGCGACGATCTTTACATTGCGGTGGCGTCTCATGTGTATTTCCTATCAAGCATCAAAAAAGGCGGCTGTTAGCGGTAACGCCGCACGTTGCGCCCGTTATACGCAATTCCATTCGCTTCACAACTAGCCTAAGTGCTTTGACAACGGAATGGCAGGTAACATGACAAATCCACCTTTTCACATGGCCCCATTTCATATTGAGGGTACAGACCGCGCTGGCCGTTGGCTTTTCACATGCGATCACGCGACAAACCGCGTGCCTGACTGGGTTGGGGGCGGCACCCTTGGGCTGGACCCATCGGACATGGAGCGTCACATTGCATTTGATATTGGTGCGTCTGCAGTAACGCGCAAACTGGCCGCTGCAATGCGTAGCCCTGCCGTGCTTTCAAATTTTTCACGTCTTGTGATTGATCCTAACCGTGGCGAAGATGATCCAACCCTGTTGATGCAACTCTATGATGGCACGATCATTCCGGCCAACCGACACGCAGATGCGACAGAACGGGAACGCAGGCTCGACGTACTTTACCGGCCTTATCATGCAGCTTACGCCGATCTGGTCGCGCGGCGCGCGGATGTCGTTGTCTGTGCGATCCACAGTTTCACCCCACAGTTAAGAGGCCGCGCACCGCGCCCTTGGGAAATCGGTGTGCTTTATGCGGATGATGCGCGCCTTGCTCTTCCGTTCATGGCGGCATGCAATGCGCAAGGGTGGTGCGTGGGCGACAATGAACCCTATGTGGGGCACCTGCCCGGCGATGCGGTCGACCGGCATGCATTGCGCGAAGGACGCCCAAATGTATTGATTGAATTGCGTAGCGATTTGATCGCGGATGATGCCGGACAGACCTTGTGGGCCGACAGGCTTGCCCCCATTTTATCAGATGTGCTGGCCGCTTCTGGCCTTTGAAGGAGAAACATCCATGGACGCCCAAACTAAGCTTGAAATTGAAGCAGCTGCATTTCGTCGCCTACAAAAACACCTGATGGAAGACCGCAAAGACGTGCAAAACATCGACATGATGAATCTTACAGGTTTTTGCCGGAATTGCCTGTCACGCTGGTACCAAGAAGCCGCCACAGAGCAAGGGATCGAAATGTCCAAGGACGAAGGTCGCGAGGCTTTTTACGGAATGCCGTTCGGCGATTGGAAAGCCGCGCACCAAACCGATGCAGGGCCGGTTGCACAAGCCGCGTTCGAGGAAACGCATCCCAAAGGTTAACGCTGACTGTTCGCGAGTTGGAAACTGAAATGGTCCGGCAGATTTGGACAGTGTGTTGCGGTGTATCCAACCCAAACGAATGAACAAGAGGATGACCAAGCGGCGAAAATTTTCAAACAACTTTAAAGCGGCAATGGCGGTCGAGGCGCCAAGCGGTCGCAAAAACAGATCAGGACATCCCAGCCGAGTACCAAATTAACTCAAAGCAGGTGGGCAAATGGGATCGTCAGACGATCGAACGCATATCAAGTATGCTCACTTAAGTTGAAACGAAATTGGGACAAGTTCAGTCCAAAATACTTCTATAAATTGATTTATTTGTGAACTAAGCGAACCATTTCCGCCTCACTTTGGAAGTTTTTCTGTCACAGCGAGAAGCCAAACTTACTCTAGTTATCAATGGAGTCAGTTATGCCGACTGGAGTTTATGCCGCCGATTTGCTTGCTGAAAATAGCACAAATATCATTAGCTCCTCACACTTCGGAATAAACTTTATTGCGGGATACAATCAAACTTCTCTGGAAGGGAATTTTGAAAGTATCATTCAGCAACTAGGCGCTGGGCATGTTCGTTACCCTGGTGGAACTGTTACAGAAACTTATCTGGACCCGCATGGTCAGATCTGGATTGATCTTTTCGAGAATGATCACAGTTTTTCTGCTGCATCAGATGGCCGCATAATTGAGGGCCCAAGCAGAATATTCGATTTCGCCAGTCGTAATGATCTTGAAGTTACTTTCGTTCTTCCGACAGACGCATTGGTCACAATGGTAAATGGCGAACCGATTGTGGATCAAGAAGCCGTAGCGAAAGTCCACCAATTAGTTGACGATATTCTGGACGGACGCTTTGGTGATGTAAATATTGGGGCTTTTGAAATTGGAAATGAATATTATCATCATCCCGATATGTCTGCGGAGGAATATGCAGCAGTCGCAAACGATTTGATTTTGGCCGTTGATGATGCAATCCAAAATTATGCTACGTATGGAAATCCACCTCAAGACTGGAATGCGCCTAATATCGCGATTCAAGCTGGCGTAGGCTGGCGAGACGGCGATAACGATGCAATTATAAATGGCCTTTCACCCGAGGCACTTGAATCAATAAATAGTGTTGTTGCCCATTACTACTCCAGTAATTTGGAACAAGTTGGGCTTCGCAATGAACATCTTGGTCAAATTTCTGATTGGGAAGATGCAACAGGTATTTCCAATTTAGATTATCATATTTCGGAATGGAACGTGGCTGGAACTGATACTGGGATGGCTCAGAGCTCTACAATGCTTTCTGCTTTTGACGAAATGCTGGATCAAGGCGTCGACACATCAACTATTTGGGGTACTCAGTTACGGTGGTTAGATAGTGGACTTTCAGTCAACCTAGGTGACGATGATTTAGACGCAACAGATAGTCGCCTTTCGGTTAGTGGCGAAATGATCGCTTCAATGGCAGAGTCTCTCGAAGGATTAAGGCCTATCGATGCTAATCCGGCGACTTTTGTTGAAGTCACTGACGACGACTACAGGCTTGTTTCATATGAAAGCGGTGGCTATTTAGTCCATGTATATGGCGATGCACATCGGGCGGTGATTTACATCGCGTCTCGATCGGATGAAGATTTGAATCTTGACTTTGACTTACCCGAATACTTTGGTGATTTTGGTCATGTTTGGGGCGAAACCTTAACCAGTCGTGACGACCCATCAACTGGATGGCGAGATGAATCAGATTCTCTTTCCACATATGGCGTCGCTGATTTCGACGGAGTTACCACGTATCAACTCAACGGTTCTGAACCATTGATCCTTGAACCATATGAGATTGTAAGAATAAATATTCAAATTAATGATGACGGCGTCACTATGGAAGATCATGATCCGCTGATCTCAAGTGGTTTAGATTATGACGACAATCTTGTTGGATCTGATTCAGGCGACACGATTATTGCGCACATTGGAAACGACAGCGTCGTAGGCCACAATGGTCATGACATTCTGTTCGGTGGAGATGATGATGATAGTGTCTTTGGTGGCCAGCAAAATGATGCCGTTTTCGGTGGCCTTGGAAACGACTTTCTTAGAGGGGACCATGGTAATGATTGGGTTGTTGGGGGCGATGGAGACGATAGAGTAATTGGGAACTCAGGCAATGATGTGCTTTCTGGGAATTCTGGGAATGATGTATTATTAGGCGGCGAGGGCGACGATGTCATTTCTGCCGGAGTTGGCGACGACCACGCGACTGGTGGCGCTGGTTCCGACTACTTTATCGTAACATCAGGTAGCCACCTAATAGTAGAGGATTTCAATTCCACAGATGGTGACCAAGTGACTTTTTTAGGCCAGTTTTCCAATTTGGAAGACCTCAATACACATCTAAGCGTAACCGATTCAGTCGGCCACCAGTCAGGTGACATAATCATAACAGCTGATGATGGTACGCGTTCGGTATTTGTTGGTGCTGCAGACCAAAAAGATGCATTTCTGGATAGCGTTGTGGATTTCACAGAACCTGGAGAAAACTCACTCAATCTTTCCGACCAGCTTAATCAAATGGAAAGTGAAGATATCGGAGCCTATATGGATTCTTTGGGTACTGAAGAATTTATAACGTCTTTTGGGTCAATTGATGGAGTGATTTTCTTTGCCAACTTACAGTCTGATAAAGCAGCAGAAATGCTAAACTCTTTTGAACCAGATGAATTAGACAGTTTTCTTGAAGGGATGGGCGACGAAGGATTGGTTCTTTCCCTGTCTGAAATGAACAGCGACGAAGTCTTCGGCTTTCTTAACGGAGTGAGTGAGAATGTTGCCGCGGAATTAGTTAGCGAAATTGGTCCAGAAATAATTTCGGCCTCCATACTCGACATGGACTATCTTAGTCAAATTGCTGTATCAGATAAGTTTTTCCCTCCTGATCAACTTGAACGTTTTGACCTTTCCGGAAACGGATCTGACGAAGGCGAAGGTTCGATCGATGAACCTAGTTTGTCTGGTGATACTGATCCGTCTATTCCTATTATCCCCGAGGTTGATGGCCAAAATATTGATGAGGAAGACCCAGATGAAGAAGAGGATGCGACGATAATGGCGGACTGCTTTGTAGCAACCGTTGCATATTCGGATGGCGACCATCCAGATGTTTGGCTTCTTCGCTGGTTTCGTGATTCGATTATGAGGGAAACATTTATCGGCCGGTTTGGGATTGTTATGTATTGGTACTTGGGTCCAAAATTGGCGGAATGGGTTTCCAATAAACCTAGAACAAAAAAATATATTCGGCTGGCTATTGAGGGCTTGGTCATTAAAATATCGGCTCATTACGGGCGAATCCCGGGGAAACAAAAAGATCAACCAGAATTATTCAATAGCCGTCAAATTAACCTCAGGCGCTGAAAGGGCTCTGAATGGCCCCCAGTTACTTAGACGCCTTGCAGTTTCCCTGCTTGCTGTCCCTCAAAGTCTGCTGGTGACAGCATCCCATTCCTAGCGTGTTTGCGCTTAGGATTATAGAACATCTCGATAAAGTCAAACACGTCTGATCTTGCGTCTTCTCTGGTTTTATATGTCCTGCGGCGAATGCGTTCGCGTTTCAGCAGATTGAAGAAGCTTTCAGCAACCGCGTTGTCATGTCAGTTTCCGCGCCTGCTCATACTGTGTTCAAGATTGTGCTGCCTCAGAAATGATGCCCAATCTATGCTGGTGAACTGTGAACCCTGATCGGAATGCACTAAGACTTTGCGAGTTGGTTTGCGGCGCCAAACAGCCATTAGCAACGCCTGCAACACTAGGTCTGTTGGTTGTCGGCTCTGCATCACCCATCCGACAATACGTCGCAAAAACAAGTCGATCACGACCGCCAGATACGAGGAACCTTCATGGGTCTTGATGTAGGTAATATCTGTTACCCAGACCTTGTTGGGTGCCTCGACATCGAATTGACGGTCCAATGTATTATCAACAACGACGGATGGTTTGCCGCCATATTTACCTGGACGGCGTTTATAGCCGATCTGAGCATATATACTGGCCAGCTTGGCCAACCGAGCAACGCGATTTGGGCAACACGTCTCACCCAAATCGCACAGATCATCATGCAGTTTACGATACCCGTAAATATTGCCACTGCCCTTCCATGCCACTTTGAGCAGCTTGGTCTGACGTGCATCCTCCTGCGCCCGCAAGCTTGACGGGTTTTTAGCCCATGCATAACAGCCACTTGGATGCTGGCGCAGACAACGAAACATTGCGCGAACCTAAAACAACGGGCGATGCTCGGCGGTAAACGCGTACCTCACTTTGCATCCCTGACGAAGTACGCGGTGGCCTTTTTTATTATGTCGCGCTCCTCGGAAACGCGGGTAATTTCTTTCTTCCACCGCCTGATCTCCGCGGCCTGTTCTGTGGTTTCGAGGATTTGTTTGCGTGGCCGCGAAAACTGCGGCTTCCACGTGTAGAGTGATTTGGTGCTGATCCCCAATCGCTCTGAAACCTCCACAACTGAATATCCGCGATCCACAACTTGTGCGACCGCGTCACGCTTGAACTCATCTGTAAATCTAATGCCTGACATTACTGTCTCCTTGCTTCCAAAATCACCAAGCAAGGCGTCTACAAACCTAGGGGCTATTCACTCAGACCGCACTCATCGCTTAGAAATCAAACACCCGCAGAAGCGCGTCGTGCGCTTGAGCAATTTGAGGGCACCGCGCACGATGCGCTTGCCCAAAACGAAACCACGGATTACAAAATCCAAACCCGCAAACTCTCGTTATGAATGAGGGAGCCTCGGGGGGCAGGTCATCCACAATACCAAATTTCTAAAGTAACTTTTTATTAAACAAAATTCTTGAGGGTATCTTAGCGGTTAACTCTAATTGAGGATTTATTCGAAATGGGCATGCAAAGAAGCAAAATCGGAGATCATGTTGACTCTTGCGGGAGCCGACGTTCTCGTCATCCCGTCATCAAGCTCGCGGAGGCGATCAGGAATATTGAGGACGTTGGCTATAATCTCGCGGGAACGGACCAGCCGAATTATGTTCGAAGGCTGATGATAATAGCCTCGGAGTTGGAGGCCATAGGCGTAGCTGCAAAATTTGTAGAGAAATAGATCATGAGTTACGGGCCATAGGCCAACCAATTGCTCCCTAATCGTAAAAAGTGCATATTCACAATATGCGTAAAACCCCAATTTCCTCCAGTTTACGAAGTTTCCTTGAGGTTAAGACGGTAACCTTTTGCAGCCATTTTCTCCATCGCATGTGACCTGAGCCCCTAAAATATCTCCAAATTGATTTAGGGTCCGCCCAACAAAGGACGGACAAACGAAGGCACGATTCAAAGACGAAGAGATAATTGCAATGGTCAACGAGCAAGAGCCGGGCGAGAAGACCGCTTATGTATTTTGGAGATATCGGGCTAGTTCGGCACCAATCTATGAAAAACAGATCGAAGTATGGCGATGCTCAAATGTGTCCACGACAATGGTATTGATTGGTATTGCGTCGCACCAGGAAAATACCAGTAGAACGGCTTCATCGAAAGTTTTAACGGGAAACTACATGACGAATACCTCAACGTGACGCTGTTTGAAACGAACGCCAAAGCTCGAGAAATGCTCCAATAATGGCAGGGGTGACCTAGACCTGTCACCACGACGCGACAGATACCGCACCGTTGACCGATCAATCTGCCGCACATCACACGCCCGCCGCGGGCTCACGCCAGTGCTTCGCACAGGTGAGCCACCGCTTCCCGCTTCACAGCAGGCGTCACCATTTTTTTGAATTGATGTCTCGCAACATAGCGTTGTCCAAGATCTGTTCGGTCAGCAGCTTTTTGAGTTTGCCGTTCTCGTCCTCTAAAGCGCGCAATCGCTTTGCGTCAGAAGGTTCGATCCCGCCATACTTCGACTTGTATTTGTAGAACGTCGCAGAGCTGATCCCGTTGCGCCGACACACATCAGCAGTTTTCTCGCCAGCTTCCTGTTTGTTGATCATCGCAATGATTTGTTCGTCCGTAAATCGTGCCTTCATTTGTCCGTCCTTTTGTTGGGTGGACACTTCACAAATTTGGAGGAGTTTTAGGGGCGCAGGTCACATTTACATTACGACTAATGAACTAGATCCGAATTTGTCATAGGCTCCATAGACGGCAAAGGATCCTGCACCTTGCCGACTATTTCAACCTGCGCTGTCAATTTCGTTTTCAACAATTCCTTCGATAGTGTAGGAAGGTCATTTTCTTGGGCGTAGGTCTCTAAGTCATCTAAGACAGATAGTAGCCAGTCATGTTTGTTCATCACTTTCCCCTCAATCTATAGCTATTCAACAATGTACTTGGTTAATACATCGTTACTGCCGTCGATGAAGGTAAAAACGGCTCTAATTTTGACTATACATTTTGAGTGTATTGAAATGCGTCGTGGATCTCCGAAATCGTAGAATCTGTTTCCCATAGTGTAAATACGATACTTCGTAACCCTTGCGCGGTTTCAATGAACCCGTTCTGGTCGGCACGTTCCGCCGCAAGCCTTGTGCGATTTATTAGCTTACTCAGTTCATTGTCCATTTTATGCCCCGGTAAAGTGTGTCTATTATGCACTCATACACCAATCCAAGATTAACAGATTATTAACGCCCCATTCTTCCATAAGTAATACGCGGTTTCTTGCGCATTACTTGCCTTATTTTACATGATTTCTTGCTGCAATCGTATTACCCCCTCGACTGTCTAATGCACTAGTCAGCTGGTGCCCAATGTCACCGCCAGTAGGATCCTTTAGTTTGATGATATTAATTAGTCCCTCAAAGTTGGAATCAAATCTGATTTGCCTTGCAAGAGATGCGGTAACCAAAATCTGATTTCTCAGTTCGTTATGCATGACGGCTTTTCCTGTTAACGAAACACTAACGGATCTTTTGCAGAACACAGTTAACAAAAGGTCAACAAAATGTACGCAGAACTACTACAAGATGTAGATCGCTTCTAGGCTAACACGACATATTGAGTGCGAGGGTAGCATTTTCCTAATTGGTGCTCGAGGTTTCCCTAGATTTGCAGACGCCTTACATGATGGTTTTGGACCGAGGGAAAGATGGAAAAGATTAAAATATTGCGGTTTACGGATGAATTCAAACGGGGTGTTATGGTGCAGGTCTTGGGGCGCGGATAGGCCGTCAGCGAAGTTGCTGAGCGGTTGGGAAACAGCACCAAGTCGGTTTTATCCTTGGAAGACGCGGTTTGCGAAGCCTGCACGGATTCGAGATAATGAGTTGGGTTTGGCAGTTGAGTTCAAGCTAACCTAAAAAGAACTGGTCCGCGTCACTGAGAAACGCAACATCCTAAAAAAAAGCTCCCACGTAATTCGCCCGAAAGCCTTAGTGAATGCGCGCTTAAAGAGGCTAATCGGCCTGAGTTTTAGGTTCGATCGATGTGTAGAGTCCGTTCAGCACATTTTAGCGGCTTCGATGCAACGGTTAACGGGCCGGAAAGTCAGCGTACGCAAGAGTCTTCGTCAAATGAATCTGAGCCAGCAAGCATGGATTGACAACGGTAGGTTCGACATCTGACTGAGGCTGCAGAGCGACCAGCGCGTGCTGGTAAGAGCGTTCGGAGAACCTTGTTCACAGACTAGTATCGCGGCACAGATTAGCTGAAAAGCTACCCGGTGAGATGACGGGAAAATAGAGACCACTGCTGGCAACACATTGATTCGGAAGGTCGAGGCACCTGAGATAGATGTCACTTAATGATCACTTCTCCGGCCTATTTTGATTGTAGGATTAACTTAAACCGCGACTTTGCGGCTTTCTTCCAAATAGATTTCGCGCAGGCGTGTGGCAACGGGGCCAACTGCGCCAGTACCAACAGACGCACCGTCCACTTCAACCACTGGCATAACGAATGTGCTGGCGGATGAGATGAACGCCTCGTCTGCGTCTTGGGCCTCTGCAATCGTAAAGCTACGCTCTTCCACAGTCATCTGTGCTTCTTTCGCGAACCGCAGCACAGCAGCCCGTGTGATCCCGCTTAAGATTTCATTGCCCAAATGGCGCGTGATGATCGTATTGCCCTTAATGATATAAGCGTTGTTGGATGTGCCTTCAGTCACCTGCCCGTCTTCGACCATCCATGCATCATCGCAACCAGCCGCCTTGGCCATCATTTTGCCCATCGACGGGTACAGCAACTGCACCGTCTTAATGTCTCGTCGCGCCCAGCGCTGATCCTCGATGCTGATGACCTTGATGCCTTTTTTGGCAACAGGGTTGTCCGCGAGGGTCGGCTTGTTTTGCGTGAACAGCACGATCGTCTGCGGCGTATCCTCTGGCGGATAGGCAAAATCACGGTCAGCAGGTGCGCCGCGCGTGATCTGCAAATAGATCATGCCTTGGTCAATCTCGTTCACTCGGACAAGCTCGCGGTGAACTTCTAACAAGTCATCCTTGGAAATCGGGTTGCCCATACCAAGCTCTGACAACGACCGCGCCAACCGAATGGCGTGCCCGTCAAAGTCGATCAGCTTACCGTCTAGAACAGTGGTTACTTCATAGACCCCGTCGGCCATCAGGAACCCGCGATCAAAGATCGATACTTTGGCTTCGTTTTCAGCGACGTATTCGCCGTTCAAATATACTGTGCGCATTTTGGTTATCCCCATAGTCCGGCGGTGGGTGCATGGACCCCTGCCGCGTCAAAAATCAAAGGCTCCGCTCGGTCCTCGGCCAAAAGCAGTGGTCCGTCAAGGTCCGTGAACGCCACACCTTGGGCTAGAATAGTCGCGGGCGCCATAGCAAGCGACGACCCCACCATGCAGCCAACCATCACGCCGTAGCCTGCAGCGATCGACTGGTCCTTCAGCGCAAGCGCCTCGGTCAGGCCACCGGTCTTGTCTAGCTTGATGTTCACCATATCGTATTTGCCGCGTAGCGCTGGCAAAGATGTGCGGTCATGGCAGCTTTCGTCCGCACAAACGGGCAGCGGGCGGGCAATCTCACCAAGCATATCATCGGCACCCGCAGGCATCGGCTGTTCAACCATCTGCACACCAAGGCGGATCAAATGTGGGGCCAGATCAGCGTAAACTTCGGCGCTCCAACCTTCATTGGCATCGACGATGATCCGGCTATCTGGCGCGCCACGACGGACGGCTTCAAGCCTTGCCATATCATCAGGCGTGCCCAACTTAATCTTCAACAATGGCCGCGCAGCATTCTGTGCAGCCTGCACTTGCATCGCGTCTGGCGTACCCAATGACAGGGTATATGCCGTGATTTCTGGGCGCGGCGCGGGCAGTTTCAACAAGTCCCAGACACGAACGCCAGCGGTCTTGGCGGCCTGATCCCAAAACGCGCAATCTAGCGCATTGCGGGCGGCCCCTGCTGGTAATGCATTCGGTAAGTCCGCCCAATCGCCTGTGAACCCTTCAATTTGCGCAGTCACACTGTCGAGCGTTTCGCCGTACCGCGCATAGGGCACACATTCGCCCCGCCCCGTCACGCCGCCGATTGTCACTGATACGGTCAAAACATCCGCCTGCGTGCGCGAGCCGCGCGAAATCGTAAACACTTGGGCAAGCCGGAAAACATCCTGCGTTACTTCAATGCGCATTGCTTCACCTCTTTGGTATTTCAGTATCTTGGCCGGTTGTGGTGGGTTGGCCCCGTCGGGCCAAGCCAGATCAGATATCGACCAAAGCATCAACCAAACGCGCAGCACCCTGACGGAACGGATCAACAGCTGGCAGACCCATGCGGGCCTCGACCTCTGCCAAATACGCCTCAAACTTATCATCAGCCAAATGTTGGGTGTTCACGGAAATCCCAACAATCTTGCAGTGCGGGTTTGCAATACGAGCAATCGGCAACGCCATATCGCGCAGCGCCTCTAACGACGGCAGATCATAGCCAGGTAGGCCGCGCATATGTGTGCGGGTCGGCTCGTGGCAAAGGATCATTGCATCAGGCTGACCGCCATGGATCAGGGCCATTGTCACACCGGAATAAGACACGTGATACAGGCTGCCCTGCCCTTCAATATGATCCCAATGATCGGCATCATTGTCAGGTGTCAGATATTCGACCGCGCCTGCCATGAAATCAGCGATCACAGCATCAAGCGGCACACCGCCCCCTGTGATCAAGATACCCGTCTGACCTGTTGGACGGAACGTTGATTTCATGCCGCGCTTTTGCATCTCGGTGTCCATCGCAAGGCCCGTGTACATTTTGCCCGCAGAACAATCGGTGCCAATCGCAAGACAACGCTTACCAGTGCGTTTCACGCCTGTTGCAATTGGATACGCAACCGACGGGATGCGGACGTCAAACAACGTACGGCCATTTACACGGGCAGCAGCCATCAGCTCGTTCTCGTCACGCAGCAGATTGTGCAAGCCAGAGGCGATGTCATAACCCATGTTCAAGGCTTGTACCAAAATCTCGCGCCATTCCGCAGAGATATACCCACCACGGTTGGCAACACCAATCACAAGCGTCTTGGCGCCAGCAGCAAGGCCTTCTTCCAATGTCATGTCCTGCAAGCCAACGGTGGTTCCACATGCTGGCATGCGGAACTGACCGACGGCGTTTTCTGGACGCCAGTCCTTGATCCCTTGGGCCACTTTCGCAGCAAGTTGATCAGGCGCATCGCCGAGGAACAAAAGATATGGGGTCTGGATCATGGGGCAGCTCCGGTCTGGGAATAAGATTCGTCTTGTCTTGCGAAGATTTGCGCGTCTGACAGGGAATGTCTTTGCGCAGTGCGTCAGGAGTTCGACTAATTGCGCAAACTTCTTGCGTCAAATTTTAATACTACCGGATAATCTTGCGCGCAAATGCGTAGGATGGGTTTGAACCCATCACCAATAAAAAACCCGAGCGCGAGCGCTCGGGTTTACCTCATGGACTAGACATGGATGGGAACTAGCCTTTTGAGAACTCTGGGTAGGCTTCCATGCCCAGCTCAGACATGTCCAAGCCGTTAATCTCAGCTTCTTCGCTAACACGGATACCGACAACCATCTTCAAGATGTACCAGATCACGAGGCTGGCGAAGAATGTGAAGGCGCCATAGGCGACGATACCCAAAATCTGTGCACCGAAATTGCCTGTGTAAAAACCAACAGCCAGTGTACCCCAGATACCTGCAATCAGGTGAACAGGGATTGCACCAACAACGTCATCGATCTTGAATTTGTCCAGCAATGGCACAGTGATCACAACGATGACACCGCCAACAGCACCGGTCAAAAGCGCGCCAAACAAAGATGGTGCAAGCGGTTCAGCCGTGATGGATACAAGACCAGCAAGCGCGCCGTTCAGGACCATCGTAAGGTCAGCCTTTTTGTACATGATTTGCGTGACAGCCAATGCAACAACCGCACCAGACGCCGCTGCCATGTTTGTGTTCGCAAAAATACGGCCAATGTCAGTGATGTCGCCAACAGTACCAGCAGCAAGCTGTGATCCACCGTTAAAGCCAAACCAACCAAGCCACAGGATGAACATACCCAGTGTCGCAAGCGCAAGGTTAGATCCCGGCATCGGAACCGTGCGGCCATCTTTGTACTTACCGATCCGCGGTCCAAGAACGATCGCACCAGCCAAAGCAGCCCAGCCACCAACAGAGTGAACAACAGTCGAACCAGCGAAGTCAGAGAAACCTGCTTCGGACAGCCAACCGCCACCCCACTGCCAAGATCCAGAAATCGGGTAAATAACACCGGTCAGGATCGCAACGAAGGCAAGGAATGGCCAAAGCTTAATACGCTCAGCAAGTGCGCCAGAAACGATAGACGCGGTTGCAGCAACAAACATCAGTTGAAAGAAAAAGTCGGATGCAACTGATGCATACCCAAGATCGGCGTCCGCCGCTGCCAAACCAACTGGCTCAAGCGTTGTGATAGCAAAGAACGGCCCCAACCAACCCGCAATGGACCATGCTTCACCTGGATACATGAGGTTAAAACCGATAGCCCAATAAGCAATCGATGCGATGCCAAACAGCGCGATGTTCTTTGTCAGCTGCATCGCCACGTTCTTAGACCGCACGAGGCCTGCTTCTAACATGGCAAAACCAGCAGCCATAAAGAACACAAGGAAACCTGCTACAAGAAACAGCAGGGTTGTCAGAATATATGGGCCGATCTCGTCAAAGGTCGGCGTGGCGGCGTCTTGCGCTAGCGCAAGGGTCGGAAGCAGCGTTACGGCTGCGGCGACCATCATTGTTTTACGGAGTGTCATTGTTTGTCTTCCCTCTTTATCTGCTTACAGCGCGTCATCGTTGGTATCGCCGGTGCGAACCCGCACGGCACCTTCAACGTCGAGCACGAAAATCTTGCCGTCACCGATTTTGTCGGTCTTGGCAGTGGTGGCGATGGTGGTGACGACCTGCTCTGCCATGCCGTCGGTCACGACGATCTCGAGCTTGACCTTCGGCACAAAATTCACGGCATATTCAGCGCCGCGGTAAATTTCGGTATGGCCGGATTGCGCGCCAAACCCTTTGACTTCTGATACCATCATGCCGCGCACACCGATGGTGGTCAGCGCTTCGCGAACCTCCTCCAGCTTGAACGGTTTGATTGCTGCAATAATCATTTTCACGTGTGTTCCCCTTCGCTCATCTGCTGCTGGTCTGCATCTGCTCCGACCTGCTTGGGGGATAAACAACCGTGATGCTGCAGGTGCAGCAATGATTCCGAGGAAAGGTTTATGCAAAAATTCCGCGCAATTGCACATTTTTTGCACAAATAAGCATCGATGCTTACTATTTAGGCATGTTCATAATTTACTTGGGCGATTTCCCGCTCTCTACAAGTGGGCCACGACACGCTATGATTGGAAAAAACAGGCACAAATGTCAGTGAGCAGAGCATGAGTAACAATAAAAAACCCAGTCCACTTGTGGCGGATAAACGCCACTTCAAAACGCCGCTTGCGAGGAAACCAGCAGCAAAGCGCAAGTCTGCCAAACGCAAACCGTCGCGTGGCCCAATTGGCTGGTTGGTTGCCACCATCTTGGGTGCCATTGGATTTGTTCTGCGTCTGATCTGGAAACTAACATGGCGCGGTGCCGCGGTGATGGGTGTGATCCTTGGCATCGGAATCTATTACTTTGCCAGCCAAATGCCCCCCATTGATACGTTGATTGACGGTCGCGCACGCGGGTCTGTCACCATGACCGACGGGCGCGGTGCTGTATACGCGTGGCGTGGCGATCAGTTCGGCGGCATGATCACGACTGATACTGTGTCCAAGCATCTAAAGAACGCCGTTGTCGCGTCAGAGGATAAACGGTTCTACGGTCACTTTGGTATTTCGCCGCGCGGTGTCGCATCTGCTGTGCGCATCAACCTGCGTGCTGGGCGCGGTCCGTTGTCCGGCAACGGCGGGTCGACGATAACCCAGCAGGTTGCAAAACTGTTGTGCCTTGGCGTCCCCTACGATCCAAATACTTGGGCGACCGAGCGTGAATACGAGGCTGACTGCCGCCGCACCACACTTTGGCGCAAAGTCAAAGAAGCCGTATTCGCGATGGGCATGGAGACCGCTTATACCAAGGACGAAATCCTAACCATTTATCTGAACCGTGCCTATCTGGGCGCTGGTAGCCGTGGGTTCGAGGCCGCAGCACAGCGGTATTTTGGAAAATCTGCCGCCGAGGTCACCCCTGCCGAGGGCGCGATGCTGTCAAGCTTGCTCCCTGCTCCGTCTAGCCGCGCACCGACCCGCGATCTTGAACGCGCACAGCAATATGCCGCAGTGGTCGTTGGCCTGATGGAAGTCCAAGGATACTTGTCCAAGTCCGCCGCAGCCGAGGCTCGCGCAAATCCGGCCACCTTGTCAGCCGCAGCCGAACAAAAGGCTGGCGGTTATTTCGCCGATTGGGTCATGGCATCCGGCCCTGAATTCTTTACCCGTAACACCACAGAAGACGTGATCATCAAAACCACGCTTGATCAGCGCATCCAGCGTGCAGCTGAAGACGGATTGCAGTGGGTGTTCGAAAACAAAGTCAAAGACGGATCAGAGGCACAGGCAGCAATCGTTGTGATGTCTGCCGATGGTGCAGTGCGTGCCATGGTCGGCGGCCGAGACAACACTGTCACAGGTGCGTTTAATCGCGCGACCCAAGCCAAACGACAAACGGGATCAGCATTCAAACCATTCGTATACGCAACCGCGCTTGACCTTGGTATGTCCCCGAATGATTTGGTCGATGATGCCCCAACCTGCTGGACCGTGCGCGGCTCAGGTGAATGGTGCCCCGCGAATTATGATCGCAAATTCAAAGGTCCAGTGACCTTAACCCAAGCTATGGCCGAGAGCAGAAACATCCCAGCCGTCGTTTTGTCCGAACAAATGGGCCGCGAAATTGTGCGCAGCGTCGCCACTGGTTTCGGGATCGAAAGCGATTTGGCCGCTGGTCCAGCGTTGGCCCTGGGGGTGTCAGAAAGCACGTTGATCGAAATGACCGGTGCGTTTGCAGGGATTTTGAATGGTGGGTCGTCAGTGACCCCATACGGGCTTGTCGAACTAAGTTTTCAGGGTGATAGCGAGCCATTGATGGATAGTACCGGCACTGGCATCGGTGAACGTGTGATCCAAGAAAAAGCCGCGCGCGAGCTGACATGGATGATGTCGCGTGTTGTGGCCGAGGGCACCGGCGCCCGCGCCCAAATCGACGGTTGGGACATTGCGGGTAAATCTGGCACGACCCAAGCGGCCCGCGATGCTTGGTTCATTGCCTTTACTGGTGACTATGTGGCCGGCGTTTGGATGGGGTATGACGATAACCGACCGCTGACTGGTGTGACAGGTGGCGGTCTTCCGGCGGATATCTGGCGCGAAACCATGACCCGCGTTTTGGCGGATCAGCAACCGACGCCGTTGCCGATGCAAGCACCCAGCGGTACGGCCAATGGCACCGTGATGGGTGGCGGCACCACAGACGCAGTCGCAGATCAGGTGTTGCTCGATGTTCTTGGCAATATCCTTGATGGAAACTGATTAGTTGGCGTCGTCTGCACAGCGATCATATCGAAACGCATAGCCGTTCCAGACCATGATAAGGCCGTTCGCTTCTTTGTCGTCCATAAGCATGGCGCGTTCGGTCCAAACCGTGTCTTCGCCAGTGCATTGCATGGTGTAAAGCGTGGCGTCCATGTCGACAACGTTGACCGGACGGGTCATGCGGCATTCCACATCGACGCCGTAAAAGATGCCGTCATCAATCTGCAGCGAACCACCATCAACACCAACAAGCGCACATTCCGCATTAGCGGTTTGTTTATAAACACCATCAAACGGACCAGCCAAAGCCACCCCCGGCAAAACAGCCAATGCAATCGCAAGCCGGATCATACGGCCCTCATTTCAGCGATCAGCTTGTCCAGATCACCGCGCTGACGGTCGAGCATCGCACCGACCTCTGCCCGTTCGGTCAGCAACATGTTTACGCCTTCAATGATAAAGTTAAAGAACGCGTGCTTGCCGGATCTATCCGACACATGCCAATCCATCCGCAATTGGGACCGTCCGCGCAACAGCACTGTTGTCTCGACTTCGATCCAGCTTTTGACCGGGCGTGCACCCTGTACCGTAATCTCTCCACCAATGAATTCGCGGAACCGGCGGCCGTATTTAGTCGCGATATAATTGGAAAATGCGGGTGTATATGCCGCCATCTGGGACGCAGACGCAGCGCGTGCATCGGCCCCAAGACAATAGCGGGCAATTGTCGGCACGTCAGCATGGCGGTCAAATATCTTAGCGAAATCGGCGACCATGCCTGCCTCTGATTTACCAGAACTGATGACGGTGTTCACGTCGGCAATCAACCTTGTCACCAACTCTTGGGCGGCAGAGGCGGACAGGGCAAAGCTGGGTACCGGAAACACAACAGCGGCGGCACCAGCGGCCATCAAGGAACGGCGGGACATAAGGGTCATATTATTGATCTCCAAAAATATCGTCGTATGGGTCAACCGCGTCCTCGGGCATTGTGGTGCCCAATTCAAACCGGCGATTTTGCAAATAGATCAGACGCAACTGCGCATAGCTGTCAGCGCTGTCATTCAAGACACTGTCGATGGTGTCACTTGCTTGCGTGACTTTGATAACACGGCCAGCCAGTTTACCGACGGTCGCATATTCGATTTGTGCTTTTGTCCCCACAGACTCCAGCGGATCAAGGAATATATCGACGACACGGCCAAAAAGTGCGCGTTCAGTTGTTGGACCTAGGAAAGGCAATTCCAGATAAGCCCCTTCGGTCACGCCCCAAACCGCAAGCGTTTCACCAAAGTCGGTCTCCTGTTCGGTGACACCGACCGCGTCAGCGGGATCGAACAATCCCAGAACGCCGACAGTGGTGTTGATCAAAAAACGGGTCGCATTTGTGACCGCACCATTTAAGTCGCCTTGCAGCAATCCGTTCACCACCATCCCCGGCAAACTGACGTTATCGGCAAAATCGACCACACGGTCCGTCACCTCAGTCGGGATCGCATCACCCGCGCCACCGCCTGCGCCCGAGAATTTATCGCTAACCGATTTGTTAAACGCATGTGTCTGACGGTTTTGAACCTCGAAGGGGTCATGCACCGATACGCCCTGTGGCGCGGTCGTGCAGGCACCAAGCGTTACGGTCGCAAGCAAAACGATAGCAGAAATCTTTATCATTGGATAATACACTTTGACTAATGGCAGGTTCAGGAATCGATATAGCGCCATTGTGACAGTCTGGCGATGAAAATGCACTGATATCAGATAGCGCATTAACATCGGCGGATTTTCTGCGTAATTTGGCGCAAAACAACTAGCAGATACAAAAACCAAAGGCGAAATCACGCGCATGTCCGATGAACTTACCGCCCGAGGCAGGGCCGAACTGTTAAATGCCCGCCGCGAAAGCCGTACGCTTTATTGGATGGTCGCCGTCTTCAGCTTTTTTGTGAACATGCTCATGCTCACCGGCCCGCTGTATATGTTAAACGTTTACGACCGCGTTTTGGGCAGCCGGAGCCTTGAGACGTTGATCGCTTTGTCAGTCCTTGTGGGCTTTTTGTATGCTTGCATGGGTATCCTTGATTTCGTCCGTGGCCGTGTGATGGGCCGGATTGGCGCAAGGTTTCAGGCCAAAATGGACCGCCGCGTTTTTTCTGCAGTCCTCAAAGCCACTACGCTGAACCGTGCCCCCCGCGAAGCCGCGACAGGTTTGCGTGATCTTGAGGCGGTTCAACGTCTGATCACATCCCCAGCCCTCATGGCCCTTTTTGACCTGCCGTGGGCGCCCCTGTTTTTCCTTGGCATCTTTGCCTTCCATCCCTTGATGGGACTTTTGGCTTTGGTTGGCGCGCTCGCCCTGATCATCGTGGCGCTTGCCAACCAAGCCACAACCAAAGGCCCCCTGCAAGATGCCAACGCAGCCACATTTGCGTCAGAGCAGTTGGGGTCTCAGATCCGTGGCGAAAGCGAAATGGTCCATTCGTTGGGCATGCGTGGGTCCGCGTTCGACCGTTGGCAGATAGCACGCGGTGCATCGCTGGACGCCACAATCGCCGCCACTGATGCGTCTGGCACGTTTACCGCAATGACCAAGGCGTTCCGCCTGTTTCTGCAATCTGCGATGCTTGGCCTTGGTGCCTATCTCGTTTTGCAGGGTGAACTGACGCCTGGCGCAATGATCGCAGGGTCCATCCTTCTTGGTCGCGGGCTTGCCCCGATTGAGATGATCGTCAACCAATGGGCGGTCTACCAAAAGGGCCGCGAAGGCTGGGGTAAATTGGCGATCCTGTTGGGTGCAATTATGCCAGAACCTAAACGTACGGAATTGCCAAAACCAACCGCGCGACTGATCGCAGATCAAGTCACAATGGTACCGCCGGGTGGCCAGCAGGCGACGCTACGCACCATCAGCTTTACAGTTGAGCCTGGTCAAGCGGTTGGCATCATCGGCACATCGGGTGCTGGCAAGTCGACATTGGCGCGAGCGCTGACGGGTGTCTGGAAACCAGCAGGCGGAAAAATCCGGCTCGATGGGGCTGCGTTGGATCAGTATGATCCTGATGTTTTGGGCCAACACATCGGGTACTTACCACAACGCGTGCAGCTGTTTGACGGGACCATCAAAGAAAACATCGCCCGCATGTCGTTGACCCCCGACGATGCAAAGGTGGTGCAAGCGGCGAAAAAAGCAGATGCGCATGAAATGATCCTTCAGTTGCCAGATGGATACGACACCCGTGTGGCGGCCAACGCCGGGCAATTGTCTGGTGGACAAATCCAACGGGTTGGGCTTGCACGTGCGATGTACGGCGACCCTGTTGTGCTTGTGCTCGACGAGCCAAATTCGAACCTTGATAACAGTGGATCAGCCGCGTTGAACTCTGCCGTGCAGCAACAAAAAGCCGCAGGCGGGATCGTGTTTGTAATGGCCCACAGGCCTGACGCGATCTTCCATTGTGACACATTGCTGGTCCTCGAAAACGGGACCAAGCGGGCCTATGGCCCCAAGGATGAAGTTCTTCAACAAGTGACTAAAAACCGCGATGAAATTGTCAAAGCGGCTGGCAAAGGTGCAGGCGTATCATGACAAATAAATCCAATGATCCAAAACAACGGTGGTCCACGACAGGACCAATGACGCTTGGCTTACTGGCTCTTTTGGTGCTGGTTGGTGGCTTTGGGACATGGTCCGTCATGGCGCAGATCACAGGTGCTGTCATCACATCTGGCCAAATCGAAGTCGACCGCAACCGCCAAGTCATTCAACATCCCGATGGCGGTGTCGTCGACGAAATCTTGGTCGAAGAGGGCGACACTGTCGTCAAGGGCGATACTTTAATCCGGCTTGATGCATCATTACTGCGATCCGAACTGGCCGTCGTCGAAGGACAGTTATTCGAGATAATTGCGCGCCGCGGCAGGTTAGAAGCCGAACGCGATGGTGAATTGACGCTGACTTTCGATCCCCAATTAACCGCCGTTCCACAGGGTGCCGATCTGGTCGCCGGACAGACCCGTCTGTTTGATGCGCGGTTGGAAAGCAACATGCGCGCCATTGAACAGCTGCAACAGCAACGCGCCCAAATTTCCAGCCAGCTGTCTGGCATTACGGCACAACAAACAGCACTTGCGACCCAAAGCCAGTTGATCCAACAAGAATTGACCGACCAGCAAACATTGCTAAGCCAGCAATTAATCCAAGCAAGCCGCGTACTTGCGTTGCAACGCGAAGAAGCCAATTTGCTGGGTCGTGTAGGCGAACTGACGGCCTCTGCGGCGCAAACTGCTGAACGCCGGACTGAAATTGAAATCCAGATCCTGACCCTTGCATCCACGCGCCGTGAAGAGGCGATTACGCGCCTGCGCGATCTGCAGTACAACGAATTGGAACTGTCCGAGCGTCGCCGCACCCTGCGCCAACGACTTGACCGGCTCGACCTGCGCGCGCCTGTGTCTGGTGTTGTTTATGGAATGCAGGTGTTCGCCGAACAATCCGTCATTCGTGCCGCTGATCCGGTGATGTTCTTGGTCCCGCAAGATCGCCCATTGGTCATCGCGACCAAAGTCCAGCCAACGGATGTTGATCAAATTCACCTTGGCCAAGAAGTTACCTTGCGGTTTTCGGCCTTTGACCAACGACGCACACCTGAACTGCTGGGCACTGTCACACTGGTGTCTGCGGACATCTTTCTTGATGACGCAACACAGATGTCATTTTATCAAGCAGAGGTTCAGCTAAAAGAAGGCGAGGCTGAAAAGCTGCCCGATGACATGGTCCTGATCCCCGGTATGCCGGTTGAGGCGTTCGTGCGCACAGCCGACCGCAGCCCGATGGATTATCTCTTGAAACCGCTCGCTGACTATTTTGCCAAGGCATTCCGCGAGCAGTGATTGCGCCCTGTCGCATTGCCCGCTAGCGTCATCTTAAATATGCATTTGAAGGATTTATCTCATGTCCCAGATCGAAGCTAAACTCGCCACACTTGGTGTCACCTTGCCTGACGCACCCGCACCTGCGGCCAACTACGTGCCGTTCGTTGTGGACGGGCACACGGTCTATGTTTCAGGCCAGATTTCAGCCGGACCAGACGGATTGATCACAGGCAAACTGGGTGCTGATGTATCTGTTGAAGACGGGGCCGCTGCGGCACGTTCCTGTGCCATTAGCCTGCTTGCGCAACTCAAGGTGGCCTGCGGCGGCGATATCGACCGATTGGACCGCGTCATCAAATTAACCGGATTTGTGAACTCTACTGCCGATTTCACAGATCAACCTAAGGTGATCAACGGCGCGTCTGATTTCCTTGTTGAGGCATTGGGCGATCAAGGGCGTCATGCGCGGTCCGCCGTCAGCGCAGCAAGCTTACCGCTGGGCGTGGCTGTCGAAATCGAAGCAATCTTTAAGATCAAATGACCCTTCCTGCCGCCTTTTTAGATCGCCCGTTTGCGCACCGTGCCCTGCATGACATCGCGATGGGCCGAGCAGAAAACAGCACCAAGTCCGTCGCAGCGGCAATTACAGCGGGCTATGCGATTGAAATAGATCTCCAACTGTCATCTGACGGCGTGCCTATGGTGTTCCACGACTATGATTTGGGACGCTTGGCCGAGGCAACGGGTCCGGTCGCACAACGCACTGCGGTTGAGCTCGGCGCAATTGCGCTGCGGCATGATGGGGGCGGCATCCCAACGCTTTCGCAGATTTTAGATCAGATCGCAGGTCAAGTACCGCTGTTGATCGAATTTAAGGATCAAGACGGCCAGATGGGTCCAAACGTTGGACCATTGGGTGGGGCTGCTGCAAAAATCTTGCGGCAATACACGGGCTCATTCGCCGTTATGTCCTTCAACCCACATGCAGTGGATGAATTGCAGCACCTTTTACCAGACGCGCCAAGGGGCATCGTGACAGACCCATATTCAGACCGTGATTGGCCGACCTTGCCAGCAAGCATCCGCGACCATCTGCGTAACATTCCTGACTACACCCTGACCGGATCAAGCTTCATCAGTCACAATCAATCCGATCTAGATGCAGCACCCGTTGCAACGCTCAAATCAGCAGGGGCCACCATCCTGTGCTGGACCGTGAAATCTGCAAATGTCGAAGCCCGAGCCCGCGAAATTGCCGACAACATCACTTTCGAAGGGTATCTGGCTTGACCCAAGCCCGCCGACGCCCACCTGTTACGTCATGACAGACCAACCGATTGAAATCAGCACACACCCAACCATCACGGAAATCGGGCAAGCCGATTGGGATGCATGCGCGTGTCCTGAAGATGGCCGCCCGATTGACCCGTTCACGACCTACAGATTTCTGCACGCGCTAGAGGTCAGCGGATCGGTTGGCAGGAATACAGGCTGGCAACCGCGCTACTTACTGGCCAAACAGGGCGGGCAAGTGATTGCTGTCGCCCCGCTTTATGCCAAGGGGCACAGTCAGGGCGAATATATGTTCGACCACAACTGGGCGCAGGCCTATGAAAATTCTGGCGGGCAGTATTATCCAAAACTGCAAATTGCTGTGCCATTTACTCCTGCGACTGGCCGCCGTTTCCTGACCCGCAAAGGATTTGACGTGGTCGGCATGAGCGCGTTAATCCAAGGTGCTGTGCAAATCGCTTCCGACAACCAAGTGTCATCGATCCACGCGACGTTCTGCACTGAGGCTGAAGCGCTCGCAGGCGAAGAACTGGGACTTATGCCTCGCATCGGCCAGCAGTTTCACTGGGTCAACGATAGCTTCGCAAATTTCGACGGGTTCCTTGCCACACTTGCCAGCCGCAAACGCAAGAACATCAAACGCGAACGGGCTTCTGCTCAAGGGTTTGGCGGCGAGATCGTGAT
>JBLHXF010000019.1:0-46482 GCA_047629435.1 Yoonia sp. | reverse complement strand
GATGTCAAATTTTTGCTGTCGCGCCGCCTTTAGACGCGCAATTGTATCCGCGGTTGTGGCGCCAGTTTTTGCATCAACGGACCAATGGACTGTGTTGGTTTGTGATAATCTTTTACGCATATGGCCCAATAACGCTTCTTCTTGATGAGATGCCCCAACGCCAACGGCAGAGCTGTCTCCGACAATGAGCAATCGCACAGCTGGACCTTGCCCGCTGACACCATGGCGACGGCCAGAAACATCAGGAAGGTGTAACGCTGAACGTCGCACCATGACAGCTTGAAGGACCAAAATTGGAAACAATATAACGCGCGCCATAAGGTGTAACATACTAGCCTCCAGTATTACTTTAGCACATCGTGATGTTGGGTGGCAGACAATTAGCCAATCGAAGGCGAAGCCAAGTGCGACGTTGATGTAGCGCGTTCAATTGCGCCCCCAGATTTTGACAATGTAACTCACAGTATTTCCAGAATTCATGTGATCATTTTCCTTTTTACGGGCTCGCCAGCTACAGGGAACGATTTCGAGATTAAAACAATGAATGAATTAAGCGGCTGCTTTCTATTTTTTTATAACCCTGATCGATGTATGCCTAACCTATACGAGACGGTTCAGCCTGCATGTCCACGCCAAATCGATATAGAGTTTGTTCCAATCACCGAACTCGCGAACTCCGTTGGCAAAATCCACATTGCGCGAACCTAACACAACATTTTGGACGACTTGGCTCTTAAAACAACCATAGTTAATTGTGCGGACAGCACCCTAATGTCAGATTCAAATTTGGTTCGTATTGCCATCTCATTTAGGCAATCCTGTGCCTCTCCCATGGATTCGGGAAAAGCCGCTTTGAGGGACGAGTTTCGTGGGTGGCGAAAAACAAGCATTTTCCTGTTTTTTCTAAAAAAGAGTGCTTTAGAACAGCGTGGCTTCATGACCAAAGCCAATGCACCGCTCACGAACCATTGATAATTAGAGGCGTTCCCATTGGCTAATTTTTTGGCGTGATCTCACGTAATTTGTGCTTCCCAACATGGATAGTCCAAAGACCCGTCCGACCATACGCGCCTGCGAGCCAGCATCAAAGAACAATGTACTTAACTCATTTGTCGTCGTGAAGGTAATTATAAAGCCCATGACCATGGCGAAAAACAAACCTTGGCCAATAAAAACCCTACAAAGCGGCACGCAACGGAGCCGGCGCGCCAAGGATCCGAGCGTCTTGAAAAATCAAACATAAGGTGGAGTCGAATTGATCCTCCATAGCTTTGCATTTTCCATCGCCTGAATAGCCGCATTAAATCGGCAATCATATTCATTCAGTCGTACATCATTTTTTCTAGCCTTATTCATGCTACACAATATTTGCCGTTGAGTCACATTGTCAGTGACGATAAATTTTCAGCGAGCCTCCACTGTATCCGAACAGCCATTCAAAAAACGACCATTCGTTGAATGCCCGAATTTTTGTTACGCGGACAAAACTCGATCGCTCGTAAAAATTATGTCGTTAAAATTTATACTTTACATACAAAACATGAAATTAACTGTCGAACCTATAATGTCGCCAAAACCGAATGGCATAATCGGCTACGTGATAGACAAATGAAAAATTAACCCAACGGCTCACTTACTGCGGCAATCGTGGATAGAATATTTCCCACCGGGACCGGTCTTGAGAGATAATATCCTTGAATTTGATCGCAATTCTCAGATCTCAACCAGTCATATTCAGCTTGTGTTTCAACGCCTTCAGCAACAGCTGTTGCGTTAACTTGTTTCGCCAAAGTTAGGATCAATCGAATTATGGGTGCAGATTGAGGCAGCTGACTAATAAATGATCGATCAATCTTTATACAATTGAGCGGAAATCGTGAAATATAAGACAGATTAGAATACCCAGTCCCAAAATCATCAATCGCAATCCGATAACCAAGCTTTGTAATAGCGTGCAACTTTTGCGCAATTAATTCATGGTCGCCGATGAGCACATTTTCAGTAATCTCAAGTTCAATTTTTTGCTGTGGAAAATGCGGTGAGCTCGCATAATCTTCCAGCGTTTTTAGCATGCGATCGTTTTGAAACTGGCGTGGTGATATATTGATAGAAACGCCTAAGTCGACACCATCCCTTGCCCACTTGATGGCTTGGTTACAGCCCATCTCAATGACAGATTGACCAAGGACCTCAATCATACCTGTTTCTTCACATACGGAAATGAAATCGTCTGGCATAATCAGCCCTCGAGTCGGGTGGTCCCAACGAGCCAAAGCCTCTGCAGAGACGACTTTTCCACTCTTTAAATCAATCCGTGGCTGATAATGTAAGATGAATTCGTTTTCATCCAATCCACGCTTTATGTCAGCTTCCAACAGGCGTCGTTCATTGACCCTTGCACCTATTTCCTCATCAAAATAAGTTACTTTGTTTCGGCCGCTTTGCTTTGAAACATACAATGCTACGTCTGCATTTCGGAGCGTTTTGTCAAAATCAGTTTCATTGAGTTCAAAGGTCGCGACCCCGACACTCACAGTAACATCGACATGGGTTGCCGCACTATAGATGGGTTCAGCGATGGCCCGCTGCAAATCGTTTATCTTTTCAAAGAGAATTTCAGAAGACGGAACATCATGAAGAAGTATCACAAACTCGTCGCCACCAAGCCGCGCAATCAAATCAGCGCTCCTGATAAGCTTCCGCGCACGCACAACCAAGTGCTTAAGGACAGCATCGCCCATTTCATGACCAAACCCGTCATTTATATTTTTGAAATTATCGACATCAATATAAATTAACGCGCATTCTCGATCTTTCTCGCTTGAAAATGTTTCACAATACTGTTGGACAAAGGCCCTATTATAACAGCCAGTCAGCTGATCCCGATCAGCCAAAAATCGCGCTTTGTCTCGCGCAACCTTAAGTTCGCTTACGTCAATAGCAGTCACCAAAAATGCCGGATCACCAGTTACAGCGTCAGTGCAGCGTTTTAAGGAAATATCATGCCAGCGCGCGCCACTGCCAGTAAATACACGCGCAACAGAGCGACATTCACCGTTTTGCTCGACAGTTGAAATTGCGTTTTCATAGTCTTCACTATTCAAAAACAACTCAGATAACGTATGTTGAGACCGCGTTGCAGCGTTTCGAGCAGCGGGATTCATGTACAGTACGACACCCGTGACGCTATACAGGGTGATCATAACATCCGTGTGCAAGAGTGCTTCAGCACTGCGCAAATTCTCCGGATCAGTGTCAGACTGCCCGACAACTTCACACTGCATTCCGACCCGGCCATCAGCAAGGCAAAACCCCTTGAAAACCACCATAACGCTTGTCGGTTTATCATTGGGATAAAGCGTCCATTGTTCGTTAAAAGCAGCATCATGCTCGATGAAATCCACCTGATATTGCTTAAGTCGCCGCCGTACCATCGCAGACATATTTTGCGCGAGATCACGCGAAAGCAATTCAGATTCATCTTTTGCCTGCCACATGTGACACGCTGATTCATTCGCAAAGACAATCCGCGCGTTATCAATATCGTAAATCCAGAAAGGCACACGAAGGTGACGCAAAACGGCGAATTCGTCTTGTGGTAGGTCAACTGTTACTGGCAAAGAGTTTGCCAATAGCGAAGCTGACGCGAAAATTGTAGGATCATTTTTCATCAGAGCAAACCCGCAAACCTGTACCTATGCTGCTTGTTCGACCAACTGGCCAAGCTGAGAGAGCGGACTAAAGTGATCCGTCATTGCGACACCTTCAATCCAGCGTTCAATATTCGGGTAATCACACACCGAAAACCCCGCTTCGCTAATGACATGAACATATCCAAACATCGCAATGTCGGCGACCGAGTATCCAGAATTCAAGATAAACGCGCGCGTTGAAAGATGCGAATCTAATCGAAGAAGCCCCGGCTTTGCTTTTTGCTGCCAATCGGCAACCTCACTGGCATGCGCTGCACGTTGTTCTGGTACGATTGTGGTGAAAAACCGCGCTGGTGAAATGAACATTTCAAGCTTCGACTGTTCAAAAAACATCCATTGCAGTGCCTCTGCGCGTTCGGCCGCAGTTTCAGGCATGAGATGTGTTCCTTCTGACAAATACCATATCATCGCGTTGCTTTCGCCAAGCTCTGCACCGTCATCAGTTTGCAAGAACGGAACAACACCTAGTGGGTTAACCTCAAGGTAGGTCTGTTTTTTTTGCTCGCCGCTTAAAACATCAATGAGTTCTGTCTCAAAATCCAGCCCAAGCTGTGTCATAACGAGCCATGGCTTAAAACAGTTTCCAGAACCCAAGCATGCATACAGTTTTACCAATGTTTTTCTCCTACTCATGTTTCCCAAACGGGTTTAGCGCAGGACCTTTAATTCAGGACTAACGGTATAAATTGGTTTTCTAAAAATTACAGAGAATTCTATCAACAAAACTCCAAATGATGATGATCTTAAAATTTAGTGTTTTGGTTAATAATCGATTAACGAAAACAACTAATAAGAGACAAATCAATTGGATTTTATGTTGGAGTTGAAATGAATTCAGAGAACCGTGATTTAAGCCCTTTCAAAAATGTATTTGAGCAACCAATCTCGCGTCAGATATGGAGAGATAAATACCAATTCCACATCGGAAAACGCCCCGTAGATCACACTGTCCAAGATACGTGGCACCGTGTTGCTGAGGCTTTGGCAGCCGCTGAAATGCCTTCTGAACACGCGCATTGGTCTTCACAGTTCTACGCTGCCATGGACGACTTTAAGCTTATTCCGGCAGGGCGTATTTTGGCGGGATGTGGCACTGGGCGCGATGTTACCTTGTGCAATACGTTTGTGATGCAAACTATTCCAGATTCTCTGGCGGGCATCATGGACACAGCAAAAGACGCCGCACTTACAATGAAGATGGGCGGCGGTCTTGGTTTTGATTTCTCGACACTACGCCCAAAAGGCGCACGCGTTCATGGGATCGGCTGTGACGCCGCGGGCCCCCTACCCGCGATGGATATCTGCGACGCGGTCTGCAAAATGGTTGTCTCGGGAATGGGGCGCGGTGCGATGATGGCAACGCTGCGGTGCGACCACCCCGACATCGAGGCCTTTGTCATGGCAAAGTCAGATCCGACACGCATGCGAAACTTCAACTTGTCCGTCTTGATCACCGATAGCTTTATGGATGCTGTTCGCGACGATGGACCGTGGAACCTGACTTGGCAGGGCGAGACACGGCAGACAATTTGTGCGCGCGACCTCTGGGCGAAGATTATGCAGCAAACTTATGCCGCAGCCGAACCTGGCGTGCTTTTCATTGACCGGATCAACGATGCAAATGCCCTAAACTATAGCGAAACAATTGCTGCGACCAACTCATGTGCAGAGCAACCGTTGCCCCCTTATGGCGCCTGCCCTCTTGCATCGATTAATTTGGCGCGACTGGTCCAATCGCCGTTTATGTCGTCTGCCAACCTTGATTTAGAAGATATTGCGCATTTGGCATCTGTTGCTGTGCGTATGTTAGACAATGTAGTCAACGTGACGCGCTATCCTTTGGATGCCCAAAAACGAGAGGCGCAAAGCAAACGGCGGATTGGCTTGGGAATAACAGGAGTGGCTGATGCGCTTGTCATGCTTGGGATTAAATATGGATCCGTGCAGGCAAAACACCTCTTGGATACTTGGATGCAAACCATCCAAAATGCCGGATACCTTGCCTCGGCCAAGCTTGCGCAGGAACGCGGTTGTTTTCCAGCGTATAATGGTGCGGCCCATATGAAAAACCTCAATATCCGCAAGCTTGCACCGCATGTCCAAAAGGAAATCAAAACACACGGCTTGCGCAACGGCCTGATCACGACAATAGCCCCAACCGGAACAACTTCGCTTTTCGCAGGCAACGTGTCTTCTGGAATAGAGCCTATATTTTCGGCAACGTTTCATCGAAAAATTTCGCTGCCAGATGGGAACGTGGAAACGGAACGCGTTGTCGATTATGCGGTTGGCGTCTACCGGCAGATTTACGGAGACCATGTGCCGCTTCCCGACGCGTTTGTAACCGTTCGCGATCTGACACCAGACGACCATATAAGTATGCAATCGGTCGCCCAGAGGTGGGTTGATAGCGGAATTTCAAAAACGGTAAACTGCCCAGAAGATATCTCTTTTACCGATTTTGAGAGCATCTATTTAAAGGCCTATGCTACAGGGTGTAAAGGCTGCACAACGTTCCGCCCTAACCCTGTCACAGGATCGATTTTATCAGATGAAGAATAAATACCGCTTTGTTATTTTTGGGTATGTCTTTGAAATGTCTTACCGAAAACAATCGGAAAATGCATGGCCATCAACAGATTGGCAGGCCACCCATCGGCACCGCAAAGGCGGCGAATACAGGCGCCTTTGCAATGCTCTTTTAGAAGGCGATGAGAGCAATGTCGTTGTCTATGATGACAGTGTCGGAAATATCTGGGTTAGGTCAAAGGCCGAATTTGATGACGGTCGTTTTACCTTGATGACCGACTGACAGAGTCAAACATCATCTTATTTGGCCTCATGATATGGCTTTCACCGCAAGTGCCGCCATTTGCATGATTGCCTCACGCGAGTTAGCAACAGCGATAAAGCGGGCGTTGTGGCAAAACTTGGCCCCCTTGACGCCACTTGCGTCTTCTAGTGCCGTATCCGTTAGCCCCGCCCAATTAACCGGCAAATCTGCGCGTTGTTCGAAGGTTTCATTCGACAGCTTGATCCCGTTCAACGTCCAATCATCACCGCGCGGACTAACCATGAACATGATGTGATCAGCTTCTGCCTTTTCCAATGCGGATCGGTACGGCATTCCCATCGGCAGTTCCAGGATCGGCGACGCACCTGCGTTGGTAATAGCCTCCTCTACGATGCTCTGGGCACGAGCCTTTGCTGCAAGATTGCGCACCATCGCCTCGATAAAGCTCCGCGCGATGGGCAAGGCCGCAAGGAACGCATCATCGTCAGCCGTTGGTGACGTATCGTCGAAAACCGGTTTCAGGCTTCCTAATAGCGCAGGCAGAGTTAAGACCGAGAGAGGCCCAGCCACGGACGGTTCCATCGCTCCATTGTCCAACAGGTCGATGGGCAGAACAAACTTGGTATCAAACGTTGTATGGATCGACTCAATATCGTCCGCAGGAACATCCATCGCCGTCAGGTAGTCACGCCCGTAATGCGCCCAGATAAGCCCAAAAGAGCTAAATGGTTGGTCATCTTCGCGCAGCGGGTTTGGACGCTGGTGATGGTCAAAGATCTGCGATTGGGCATCATAATCGCCACCCACATCATAGATGATCTTCTCGGGTGCAGGCGTTAACCATTCGCGGTCACGTGTCCGCTTCAAATCCGCGAGAGGGAACAGTCGCGAAAGCAAGACAGACGACAGCAACTCGTCTGCATGGAAACCACCAGAATGAGTGACAAGATGGGTGATGGTCATGGCAGTGCTCCAAAAGATTGGCAAAGTGAAAAAAACAGATCAACGCAATCGTTGATGAGGGTCTTAAAAGTTGTTTTTCAGTGGTTAGCAGTTAAATCAACCGAATTGTTTCAGTTAAACAAAAACGTAAGATTAAGCTTCGTCAATATTGAACCTGACACAACCATTCCCTGCCGTCTTCCGGGCCTCAAATTGGGCAACAACGCTAGGCCAACAGATCAATCCAGCAGCATCGATTTGCATGTCCCCAAAAAGCGAAAGTAGGGCAGTTTATGATTACTGATTGCGTATTGATCAAAGTGTATTGACCATAATTTAGCGCCCCTATTCATTATTTATTGATGCTACGGCGAACAGAGCACTCACACGATTATCTCGACGGTTGCCAGATACGCTTGAACTAATTTCCGGACTATCCCGTCGACAGCGTTTTTATCTAACGCAAGAAGGGCGGTCTTTGCAGACCGCCCTTTTGTTGTGTGTTGTTTTTAGCCTTTGAGGGATCCGTCGCCGTGGCCTGACATGCCGCCGGAGACTTCTTCTGTGGCCTCGTCAGACAGTTCTTGGGGCAGAATCAGGTTCAGCACGATGGCGATCACAGCGGCTGGCAGCAGGCCAGATGTCATCAAAATGCGCAACGTGTCTGGCAGGTACTGAACCGCTTTTGGATCCAACTGCAGACCAAGACCTATGGACAGTGCGATCGCAAAGATCACCATGTTCCGACGGTTCCACGTCACATCCGACAGCATCGAGATACCAGCGGCCACAACCATGCCGAACATCACGATGACACCGCCACCAAGAACTTCGATTGGGACGGTGCGGATGATCGCACCAACCTTTGGGATCAGACCGCAGATGATCAAGAAGATCGCACCGATGGTCACAACATGGCGCGACATCACGCCCGTCATCGCAATCAGGCCGACGTTCTGGCTAAAGCTTGTGTTCGGGAAGCCGCCAAAGACACCCGCAATCGCTGATCCCAGACCGTCTGCATATGTTGCACCGGTGATTTCAGCTTCGGTTGCTTCACGGCCAGCGCCACCTTTGGTGATACCAGACACGTCGCCGACTGTTTCAACAGCGGACACAAATGCCATCAGACAAAAGCCGATGATCGCAGCAAAGCTCATCTCAAAACCGTACTTGAACGGGATTGGAACTTGGAAGGACGCAGCGCGACCCCAGCTTGTGGCGATACCTTCAATCGTCACCATGCCCATCGCCATTGCGTAAAAGTAGCCAACGATAATGCCGATCACGACGGCTGACACAGCCATCATTCCTTTGGCATAGAACTTCAGCGCCAATGTCACAAAGACAACAACCAAGGCCGCAGACCAGTTCAACAAACTTCCGTACTCAGGCGAATTGATCGCAGGAACGCCGCCAGCTGCGTATTGAATGCCGACTTTGACCAATGCGAGACCAATCATCGTCACAACCAAGCCTGTCACCAGTGGTGGCAGCGCAAAGCGGATTTTACCGATGAATGTACCGATCAGGATGTGGAACAAACCACCAATCAAAACACCACCAAACAGCGCAGGCAGGGCTTCAACGCCTTTGCCAGCAACCAGTGGGATCATAATCGGGATAAACGCAAACGATGTGCCCTGCACAATCGGCAAGCGCGCACCAACAGGCCCCATACCAATGGTTTGGAACAAGGTCGCAATGCCCGCAAACAACATCGACATCTGGATCAAATACGTCATGTCAGGAAAGCCCTGCGCGCCCGCGTCAGACCCAAAGCCAAAACCCGCAGCCCCCGCAATGATAATCGCAGGTGTCACGTTGGACACAAACATCGCCAGCACGTGCTGGATGCCCAGTGGAATTGCGCGGTGAAGCGGCGGTGTATAGTTCGGATCTCGGAGCTGTTCCGGTGTCCCGATGGATGCATTGGCCATAGTTAAGTTACCTCCCTAAAGATAGTTGAACCAGTCTAAGTGCTGGTGTGTGTGTCGTCGTACGTGATGTTAAACGGCGTCTCAAACATATGTTCTTGCAGGTTCGGACCCTCCCCGATCCGGTCCACAACCGTAAACAATCCTGGTGCATGCAGCGGCGTCAGAACGCCGTGCCATGTATTGCGGTGATAGTTCACGCCCTGCCCCGCGGCCGTGATAAACGCCCGTGGCTGGCCTGGTTGGCCACCTGCATCAGCGGCCACCACCACGATGAACGGATCCATGCTCATCGGAATAAACGCTTGGCTGCCGTCTGGATGCCGTTCCATCATATCAAGCATGATTGGAAAGCTGCGCGGCTGCGCCTTAAACAAGCTGATCCCCGCGCGACCATCCGCAAAATCAAGCACAGCGCGGTCATGATACCGCCCACACATACCTTGATTGATGATCTTATCGGGGTCGCCTGCCACATCCAGCACATCGCCAAACGGGGCAAAGGCGGCAGATGTCAAAGGCTCCACAATCAAGTTCATGCGCTAAATACCTCGATCAAACGCAATTCGGCGATCCGCTCTACCTGACGGCAAGCCTCGGCAAATTCAGTGTCCCGGTCGTTACTGATCCGGCGCGCGAAGGCCGCGATGATCGACGCCTTGGTGTTGTCGCGCACGGCAATGATAAACGGAAAGCCGAACTTTTCGGTATAATCCGTGTTCATAGCCGTCAGCTGCGCGCGCTCTGCATCAGTCAAACTATCCAATCCTACCGACGCCTGCTCGGCTGTGGACTCCGCCGTCAAACGGTTTGCGGCGGCCAGCTTGCCCGCCAAATCAGGGTGCGCCGTCAACACACCAAGGCGCTGCGCGTCCGTGGCACTGCGGAAGATGCGCGCTAATGCGTTATGCACGCCTGCGGCACAGTCATGGCTTGGGCCCAGTTCAAGTGCATGCGCACCCTCGGCAATCCACGGGCTATGCTCGAATATCCCGCCAAACGCGGTGACAAACGTACCTTGGTCCATCTGGGATGGCTGAACCTGCGTCACGGGTGGGTTTTGCGCCGCCCAATGATCGGCAATCTGTGCACGCGTGGCGAACCACACACCCTCGTGGGATTTAAAGTGGGCAATCGCGCGGGCCAAAGCCGCCGCTCGGCCCGGACGCCCAATGATCCGGCAATGCAGACCAATCGACAAGATCGATGGTGCACCCGCCACACCCTCTGCATACAGGTAATCAAAGCTGTCTTTCAGATAGCTTTCAAATTGTGCGCCATTGGTGAACCCCGCCTGAATGCCAAACCGCATATCGTTGCAATCCATCGTATAAGGCACGATCAACTGATCGGTTTTGCCAAAGCGTTCCCAATACGGCAGATCATCCGCATAGCTGTCCGCGACATAAGCAAACTGGCCTGTCTCGGCTGCAAGGCGGACGGTATTATTGGAACAGCGCCCAGTGTACCAACCACGCGGCGGTGTACCAACAACCTCGGTATGCAAACGAATAGCCTCGGCAATTTGGGCGCGCTCTTGGTCCTCGGGCATGTTTTTATGCTCGACCCATTTTAAGCCATGGCTGGCAATTTCCCAATTCGACGCGATCATCGCAGCAACCTGTGCGGGTGCCCGCGCAAGCGCCGTCGCCACACCGTAAACCGTAACTGGCAAATCACCCAGCATCCGGTGCACGCGCCAAAACCCGGCCCGCGACCCATATTCGTAAAGCGATTCCATATTATGGTGCCGCATTCCGGGCCAAGGCTGCGCGCCCGTGATCTCGGACAAGAACGCTTCTGACGCAGCGTCGCCGTGTAAGACGTTGTTTTCGCCGCCCTCTTCGTAATTCAATACGATCTGCACAGCGATCTTTGCCCCGTTCGGCCAATTGGCCGCAGGTCGGGTGGCGCCGTATCCGGTCATGTCACGAGGGTAGCGGGTCACAGGGATGTCCTCTTCATATCTAGGATGGATATAATCCAAAACAATCTAATCTGTTTTCAAATAAAATGCGAAGGTGCCTCGTGTATACTAACCTTCGGCACCTCTGCGCGATCTGCTACGACATGACCCAACACAAACCCCAAAGGAAGACCAATGACCGGATACCTGACCACACATGTGCTCGACACTGCACGCGGCTGCCCGGCCGAGGGCCTCAAGATCGAGCTGTTCCATATCGATGGTGACACCCGCACCCACCTTAAAACCCTCGTGACCAATGACGACGGGCGCACAGACGAACAGATTTTGCCAACAGACAGCTTTGCCACTGGCACATATGAATTGGTGTTTCACGCGGGCGGCTACCTTGATGCAATCGGAACCCCGCCCGAAGACCCAAGGTTCCTCGATATCATCCCAATCCGGTTTGGCATGTCCACAGCCACGCATTACCATGTGCCGCTTTTGCTATCGCCGTTTGGGTACAGCACTTACCGCGGTAGCTAAGTTTGGGGCAGCTAAGTTTGGGGCAGCTAAGTTTGGGGCAGCTAAGTTTGGGACAGCTAAGTTTGGGACAGCTAAACCAAACTACAGTGACTTATCGCGCACCGCCTCCGCAATCCGTGGGATCACATACTCCATAAACAACCGTGTTTTTGGATCTTGGCGTTTGCGGTGCGTGAACAAACACGCCATCTGAATAGGTGCCGGCGGGGTCTGCACCGCCACAGGCACCAAGCGGCCCGCCTTGATATGATCCGCCACTTCAAAGATCGGCTTCATCGCAATCCCGTTCCCCGACAGCGCCCAATCGGTCAGCACATCACCGTCGTCACATTCGTACCGGCCTGCGATCGCAAATTTCTTAGGGCCGTCATCCGTCATCAACCGCCACTGGAATTCCGGCGCGCCCGGAAACCGCAAGTTCAAACATTCGTGGCCATCAGACACCAGCGCCTCACCCGATACCGGATTGCCATGCGCCTCAATATAATAAGGCGACGCGCACAGCACACGGTCCACATCCGCAATATTGCGACTGCGCAGATTGCTATCCTCCAGCGTTCCCAAAAAGAACGCCAGATCAAGCCCCTCTGTCGTCAGATCAACCTTGCGGTCCGTCAACCGCAGCCGAATTTTCACCTCCGGATAGTCGCTTAAAAAACCCGGCACCAAAGGCGCGATCAACCGCCGCCCCACACCCAAAGGCGCCGCCACATAAAGAGCGCCGCGCGGCTGTTCGGTAATATTGACCACCTTGGCCTCGGCGTCCGCGACAGATTCCAATATCGCGCAGGCACCGCCGTAAAACGCTTTGCCCTGCTCGGTCGCCGTCAAACTGCGCGTCGTACGCTGGAACAACCTTACGCCAAGCCGTTCTTCCAATTGCGATATCCGCGATGACGTCACCGCAGGTGATATCCGCAGATCACGCCCCGCAGCCGACATACCGCCCAATTCATAGACACGCACAAACGTGCGGATGTTATCAAGATACGACATTGTTTTGCTTTATTTGATGCTGTTTGTTATTTAGCGACAATAGCAGAACAATCGCAAACCGCCTAGACTGATCACACATTAGATTCTATCGGAGAAACCGCCATGTATGACCTCGCAATCGTCTGGGATTGGATCGCATTCTCAATCCGCTGGCTGCACGTCATCACCGCAATGGCGTGGATCGGCGCTTCGTTTTTTTTCATCGCACTGGATTTGGGACTTAAAAAGGCCCCCGCCATGCCCGACGGCGTTTCCGGCGAAGAATGGCAGGTCCACGGTGGTGGCTTCTACCACATCCAAAAATACGGCATCGCACCCGCAAACATGCCCGAGCATCTGATCTGGCACAAATGGCAAAGCTACATCACATGGGTGTCCGGCGCCGCCCTGCTGATGGTCGTCTATTGGGTCGGCGGAGAGCTGTTCTTACTCGACCCCACCAAGGCCGACTTGTCCCTGTTCCAAGGCATCGTGATCTCTGGCGGCTCGCTCACAATCGGCTGGCTCGCCTATGATTACATGTGCAAATCCAAGCTGGGCAACCATTCCACAGCCCTCATGCTACTGCTGTTTGTGATCCTTATCGCGATGGCGTGGGGCTATAACCAGATCTTCACAGGGCGCGCCGCATTGCTGCATCTCGGTGCATTCACCGCAACCATCATGACCGGCAACGTGTTCTTCCAGATCATGCCCAACCAGCGCATCGTCGTCGCCGACCTCAAAGCTGGCCGCACACCAGACGCCAAATACGGCAAGATCGCCAAGCTACGCTCAACCCACAACAACTACCTGACACTGCCCGTCGTGTTCCTGATGCTGTCCAACCACTACCCGTTATCATTTGGGACCGAATATGCGTGGCTTATCGCATCGCTGATCTTCCTCACAGGCGTCACCATCAGACATTATTTCAATACCATGCACGCCACGGGCACCGGCCCACATTGGACATGGGCGGTCACCGTTATCCTCATGATCATCATCGCGTGGCTGTCATCAATCCGCACAATCGACACCTACGAAGACGCCATGACCCGAGATTTCACACCCGCCGAACAACATTTTGCATCCGCCAAAGGGTTCGACGACGCCTACAACACCGTCATCGGCAACTGCTCCATGTGCCACGCACGAGACCCCGCATGGAACGGCATCCGCTGGGCCCCCAAGGGCATCCACCTAGAAACACCCAGCGATGTCGCGCGACACGCAAACCAAATCTACCTCCAAGCAGGCATCACTCACGCAATGCCACCCCCAAACGCAATTCAAATGAACAACAAACAACGCGAAACAATAATAACTTGGGTCAAAAATGCGCGTTAAAGATTGACTAAGCCCCCACTACAAAAGGCGTCACAATGCATTTAGGTTTGATCGGTTATGGCAGTATAAGCCGCGCGCTAATCCCATTGTTATCTACAAACGAGATTTCCCAGATTTCGGTTCTGGTGCGCCCATCGGCACGCGACACAGCGCAGGTTCCCCCACAGTTGGGCATCCCCCTTCAATTTGTGACGTCCCTAGACACGCTCATGTCTGGACACCCCGATTTAGTTGTCGAATGCGCCGGCCATGCAGCGGTCGCTGAGCATGCAGCCAGCATACTTGCGCAAGGCACCCATCTTTTGGTCGCGTCAGTTGGTGCCTTGGCACAGCAATCCTTGCACGATCAGGTGACTGCGGCCGCGGCCACATCCGGCGCGAGGCTGATCATTCCAACTGGGGCGATTGGTGGCTTAGACCTGCTATCCATTCTTGCGGCAGCAGGCAAAGTCGACGTTGTATATACGGGTACCAAACCGCCGCAAGCTTGGAAAGGAACACCCGCCGAGGACGCAGCTAACCTTAACACACTGGACAAAAGCACCGTCCTGTTTCGCGGCACCGGACGCGCAGCCGCACTTGCATATCGTAAGAATGCGAACGTCGTTGCAGCCTTGGCCATTGCAGGTGCAGGATTTGACGACATGTCTGTCACACTTGTAGCCGACCCGCAGGCCACGCATAATACTCATGCCTACACCGTCACATCGCCATCATGTTCGTATCAAATCCAAATTGAAAATACCCCGACACAAGGCAATGTACGCACATCAATCACCACCGTCATGAGCATACTCAAAGACGTCACGCACCACGCACGAACACACAAGGATTAACCCTATGCCGCACCCCTTGCTGACCCAAGATCACATTGAGACATTTCAAAAAGACGGCGTTGTCCTGATCAAAGGGCTTTTCAAAGATCAGGTTGATCTTTTGCGCACAGGTGTAGACCGCAACATGACGGACCCCGGCCCCTATGCAGCTGAAAACCTTAAGGCGGGTGAAGGTGGGCGGTTCTTTGACGACTACTGCAATTGGGACCGCATTGACGAATTCCAAGACGCGATCAAACAATCACCTGCAGCACTGGTCGCCGCCGATTTGATGCAATCGCAAACGGTACAGATGTTCCACGATCATGTGCTGGTCAAAGAGCCCGGTACATCCAAGCCGACGCCGTGGCACCAAGACGCGCCATATTACTTTGTTGAAGGGCACCAAAACGTCAGCTTTTGGTCACCGCTCGACCCCGTCCGCGCAGCATCTTTGCGTTGTGTCGCGGGGTCGCACAAATGGCCAAAACCAGTTCTGCCAACGCGCTGGTTGGCAGAGACCAGTTTTTATCCCAACGACGACGATTATCTGGTGGTCCCAGATCCTGACGCAGACGGCATGGACATCAAAGAATGGGAGATGGAACCCGGAGACGCTGTCGCCTTTCACTTTCAAACACTGCACGGCGCGCGCGGCAACGAAAGCGGCACGCGGCGACGGGCATTTTCACTGCGCCTGCTGGGCGATGATGCGCGTTATGTTGAACGCCCCGGCCCCACATCACCGCCCTTCCCTGGTCACGATATGAAAGCTGGCCAAAAACTGCGCGAGGATTGGTTCCCTATGCTTTTGGACCGGTCAGCATAGGTGTTTCAATCCGGAAACATGCCCCGATTATCAAATCAATCCAAAAGGTGCTGTCCCCTCAATAAGGGTGGTACGCAACCAGTGATACCCGCATATTTGTCTTCATTATGAAAGAGATAGGATCCTCAATGTCTGCGAAATACTACGCGCCTACAGGCGGCCTGCCAGGTCAAGATCAGTTGCTAACTGATCGGGCCATTTTCACAGACGCCTATGCCGTGATCCCAAAAGGCACGATGCGCGATATCGTCACCAGCTTTCTGCCCCATTGGGATGAAACGCGCCTGTGGGTGATCGCGCGGCCTATGACAGGGTTCGCCGAAACGTTTTCGCAATACATCATGGAAGTCGGGCCCGGCGGCGGCTCTGATCTGCCCGAAACCGATGACGGTGCCGAGGGCGTGCTGTTCATCGTTGAAGGGTCCGCAACCTTGTCGGTAAACGGCGAGGTCCACACGCTTGCACCGGGTGGTTATGCGTTCCTACCGCCTGCGTCTGGCTGGACATTGCGCAACACAACCGATGATATGCTGCGATTCCACTGGATCCGCAAAACATATGAGCCCGTCGCAGGGTTGCCTTACCCCGAGGTGATCATCGCAAACGAACAAGCCATCGCGCCTACAATGATGGCTGGCACGGATGACAAATGGGGGACAACACGCTTTGTCGACCCAACCGACCTGCGCCACGACATGCACGTCACAATCGTCACCTTTGAACCCGGCGGCGTGATCCCGTTCTTAGAAACACACGTCATGGAACACGGGCTATATGTGCTGGAAGGCAAAGCAGCCTACCGCCTGAACGCCGACTGGGTCGAGGTCGAGGCTGGCGATTACATGTGGCTGCGCGCGTTTTGCCCGCAAGCCTGTTATGCGGGCGGACCGGGGCGCTTCCGCTATTTGCTATATAAAGACGTCAACCGGCACATGGGGCTACGGCCACTGACACAGAAATAGCCGACCAAATCAAAGGCCCGCTGCAATGTGCAACGGGCCTTTTTAATAGGGTATTTGTTTGCCTTAGGCTGGGACCTGTCGCGCAGAATTGGGATGCCTTTTGGAAACGGCGCAATCACATCAGGAACCAACCGTTGAGTGCTGATCCTGACCTGCGCCAATTCTGGGATAATCCGCGCAGTACCGGAAAGGTCCAGATACTCTTGGTTGTTATCGAACATCGCGCGTCCCAACACACTGCAAAACGTCTCGGACGCAGCACCATTGTAGGTGGATAAAGCGTGAGCCGCCCAACCTATTTCACCTGCACACCGTGGCAATCTGTGGATCGGATCATGTCGCCAATGTTCAGAGCTTCGGTCGACGTCTTACCGGTTGACGCCGCAATCTGCGTGCCACCCGAACCCAGCGCACGGTTTCTATTTTTCCAGCAGGTTGCGTTTCAACCAGCGCACCACGTTTGCAGCCGTGCCGTGGCCCCATGGCGCAATGATTTCGATCACATACATCTGATTACCGCTCAGCGATTCCGACAGTGTCAGGATTTGACCCGCGGCAACCTTGCGCACGGCATATTGGCGATGTGGAAAACGCGGATCAATAGGAAGTGCAAGGCCAAACGCACCATATGCATCGGCACATTTTTATGGAAATCGGATCACAGATAAAGAAACGCAAAGCCACCATAGATGCGCAACTACGCCTCGGTTGGGGTCTCAGGATCAGGTGGCACGAATGTCGCGGTCGCAGCTTGGGTCGGATCGTCCGTCATGTGAAATTCGAAAAACTAATTTTTGAACAAAACCGAGCAAGCCTATGTCGAGGCCTTAGGAGCCAAACCGCACCCAATTGGATCGCGCGAAATTGGCCAGACGGTGAATTTTCCAACGTGCGGTTGCCAGATACGCTTGAACTAATTTCCGGACTATCCCGTCGACAGCGTTTTTATCTAACGCAAGAAGGGCGGTCTTTGCAGACCGCCCTTTTGTTGTGTGTTGTTTTTAGCCTTTGAGGGATCCGTCGCCGTGGCCTGACATGCCGCCGGAGACTTCTTCTGTGGCCTCGTCAGACAGTTCTTGGGGCAGAATCAGGTTCAGCACGATGGCGATCACAGCGGCTGGCAGCAGGCCAGATGTCATCAAAATGCGCAACGTGTCTGGCAGGTACTGAACCGCTTTTGGATCCAACTGCAGACCAAGACCTATGGACAGTGCGATCGCAAAGATCACCATGTTCCGACGGTTCCACGTCACATCCGACAGCATCGAGATACCAGCGGCCACAACCATGCCGAACATCACGATGACACCGCCACCAAGAACTTCGATTGGGACGGTGCGGATGATCGCACCAACCTTTGGGATCAGACCGCAGATGATCAAGAAGATCGCACCGATGGTCACAACATGGCGCGACATCACGCCCGTCATCGCAATCAGGCCGACGTTCTGGCTAAAGCTTGTGTTCGGGAAGCCGCCAAAGACACCCGCAATCGCTGATCCCAGACCGTCTGCATATGTTGCACCGGTGATTTCAGCTTCGGTTGCTTCACGGCCAGCGCCACCTTTGGTGATACCAGACACGTCGCCGACTGTTTCAACAGCGGACACAAATGCCATCAGACAAAAGCCGATGATCGCAGCAAAGCTCATCTCAAAACCGTACTTGAACGGGATTGGAACTTGGAAGGACGCAGCGCGACCCCAGCTTGTGGCGATACCTTCAATCGTCACCATGCCCATCGCCATTGCGTAAAAGTAGCCAACGATAATGCCGATCACGACGGCTGACACAGCCATCATTCCTTTGGCATAGAACTTCAGCGCCAATGTCACAAAGACAACAACCAAGGCCGCAGACCAGTTCAACAAACTTCCGTACTCAGGCGAATTGATCGCAGGAACGCCGCCAGCTGCGTATTGAATGCCGACTTTGACCAATGCGAGACCAATCATCGTCACAACCAAGCCTGTCACCAGTGGTGGCAGCGCAAAGCGGATTTTACCGATGAATGTACCGATCAGGATGTGGAACAAACCACCAATCAAAACACCACCAAACAGCGCAGGCAGGGCTTCAACGCCTTTGCCAGCAACCAGTGGGATCATAATCGGGATAAACGCAAACGATGTGCCCTGCACAATCGGCAAGCGCGCACCAACAGGCCCCATACCAATGGTTTGGAACAAGGTCGCAATGCCCGCAAACAACATCGACATCTGGATCAAATACGTCATGTCAGGAAAGCCCTGCGCGCCCGCGTCAGACCCAAAGCCAAAACCCGCAGCCCCCGCAATGATAATCGCAGGTGTCACGTTGGACACAAACATCGCCAGCACGTGCTGGATGCCCAGTGGAATTGCGCGGTGAAGCGGCGGTGTATAGTTCGGATCTCGGAGCTGTTCCGGTGTCCCGATGGATGCATTGGCCATAGTTAAGTTACCTCCCTAAAGATAGTTGAACCAGTCTAAGTGCTGGTGTGTGTGTCGTCGTACGTGATGTTAAACGGCGTCTCAAACATATGTTCTTGCAGGTTCGGACCCTCCCCGATCCGGTCCACAACCGTAAACAATCCTGGTGCATGCAGCGGCGTCAGAACGCCGTGCCATGTATTGCGGTGATAGTTCACGCCCTGCCCCGCGGCCGTGATAAACGCCCGTGGCTGGCCTGGTTGGCCACCTGCATCAGCGGCCACCACCACGATGAACGGATCCATGCTCATCGGAATAAACGCTTGGCTGCCGTCTGGATGCCGTTCCATCATATCAAGCATGATTGGAAAGCTGCGCGGCTGCGCCTTAAACAAGCTGATCCCCGCGCGACCATCCGCAAAATCAAGCACAGCGCGGTCATGATACCGCCCACACATACCTTGATTGATGATCTTATCGGGGTCGCCTGCCACATCCAGCACATCGCCAAACGGGGCAAAGGCGGCAGATGTCAAAGGCTCCACAATCAAGTTCATGCGCTAAATACCTCGATCAAACGCAATTCGGCGATCCGCTCTACCTGACGGCAAGCCTCGGCAAATTCAGTGTCCCGGTCGTTACTGATCCGGCGCGCGAAGGCCGCGATGATCGACGCCTTGGTGTTGTCGCGCACGGCAATGATAAACGGAAAGCCGAACTTTTCGGTATAATCCGTGTTCATAGCCGTCAGCTGCGCGCGCTCTGCATCAGTCAAACTATCCAATCCTACCGACGCCTGCTCGGCTGTGGACTCCGCCGTCAAACGGTTTGCGGCGGCCAGCTTGCCCGCCAAATCAGGGTGCGCCGTCAACACACCAAGGCGCTGCGCGTCCGTGGCACTGCGGAAGATGCGCGCTAATGCGTTATGCACGCCTGCGGCACAGTCATGGCTTGGGCCCAGTTCAAGTGCATGCGCACCCTCGGCAATCCACGGGCTATGCTCGAATATCCCGCCAAACGCGGTGACAAACGTACCTTGGTCCATCTGGGATGGCTGAACCTGCGTCACGGGTGGGTTTTGCGCCGCCCAATGATCGGCAATCTGTGCACGCGTGGCGAACCACACACCCTCGTGGGATTTAAAGTGGGCAATCGCGCGGGCCAAAGCCGCCGCTCGGCCCGGACGCCCAATGATCCGGCAATGCAGACCAATCGACAAGATCGATGGTGCACCCGCCACACCCTCTGCATACAGGTAATCAAAGCTGTCTTTCAGATAGCTTTCAAATTGTGCGCCATTGGTGAACCCCGCCTGAATGCCAAACCGCATATCGTTGCAATCCATCGTATAAGGCACGATCAACTGATCGGTTTTGCCAAAGCGTTCCCAATACGGCAGATCATCCGCATAGCTGTCCGCGACATAAGCAAACTGGCCTGTCTCGGCTGCAAGGCGGACGGTATTATTGGAACAGCGCCCAGTGTACCAACCACGCGGCGGTGTACCAACAACCTCGGTATGCAAACGAATAGCCTCGGCAATTTGGGCGCGCTCTTGGTCCTCGGGCATGTTTTTATGCTCGACCCATTTTAAGCCATGGCTGGCAATTTCCCAATTCGACGCGATCATCGCAGCAACCTGTGCGGGTGCCCGCGCAAGCGCCGTCGCCACACCGTAAACCGTAACTGGCAAATCACCCAGCATCCGGTGCACGCGCCAAAACCCGGCCCGCGACCCATATTCGTAAAGCGATTCCATATTATGGTGCCGCATTCCGGGCCAAGGCTGCGCGCCCGTGATCTCGGACAAGAACGCTTCTGACGCAGCGTCGCCGTGTAAGACGTTGTTTTCGCCGCCCTCTTCGTAATTCAATACGATCTGCACAGCGATCTTTGCCCCGTTCGGCCAATTGGCCGCAGGTCGGGTGGCGCCGTATCCGGTCATGTCACGAGGGTAGCGGGTCACAGGGATGTCCTCTTCATATCTAGGATGGATATAATCCAAAACAATCTAATCTGTTTTCAAATAAAATGCGAAGGTGCCTCGTGTATACTAACCTTCGGCACCTCTGCGCGATCTGCTACGACATGACCCAACACAAACCCCAAAGGAAGACCAATGACCGGATACCTGACCACACATGTGCTCGACACTGCACGCGGCTGCCCGGCCGAGGGCCTCAAGATCGAGCTGTTCCATATCGATGGTGACACCCGCACCCACCTTAAAACCCTCGTGACCAATGACGACGGGCGCACAGACGAACAGATTTTGCCAACAGACAGCTTTGCCACTGGCACATATGAATTGGTGTTTCACGCGGGCGGCTACCTTGATGCAATCGGAACCCCGCCCGAAGACCCAAGGTTCCTCGATATCATCCCAATCCGGTTTGGCATGTCCACAGCCACGCATTACCATGTGCCGCTTTTGCTATCGCCGTTTGGGTACAGCACTTACCGCGGTAGCTAAGTTTGGGGCAGCTAAGTTTGGGGCAGCTAAGTTTGGGGCAGCTAAGTTTGGGACAGCTAAGTTTGGGACAGCTAAACCAAACTACAGTGACTTATCGCGCACCGCCTCCGCAATCCGTGGGATCACATACTCCATAAACAACCGTGTTTTTGGATCTTGGCGTTTGCGGTGCGTGAACAAACACGCCATCTGAATAGGTGCCGGCGGGGTCTGCACCGCCACAGGCACCAAGCGGCCCGCCTTGATATGATCCGCCACTTCAAAGATCGGCTTCATCGCAATCCCGTTCCCCGACAGCGCCCAATCGGTCAGCACATCACCGTCGTCACATTCGTACCGGCCTGCGATCGCAAATTTCTTAGGGCCGTCATCCGTCATCAACCGCCACTGGAATTCCGGCGCGCCCGGAAACCGCAAGTTCAAACATTCGTGGCCATCAGACACCAGCGCCTCACCCGATACCGGATTGCCATGCGCCTCAATATAATAAGGCGACGCGCACAGCACACGGTCCACATCCGCAATATTGCGACTGCGCAGATTGCTATCCTCCAGCGTTCCCAAAAAGAACGCCAGATCAAGCCCCTCTGTCGTCAGATCAACCTTGCGGTCCGTCAACCGCAGCCGAATTTTCACCTCCGGATAGTCGCTTAAAAAACCCGGCACCAAAGGCGCGATCAACCGCCGCCCCACACCCAAAGGCGCCGCCACATAAAGAGCGCCGCGCGGCTGTTCGGTAATATTGACCACCTTGGCCTCGGCGTCCGCGACAGATTCCAATATCGCGCAGGCACCGCCGTAAAACGCTTTGCCCTGCTCGGTCGCCGTCAAACTGCGCGTCGTACGCTGGAACAACCTTACGCCAAGCCGTTCTTCCAATTGCGATATCCGCGATGACGTCACCGCAGGTGATATCCGCAGATCACGCCCCGCAGCCGACATACCGCCCAATTCATAGACACGCACAAACGTGCGGATGTTATCAAGATACGACATTGTTTTGCTTTATTTGATGCTGTTTGTTATTTAGCGACAATAGCAGAACAATCGCAAACCGCCTAGACTGATCACACATTAGATTCTATCGGAGAAACCGCCATGTATGACCTCGCAATCGTCTGGGATTGGATCGCATTCTCAATCCGCTGGCTGCACGTCATCACCGCAATGGCGTGGATCGGCGCTTCGTTTTTTTTCATCGCACTGGATTTGGGACTTAAAAAGGCCCCCGCCATGCCCGACGGCGTTTCCGGCGAAGAATGGCAGGTCCACGGTGGTGGCTTCTACCACATCCAAAAATACGGCATCGCACCCGCAAACATGCCCGAGCATCTGATCTGGCACAAATGGCAAAGCTACATCACATGGGTGTCCGGCGCCGCCCTGCTGATGGTCGTCTATTGGGTCGGCGGAGAGCTGTTCTTACTCGACCCCACCAAGGCCGACTTGTCCCTGTTCCAAGGCATCGTGATCTCTGGCGGCTCGCTCACAATCGGCTGGCTCGCCTATGATTACATGTGCAAATCCAAGCTGGGCAACCATTCCACAGCCCTCATGCTACTGCTGTTTGTGATCCTTATCGCGATGGCGTGGGGCTATAACCAGATCTTCACAGGGCGCGCCGCATTGCTGCATCTCGGTGCATTCACCGCAACCATCATGACCGGCAACGTGTTCTTCCAGATCATGCCCAACCAGCGCATCGTCGTCGCCGACCTCAAAGCTGGCCGCACACCAGACGCCAAATACGGCAAGATCGCCAAGCTACGCTCAACCCACAACAACTACCTGACACTGCCCGTCGTGTTCCTGATGCTGTCCAACCACTACCCGTTATCATTTGGGACCGAATATGCGTGGCTTATCGCATCGCTGATCTTCCTCACAGGCGTCACCATCAGACATTATTTCAATACCATGCACGCCACGGGCACCGGCCCACATTGGACATGGGCGGTCACCGTTATCCTCATGATCATCATCGCGTGGCTGTCATCAATCCGCACAATCGACACCTACGAAGACGCCATGACCCGAGATTTCACACCCGCCGAACAACATTTTGCATCCGCCAAAGGGTTCGACGACGCCTACAACACCGTCATCGGCAACTGCTCCATGTGCCACGCACGAGACCCCGCATGGAACGGCATCCGCTGGGCCCCCAAGGGCATCCACCTAGAAACACCCAGCGATGTCGCGCGACACGCAAACCAAATCTACCTCCAAGCAGGCATCACTCACGCAATGCCACCCCCAAACGCAATTCAAATGAACAACAAACAACGCGAAACAATAATAACTTGGGTCAAAAATGCGCGTTAAAGATTGACTGCGCGGCCTGTCCGCGCACTTTCTTGCGCGGCCAAGCCGATCGCCACAGCACGCATACCGTCATCTGCTGTCACCTCAACCTCGCCCAATCCACGGACAACCGCGTTGAAACGTTGGTGCTGATAAAACGTCGATCCATTATGATCGCCGGCAGCCAACAGCGTTGGATCAACAGGAATTTCTGATGTAATCGGCCCCTTGGGTGCACGCGGACTAATCACGATTTGCGGCACAGGCGCATCGCCTAACGCTGCAGGCCAAAACCGACCTGGACCAGGCACCTTGGCCTCGATTTTACCATTAGGTCCAATTGCTGTGATCTCTTCTTGATACTCGGCACCCTCAGCAAACATGCACAGTTCCAGCATGGCGCGGGCACCATCAGCAAAGTCGATAATGACATATCCGTGGTCCCAAATATCAGGGGCCTCTTCGTTGTACCGCTCTTCAAGGTGATTAACCCCCTGCCCTGCAGACGCCATTACGCAGATTGGTTCATCCTTTAAGATCAAGCGCATCAGATCAAAGAAATGGCAGCATTTTTCGACCAGCGTCCCACCAGTTTTGGCATTAAAGCGGTTCCAATCGCCAATCTTAGGCAGAAATGGAAACCGATGCTCGCGGACAGTCAGCATTTTGATGCCACCAGTCGCCTGCTCTGCTTGTTCAATCAACGCGGCCACGGGCGGCATATACCGATATTCCATCGCGACCCACAAAGGGGCGGGATAAGTACGGGCAAATTCAGCCACCACAGGGGCATCCTCTGGGTCCGTATAGAGCGGTTTTTCACATAGGACCGGCAATGGGCGAATGGCAGCGATTTCCTGCAGCTGTTGAACATGCAGATAGTTCGGGCTTACGATAACCAATGCATCTAACGGATCGTGCGCCAACAAATCCGCAATGGACGTGGCCACATATGCCTCACCTGCAAGGGTTGCCGCAGACTCCGCTAATTCCATCACCGGATCATAAACCGCAGACACGCGGCCATGAGTCAAAAGGTTGATATTCGTGATGTGCTCGCGGGCCATCATGCCACAACCGATGATCCCATAGTTTACATTTTTCAACTTTTTAGCCTTTTCCCATGCGCGAAACGTATCGCGACTTTCCACTATCGAACCAAGTGCGCGAAAACTCTGCCGCTTCGCCACTGGCTGTCCAACTGATCCGTTCGATATATCCAACGGCCGTACCTGCCCGCAAATGAAACGTATCGGGTGCCCAATCAGGCACACGACCGACACCAATTCCATCTGCAACGGACGCAATCACGACGCCCAAATCTTCGCGGTAAAAATGATAAAGGGAGTCCGACAAGTCCCCGACTGAAATAGTATCGCGGTGCGATCCATCCAGCCAAATTTCCTCAACAGCAATCATTTCATCACCCAATGACCGTAGGCGACGGATACGGTGACCTTCATCTGAGGGGCCAAAATTTGGCGCATTGCGCGGCTTGGATAACCGGTCTGCCGACACAACCTGCGCTGTCGGCAACCCACCCCCACCGATCAATTCCAACCGGAAAAATGCATAGACGGATTCAACAGCGCCACGATTGCGCACGTAATTACCCGACCCTTGAATCCGGTCCAAAAGCCCTTTTTCGACAAGATCAGACAGCGCCTTACGCAATGTACCAACGGAAATATTCAGGTCTGCTGCCATATCACGTTCAGGCGGCAATCGTGCACCGTCCGCCAAATGGCCCGCAGCAATTTCGCGGATCAGCATCTCACTGATCTGGATAAATTTGGGCAAAGCATTCAGGCCAAGCGATTGGACCATATCAACGCCCTCCCGCGCCTTGGTGTAAATTGATACACAATTGATTTGCATTATTGATCCACCTAAGCAAGAGTAATTGCAATAGATTCTTGTTCGGGGGGACACAGCCATGACAGTCGTACCAATCACCAGCCCTGACTTGGATGGCGCAGAAGTATCGTGGTTTTCAGCCCTTTGTTCTGATGACTACCAATTCCTTGGGGTGCCTGATGGGGATTTGCGGTCATCTTGGGAACACTGTCGCGATATCGCATTGACGGCAGAACAACAGGGATTTCGTAATATCCTTGCGCCTTCGTCTTATCAAGTTGGTCAAGACACCATGTCATTCGTTGCAGGCATGGCGCCATTGACCGAAAAGATTAATTTCCTCGCCGCCATTCGGTGCGGTGAAATGCAGCCCATTATGTTGGCTCGGACCATCGCAACGCTTGATCATATGCTCAAGGGACGGCTGACGCTCAACGTAATCTCCTCTGACTTTCCTGGCGAAGTGGCTGCATCACCTTACCGCTACAAACGATCCCACGAGGTTGTTGAGATCTTACGCCAAGCATGGACTCGCGAAGAAATCACCCATCACGGTGAAATCTATAACTTTGACAAAGTCCCGACCGGCCCGGCACGTCCCTACCAAATCAACGGCGGCCCGCTTTTATATTTCGGCGGCTATTCCCCCGATGCATTGGAACTGTGCGGCGCGCAATGTGACGTCTATTTGATGTGGCCTGAAATCCAAGAGCAATTGGCAGAACGCATGAAAGCCGTGCACGCCCGCGCCGCAGCGCACAACCGGACTCTGGACTATGGCTTGCGGGTGCACATGATTGTGCGCGACACAGAAGCCGAGGCAAAAGAATACGCCGAACACATCGCGTCCAAACTCGACGATGAATATGGCAAACTGATCCGCGACCGCGCCCATGATAGCATTTCGCTGGGCGTCGCACACCAATCACGCGCACGCGAATTGGCCGATCAATTTGGCTATATCGAACCGGGCGTTTGGACTGGTGTCGGGCGGGCACGCTCTGGCTGTGGCGCAGCCCTTGTTGGATCAACCGATCAAGTCATGTCAAAAATTGAAGCCTACCAAAAGATGGGCATCCGTGCTTTCATCTTCTCAGGCTACCCGCATATTGACGAGGCAAAACATTTCGGCAGCCGCGTTATGCCCAACCTAAAAACAGTGTCCCTGCCCCATGCATACGGGCGGGTTCCATCAGAAACACCAGCAACGCCACTCGGTACAGGACCACGCATTTGAACCGCATACAGATCACTCCCGACCTCTCTTACTCGCGCATTGTCTATGGCATGTGGCGGCTGTCAGACGACACCGACACATCCACGGCCCACGTCCAAGCCAAAATCGACGCCTGCCTTGCGCAAGGCATCACAACAATGGACCAAGCCGACATCTATGGCGGCTACGAGGCCGAAGAGGTCATGGGCGCGGCCCTCAAAGCAGCGCCTGCACTGCGTGACCAAATCGAAATCGTCACGAAATGCGATATCGTGGCCCCAGCAGGACGGCACAGCTCAGCACGGGTAAAATACTACGACACCTCCGCAGCACATATCACCGCATCCGTCGAGGCATCGTTAACGCTGATGAATATCGACACAATCGATACGCTGCTCGTACACCGCCCTGATCCGATGATGGACCAGCACGAGACGGGCGCAGTGCTCGACGGTCTCGTGAAATCCGGCAAGGTACGCAGTATTGGGGTGTCGAACTTCAAACTGCATGACTGGACGTTGCTGCAATCGGCAATGACCAACAAACTGGTTACTAATCAGATCGAACTTTCGGTCACAGCGAACGCAGGTTTCAGCAACGGCGATGTGGCCTACCTGCAAGAACGCGGTGTGCCGATCATGGCATGGTCGCCGTTAGGCGGCGGTACTTTGATGCAAGGCAAAGGCCCCGTACAAGACGCATTGAAAACTGTCGCGGACACAAACGGCGTCGACACAGGCGCAGTTGCCGTCGCATGGCTTCTTGCACATCCCGCAAATATCATGCCTGTCATGGGCACTAATAATATCAACCGGATCAATAGCTTGTCGGACGCTATGAAAGTCAACATGGACCGTCAAACTTGGTTTGAAATCTATACCGCAGCACTCGGAAATGAGGTTCCATAATGGACGCAGGCACTCTCCAGACATTCGATCCATCCAGCGAATCCGACAGCTTTCGGGGCGCACTCGGCAGCTTTGTAACAGGCGTCACGATTATCACAACCGACAGCCCCGAAGGACCCGTAGCCATCGTTGCGAACTCCTTCGCAAGCGTATCGCTTGACCCGCCGTTGGTCCTGTGGTCGCCCGCCAAATCATCCAAACGGTTTGAACATTTCGCAGGCTCACGACGCTTTGCTGTGCATGTGATGGGGGCAGATCAACGCGATATCTGTGCGGCGATCATCAAATCAAAGACTGCAATTAACGATGTACCAACACACCTGTCGCACTGCGGCATGCCGATCATCGAAGGGGCGCTTGCGACTTTCGAATGCACGTTGGAAGCGACCCATGACGCGGGCGACCACGTCATCGTGGTTGGGCGCGTGACCAAGGCCCATCATCAAGGTGGCGACCCGCTCGTGTTCCATGGCGGCAAATACGGCGCATTCAGCGAAAGCTAAATACGCAAACGTTAAACAATGTGCGGGGCCACTTGGCCCCCACATCAGCAACAGGGGAGGAGCCGCTATGTCGGTCCTGTTTGGGGTCCTTTGGCCCTTGGAACGGTTCAACACCGCCATTCTTGCCTTTGGGCGAGCCTTGGCGATGGCTGCACTTGCGATCATGGTTTGTCTCATCTTGGGGCAGGTATTCTTTCGGTATGTGCTGAACGACGCACCCAACTGGACAGAAGAAGGGGCGCGCTTTGGCATGCTCTGGATGACTGGCCTGATGGCGCCGCTCGCTTACCGCATGGGTGGATTTGTATCCATCGATATGCTGGAACGTGCATTGCCTAAGTTTCTCTCTGGTCTGTTGACACTGCTGCTTTTGTGCATCGCCCTTTGGGTCCTCACCGTCTTTTGGGATCGGGGTTGGAATAACCATGTCGACACAATGTCAGGCAAAGGATGCTCATCCTCTTTGCGCTGGCCGTTTGGCTTTGAGTTCGGCAAATGCGGTGCAAAATTCCAAAACAGGTTCCAATATGCGTCACTCTTTGTCGGGGTTAATCTGCTGATCCTTGTGAATGTGGAACTGATCTTAAGGCAACTCATCAAACTCGGCGGCCAAGGGCATAAGCTCACAAAACTTTCGGCCGACGAAGAACTTGCGGGGGCTTCATAATGCTACTTTGGTTCCTTCCGCTTTTCTTGATCATCATTATGATCGGCCTGCCCGTTGTCTTTGGTCTGCTGGCAGCCCCAATCGCGCTTATTATGCTCGAAGGCGACGGCCGCAATGTCGTCGCAGGCCTTTACCGTAACCTTTACAACGGCATGGACAGTTTCCCGCTTATGGCCCTGCCCTTCTTTATGTTGGCTGGCGAAGTCATGAACCGCGGCGGCATTACACTGCGCCTCGTTGAATTCTCCCAAGCCTTCATGGGCCACCTGCGCGGCGGACTTGCACACGTCAACATCTTGTCATCGATCCTTTTCGCTGGCCTATCAGGCTCTGCTGTTGCCGATACATCCGCGCTTGGATCAACCCTGATCCCCGCCATGGAAAAAAACGGCTACACACGTAGTTTCGCGGCCGCGATCACTGCTGCATCATCTGTTATCGGTCCAATCATTCCGCCATCCGGCATTATGATCATCTACGCCTACGTTATGGGCGAAAGCGTCGCAGCACTGTTCCTTGCAGGCATCGTGCCCGGTATCATGGTCGGCGTCGGCCTGATGGTCATGGTCCGCCTCATGGCTGACCGCTATGATCTGCCCAAGGCTGAAAGGATCGTGCATAAAAACCAAACGATCACACCAGTCGAAGCATGGGTGTCATTTGTTCTAATCCGGATCAACATCGCGGGCCTTCTTTACGCGATCTCTGGGCTCATCACGCAATTCATCGCAGAACCCGTCAACGCTTGGATGATCTTCGGTCTCGCACTGCCTATCGCACACGCCATCGCGCAAGCGACCAAGGCCCGCGTCAGCCACGATTTCCGCATGGTTTGCAAAAAGGCAATCGCGCCGCTGCAGACACCCATCATCATCTTGGGCGGCATCCTTGTGGGGGTCTTCACGCCAACCGAAGCCTCAGCCGTCGCAGTCGCATACGCGCTTGTTGTGTCTTTCTTCGTGCTCAAATCAATGAACATGCGCGACTTGCTAGACGTGTTGTCAAAGTCGGCCTTGTCCACCGCGGCCGTCCTGCTTTTGGTCGGCGCGGCGGTGTCGTTCAAAACCGTGGTGTCGCTGTCTTACGCGCCACAGATCCTATCTGACTACATCTTATCACTGTCGGAAAACCCGCTGATCTTACTATTCCTCATCAACATCCTGCTGTTCATCGTGGGCATGTTCCTCGACGCAGGGCCAGCGATCATCATCTTGGGGCCAATCCTCGGGCCAATTTTCGTCGACCTCGGCGTGCACCCTGTGCATTTCGCGATCATCATGTCGGTGAACCTAACCGTGGGGTTGGCAACACCGCCCATGGGGCTTGTCTTATTCGTGGCCTCGTCGGTGTCCGGCGAAAAAGTCGAAACAATCGCACGCGCAATCCTGCCATTCCTTGCGGTCGAAGTCGTGGTAATCTTTATGATCACCTACATTCCGGCCATTTCAATGACGATCCCGCGCTTAACGGGCTTCGTTCAATAACGGGGGAAACCCCCAAACCGACCAACGCATAAGGGAGAAATTACATGCTAAAAGGTCTCATCACAGGCGCCATCGCGGCGACCCTGCTCGCGGGTACGGCAGTCGCCGACGCGCATACAGAGTTCACAATTCGCGCAACAGCGAACTCAAACGAAAACGACGAAGACTATGACGGTCTTGTCGTCTTCAAAAGCTTCGTCGAAGCGGCGTCCAACGGACGTGTTGCGGTCGAAATTTTCATGGGTACTCAGCTATGCGGCAACGGCGCTGAATGCCTCGAAGGCGTGGCCGAAGGCTCCATCGACGTCTATATCACCACATCCGGTGGTGCGGCGGGCATTATGCCATTCGTTCAAGTCCTCGACCTGCCCTACCTGATGGCCGATGACCGCGTGGCCGAAGCCGTCCTCACTGGCGACTTCACACGCAAAATGCGCGACATGGGCCTTGAGGCAACTGACGGCGCTCTGCGTCTGATGACCATTGGTAACACTGGTGGCTGGCGCAACTTCGCGAACACGCAGCGCCGCGTTCAGACACCAACCGACATGGAAGGCCTTAAAATCCGTACCGTGGTCGCCGACCTTCCACAGGAACTCGTCAAAGCGCTCGGCGCGTCCCCGACCCCGATCCCTTGGCCAGAGCTGTTCACATCGTTCCAGACGGGCGTTGTTGAAGGCTCCAAAAACGGGATCACCGATATCATGGGCATGAAATTCCCTGACGCGGGCCTGCAGTATGTCACACTTGACGGCCACGCCTACATGGGCGCGTTGTGGTTCATGAACAACGACAACTTCCTTGGCATGCCAGACGATCTGCGCCGCGTTGTTGTCGATGGGTTCTCTCAATTGCAGCAAGCAACATTCGCATCACCAAAGCGTAAATCAATCGAAGCATACGCAGCTTTTGTTGAAGGCGGCGGCGATCTGTATGTGCCAAGCCCAGAAGAGAAAGCCATGTTCGCAGCAGCAGCTGGCCCAGTCCAAGACTGGTTCACAGGTAACATTGACGGCGGCGAAGAAATCCTTTCCGCTCTCAAGGACGCCGTATCAGCAGCCGAAGCTGATCTGGCAACAGCCTATGCAGCCGACCTGAACTAAGCGTTAATAGCGTCAGACAATCGAAAGGGCCGCCCATTTGGGTGGCCCTTTTTACTTGCACAACCCACCTATGCGAACCAAAACGACGTTCTTTCGCTTGAATTTCAAAACAGTTTTCCAAGACATCCAACGGTCTCGTACGGCAAAGACAGAATAGATCGCGCCTTAGCTCATTAACCCAAGAATGCTTGGCAAAGCGATTGCTGAACACACCCCGACGAAAGCGCCGACAACAACACGTGGCAGCATGCCACCAAAATGAGGGGCGGCAAGACTAAGCAAGCCACAAACAACTGCGTAAAAGGCGAGAGGCATATTTTCCATACCCACGCTTTTAGTCATTTTGGTTCAAAATTTCAACACGTGCACAGTGGTACTCACTTTTGAAACCTACAAAACTCTCCATCAGGGTCGAAAGCAAACTTAGCGACACCGCAGGTTTCATCGAAACGGATACATCCACACCCTGTAATCCTCGATCAGTACCCTTGCCCGTGCGATCTGCTCTTTTGTCATCCTTGGCGTGATTTCATTCAAACTATCTGGTGCATCCACGTCCCCACCGATGGACGACAGCGCATACCACAGGTAGGCTCGGACCAGATCAGGGCTCGGAATGCCGCGCCCCACTTCGTAATACCACCCTAGCCCAGATTGTGCACCCGCATGCCCCTTCAACGACGCCCGCAGATACCAGTCAAATGCCCGCTCGAAGTCGACATCGACTCCAAGCCCAAGGGCGTACATGACGCCGATCAGCTCTTCGGCTTCGGCATTGCCAGACCGCGCGTAAATCTCGAATTGGGTCCGGGCCTCAACAAACTGCTGGGCCTCCATCAGGTCACGCGCGCTTTCCATATCGGCAACCGCAGGACTGGCAAGCAGTGTAAAACACAAAGCAAATGGGCGCATCTGGTGATCCTCTTGGGATTGGCTGGACCAGCAACAGCCCAAATTACGGCTGATGATTACATTGCAATAGACATGGATCAAGCCCGCATCGGTAGATTACTTTTCTACGACAAGATACTGTCAGGAAACAAAAATATTTCTTGTGGAACGTGTCACCATCACGATCTTGCAGGCGGTGACGGCCTATCGCTTGGTATCGGCGAAGGTGGCGTTGGCATTGGCCCCAAGCGTACAGCAGGCACAGGCGACGACCGCATCCGAAAACGTATCCCGCGCAATGCACCAAGTTTATGGAATCTTGGACATAAAGACATCACTGTGTTGTTCCACGACGGTCGCCTTACCGCTGCTGATACCTACGGAAACGGGTTTAATTCACCCGCCGAGGAATGGTTGCCAAAGGGGCTAAATTCTCTGCTCGCCGCCCAAGCGCTTTTCCCGCTAACCGCCCAGTTTGAAATGGCCGGAAACTCGCGTGAAAATGAAATCGCAGGCGCAATTCACGACCGCCCAGACGCGGCTTGGCCGATCATCGCAAAACGTGTGCGAACCGTTCCAGATTACGCGAACATGTTTGTCGAAGCCTTTGATAACGTAAATGAACCAACGGATATCAGTATCGTTGATATCGGCAACGCCTTGGGTGCATTCATTGCCGCTGAATGGCAATCTTATGACAGCCCTTACGACGCATGGCTCACAGGAACACCGCTCCCTGACGCCGCTGAACGCGGCCGCAAATTATTCTTCACATCCGCCCGCTGCGCATCGTGCCACGCGGGTGACTTGTTCACGGATCAATCATTTCACGCCCTCGGCTTGCCCGCTTTTGGCCCCGGCCGCACACGTGTCTGGGATCAGATATCGCGCGATGTTGGCCGCATTGGGAAAACGAACCTACAATCAGATGCTTATAAGTTTCGCACACCCAGCTTGCGCAACGTGGCGTTGACGGCACCTTACGGTCACAACGGTGCAATGCCGACGCTGCGGTCCATGATCCGCCACCATGCGGACCCCACAGCGTCTTCTGCGGCATGGACCCCTGATATGGCAAAGCTGCCTGATGTTCCTTGGCTTGCTGTGGTTGATTTTGCCATACGCGAAGATAGCGCCGAAATGGCCCGCCAATCCGCCGCTGTGTCAGTCAATAACATTGGTATTTCTGATCAAGAAATCAAAGACCTAGAAGCATTTCTTAATGCACTAACAGGGACCACTGCAGCGGTTAGACCTATGGGTCGCCCCGACACAGTACCAAGCGGTTTACCAGTCGATTAGCGCCGGATCAGCACGCCCAGATCGGCAACGTTTGTCCCTGTCGCACCCGTCATCAACAAGTCACCTGCCAACCCAAGAGCCGCATAACTATCATTATTGGCCAATAGCGCATCGATATCACCACCAGCGGCCACAACACGGGTCAAGGTACGTGCATCAACGACGCCTCCAGCCGCATCAACAGGCCCGTCGCGCCCATCGGTTCCGCCCACCAGGCAGGCGAAATTGCCCCATCCACGCCGCGCAGCTTCGCATGCAATACGCAGCGCAAGCTCTTGATTTCGGCCACCTTTGCCAGTTCCTGAAATCTGAACAGTCGTCTCACCACCCCAAACGGTGATGCCGGGACACGCCTGATCACAGATCAGCCGTGCGGCGGCAGATACGTCACCTTCCACCGGCTTTTGGATCGCAGTGATGTCTTGCTGGGTCGATGTCATCGCAGCCACGCTTTGGCTATTTGATCCCACCAAGATATTATGCGCTATTGGCAATGCCAAGGGGCCGCTCGCAGTTTCAAGATGGGACCGAACGGCCACTGGAACAGTTTCCCAAATGCCCGCATTGCGTAACACTGCAATCGCTTGCGCAGATGTTCCCAATGGTGGAGCCGTGGGGCCGCTCGCGATCGTCGACAGATCATCCCCCACGACGTCCGACAAAATCAGCGCGGTCACCGGGTGCGAACAATGGCGCAGCATGCCACCGCCCTTGAGATCAGAAACCTGTTGCCGGACCAAGTTCATTTTGCCAATGCTTAACCCCGACGCCAGCAGCACTTTATTCAACGCGGCCTTATCCGCGAGCGTCAACAGACCTGCAGGCGCGGGCAGCAACGCAGACCCTCCGCCGGATATCAAAACAAGGACTGGCCCTGTGGCCTGCCCGAGTGCGGCAATCACAGCCTGAGCAGCCTTAGCACCCGCAAGATCAGGGACAGGGTGACCGGCGGCAAACACCTGCGCACCCGAAACGGGTGTGGCGTTTTCATAGTTGGTTACGATGATACACTGCGCCGGAAATGCTGCCATCGCAGCTTGCGCCATACGGGTGGCCGCCTTGCCTACTGATATGATCAATACAGGTTTTGGCACATCGGACACTGCACGCGTAACAGCCGCATAAGGGTCCGCTGCCGCAACACCCACATCAAACAGGTGTCGGGCCAATGCACGATCATTCGTCATGGAATAAGCTCCGATAATGGGCAGCGCGCGCGCTGCGGCTGCGGTCCAGTTGGCACGCCAAACCGGATAACTTGGATCAGTTGGCGGTCTGGTGGGATCGATATTTGACCCATAATTTGATCTGCAGCTGCCGTATCATCAGTCAACGCGGCCATGGGCCAGCATGCAAACCCCAACCCTGCAGCTTCAAGCAGTAACCGTAGATAGGCACGGCCAGACGCAATCGGGCTTTCGCCAACAGGTCGGTGAAAACATGCGATCACAGGGGCAGTTTGGGTCACGTCTGCTTCGGCTGTCAAAGGGCCCGTGCGGCCAAGCATATCCAGAAACGGCCACAATGGGCCAAACCCAAGGCGCAATTTGACTCCCAGACGCGGAGTCATGCCCAAGGCCGCAAGGTTCATCCCATCATAGCCTGCGCGCGGATGGTCAGGCGAAAGGCGAAACCAGCCAAGCAGCTCTTTGCGAAATGGCGCTTGACGTAAGATACCAATACTCGCCGCGTCATTCAGCCCCGCAAGCCAAGCTTTGGTCGGTTGGTCCAATACAAAAGCCGTATCCGTACGGGTCCAACCATAAAGCGCGGGGGATGCAGCTGAAAAAGCCCCGCGCCATGTAAACCGCGCAGGTAGTTTGATAGCAAGGCCATCAACAGCCCCGCCTGCCAGATACGAAATGATCACAGCAATGCGGTGGCCTGACCAACTGTGTCGGTCATTATGTGCCCAAACATCTTGAACGGTGGCTGCATATCCAGCTTGTGACAATGCAAGCACAGTCGCCTCAACAGCGGCACCGCATGACAGCGCGATACCACCGTCAGTCGGGTCCACGTGGGGCAATGTGACTGACAGGTCGACCACCACTAAAATGATATCACCGTTCAGCCGCCAGCGCGTTGGTTGCGCATTATGGATTGATGGTGCCAATGCGGCACGAGCCACGATTTGTGCGAACACATCACGGTCCATCAGCAGTCCCTTTCGCAATCAGCGCTGCCATGCGCTGTACAGCGTCAAGCTCTACCTCAGTAGATGGGCTTGATTGCAATGCGGGCATGGCCAAGACGACCAATTGGCGCGGCTCTTGCCCAAGGTCCAGAATATGCGTGGCCCCAAACCGGTTAAATAGGTGCGCGATATGATCGGCTGCTTGCGGGTCTAAGACAGGTGGGTTCGATTTGCGTAAAACGGGGGTAGAAGTAAAAATACGGGCCAGCGTGGCGGAGTCAAACCCTGATAGCTCAGCGGGTCCAATCACCACCGCCCCAGCCACCATCGGATGTGCCTGCAAGCCACGCAAAAACGCCAGTGGGCTGTCCAACGGCGCCCGCGCCATATGCGCGATCAAACCCGCACTTTGGGTGGATGCACGCCCTTCGCGCGTCTCAGACCAAAGTGCGAGAACAAGCATGGCACTGACGCTGATCGCAGCGCCAAGAATAAGGCCATCGCGGCCAGCCCCCGCCAATCCGGCAATCAGGCCACCAGTCGAAACACCTACGGCCACGACAGTGACGATAGGGGCAAACCCGGCACGGTGGCTCGTCACACCGCGCGCCAACCCAAGTGCTGTCCAGCACATGACAAGGACCCCAATCGCTGACAATTGGACGGGTAAATTGATCAACACCAATAGAAAATCAGTGGCGACCAAGGGGACCAAAACCACAAGCGACCACGCCAAGCGTCCTGCACTTTGGTTCTCGGCCATGTTCAGACTATTGCGGTCACGTGTGGCGATCATCCAACCTGCAATGGCAAAGCCAATGACTTGGAATGTGAGTAATCCGAATAAACGCGCCGGATCTAGGGCCGTGCCAAACCAGAACGCGGTGAGCACAAAACCGGTGGTCCCTGCCCCGATGATCCACTTGACCCAAACAGGGGCATGTCGGCGCAGCAGGCCTTCGGCAACGATCACAGCCGCCAAGGGGATCAATGCGGCCGCCAGCAGCACAATTGACCTGAACCATGCCCCACCTGTCAGCACGATCAATGCACGGCCCACAAACAGCATCATGGCGACCCGCAGGGCAAACACAAAGCGGCGGGTCAGCGGATCATCCGGTCTGCCACTTTGCAGCACGCCATGCACCATCGTCAATCCGGTCAATGCGGCGCACGACAAGAACAGGTCCGTCACAATATTTGCGACCGCAATCATTTCCACCATCCAGACGGGCGCAAAATGCCCCACGCCTTTGAGCTATCCGCCCAATAGGTCAACGGCAGAACAATCCGCGACAGCCCAACCATCGCAGCCGCACCCAAAATGCGCAGGATCGCACCACGCGGGACTTCACGGGACAAATAGGTGCGCATCGCAGCCACATCCATTTGGCCGACCTGCAATAGATCATCGCCCCGCGCATAATCCAATTGATCGGCGCAGAATGCATTATATGCGTCATCACGGTGCTTAGCGGCCACATCCCAGGTCTTAGCCAAGGCATCGGACCCGCCTGTATAGGCATCTGTAATGACAAAGCGGTCAGCATCAAAACCAGCGGCATCCGCCACGCCAAATACATGCCGATGATCCGCCATCACTGCCCGTGCGATCATCATATGCGACAAAGAATGAGGTTGGTCTTTAGGGCTTGGCCAAACGCCAGTGAACATCTGATCCACCATGCCAACAACCGCAGGGACTTGGGTGACGCTGGTGATCCAAACAGGGCGCATCTGACGGCGGATAAAGATCAGGAAACAAGTTAAGCCATATAACACCCAACTTAGCTTGCGCTGACGTTGATCAGGCACAACCATGACAAGGCCAAGATGCAAAACCTCAATTGGTTCGGGCAGTATATCCAATGTCATCAATGCAAGGGCATTGATCGCAATCGGGCGGCCTTTGTCATCTGAAACGATTGTGACAATTGACCGCTTTAATGCATCTGACGCGGGGTCAAATACGCCGTAATCTAACGCTGCATCCGGCAAACATTGGGCTGCAACGGCATGAAGATCAACACGCAATGCATCAAGTGCTGCGCTATCCATCCACAGCCCAGGGCGTTCATAAACACGCACGCGCAGGCCAGCCCCTGTACGCAATGACAAGTTCAAATAGTCTCGCCCGACACTTCGTAAAATAGCACCCAGCATATGCGCCCCCTACCCACAGGCTATGCACGGCAGCGCAAAGTCACAAGGTGCGGTTTCTCAGATTTCCAAGGCACACACGTCAGAACAAAGAATTGACGAGAACAGCGACTCAGGTGTAGAACAAAATAGGAACATATGGAAAGAATTCCGCTGTGAACATGAGTCCATCAAAACCCAAAACGGCAACACAGCTGCTGCGCGACAGGGCGCACGCTCCTGCGTCAGATGCGACCTTGGCCGAGGTGTTCTGCGATAGCGTCACTGACGGAGCGCCAGTAGGTTTTACAGTGGCACATCTGCAAAACACAACCAAACCAGTGCTGTGGATTCAAGACAGGCTCTCGCGACGTGAAACTGGACGGCCTTATCTCGCAGGGCTGCCCACACCGTTGGACCTTATCTATGTGGATGTTTCGCGGCCAGTAGATCTACTGTGGGCCATGGAAGAAGGGCTGCGCTGCCCCGACCTTGGCGGCGTTATTGGAGAAATCTGGGGGGACCCACCGGCGCTGGACTTTACAGCCACCAAACGACTGGCCCTGCGGGCCGAAGCACACAGGGTACCAGCATGGCTCATCCGGCGGGCAGGCTCGGCAAACCTTAGTGCGGCACGGCTGCGCTGGCGGATAAAAGGGCTTCCATCCCTGAACGATCCATATGACGCACAAGCCCCCGGACAGGCGCAATGGGAAGTCGAATTATTTCGGGCGCGCTGGCAAACGCCGGGCACATGGGTCGCGCATCACGACGCTGATGGGCTGCACTTCGACCACGGTCTGGACGGGCATGTGCCCCACGACAAGCATGCCTATGGATAGATCACGCATATGACAACCAAGGACAAGCTGCCTGTCCTTGCGCGCCACACCCCACCAAAGGACACACCAAAACCCATTGCACCTGACCAATTGGAACAGGCTGTCGCAGCTTTGCGTGACGCGCTAGAAGCAGAGGTGCGCAGCCCTGCACCCAAACCGCCAGTACCCCCCCCAGTATCCAAAAAGGTAGGGCGGGTGGGTGCCGCCGCAGGCGCAGTCACTCTGCCCACACAGACAAAAACAAGCACACGGCGGATCATCGCGATCCACCTGCCCGATTTCGCTATGGAACGTTGGGAACGCTGGGCCACAGCCCACAGCATGCGCCCTCCAGAAGACCTGCCAGTGGTGCTGGCCCTTGATGGGGCACATGGGCCCACAGTCTATGCCGCCAACAGGGCAGCACGCAGCGAAGGGATCACGCAAAGCACAAGGATCGTCGATGCACGCGCACTCTGTCCCACACTGCGGGTCGAATTCGCAGACATTGGCGGGGATCAGGCCGCCTTGGGCAAACTCATGCTCTGGGCGCGGCGCTGGTGCCCGTGGACAGCCATCGACGGACCTGCTGGGCTGGTGTTGGATACAACCGGATCAGACCACCTGTGGGGCGGCGAAGCAGTCATGCTGCGCGATATAGAAGAACGGCTTGCAAGGCTTGGATTGTCAGCAAACCTAAGCTGCGCCCCCACCCACGGAACAGCATGGGCCCTGTCACGATTGGGCGGTGTGCGTGAAATATGCACGACGGCACAGCTGGATATGCGCCTAAGCCCGATGCCCGTACGGGCATTGCGGATCGACGGAGGCACGGTCCAGCTATTGCAGCGTCTTGGGCTGAAAACAGTTGGCGACCTCATGGCCGTGCCGCGCATTTCACTGGCGCGGCGGTTTAGCAAAGCGGCATTGGCACAAAATCCGCTTTTGCGGTTAGATCAGATGACAGGGCAGCTAGCCGAACCAATCAGCGCCGCAGCAGACCCACCCCGTTTTACGGTGCAAGCCAATCTGGCCGAACCTGTCCAAGACCCAACACCGCATCTACCAGGCCTATGCTCCGCGCTCTGTGTCAATTTGGAAGCCGCTGGGGTGGGCGCACGCCGGATCACCGTCACCGTCTACCGAACGGACGGCGAAGTACGGCATATCACCGTCAAAACCGCTGTAGCCAGCCGTGATGCAAACCACATCCGACGCTTGTTTGATAATAAACTCGACCGGATCGATCCCGGATTTGGGTTTGACCTGATCACCTTGTCTGCACACGGTGTTGAACCTGTGCGCACAGGGCAAATCCATTTGGATGGCACACAGCCAGATAATGCAGCCCTTGCGCAATTGATTGACCGACTGTCCGCGCGGTTGGGTGCAAAGCTGATATCGCAACCGGTCCCCGCGCCAAGCCATTTGCCAGAACGTGCCGAAGTTTGGAATGCCGCATTAGCAGCGCCCACAGTGCAACGACAACAGCCGCCAACACGGCGCCCCCTTAAGATATTTGATCACCCAGAAGAGATTAAGGTGCTTTACGCCGTCCCCGAAGGCCCACCCGCACAGTTTGTCTGGCGCAAAGTCACACACCGCGTCGTCCGCTATGCAGGCCCAGAACGGATCGCCCCCGAATGGTGGAAAGATATGCCCGGCACACGGCTACGGGATTATTACGATATTGAAGACCAAAAAGCCCACCGGCTGTGGCTGTACCGTGAAGGTGTCTGGGGCGACATGCGCGGCAATGACCCGCGTTGGTTCGTCCACGGTGTGTTCGCATGACAGGTTTGAAACCACAGCCTCTCATTTTGGGCATGCCATATGCCTGAAAACGACCATGCCCACCTTCGTCGTACCATCCCCCAAGATGGCGTGTACGCAGCCAACCCACCTGCAAAATTTGTAGAGCTTGGCCTCACCACCTGCTTTTCATTTCTGCGCGGGGCATCGGACGCTGTTGATCTGGCCTCGACCGCATGGGCCTTGGGGTATGATCAGATTGGGTGCGCCGATCTGAACAGTTTCGCAGGTGTTGTGCGGATGTATACCGCAGTGCAAACGGTCGGCCTGCGCCCGCTCACGGGTGTTCGCATCGCGCTAATCACGGGTCAGGTATTTTTGGCATACCCAAGAAGTCGTACCGCCTATGGCCGCTTGTCTGCGTTGATATCCAAAGGGCGTATGCACGACCCTGATGGCGCATGGCAGGCCAAGGGCGTCTGTGACCTGACCATTAATGATGTCGCAGCCCACACCAAAGATGTTATCTTAATCGCGATCCCGCCCCGTGCGTTGTCGCAATTTGCCAAACACCTACCTGCCTTGATCAGGGCCCTGCCATCTTTGCAGTATATCGCAGCCAGCTATCATTATCTTGGTGATGACGTCGCACGGATCAACCGGTTAGACGGGCTTGCACAAAAACATCACTTGGGGCTGCTTGCGACCAATGACGTGCTTTATCACGCGCCCGAACGGCGTGCACTGCAAGACGTCATGACCTGTATCCGGTTGAAGACAACAATCCACAAGGCAGGTCATACCCTGCAACCCAATGCCGAACGGCACCTTAAATCCCCACCGGAAATGGCCCGCTTATTCGCCCGCTGGCCCCATGCGCTGCACGCAAGCCTGACCATCGCAAAGGCCTGCCAATTCAGCCTGTCAGAACTGAAATACGAATACCCAAATGAGATTTTGCCAAAAGGACGGACATCCATTGACCAGCTTCGGCTCAATACACTAGCAGGCGCCGCGAAACGGTACCCTGACGGTATCCCGCCAGACGTGATGACCACGCTCGACAAAGAACTGGCCATGATCGCAGCCAAGGACATCGCCAACTATATCCTGACCATCGACAGCATCGTAAAATACGCCCGCGAAGAGGCGACACCGCCAATCTTGTGCCAAGGGCGCGGGTCTGCTGCAAACTCTGCCGTTTGTTACTGCCTTGGGATCACGGCAGTGGACCCTGCCCAAAACGACCTTCTGTTCGAACGGTTCATTTCAGAGGACCGCGTTGAGCCCCCCGACATCGACGTCGACTTTGAACACGAACGCCGAGAAGAGGTTATCCAGCATATCTATGCCAAATATGGGCGGCACCGTGCCGGGCTATGTGCCACGGTCATTCACTACCGGCCAAGGTCTGCCATCCGCGAGGTCGGCAAGGTCATGGGCTTATCCGAAGATGTCACCGGCGCATTGGCCAAAACCATCTGGGGGTCGTGGGGCAAGGACGTGGACGGCACACATGTATCCGAGGCGGGGCTAGATCTGTCGGACCCATTGTTGCGCCGCACCATTATCGTGGCCCAGCAAATGATCGGTATGCCGCGGCATTTGGGCCAGCATGTCGGCGGTTTTATCCTGACAGAAGAGCCGTTGATCAACACCGTGCCTATTGGGAATGGGGCGATGCCCGACCGCACATTTATTGAATGGGACAAGGACGATATTGAGGCCTTGGGGATCTTTAAGGTCGATATCCTTGCGCTTGGCATGTTGACCGCGATCCGCAAATCGTTTGATCTGATCCGCGCCCATTACGGGTATGACCTGACGCTGGCGAACATCCCCCAAGAGGACCCGCGCGTTTATAACATGCTGTGCAAGGGCGACAGTATCGGCGTGTTCCAAGTCGAAAGCCGCGCCCAGATTAATATGCTACCGCGCCTGCGCCCCCGTACATTTTATGATCTGGTGATCGAGGTCGCCATCGTGCGCCCTGGCCCAATCCAGGGCGATATGGTCCATCCCTATTTGCGACGCAGGCAGGGATTAGAACCCGTTGAATTCCCCGCTCCCGCGGCCCCGCATGACCCAGCGGAGTTAAAGAAAATCCTTGGACGCACATTGGGCGTGCCTATTTTCCAAGAACAGGCGATGAAAATCGCGATGGAGGCGGCCGAGTTTAATTCCAAAGAGGCAAACGAGCTGCGCAAGGCCATGGCGACATTCCGGTCAACAGGCACTATAGGCCTGCTGGAGGATAAAATGGTTGGGCGCATGGTCAAACGCGGGTATGACCCCGACTTTGCCATGCGGTGCTTTAGTCAAATCAAAGGGTTTGGCGAATACGGGTTTCCAGAATCCCATGCAGCCAGCTTTGCGCAACTGGTCTATGTATCCAGTTGGTTGAAATGCCATTTCCCCGATGCGTTCTGCGCGTCACTGCTGAATTCACAGCCCATGGGGTTTTACGCCCCTGCGCAACTGGTCCGCGATGCCCAAGACCACGGGGTTGAAGTCCGCGCACCAGATGTGAATTTTTCTGATTGGGACACTACGCTGGAACCCATCAGCACTGGTGGCTGGGCATTGCGCCTTGGGCTGCGCCAAATCGGTGGGTTGCGGATGGATACGGCCGCGCGGATTATGGATGCCCGCGACGCACCATTCAAAGACATTCCCGACCTGCAAAGCCGTGCAAAAATTAGCGCGGCTCATATGCGCCGTTTGGCAGAAGGAGACGCCATGCGGTCGTTCTTTATCGACCGTAGACAGGCGCTATGGGAAGCAAAGGGGCTGCGCGACGCACCTGCCCTGCCCCTATTCCAAGACGGCACAGATGAAGGACTAGAAAGGTCGGTCCCCCTGCCCGTCATGCCCGTGTGCGAACAGGTCGTCGCTGATTATCAAACCATGCGATTATCGCTTAAGGCGCATCCAATGTCATTTTTGCGCAAATCCATGGCACGGCAAAGTTTCATTACAACCAAACAGCTTTTGGACTGCCGCAATGGCCAACGGATCAAAATGGCGGGCCTCGTTTTGATCCGCCAAAAACCGGGTACAGCCAAAGGTGTGTGTTTTATCACTATTGAGGATGAGTTCGGGGTCGCCAACCTTGTTGTCTGGCCAAAAATGATGGAAAGCTATCGCAAGGTTGTGATGCAATCACGGTTGTTGATGATCGAAGGCTATGTGCAACGCGACGTCGAAATCATCCACGTTGTTGCTACCCACTTAGAAGACCGCAATGACGCGCTTGCCCGTTTGGCCCCCGGCGGCGGCGAAGACCAAGGGCCGGCACCGCGCCCCACACACCCGCGCAACGCCCGCATCATCCCCAAAAGCCGCGACTTTCACTAAGCCCCGATTAGATTAGGCGCGGCACAGGCATGGTACGCGCATTCCAGTTCAAACGTGCACTGCTGAATGCCAAATTCTGCGATCAAAACGGCTTTTGCCTCGGCCTTAATAGCATCAGCACGGCCCCATTCGCCTGCTGTAATCACCAAATGTGCTTGCACCGCACCGTGATGCTCATCTGCCTGCCAGACATGCACGTGATGTACACCAGCGACACCATCCACAGATTGAATACAGCCTATGATACCGCGCACATCCGTCCCGTCTGGGCTGCCCAACATCAAAATACGAATGACCCCACCAATCTCGAACCAAGACATCCACAAAATATACCCCGCAATGGCAAGCGTAACGGCGGGATCAACCCACGCCCACTCAAACAAAATCATGCACGTCCCCGCCACGATCACACCAACAGACCCCAATGCATCCGCAAGATTGTGTAAAAACGCAGCCCGAATATTCACGCTTTGCGCCGCCAAACGGTATGTCAGCGCCGCAGTCCCCAGATCGACCACCAACGCAATTGTCGCGATAATGACAATGATCCACCCGTCCACGGGGGATGGGTCCAACATACGCACGCCTGCTTCATAAATCAGATAAAGCGCGATCATGATAAGTGATGTGTAGTTGATCAGTGCCACGACGGGCTCCGCACGCCCATAGCCAAACGTCATTGCATTATCCGCAGGGCGGCGCGCAATTTTGCGGGCTGCAAACGCGATGATCAACGTCATAGCATCAGACAGATTATGCACGGCATCTGCGATCAACGACAGGCTGCCTGAGAATATACCGCCAATGAACTGAGCCACCGTCAGAAGCAGATTAAGCCCAACAGCCGCCGCGACCTTTCGATCTCCTGCGTCTGGATCAATGTGATGATGTCCCAAAGTCGTCTCCTTCATTTGCGACTCAGATGATAATCTCTCTAGCTACTAGAGCCACAAGCGCCTAAATTGAAAATATGTATAGCATCGGCCAAGCATCCAAACGCAGCGGCGTAAAAGTCCCAACGATCCGGTACTACGAAGACGTCGGTCTGATCAAAAACGCAGGACGTACTGACGGTAATCAAAGACGATATGATCAAGCGACCTTAAACAAATTGATATTCATCAAACATTGCAGAGACATGGGGTTCGCCCCCGACATGATCCGCGATCTGCTTACGCTCGACGGGCCTTGCGACGCAGCACATGACATCGCCCAAAAGCATCTTGGGGCGGTGCAAGCCCAGATTAAAAGCCTGCAGTCATTGGCCCAAGAGCTTGCCCGTATATCAATGCTAGAAGACACTGGGTCAGCCCATGACTGCAAAGTTTTAGACGCACTTTCGAGCCACACAAACTGCGTGAGCCCACACAGCTGACAGCCTTACAAAAAACTTCGTCATTTTCCGTAAAAACCCCATTGCCTTCCCAATCCGTCTATTGCTATATCCGGCTCACCAAAGTGCCCCTATAGCTCAGCTGGTAGAGCAACTGATTTGTAATCAGTAGGTCCGCGGTTCGAGTCCGTGTGGGGGCACCACCTTAATCACACATCTTGTTGATTTATAACGATAAAATAACATATTTAGTTTTTGTATCCACCCAATTATCCACCTAGAGCGTGTTGATGATAGGCGTCAACTGTTGCTCTTGGGGTTTGCTTCCTAGACACTCTGATTCTAGGCTCTAACTATGACAGGCGCACTGCGAAGGTGGGACCGTGGCAATCTTCAGCACGACTAGCTACGTTAACTGGCGAACCAATGGAGAATGTTATGAAATTTTTGGTATTTTTAGCCGCTATAGCCGCGAGCCCATTGCAAGCTGAAATCGAAGACGCCGTGCAGATAGATGGGTGCGCTTTTGTTGATAGCATCATAGGTGGTGAGGGACTAAATTGCGACGTAACTAATTTAGCTGACACTGCGATTGCACAAATTGGATATGCTTTTCTAATCACACAAGAAGGCCGCTCCGTTTCGTGGATGGACACAAGAAACGATAACAGTGGCCGAAACTTATTGCAAATATCAGGAGGGCTTGAACCAGGGGAAACCTTTGCGTTTGGTTTTCGGTTTATGTACCTTTCCGAACGAGCCGACCGATCCAAAGTTGATGTTTCTGTCATTCCAACTTTTGCGATCGATTGGGAAGGCAACACGATAGAATAGAAAATCAATTTTTATCATCTGGCGCAATATAATTGGCTTTCCGCGAGATAAACGGCCTCGTAATAGGCAGCCGAGCCGGAGGCGAATAAAAAGCCGTAGTGGGCGGAAACCGGACATTCGCTGCACCGGCAAACTGAATTGGACAACTTGAAGAAAGCGGACGCTCGGGGCTGCAACCCTGTCTCTCCGATGTGCAAACGCCGCGTCGGGAGGTCTCT
>JBLHXF010000018.1:0-49881 GCA_047629435.1 Yoonia sp. | reverse complement strand
GGATGCTTAGCCTCACCTTAAGTGCCCTAGAACGAGACGGCCTCGTCAACCGCACATATCATCCGACGATCCCGCCCAAGGTCGAATATTCACTAACAGCCATGGGCGAAGCATTCCGCGAACCGGTGCGTGCTTTGGGGCATTGGGCGCTGAATAATCTGGCTGCAATCGATGCTGCCCGAGAGGATTATGATATTGCGGCAGCGGCGGCAAGAAATGGGTAAATCGCTGTGTGACCCGCCTGACTTTTGACCAATTGTCTTTCGCGCAGTGATTGCAGAAATAATGCCAAGTACGGCAGCAACGCCGCGGCCATAAAGATCCAGACCCCTTGGATGTGCGCTGTTGCCAGCGCATGCAGACAGTGACCAGAGATGGTGACAAGAAATCATTGCGCGACGTCTGCTAAGGCTTGGTATCCCCAACAACGCGACCTTCTTCCATGGTGATGATCCGATCGGCCAGTTCAAGAATGCGGTTATCATGGGTCACCATCACAGTTGTCGTCTGGCGCTGTTGTCCAAGGGATTTCAGCATCGCCACAACATTCATACCTGACTCTTTATCAAGTGCTGCAGTTGGCTCATCGGCAAAAATTATATGAGGATTTGACACTAAGGCGCGCGCAACTGCGACGCGCTGTTTTTGCCCCCCTGATAAGCTGCCCGGCAAATAATCCACGCGATCAGCCAAGCCAACAATGTCCAACATATGCCGGGTCGCGGCCAGCTGGGCTTTGGTATTACCGGCCCCATGAACCTGAAGACCCATTTGCACATTCTGGGTCGCAGTCAAGCTTTCATGCAGGTTGTGCGCCTGAAAAATAAACCCAAGACGCCGTCTAAGCAGCACTAATTGTGCATCATCAGATCCATGCAGCTCGTGGCCAAGGAGTTTGACACTGCCATCGCGCACGTCCCGCAGACACCCCATCAACGTCAGAAGCGTTGTTTTCCCTGACCCCGACGGGCCCATCAAAACCGTTAAGCTCCCCCGCACGATGTTGAGGTTTACGTCCCAAATAGCCTGCTTTCTGGCCTCACCCTCACCAAAGAAGTGGTTCAGGCCTGTCACACTGATTGGGTAATCTTCTTGCATCAAAACAAGTCCGCCGGATCTGCGTTAGCCAAGCGCCGCGTCGCGATTGCACCCGAAATTGTGCATGCAGCCAAGGTGCCTAAGAAAACGAGGATCGCGCGGCTTGCATCCATTGCGACGGGCAAATTCGTCACCGCACTCAGCCCCTCGTATAAACCAAGCGATACAAAAAATCCCGGAATAAAGCCAAAGATCGCCAATACGATGGCCTCTTCAAATACGATGCCAAGGAAAAATGGCTGGTTATATCCCATGGCCTTAAAGGTCGCATATTCGCGCAAGTGATCCGCGACATCAGTGGAAAGTACCTGATAGACGATGACGATCCCAACAATGATCCCAATTAGGACGCCAAACCCAAAAATGATCCCTGTCGGGCGCTCCGTCGACATAAACGCCAAATCAGCTCGCGCCGCCGTTTCAAACGTCTGCACTTTCACACTTTGCGCAGGAAGCGCCATTTCAATGCGCGCAACCACACGGTCAACTGATACATTGTCGTCTACTTTGATCAAAATATGACTTGGTGCGCCGCTTGTCCGTTGCCCAAAGAACCGTAGGAATGTCTGATCTGACAAGACGATTGTGCCATCCGCAAGAAAGCCACCACCGACCTCGAGCGTGCCAATCGCAGTCATGGTTTTGCCATTCACTTCGAATGGAAAAGGGGTCCCTTCCAACAGATCACTGAGCGACGCGGCGGGAACCCCGCGCGTTTGGGTATCAAGCAAGGCTGTATTTTCAGTTTCTAAACGCGCGAGTGATGCGGCGATAACAGGGGACGTAAACGATGGACCAGACGTATCCATTCCAAACGCCAACAGCGACACAGACGTCCCATCTGCCATGCTAAAGGGCAGCATGCCGACATAAAGCGGAACCGCAGACCCGACACCGGGGACTCCTAACGCCTGAAACATGCGCGCCCGTGCGATATTGCCGCTATCTGTAAGGGTGTTCCCATCTTGAGACGAAACAATAATGTCAGCGTCCAGCATCGCATAGGGCGCGACCGTTGACCCGTTCAACGCCCCCAGAATCCCAAGTTGCATGAACACTAGAAGGTTTGCGAACGCCACGCCCGCGACGGCGGCCAGTAACCTGCCACGATTATGAGAAAGCTGGAGCCATCCAATGGGCAGGCGCCCAAACAGAAACGCAAGCAGCCGGCTCATTCAACGCGACCAGCATCAATGCGCACGACGGCTTCAAGGTTGGTAAAGCGCTGCGCCAGTGCGGACGAAGCATCATCAAGCGATATGATAACATCCACAACGCGCGCATCTGTGTTGGCCGCCGGATCACTGGACGTAATCGACTGGCGGCCGATCTCGAGCCCGATGGCCGAGACAATGCCTGATAAATCCTCTTGAAGAGCTTCCGCTGACACCACAACCGGGTCTCCGATAGAAACGCGGCCAATCATGGTTTGGTAAACCTCTGCTTCGACCGTCATTTGCGTCGTGTCACCAAGGTCGATGATACCTGATGCGGCGGGGCGCTCTCCGACGCGGGCATTAATACCCAATACCGTTCCTGCCTCGGGTGCACGCACATATGCGCGTTCCAAATCCTGTCGTGCGCGTGCCAAATCTGTCTTCGCTGCTTCTAGATTGGCCTGTGCCACCGCGATATCTGCTTGCACGGTTTCCGATCCGGTCTCGTACCGTGACAATGTTGCCAAATTCCGCTCTACGTCACGACCGGCTTCATTTGCATTGGTCACAACCTTATCGAAATCGGCACGCGTGACGACACCGCGCTCAAAAAGCGACGTTGTTCGGTCAAGATCTAATTGGGTTGCTGCCGCTGTCGCCTCTGCGCGGTCAAGCGTGGCGCGGGCCTCATTTCGGCTGGCGGAAATAGCTGCGCGCGTTTGCGACAAGATGGCCTCTCGGACGCCAATATTGGCTTGGGCCGATGCAATGCTGCTTTGAAGTTGAGGCAAATTATCAAGCACGGCGAGCACGTCGCCAGATTTAACCTGATCACCTTCACGCACGCTGATGTCCGCGATCCGGGCGTCACCTGCGCCAGATGGGGTTGCCACGCGGATAACGTCGCCGCGCGGAATGATCCGCCCCAAGGCCACAACGTCGCCTTCGCTGACGACAGCAATTTCTTCTTGGGATGTCACCTTTTGCATCGCAACTGCAATCGGCGTGTCAGTGCCAGCGCCAGGCTCTAACCCCGTCGCATTGAAAAAGATGCGCAGACCAGGTGGCTGGAAATACATGCCGATCACGGCGCCCGTGAACAGCGTCAACATAAACAGCGGTATCAGATAAAGTCGTGATTTCCCCCCGGCCGCTGAAGTTGCTCCTGAGTTTGTTTCTTCCATACCGTTGTCGGTTAACGGAAGCGGTACATCAGTATGCGATGTCTCGGCACTCATCAGGGACCCTTACCTACGTTGAAATACCCCAAAAATACCGCTGGGACTAAACTGTGAAATCAATTTCAATCACCAAAAAGCGTTTTCGGTCATGCCGACTCTGCGCTTGGTTGGTGCCTATTGCAAGTCCACACGACGCATCGCAGATACCAGAATGCTGTTTGCCTTATGGTGATCAATCGTTAAGCGGGGTTTCATGCTAAACTTTATCATCCTCGCGGTTGTTGCTGTTGCTGGCGGCGTGTTGCTTAACCCCAAATTGGCAAAGGCCACGCTTTGGCGCGCCGCGATCACACCTCTGGCCTCTATCATCGGCAGTGGTTTTTTGGTGCTTGGCCCGATCCTGAATGCATCGTTCGGGCAATATGCGCCCTTGGTGATGGCTCTATTGTGCCTTTTGGCCTATTCATTTGGCGCGGCAATCCGGTTCAATATCGCACGCCTTGCACAACAAGGAACATCACGCAGCAAAACCGAACGACAACTGGAAACTGTTTCGTCTTGGGTCTTGGCGTTCGCGTATATCATTTCCGTCGCCTATTACCTGAACCTACTTGGTGCGTTTGCAATCAGCCTGACCGATCTGAATGACGCATTTTATGCAAAGCTGGTCACAAGCGGTGTCTTTGCAATCGTTCTGATCGTAGGTTGGACGCAGGGGTTTCAGGCGCTTGAGCGCATGGAGCAAGTCACCGTTGGTTTAAAGCTTGCGATCATTGCAGGGCTACTTTTTGGACTTGTTTGGTTTTTCGGGCAAAGGGCGGGTGCAGGTGAACTAGTACTTAACCCCGCACAAATTGGCGGATGGCAGGCAATCGCGTTGGTCGCGGGTTTACTGGTCACCGTGCAAGGCTTTGAGACGTCTCGATATCTTGGGGATGAATATTCCCCGCAGACCAGAGTTCGGTCGATGAGGTTGGCTCAATGGGTCTCAACAGCGATTTATCTGATTTATATTTTGCTGCTTAGCTACGCATTTGATGCGAGCGCGATGGACCTGAACGAGACGGCAATCATTGATATGATGGCTATCGTCGCGCCGATCTTACCCCTCCTGCTTATTGTGGCTGCAATCAGTGCGCAATTCAGCGCAGCCGTCGCAGATACTGGCGGCTCTGGTGGGCTTATAGCCGAGCTGACCCACGGGCGTATATCTGCACGGGTCGGCTATGCTATATTGGTTGCAGTTGGCTTGACCCTGACCTGGGCAATGAGCGTGTTTGAGATTATCAGCTACGCCTCGCGCGCATTCGCGGTCTACTATGCAATACAGGCCGTCATTGCCGCAAAAGGGGTCCAGTCGGAACAAGGCGAAAGGCACAAATTTATTGGGTTCACTGCCTTGGCAGTGGTGGGCTTCGCCATTGCAATGTTTGGCGCAGCGGTCGAATAATGGGCCTTTCGGAATACCAATCAAGCTGAAAACTGCCGTCCGATTTCTGAACCAAGTTCGTTTAAAAGGCGCCGCAATACAAATGAACGCGGGCGGCTGTGCACAAACAGAGCGGCTTACACTCTTTTTGTGGAAATCGATTATTCGAAATAACGGACCAACGGACTGGCGGACCGAAAGGTCTCGATCAGCACGTCAATTACGTCGTCATCAAGCAACTCCGCGTCCGACAAATCCTTGCGGCAGCCCAGACCAACCATCTTCAAATATGGCTCGACAGGACCATTGCCGCCCAAGCTAACTGGCACAGCGACCAGCGCCTTTCGAGTGATCATGCCGTCCGGGAAAGCCTGCTTGAATTCAGCATCTTCTAAAATGTCATTCAAGCCAGCCGGATCATCGATAAGACGGTTGCGCAACTTTGTCAGCGCGTCCTTGGTGGGATGGAAAAGCCCGGCACCTGCAGAGCAATTCCCCGGCTCGATATGGAGGTAATAGCCAAAATCCTCTGCGGCATGACCAGCATTGGCAAAGACATCCACGTCAGCGCGATAAAAGGCACGTCCAACGCGGTCCCTTGGTTCTTGAAAAAACTTACTAAAGCTTTGCTTGGGTTTAATCCTCGTATCGGCCACCAAATGATCAAAACGGTTTGCATAATCATGCAGCGTCATCGCGATACCAGTGAAATTACGCAAGGCGTCGTCGCGCTCTGGGCGATGCTCGTCCATCCACACTTTACGGTTGTTCTTTGCGAGATCCGCAAGGAACGTAAATGTCTCTGGTTCGACCATGGTCACACCTCCTGTTGCGCTGCGACCATAAGGCCTGCCTGCGATCCTACTTCAACGTTGTAGGTTAAATCCAAGCATCAGCCACCCGTTTTCTAGCGTAGAAGCCCATGTCATTTTTGAAACGTAGGTTGCGGGCCAATTATGCACAATAAATTTGGTGCAACAGGTCTAAGACTTGAGCAACTTCCGGTCCTTTTAGCGAGTAATAAATCGTCTGACCATCACGGCGTGTTTCGACCAATTTCGCATCACGTAATTTCTTAAGATGGTGCGACATTGCTGGTTGCGATAATTTCGCGCCAGCCGCAAGGCTAAGGACGCTTTGCTCGCCTTCTAACAGGATGCAGAGCAGGCGCAGGCGCACAGGCTGCGACAACATTTCCATCAGCTTGGCAGCGTCAGTGATTTTGGGTTCCAGTTCGGTGATGTCCAACATGCGACAACTTTCTTCTTGTATATCTAATATCCCTTATATAAGTGATTGCATATATAAGGTCAACAACGTTGCACTTCAGTACGTGACCGTCTTCGTAAACACTATCAGGAGTTTCATGTTGGAAACCGAATTCACACCAATTGCGTCACTATTGGGCGGCGCGCTAATCGGACTGTCCGCAGTCATTCTTATGACAAGCCACGGACGGGTTGCTGGGATCAGCGGGATCGTCTCAAGGCTTCTTCCGCCTGCAGTCGATACAAAGGGGTTGCCACAGGGTCTCACCTTTATTGCTGGTCTTTTGCTGGCTGCACCGCTTTGGTTCGGCCTTGCCGGACAGGCCCCAGTTGTTGCGATATCAAGCAATATGGCGTTACTTGGCCTCGCTGGCGTTCTTGTCGGATTTGGATCTGTGCTTGGAAATGGGTGTACAAGCGGCCACGGTGTATGCGGAATCTCGCGGATGTCAGGGCGTTCCATGGTTGCGACTGTGACGTTCATGGCAACTGGTGCCATTACCGTCTTTGTCCTTCGTCACGTATTGGGAGGCTAAGCAGATGCATTTTTTCAGCACACTTTTTGCGGGTCTCTTTTTTGGAACAGGCTTGATCTTATCCGGCATGGCAAACCCGACAAAGGTTCAGAATTTCCTTGATATATTCGGAACTTGGGACCCTAGTTTGGCGTTTGTTATGGGGGGCGCAATCCTCGTCACCGCACCGGGCTTCTGGTTTGTGCAAAAACGCACCACACCATTTTTCCACGACATGTTCCACCTCCCGACACGCAAGGACATTGACGCACGCCTTGTTACAGGTGCCGCGATATTTGGTGTTGGGTGGGGTTTGGGTGGTTTGTGCCCCGGTCCGGCGGTAACATCCCTGCCATTTGCAACATCCGGCGTCCTTATATTCGTACCCGCAATGCTTGTGGGAATGACACTCGCCAAATTTACCGCATTGCCTTCGCGCCTTACCTACAAATCCATAACAAGAGCCTGATTGGACTTGAATACAATGACCAGATTAGCACGCTATTTACCGATCTTCGAATGGGGCCGCACATATGACCGGCTGACTTTGACCAATGATCTAGTTGCTGCGGTCATTGTGACGATCATGCTGATCCCGCAGTCGTTGGCGTATGCTTTGCTGGCGGGGCTTCCACCCGAAATGGGTCTTTACGCGTCAATGTTGCCAATCGTGCTTTATGCAATTTTTGGCACTAGCCGTGCGCTTGCAGTGGGTCCGGTTGCGGTTGTTTCGCTACTGACCGCAGCGGCGGTCAGTAAGGTCGCAATGCCCGGAACATCGGAATATATCGTGGCCGCGATTACACTGGCGTTTCTGTCGGGTGCCATTTTGTTGGTTCTGGGTTTTTTGCGGCTGGGGTTTTTGGCAAACTTCCTATCGCACCCTGTGATTGCAGGGTTCATCACTGCGTCCGGTATCATCATCGCCGCCAGCCAATTGAAAAACATCCTTGGTATTGACGCAACCGGTCACAACTTGCTTGAGATCATCGCCTCAGTGATCGAACATCTAGGCGAAGTGAATTGGATCACTGTCGTCATCGGCGTCGCGACAACTGCGTTTCTGTTTTGGGTGCGTAAAGGGTTATTGCCTTTGTTGATAAAGCTTGGCCTGAATGCGCGCACGGCGAGTATAGTTGCCAAAGCTGGACCTGTTGCCGCGATCTTTGTGACGACACTGGCCGTCTGGGGGTTTGACCTTGCCGAACGTGGCGTGAAAATTGTGGGCGATGTCCCTACTGGGTTGCCCCCCCTGTCACTGCCTTCGTTCTCGATGGATTTATGGAGCAGTTTAATCGTTTCGGCAGTGGTAATTTCAGTCATTGGGTTCGTGGAATCCGTGTCAGTCGCACAAACATTGGCTGCGAAAAACCGGCAACGTATTGATCCCGACCAAGAGCTTATCGGGTTAGGTGCGGCCAATATCGGAGCTGCATTTACGGGCGGATTTCCAGTAACCGGCGGGTTCTCGCGGTCTGTGGTCAATTATGATGCGGGGGCGGCCACACCTGCCGCAGGCGCATATACTGCGATTGGTCTTGGTGTTGCATCCCTGTTTCTGACGCCGCTGATCTTTCATCTTCCCAAAGCCACGTTGGCTGCAACAATCATCGTCGCCGTGCTTTCGCTTGTCGATTTTTCGATCCTCAAAAAAACTTGGAAATACTCCAAATCAGACTTTGCCGCTGTCGCTATAACGATGGCTATGACGCTTATGGTTGGGGTTGAACTGGGGGTCACAACTGGCGTTGCAATTTCGATCCTGATCCATCTGTTTAAATCGTCGCGGCCGCATATGGCGATCGTTGGTCAAGTACCCGGCACCGAACATTACCGCAATGTCATGCGGCATGAGGTGATCGTGGACCCAAGCGTTTTGACCATACGGGTTGATGAAAGCCTATTCTTTGCCAACACACGCGCCCTTGAGGATCGCATCTATGATGAAGTCGCCAAGCAACCGGACCTAAAGCACGTCATTCTGATGTGTTCTGCCGTAAACGCAATCGACATGAGCGCGCTTGAATCCTTAGAGGCCATCAATGAACGCCTAGAAATTGGCGGCGTGGCCTTTCACCTGTCCGAGGTCAAAGGCCCCGTGATGGACCGGCTGAAACAGTCCGGTTTTCTGGAGCATTTGAGCGGACGGGTCTTCCTAAGCCAACATCAGGCGCAAACGGCAATTGGATCGTCAAAGTAGGCCAGTTGTCAGCATACCGAGGACGCCGACCCGTTTTCAGTCGGTTTATTTTGGCGTTTACTCAAAAAGAGATCAGTAGATCCGTTTACAGTTGGCTGCCTTGAAGGCACGATGTTTCTGTTGGGCTTTTGGAGAGCGAAAAATGCGATTTGTGCATGCGGCGGATATTCATCTTGGAAAGCCCTTTGGAAATTTTGATGAAGACACGCGTGCCGCATTAAAGTCTGCGCGCCTTGATGCGGTACATGCAATTGGCGCGCTTGCCATCAGTCGCGATGCAGAATTTGTTGTAATAGCAGGCGATACATTTGATGCAGAGGCACCACCATCACGGCTTGTGAAGCGCGCATTGGATGCGATGGCCGCCTTTCCCGATCTGACGTGGATTTGGATGCCCGGAAACCACGACTCGCTGGCGGCAATTGACCTTTGGGAACGTTTGGAACGGGACAAGCCTGACAACGTCATTCTTGCGACGACCCCTGAGACCATTGAAATTGGGGAAGACGTGGCCATCCTTCCTGCACCTCCGGCGGTCCGCGCACCGGGTTACGACCTGACAGAGTGGATGGGATCTGCCGATACTGGCACGCGCATCCGGATTGGCCTGGCCCACGGCGGTGTCACGCATTTTGGATCTCACGATGACGGGCTGGCGGTCATTCCACCGGACCGCGCGGAGACGTCCGACCTTGATTATCTTGCGTTGGGGGACTGGCATGGCCAGATGCGTATCACGCCGCGAACATGGTATGCGGGTGGCCCCGAAGCGGACGGTTTCAAAGAACACGCTGCGGCGGGTGTACTGCTGGTTGATATCGATCAGCGTGGTGACGCGCCGCGTGTCGAACAGGTACCATTGGGCAAATACGCATGGCACCGCATTGAAGTCGGTTTCTTTTCTGGCAATGATCCGGTGGCAATTTTGGAAGAGGCGCTGCCGAAAATAGAACGCGACTTTACCCTAGTCCGATTTATTGGCACAGGACGTTTGGGCCTATCAGAGCTTGCAGCCTTGCGAACGGCTTGCCAAACGCTTGGCGACGAATTTCATTTTTTTGAGGCTAATTTAATGAAAGTGGGCATTGAGCAAACCGTCGATGATCTAAATCTGATTGCACAAACTGGTGCTTTGCGCGTCGCTGCAGAAAGCATTTTTGAAGCCACATCAATTGAGGGCCGCACCGAAGAAGACGCGCGCGTCGCACAGTTGGCCTTATCACATCTATTCCACTTAGCGCAGGAGGTTGCGACGTGAAACTGCGCAAACTCACCTTGCATAATGTCCGTCGCTTTGCCGACAAGACGGCGGTTCTTGGACCGTTCGGCGATGGGTTAACAACAGTTACGGCTGAGAATGAAAGCGGCAAAAGCACCTTTTTCGGCGCGCTTCATGCCCTGTTTTTCTACGAATATGGGTCGGGTAGAAAAGAGCTGAAAGAGATGCAGCCCTATTCCGGCGGCGCGATGCACATCGTGGCCGAGATCGAGCTTGAGGGCAGCAATTACCGGATTGAAAAGATCTTCAATCTCAAAAAAGCGGGATCATCCGCAACGGTTACTGCGATGGCGAACGCCACGATACTCAAGCAAGCAGATGATGCAGAGCAGTGGATTCAAGAAAATATCCTGACGATAAACAACGGGCCGTTCGGATTGCTGTGGGTACGGCAAGGTACCGTTGGTGTCGATGCCAGCGCAGATGGCGTTGATACCCGCAGAGACGTCATGTCCAGCGTACGCGGCCAAATCGACGCGGTAACGGGCGGGCGGCGGATGGACAGTATTGTCCAACGGTGCAAGCAAGATCTTGATGCCATCAGCACCAAACAAGACAAACCAAAAGTTGGCAGCCAGTGGAAAGATGCCGTGGACCGCGTTGAACTGCTTGGTGAAGAGCAAAGCAAACTTGCCAACTTGGTCGCAGCACTAAGCCACGATCTGGGGATGAAAAAACGGGTGACGACCCGCTTGCGGGAACTTCATGCGCCTGAGCTGCGGCAGCTTCGAGCAGACGCAATCGCACAGGCGGAAGCCCATCTGATCGCAACCCGTGAACATGATCGCAAAATCCAAGATGCGAACAAGGACATTCAGCTTCTTCACAACGCGGGGCAAGGGTTTGAGCGCGACATCAAAAGCATCACCCATGCGCAAGAACATCGCGCGGCTATCGCGATCGAGATTGAAGACAAAGGAACGGCAGCGACCAAGGCCCAAGACGCCAAGTCAACGGCCCAAGACGCCATTAACAAATTGCAGTCCAGTATCGCCGAAAAAGAGACCCAGCGCCGCAGTTTGACTGAAACTCTCAAGCACATAAGACAGACGGAACGTGAGATGGCCAAGCGGACCCGACTGGCGACCCTGTCAGAGCTTTCGCAACAATTGCTGACCCCAAAGAACCTGCTGCGTGATGCAGATGCTGTTTTGTGCGGTCACGAGATCACGAAATCTACGATTAATCGACTAACGGACTTAGAGCGCCGCCGCGACATAGCGATTGAAACCCGCAAGATACATTTCTCTCGTTTTACGGTGTCCGCGGATGCGGCACAGGCAAGTATCGATGGATTGGATTTGCCAAACGGCGAGCCACGCCTGATTGATCATGCTTTGACTGTTGTCTTGCCCGGATTTGGAACAATAGCACTAATGCCCGCCGAGGGAACGGGTCAGGGGATCGCGGACCCAGAGGCGCTTCAATCCGAGCAAACTGCCGAATTGCAATCATTGGGGTTTAATACGGTTGCGACTGCGCGGCAGGCTTACGCCACACAGCAAACAGCGATGCAAGACCGCCAGACAGCCCAAATGCAGATCAGGGCGCTGGCACCGGATGGCGTTGCCGCGATTGAAAAAGAATGGGGGGCGCTTTGTACTGAGTTAAAGCACCCTACGGATGTGCCTGCCGTGTTTACGGCTAATCGGTCGCAAGACGAAAATGCGTCCGAGGTCAAAGAAAGAGAGATTTCGAACCTTGATGAAGACCTGACGCAGCTACGCGAAGACCTGCCAACGCTTCAAAATGTCTTGGCCAGCGCCGCAAGTGCGTTAACCGAAGTCGAGGTTCTTTTGCTAAGGCTAAAAGCCGACAAAGCATCACTTTTGATATCAGCAGAGGAAACTCTGAAGCTACAAGATCTTATGCAAGCCAAGATGGCCAAAGATGCCGAAATCGCGGATGCAAACACAGCACTTGAAGGGCTGCAATTGGTCACCTTGGACCTGTCGGTTGCAATCGCCACGCATGAACGTGCTGTGCAAGCAGATGATGAAGACAAAAAGGAAATTCACCGACAGGAACGCGAGTTGGCGCGACTGAACGGGGCGATCCAAACCCAATCTGAAGGGGCCATTGAAGAAAAACTGGCAGAGGTCACTGGAAAGCTGGAGCGCGCCAAAGAGCGGGCAGCGCAATTTGCCAGCCATGTGAAGGCCCTCCGGCTTCTTGTGGCGCACCTTGAAGCCGCCAGAGCGGATGCACAGGAAACGTATTTTGAACCTGTTCGCAATGAGTTGCTGCCGTTATTGCGGCAATTGCATGCAGGCGCCGAATTTCAAATCGACCCAGATAAGCTTTTGATTGAAACGATTACGCGCAATGGTGTGACGGATAAAGTCGACGTTCTGTCTGGTGGCGCATACGAGCAGATCGCCATCCTCACGCGGCTCGCTTTTGCCAAGCTTTTCGCAAAGCACGGCAATCATGTGCCGATCATTTTGGATGACGCTTTAGTTCACACCGACGACGAGCGCATTTCGACAATGTTTAATATGCTCGCCCTCATTGCCCGCGACCAGCAGATCATCGTATTAAGCTGTCGTACACGCGCATTTTCCGACCTTGGCGGGGAACGAGCTTACATAACTGAGATCAATGACGCTGCGGAAAAGCCCGCTTAAGCCGCCTTCTGACATCTGCTTTATTTGCAGTGCAGAACCGAAACTATACTGGGAATGTCAGCACCGCCGGACCGCGCGCACGTTGGTTGCAGATTACCGGCCAGATCTAATGCCGCAACGCGTTAAGATTGGCATTTAGCATAAATTGCGCTCCAACTGGTCTTGTCGCGGCCCCAATCGCGCGGGCTTTACCACCAATACTGCCTGCCTCAATAACGGGTTGGATCAGCCCGCGCGTGTCTTGGGTCACAACATAGCGGCGCACGCGGTTCACAAGGTCTTCGCGGACGCTGGCAGGAAAAGCGCCATCAATCAGGATCGCCTCAAAATCAATGACCGAACAGGTCGACAAAGCTGCCTTTGCCAATTCCTGTGCGGTTTGGCCAAGCCATGGATCAACATAGCGCGACAAGGCGTGCCAGCTTTCGGGATCAGTCCAAAGCTGTTGGGGATCAAGGTCAACTTCGCGCAAACGCAGCTCTAACTGATGGATTGAGGCCATATCGACCAGTTGCATACTTTCGCCGTTGGGGCCGATGCTGCGCAGTGATCCCAATGCGCCAGCGTTGCCTTGTCGTCCTTCAAAAACAGAATTGTTCAACACAACACCGCCCCCGATAAACGCACCAATAAAGAAATAAGCGTAGTCGCGAAATTCACGCCCACGGCCATAAGTGTGTTCAGCTTGGCAGGCCGCAGTGGCGTCATTCATCAACGACACAGGCAAGCCAGTCAGGTCTTGCGCCTTCAATTTGAGATCGATGTCTTTCCATGGGGCAAAGGTGTCGGAATAACTGGATGAAGCATCATGCCAATTCCACATCTCAAACGGGGCAGCGATGCCAAGCCCACAAATACGGCTGAAATGAGCTTCAGACATTTCCAATTTGATGCTTTGAATACCCTCATCAAGAAAGCAAAAGATATCAGCGGGAACCGGGCTCGCATATGTCAGCTGACGTTCCTGCCGCGGCGCGCCATTAAAATCAATAAGAACCAAATCCGCAGATCGCCGTCCAATCTTAAGCCCGAATGAAAACGCACCATCAGAGGCCAAACGCATGGGTATCGACGGTTTTCCGACCTTGCCGCGTACGGGGTCGCCACGCATCAACAAACCTTCGGTCTCGAGGCGGCGCAGAATTCCTGACACGGTGGGTGGGGACAGTCCAGCCAACCGCGACAAGTCACTACCGGGCATCGGACCATTGCGTTGCAACAACGAGAGCAGCAGCCGCTCGTTATGATCGCGAACGCCCTTCTGGCTCAGCCCAATGCTGATTGATCTGATTAACCCGTCATCCATGTGCGCTATATAATCGCCCGCCTACATTATAGATATACCCCATTTCGGATTAATAAATAAAGTTAACTAATTAATTGACAAGCACACCCGAATCAATCCTTTTAAGGTTGAGCGGCGGGTCATATCGTCGTCAAAGCGCAGGGTGAAGGCCTTGCTAATTTTTGTTCTGGGAGGACACCATGAAGAAATTGCTCATCGGTACAGCGATCGCCGCTATTACATCCGCAAGCACAGCTATGGCAGATGGCCATTCTGTTTCCGCTTGCCTGATCACAAAGACAGACACCAACCCATTCTTTGTCAAAATGCGCGAAGGTGCTGAAGCCGCCGCCGAAGAAGCTGGCGTCACACTACGGTCCTATGCTGGTAAGGTTGACGGCGACCACGAAACCCAAGTTGCTGCGATTGAAACCTGCATCGCTGATGGCGCATCTGGCATTTTGATCACCGCATCTGACACATCGTCCATCGTTGGCGCCGTGACACAGGCCCGTGACGCTGGACTGTTGGTGATCGCGCTTGATACACCGCTCAGCCCGATTGACGCCGCAGACGCAACATTCGCGACGGACAATTTTCTAGCTGGTGAACTGATTGGCCAGTGGGCTGCAGCGACACTCGGCGACGAAGCTGCAAACGCACGCATTGCATTGCTTGATCTTGCCGTGTCCCAGCCAACAGTTGGCGTTCTACGCGACCAAGGTTTCTTGCAAGGCTTCGGGATTGATCTGGCTGATCCAAACGTAAACGGCGACGAAGATGACCCCCGCATTGTCGGCAACGACATCACATTGGGCAACGAGGAAGGTGGCCGCAAGGCAATGGAGAACCTGCTTGCTGTCGATCCAACCATCAACGTGGTCTATACGATCAACGAACCCGCTGCTGCTGGTGCATATGAGGCGCTGAAATCAATGGGTCGTGAAAACGACGTGCTGATCGTATCTGTCGATGGCGGCTGCCCTGGTGTGCAAAACATCGCAGATGGTGTGATCGGTGCGACAGCACAGCAGTACCCATTACAGATGGCATCCTTAGGCATCCAAGCGATTGCAGCCTACGCAGTCGATGGTACCCTGCCAGAAAACACCGAAGGCAAAGACTTCTTTGATACAGGCGTGGCCTTGGTCACCGACCAGCCAGTTGACGGCGTCGACAGCATTTCTGTCGCCGAAGGTAAGGCATTGTGCTGGGGCTAAACCCTGCGCTAGAGCATTAAGATCGGGGCGGGTTTTTCCCGCCCCTTTCCAATAATTGGGGTATGCTTCCCTACCTGATCACACAAAATCCATCAAAGGGGTCGTTCGATGTCTGGCAATGCCGATAACTATGAAGCCGCCACAAAAACATCCAGTTCCGAAACCGTCGCTGCGTTTTCCGAACGCAAAGGCGTTATGGTCAAGGTGCAGCACGCGCTTCATGTGACGCCAGCACTGGTGCCACTTTTCGTTCTGGTGGCATCGATCATCATATTCGGGCTGCTGCTTGGTTCTAAATTCTTTTCGCCCTTTGCGCTGACGCTTATTCTGCAACAAGTGCAGATCGTCGGTATTGTGGCCGCCGCACAAAGCCTTGTAATCTTGACGGCCGGCATCGACCTTAGCGTTGGGGCCATCGCGGTCCTGTCCAGCGTCATCATGGGCCAATTTACATTTCGCTATGGATTACCTGTCGAGGTGGCCGTGGCTGCGGGCCTGATCTTTGGGACGCTCATCGGGTCGATAAATGGCTGGTTGATTGCGGTGATGAAACTGCCACCGTTCATTGTAACGCTAGGCATGTGGCAGATCGTTCTGGCAGCCAATTTCTTGTATTCTCGGAATGCGACCATCCGTAGCCAAGACATCGAAGCCCAAGCGCCCTTGTTACAATTTTTGGGGACGACCTTCAAAATTGGCGCCGATGTTGACGGGCGCGGCGGCGCATCATTTACCTACGGCGTGATCGTTATGGTGCTGATTTTCGCAATCCTATCATATGTTCTAAGCCAGACCGCGTGGGGCAGACATGTCTACGCCGTCGGCGATGACCCAGAGGCGGCACAGCTATCGGGCGTGAACGTCAAGGCAACGCTGATTTCGGTCTATGCGGTTACGGGCTTCATCTGTGCGATTGCAGGCTGGGCATTAATTGGACGGATCGGATCAGTCAGCCCGACATCTGGCCAGTTGTTGAACATCGAGAGCATCACCGCCGTGGTGATCGGGGGCATATCGCTATTTGGCGGACGCGGATCAATCATGGGGCCGCTCTTTGGGGCACTCATCGTGGGCGTCTTTACCCTTGGATTGCGCCTAGCAGGTGCGGACGCGCAATGGACGTTCCTATTGATCGGCGCGCTGATCATCGGTGCGGTCGCTGTTGACCAATGGATCAGAAAGGTATCGGCATGACACTGATGGAAAACAACGCGAACGGGTCAATCGAACCCATCCTTAAGGGGCGCGGCTTGGTCAAACGTTATGGCCGTGTCACAGCCCTCGATCATTGTGACTTTGATCTGTATCCCGGCGAAATTCTGGCTGTGATTGGTGACAACGGAGCGGGCAAATCATCATTGATCAAAGCGGTGTCTGGTGCGGTGGTTCCCGACGAAGGCGAGGTGTTCCTAGAGGGCAAAAAGGTGAATTTCACCTCCCCGACTGACGCGCGCAAAGAAGGGATCGAGACCGTCTATCAAACCCTCGCGATGTCCCCTGCCCTGTCGATTGCTGACAATATGTTCATGGGCCGCGAGCTGCGCAAACCCGGATTTCGCGGCACCATATTGCGTCAATTGGACCGTGCTAAGATGGAACAAGTCGCCCGAGATAAACTGACCGAACTCGGCCTGATGACGATCCAGAATATCAACCAAGCGGTGGAAACATTGTCAGGTGGTCAACGCCAAGGTGTTGCAGTGGCCCGCGCAGCCGCGTTTGGATCTAAGGTGATTATCTTAGACGAGCCCACTGCTGCGCTGGGCGTCAAAGAATCGCGACGTGTGTTAGAAATGATCCTTGATGTGCGATCACGTGGAATCCCTATTATTTTGATCAGCCACAACATGCCGCATGTGTTCGAGGTCGCCGACCGTATTCATGTCCACCGCCTTGGCAAACGGCTTTGCGTGATTGACCCCAAGGATTACACGATGTCGGACGCAGTCGCTTTTATGACCGGCGCAAAAGAAGCACCGCACCAGCTAGAATGACCACCTTAGACGCGGTTGCCTGCCGCTACGAGATAAAGCCCAGCGCGGCACAAGACGTATTGTTACGCTGGCAAGGGCGCACGCGAGCGGCAAATTAACGCTTGCCGCACATCTTCCAAAAGTACTTTGCGCTGCGGGATGTCAAACTCAAGTGGTTCCAATGGACGGGTTTCACCTTGATAACAGTATACTCACTGCACGTGGTCTGATGCCGCGCAAAGGGTCGATCGAGACCTTTGACGTTAACGGATTGGTGTCGCTTGTCAGCCGTCTTGGCCGTGATGATGATATCTACTTTTCAGAGTTTGATCGCGTGCGCGACATATCTGTTGCCTGTGCGGCAAAGATCGCAAGCGGCTGCAATGCGATCATCGTTGAAGGGAACTATCCGCTTCTTGAAGCCCTTATTTGGCGTGATCTTGCAGCACATTGGGATTCATCAATTGCGCTTAAGGTTCCCGAACCGATCTTGTTGGATCGCCTTGTTCAGCGTTGGCAAGATCACGGTCTTTCACTCGCATCGGCAATGCGCCGCGCCGAAGAAAACAATATGATAAACGCACGGATTGTCATCGATAAAACGACTTATGCCGACATCTGGGTCTGATTTGCGCACATAGATAACGTCGCGTTTCTATGATGCTCCATCTCTGCATTTTGGTGTTGGCTGAAAATGCAGACTGTCGCGAAACATAGTGCCAAAGCAGCGTTCGTGGTGTGCCGTATCGTAACGTCTAAGCTGTCTTGAATCGGAAATTGGCGTCTGTTCAGCAACCTATGGTCCTGTGAGAAGCGTCTCAATTTCGGATGCGCTCAACACGCGCCCGCTTGAAACGACCTTTTCGTCAATCACAAGGCCGGGTGTGGACATGATCCCGTAACTGGCAATGTCGACGATATCGGTGATTTTCTCAATTTGTGCATCGATTGCTGTGGCGTGTATCGCGGCCTTGGCGTTGTCCATCAAGGCCACGCATTTCTTACATCCGGACCCTAATATTTTAATGATCATTCTGTGTCTCCTTTTTAGACAAATAGATGGGCAGTCGCGTTAAAAACGTAACCAATCAGTATAATTCCAACCGTAACAATTCCAATAAAGACGGCCAGCAGAGGAAGCTTCACGACCCGTTTGAGCATGATCATCGATGGTAGCGACAACGCAGTTACGGCCATCATAAAGGTCAACGCAGTGCCGAGCCCGACGCCCTTTTGTACCAAAGCTTCGGCGATGGGCAGCGTCCCGAAGATGTCCGCATACATCGGAACACCCACAAGCGTTGCAACCAAAACCGACCACCACTTATCCTGACCTAGCACTGCAGAAATAAAGGTTTCAGGGATCCAATTGTGGATCGCCGCACCGATCCCAACACCGATCAAGATATAGATCCAAACGCGGTGCACAATTTCGATGACTTGATCCGCCGCATAGGTCATGCGTTCCCGCCTGCTGATTACGCCATCGTTATCATGATCGCTGACGGGACTTTGATAAACAAAGGCCGCGACCTGATTTTCCAACTTTAGGTAGCCTATTAATGTTCCACCAAGGACGGCCAGCACAAGGCCGATTGCGACGTAAGCCAACGCGATGCTCCAGTTGAAAATACTGGCTAACAATATCACCGAAGCCAGATCAACCAACGGGGATGAGATCAGAAAAGAAAACGTGACGGCCAGCGGAAGCCCTGCGCTAGTGAAACCAATAAACAGCGGGATAGAAGAGCAAGAGCAAAACGGTGTGATCGTTCCAAGTAGAGCCGCAATGATATTGGCGCCGAGACCCTGCCGTTCCCCAAGAATACGGCGCGTGCGTTCGGGTGGGAAATAGCTTTGCACGTAGGAAATACTGAAAATTAAAACCGAGAGCAGAATGAATATCTTAATAACATCATAAATGAAAAAATGGACGCTTCCACCAATCTGGCTTGCAGGATCCAAACCGAAACCGCCGCGCACCAACAGTGCGGTCAAGTCCGAAAGCCACTGCATCCGCAAGAGCTGGTCGTTTAACCAAACAAAGACATTACCCATACGAAAACCCCACTGTGGGCCAACCGAACGGGGGCCCAAAACCTCCTTTTGATCCTAGTTAAGTCGACTTTCCGCGCATTGATTTTGATCAAAGCTTTTCAGATTGGCGTAAAGGTGCGAACTATCGTTGCTAGATCGTCGCGGATCTGATCAGAAGCCTTCACAGCGGCCTTGTACTGACCCGTTTAATAAGGCCGCATATCGTGGGACGTTACCAGTTGCTTTGTGCTTTCACAAAGTTGCCGGACGCATTATACAAATCTATCTCCGTTATTTAGGTAAAAATCATGGCACAAAAAGCCACCATTTATAAAGTTGAACTTTCCGTTTCCGATATGGATCGTCACTATTACGAAACCCACAATCTGACCGTAGCCAAACATCCTTCGGAGACGGATGAAAGGCTAATGGTGCGTATTCTCGCATTTGCACTGAATGCCCATGAGCAGTTGGAAATGACCAGAGGCATTTCAACGGATGACGAGCCTGACATTTGGCAGAAAAGCCTGAGTGGCGAGCTAGAGCTGTGGGTCGCGCTGGGGCTTCCGGGCGAAAAGATTGTTCGCCAATCGTGTGGCAAATCGGGCGAGGTAATTGTCTATTGTTACGGCGGCCGGACAGCTGAGATGTGGTGGGAGAAAATCAAGAATAAGACCACCCGATTTGATAACCTTAAAGTTATCAATTTTTCAGAAGACGACACCAGCCAACTGGGAAAACTGGCAAGTCGCTCGATGAGGCTGCAGGTTAATATTCAGGACGGCGATGTGATGGTCAGTGTTGATGATAGCATCGTTTACGTGACCCCTATTAAATGGAAATTTGCTGAATAGGCACCTGCTTTACCTTAGGCGCTTGTGTCACTCGTTCCAGGCGCTGTCGTTACGCAATTTCAAGCGTAAGCCTGCCGCGGTTTTCTGCAGCGCGTTGTGCGAATGTACTGTTCAATTAGGCATCCAAGGCTTGGATTTGAACTTTCTCGTCTGATATTAATCATGCAATCTGAAGTTGTTCGGCATGATTAAGCGCGAAAGCGCTTTCATACGTAAAAAGATGCGCTGTCTTTGTAGTCTCTTGATGGTAAGTGTGCCGGCAAAAAGGGACCCGATGTCATGATTCCGACCCACACCGTTGCTGCCGATCTTGTTTGTGCCATTGTAGATTTCGCCGAAACGCCAGCGATTTCGGATCAAGATCGAACCATCACTTACGGCAGGCTTGGCCAATTCGTCGCAAGCCTAGGCGCGCATCTGGTGTCACCTCAGGTCGTCGGTATTTTTGGCTCACCTGGGGTTGCCATGGCCGCCAGCGCTGTGGCCTGCGTGATAAACGGACGTCCTTTCGTGCATTTGGACCCGGCCATGCCGCAAATGGTGCTTCACAATATCATTTCCGAACTACAAGTTAGTCTGGTTATCACCTGTCAGCCCGCAAGCCCCGGCCATTTGCCGCGCGATTGCGCAACACTAGATGCAATGGCCCTACTGAACAAAGCATCCGCACCGTTCGCCCCGCTACGCGCAGCAAGCGTTTCACCCGATGATCCAATTTATCTCGTGGCAACATCCGGCACAACAGGGCGGCCTAAATGCATTCCTGTCGCACAAGACGCGGCCTATCTGTCTTATGATTGGCGCGACGCCCATACGCCCTATGGCCCGGGAATGCGTGTTGGCATTTATGTCTTCGCGATCTGGGAAATGTTTCGCCCATTGCGTAAAGGCGCCCAATTGTGGTTCCCCGATGCCAGCACACTTTTTGCTCCGCGTGAATTAGCCAATTTTCTGATTGATCACGACATTGACGAGATGCTGTTTACGCCCTCGTTCTACGATACGTTTCTAACTGCACTGGACCAAGACAAGGCAGCAGCACTGCCGCTTAGCCGTGTCGTCTTGAACGGCGAAGTCGTGAGTGATGATCTGATCACAGCATCGCTTGCAAAGTTGCCAAAGGCCGCGCTTTGGAACCTCTATAGTATCTGCGAAACGCACGATGTTTGTATGTCGCACCTGATTGAACCCGCAGGCGATACGCCCGCATCAGTCGGGATCCCTATGGAGCATTTGCGCGCCATCATTCTGGACGACGCCGATACGCCTTGCCCAAGTGGCACCTCGGGGCAACTTCATTTTGAAGGGCCAAGGATGCTCGGGCGTGGCTATATCAACCGCCCCGAGGAAACCCGCCTGCGCTTTCGTGAATTGACTATCAACGGGCGCGACACGCGACTTTATGACACCGGCGATCAGGCATGGGTCGACGATACAGGCGCGCTTCATATCGAGGGGCGCATTGCTCATATGCTTAAACTGCGCGGTTTTTCGATCCAGACCCGAGAGTTGACTGATACGATGCGCGACAAGCTGGCATTCTCAAATGCCGCGCCTTGGGTTGCAGAGGTTGGTGCGCGCGGTCAAAGTCTGATTTTCTACTTTGCTACCGATGCCAACCAAAAACGGGTCAATGCCGACAGATGGGGGCTAAAGGCGGGAACCAATAGAATGCCGCCCGAGCTGGCCGCAGAGTTGCGCGCGGTGCTGCCTGCCTATTGTGTGCCATCATTCCTTGTGGAGATGGACGCGCTTCCGTTGCATCCAGTATCCGGCAAAGCCGACATGCGCGCATTGCCTGCCGTCACGGATGACGCCGACTTCGCAGATGTTGCCGATGACGCCGTTATTGCGGCTGCCGTAGTTGCCATGGGATGCGCGCCATCACAGATTGATCCCGCGCTCAGTTTTCACGATCAGGGGGGCGATTCTTTGATGTGCGTGACCCTGATGCTAGAGCTGGAGAAAGCCTACAATCGCCCAATCGATTTTGAACTCGCAATGAATGTGCCCCTACACCGGCTTGATCAATTGATGACCCAAGAGGCGGATGCACCTGCGCCAACAGATGACTTCGACCGCCCAGGTATTTTGTTGACTGGTGCAACAGGTTTTCTTGGTGGTCATGTTCTGGCACAAGCCGCCCTTGATCTTCCAGCAGGAGACGTCGTCTACTGCCTCGTTCGTGATAAAAACCGTGGTGCACGTGATCGGTTGGACGAAGTGGCCTTGGCCCACGGCATACCCAGCGACAGATACGTCATGGTACCTGGCACCTTGGATGCGCCTAATTTCGGGTTAGAGCAGTCCGCCTATAACGCACTGACCGCATCAGTGACACGGGTCATTCATTGCGCAGCGATGGTGAACCTCGCCATTGGTCGCATAGAGATGTTGGATTGGTCCACGCGCGGCATGGACACCGTGCTGACCTTCTGCGGCGCGGCAGAGGCAGATCTGCGCTTCACCTCATCCAGCGCCGTTTTTCCCGATCGCGGCGGCCCTTGGCCCGAGGGCCCAGCAACCGCATGGGAAGGCTGCACCGGATACGGCGCGGCCAAGATCGCAGCCGAGGATGCGATCCAAAAGGCCGGCATCCCCGCCGCCATTGTCCGGTTGCCGTCGCTTTATGATCTGAACGCACCAAACCCGCGCGACATTTACGAAATCATCCTAAAGGCATCATTGCGCGGGGGCCACATGCCGCGATCACTAGAATTTCCAATGACCGATGTGACCGCCGCCGCAACATTTCTTTTGGGTCCCGTGACTGCGCCCAATGCGCCGATCTACAATTTGATGGCAGATCGGCGCATCACACCGACAGACCCGCATGCACGGGATGCAAAAGTCTGGTTACAAACCGTCGAACTGGCCCCTGGCATTGCCAATGTGATTTCTAGTTTTCCAGACACTTTGCGCGCCGATGCAAGTTTCATCAACACAGATGCCTGCGCGGCATGGGAAAAAATCACCGACCGCCCTTACAGCAGCATTAGCGACGGCAAAGCGTTGCTATCGCGTCGCGCGTTAGACTACCAAAGCGCTCCGGCGTTAATCTGAAAATCTTCCATCGTAAGGGCACGTGCCGCATCACTCACTAGAAATGCTGCCAATTCGGCAACCTCAGATGGCTGGACAAGCTGGTTCTGCGGGTTGGATTTGGCGTATTCGACCCGCACCTCATCCAAACTTTGCCCTGTCGCTGCGATATCAGCATCAATGAACCGCCTTAGCATTTCGGTTTCCACCCAAGTTGGACTGATGGACACACATGTGATCCCAAACGCCGCACCCTCAAGACTGACACATCGCCCCAACCCCAAAAGTCCAGCTTTTGATGTGCAATAGGCCGCGTTATTTGCCATCCCGTTGTGTGCTGCCACCGATGCGATGTTAACGATCCGCCCCCGACTTGCGCGTTTCATATGGGGCATGACCGCACGGATCATACGAAACGTCCCGCTTAGATTGGTATCAATGTGATCGTCCCAGATCGTGTCGGGATGATCAATAATCGCTGCCTCATCATAAACGCCTGCCGCATTAACCAAAATATCAACGCTGCCGTGGGTTTCAGCAACGTCAGCGACAAAATCATCGACGCTCTCACTCGACCGCACATCTAGCGCTGCGGTGTGAAGGCCCGCATGTTCTGCACCAAGAATTTTGCGAACATGGGCCGCGTCCCCCGCGCTTCGTGCGCCAATGACAACGGTCGTACCATCTTTCGTAAGCCTACGCGCAATCGCGAGCCCCATTCCCGACAGCCCGCCTGTTACGATTGCTGTCTTATTGTCATTTGTCATGCTGCTTTGCCTTTGCAAAAATTATCGCTTGCGGCCGATCTACGCTAAATACGGCAGGCTTGCATCGAAAATTTAATCCGAGCGCTTTGCAACAACAGGTGTCAGAAAAAGGTAAATAATGCGCGAAATCGATATCCGTGCGCATGCCTGTCATAAGGCTGCAAACCGCTTTTCGCTGCGTCGCACTCAAAGACTTCTTAAGCAAATTTGGCCATCTCATTTTTTTCAAACATCGGGCGAGATTGGGAAGGTAAAGGCATGTCTGTACGACGCAGAAATCGGTATTAGCCTCGCCCATGTTTACGCATCCTTGATCGCGCCAACAAGATCTCAAAGGCCGGTCTGTTTGCAGCGGATCTCTCGCACTTAAAAGGTGCGAAACACAACCTGTCACCGACATTAAGCAAGGACAAACACGCCACACTCCAACTTCCTCGCAGCAGACATCGTCGGAGGCGTGCAGCATTTCTATCGGCTAGATCTGCACTGACCGGCGCACTTACAAACCTTTTTTCTGAGTGAGAAAATTATGAACATACAGCCAAGCCTCCCATTGGGTCGGGAAGTCGCGTACCGTCTGTTCAAGATAACCGTACAATTGTGATGTTCCACTTTTGCAGTATGATTTGCGATCGCATGTCTTATTGGGGACAATTGGATCAAAGCTCTTCGTCATGTAAAATTAAATCGCCAATGTCCAAAAGTGTCTCTGCGTTTGAAAACTTTGAAAGCCCAGACAGGCCCTCTACGTCCAACAACCGTTCTGCAAAACCGACATCAAAGGAACTTGTGCCGATTGGGAATTGCCACGCGCATACGGCACGCCGACAATCGTATAGGGCTGTGATGAACAATCGTGCCGAGAATTCACATCTTCCTTTTCGACGACGGGAACGAGCCATGCTTCGCTTTCGACAGATGCGAATTTGCTGAAATTCGTCATCGTTCACGCCTCAGTTCACAACCACTTCAATCAGGAGCGCAACCTCTACAGTCGACAGAATTTCAAGGTCAACCAGCACCGCCGCTCTCGCCGAATGGCGTCAACTTTGTGCGGCCTAACGGCTTGAGGTTGCTGGAAGGCGGACACTGGTACGCATTCGTCTGACAACACCCAAAATACCGTTTTGCGCCTGACTTCGACTAAAGACCTAAATGAACGTGTTAGAGACCTCTCACGAACTGATGCATGTGACACATTTATTCAAACAGGATTGCGACATGCTCTAGCTCATATGAATTGAGATTTCTTTTGCTGAAATTGGAAAATAGGGTTTTCGTTAGAATAACATCAAGATGTCTGACCTGCAGTGAAACTGGGTTTTCTTTGCCTGTGCAAGTCCAGTGCCGTGCATTTCACGCATGATGAAAGAACCCCAGAAAAGGACTCTATGTGCCGTGTTCCGCGCGAAGGACATTTTTTTGCACTTTGCCCATCGTGTTTCGTGGCAGCGCGTCAGTAATGATATAGCCGCGCGGGTGCTTGAAACGGGCGAGGTTTGGTTCAACCTTTGCTGCGATCGTGTCGGCGGTGACTGCGGGGTTCTCTAGCACGATCGCGGCCAGAACGCTCTCACCAAAGTCCGCATTCAACACACCAAACACCGCACTTTCCAGTACGCCATCCACGTCGTTGATGAGATCCTCAATTTCTTTAGGGTAGATGTTGTAGCCGCCCGAAATGATGAGATCCTTTTGACGTCCTACAATGGCAATGCGTCCATCACTGGATTTTATGCCCAGATCACCCGTTATAAAGAATCCATTGTCTCGCAATTCTTCGGCGGTTTTCTCTGGCATATTCCAATAACCTTGGAACACATTGTCGCCGCGTACTTCGATCATTCCAATCTCTCCTGTGGCAACGGGAATGCCATTGTCGGTGATCTCCACCTCTGTACCCTCAAGAGCATAGCCGACGGATCCTGCGACCCGTTCACCGTTCAATGGATTAGATGTGATCATGTTCGTCTCAGTCATCCCGTAACGCTCTAAGATACGGTGGCCTGTGCGGCTTTCAAAGTCAGTGTGTGTCTCAGTCAAAAGCGGTGCAGAACCGGACACAAACAGCCGCATGTTGGCGACAAGGTCGCGGGTCAGGCGTGTATCGCCTAGCAAGCGCGTGTAGAACGTCGGCACCCCCATAAGTAGGGTGGCGTTGGGGATTTCGGCGATAATCATATCAACATCAAACGCCGCCATAAAGCGGACCTGCGCACCCGCAAGAAGTGACGTGTTCATCGCAACAAACAGACCGTGAGTGTGGAAAATCGGCAAGGCATGGATCAGGCGATCAGCATCGGTAATTTGCCATAGGTCGGTGAGTGATTGCGCATTCGACAGCAGGTTCTTGTGAGATAGCATCGCCCCCTTGGACCGCCCAGTCGTGCCGGATGTATACAAGAGCGCTGCTAAATCATCTGGCCCACGCGCCACAGTGTCGAACACCGATACTTTATTATCGGCCTGAATAGAAAGTGATCCAGTGCCGTCTTTTGCTAACGTCAGAACCTGCGTATTTTCTTTGCATATTGAGGCCAGGTCGGCTTGATTGCGATCGTCACAGACAACAAGAGCAGGGGCTGCATCTTCAATGAAATACGTCAATTCGCTTTTCGTATAGGCCGTGTTCAGCGGCAGATAGACAGCACCTGCTTGTACCGCAGCGCCGTATAACGCTATCGTATCGGCCAACTTTGACGCCTGCACAACCACGCGGTCACCGGGCTTCACCCCTGCGTCGACCAACACATGCGCCAACTGCGCCACCCGTGCGACAAAGCCCGCGTAACTCAGCGTTGTGCCATCGTCGAGATCGAGAAAAACCGCGCTGTTATGAGCATGCCGCGCAATGAGGGTATCGTATAATGTGTTGGTCACGGTGAAACTTCCTTGGGCTTGGAGGAGAGCGTCATTATCGAAAGCGCTTGTGCTGACTTAGCCACTGTCACGATGGACTTTAGGGCAAAATCTTCATGGTGACGCTCTGTCAGCGATAAATCGTACAGATAATTGACCATGGCCCCGCTAGATTGAACAAGGCCGTTGGCAGATGTATCCGCGTCCGCATGAATATCATAAACTTCAGCACCATTGCCAAGGTGGAACCGTTCAACGGGATCGATTGGCATTCCGTCATCACGCTTTCCCATCAACAAGTATCGCGCAGCCATGGCGCGGATATCTTGTGCGGTGGCACGGTGTTCAAGAATTGCACGCGCAATGTGGCCATGAACACTGTCTTCGGTTTGTGTGGCCAACCAGCGGTTTAGGCCTGGGATTGGTGACAAGGTGACAAAATCTTCGAGTTGGGGGAACGACAGCGACAATTCCGCGACGACCTGCTTAATCAAGAGGTTTCCAAAACTGATCCCAGCCAGACCTTTTTGACAATTCGAAATTGAATAGAATACGGCAACTTTTGCATCCTCGGCCTCAAGAGGCGTACGCCCATCCGACAGCAATTTGGTGACGGACCCAGGGATCGTTTCCGTCAATGCAACCTCTACGAAGATCAGGGGCTCATCCGGCATTGCCGGATGGAAAAACGCGAAACAGCGACGGTCTGGTGGGTACAGGCGACGGCGTAGATCGTCCCAGTCATTGATTTGATGAACCGCCTCATATGCAACGATCTTGTCGAGGATCCGCGCTGGCGTATCCCAATTGATCGCTTTCAGGACCAAAAATCCACGATTAAACCAGCTCCGCAACAAGTGGACAAAGTCATGGTCGGTGCGTGCAAGGTCGGGATTGTCTTTGAGGATGCGTAAAAGATCGACGCGCATCGTAACAAGTTCAGACGTCGCACCCATTGGCTGGTTCAGGCGGCGCAGTAATTCTTGCCGTTTAGGCTCTGCCGCGTGCGAAAGCGCCTTGAAAGCATCAGGCGTCGGGTCATCCGCATAAGCCGCCGCAAGCGTAGATAGTGCTGCGGCATCAATATCAAGCTCATCGTTTAGAAATGCGAAAAAAGCAGGTTGTTCATTTTGCGCCAGCGCCCGATACCGATCAAGTACCGTCGCGGCAAGTTTCTGTCCCGAAACTTCACCTTCCGAAGACAATAGCGCACGGCACAAATCATAGATATCTCGCGTATCATCTGTTCTCCGCATGCTACTGCTGCGGTCAAACAACGTGGTCAGTAAATCACTTAGGAATCGATTTCGCTGCACAGTGGTTTCTCCATTTCTGGTCACGATGCTGTCAGAATATCGATATTTACGCAAGATAATAGATTAAATCGTCAAAGATTCAGACTGGTAAGTTGCGTCGTTAGATATGCCCCGGTCAGGCGATAATGACTTAGCAATGCAGTGGATGTCGCGTTGGCATCACGGTGCACGGCCGCCGCTAGGATATCTTCGTGTTCAGCCGAAATATCCCGACGTTGATAGTTTGCGCCACCCGCGGCCAAATACCGATACCTAATATTGAGATCATATAGCTGACTGCAATACCGTTCTAACATTGGGGACGCGGCATTCCCCAAAAGGGTCATATGAAACGTCTTATGCGCATCTTCAAATGCGTCCGTGTCCGCCGCGCGCTTCATGCGGTGATGAGATAGCACAAAGCGTTCCTCCCACTCTGGCGTGGCGCGCGCTATTGATTGGCGCAACGCCATGTCCTCAAGAGAACATCTTAGCTTAAGGATTTCGTCAAAATTGGCGGTGCTCACTGGCGCGGCACGAAAACCACGCTGATCGATGCGTTCCACCAACATGTCAGAGGTGAGTAGGCTCAACGCCTCGCGCACAGGCGATGCACCCGTATTAAGTAGCGTGCGCAGTTGCTCGATCTTCAGCTTTTGACCCGCAGGCAATGCCCCTTTTAGGATCATGTCACGCAAAGACAGGTATGCCGCACGCGTTGCAGAGGTTTCCCGGCCGCTATAGTCGTCCATCATATTCATGCCGATCGCCTTTTGTTTAGGTCAGCGTAACGCCCTTAGTAGATAGCCCGACTGACACGGTCAACGATCCTTCATTGATCATCCAGCGGCGCAATACGAAAGAGCGGGCACCACTTTTATGCATCGGGTCACCTTCGGCCAGCGCACGCGCCACCTCAAGGCTTTCTGCGCGGTAGATAATCAAGCCCATGCCTTGCATATTCTCGCCGCTTTCATCCGACATCGGTCCTGCAAAGGCCAAAGATCCTGCGCGTTCCAGCCCTGCCTGATAGGCAAGATGATCGGGCAGCACAGCCTTCACGTCTTGAGGTTCTTTAGCAGGTGTCGACATAGCAGCATATAGTTCCAGCGCCAAAGCTCCTCGCGATTTTGCGTCTGCCTTATAGTCCATCCAAGCAACCATCGTTTAGCTCCAATTATAAAAAATCGATATTTGTTGACATATGGATATATTATAGGCAGAATTTTTCTGAACAGACAAGGATTCTAAAGTGAAATATCTGGTAGGCGAAACGACAAACGGCACGGCCGTATATGCAGTAACGGGCGATGAGGCCGTTAACCTTACAGCTTTGAATGCCACTGTGGGCAGTGATTTGATGGCGCTTATCAGCGATCCTGAACTGATAAAATCGGTCGCCTCTAAAATTGAAGGTGCGCCCCGCGTCCCCGTTGTGTCGATCGCGCCTGCGTTGCCGGTGGCTAAGCCAGGAACAATTATTTGTCTGGGCTTGAATTATACGGACCACATCAAAGAAGGCGGTTATGATATTCCGGATTATCCGGCACTGTTCATGCGCGGTAAGAATTCCATTATGGCCGCAGGTGCGCCGCTTGTACGACCAACGTGTTCTGATAAATTGGACTACGAAGCAGAGTTGATGTTCATCGTAGGAAAAGGTGGACGCCACATTTCCGAAGCGGATGCTTTGGACCATGTTTTTGGGTACACCGTGTTCAATGATGGGTCGGTACGCGACTATCAACGCAAGACGCATCAGTGGACACCCGGTAAGAATTTTGACGACACAGGCGCTATCGGCCCCTTTGTCGTTACACCTGATGAGGTGCCCGTGGGCGCTGCGGGTCTTAAGATAGAAAGCCGCGTAGGGACCGAAATTTTGCAATCCTCTAATACGGCCAATATGATCTGGTCAGTGGCGCAGACGATTGCAACGATCTCTGAATACACGACGCTTGAGGCCGGTGATATGATCGCTATGGGCACGCCCCCAGGTGTAGGCCATGCCAAAAAACCGAACCCGCGTTGGTTGATCCCTGGCGAAGTTGTTGAGATCGAGATCGAGGGAATTGGCGTTTGCTCAAGCCCAATCGTGGACGAAAAAGATTTACCAAGAGCGGTAGCAACAAAATGAGCGCGCCGACCGGAGCAGAATTAACAGCCTTGCGCGCTAAGGCGCAGGAAGATCACCGCGCGTTGCGCGGCCGGATCGGTCGTCTTTCAGATGATGCGATTGATCTAATCTTACGTGATGCACGGTCGCACTATGCTTGGACAGACAAGCCTCTACCAGATGGTCTTCTGGAAGAGATTTACGACATTACTATTAATGGACCAACGTCGATGAACACGCTGCCTGCGCGGTTTATTTTCGTAAAGTCACCAGAGGGTAAGGCGCGGTTAGCAAAGTCGCTCAAGCCGCAGAATGTTGCTAAAATGATGGGTGCGCCAGTCACGGCAATCATCGCGCAGGACATGGACTTTTGGCACGAGTTGCCGTTCCTTTTCCCACACGAAGATCGCCGCCACTTGTTCGATGGCAATGACGCCTATTGCGAAGACACGGCATATCGCAATGCGACGCTACAGGGTGCCTATTTTATGATCGCAGCGCGAGCAGTTGGTCTTGATGTTGGCGCGATGTCAGGATTTTCAAACGCTATCGTGGATGACGAATTCTTTACAGGAACCAGCCTTAAGTCCAATTTCTTATGCAACATTGGCTACGCTGATGAGACGGCATTGTTTCAAAAGCTACCACGATTTGTGTTCGATAAAGTCTGCAGCGTCATCTGACCGAAGGAGCTAACATGGCCGTAAAAATGAAAACCGTCGTGACCTACCGTGCATCAGCAACTTGCCCAACACATGCGCGCACAGAAATTCCTGTACGGGATTTAAACGTCATTATTGATGAGCCAACAGAACGCGGGGGCACCAACCTTGGCCCCACACCAACAGAAGCCGCAATGACCGCGTTGATTGCGTGCACCAATGTGATTGGCCAAAAAAATGCGCACCGTTTGGGCACTGATCTAGGAGAGGTCACAATCGATGCAAACTGCAAGTTCGACCGACGCGGCGTCCTCATGGAGGCGGAGATCGACGTGCCGTTCCCCGAAGTCACGTTGACCGTGAACTGCACGACATCAGCCAGTCAAGCAGAGTTGGATTTGGTCGGCGTAGAGACCGCTAAATACTGTGCAATCGCCAAGCTTTTCCAAGCGGCAGGCACAAATCTAAAGGTCAATTGGGTAAAGGTAACCTAAAACAAACTGGGCCAATGCGCCCGCTTTTCTGGGAGGAAAAACACATGATGAATTGGACAAAACGCAGCCTGATGGGCGCGGCCATTGCGACGATGACGGCTCTGCCGGTTGTGGCACAGGAAACAGTTTCGGCGGTCGTCATCGACGGCTATCCTGATCGCGCCCTTTGGGTCAAAGAGTTCACGAACTTTTTCATCCCCGAGGTTGACCGTCGTCTCGCAGAGACTGGCAACTATGTCATGGATTGGCAGGAAAACTACGGTGGTTCGATCGTCAAACCGAAAGGTGTCCTAGAGGGCATTCAGCTGGGTTTGGGCGACATTGGTATTGTCACAACTATCTTCCATTCATCGAAGCTGCCAAGCCAAGGTCTTGCTGCAGTAACACCGTTTGTATCATCTGATGCGCGCGCCGTGGCGCAAGCCGTTGACGAAATCGCCCGCGAATACCCTGCGATGCAGAACGAATTTGCAGCGCAGAACCAAGTTTATCTTGCGACGGGTGTCGTGCTGAACAGCTATCAGGTGTTCTCAACACAAGAAGTATCCGGCGTCTCGGATCTTGAAGGTTTCAAAGTCGCGGGTGCGGGTATGAACCTGCGGTATCTCGAAGGCATCCAAGACGCTGCAGGCGTGCGTGGCGGGTTGACGGATTTCTATAACATGCTGCAAACCGGTTTGGTTGACGCGGGCATGTTATGGCCAGAAGCCGCAGCCACCTTCAAAATCTCTGAAGTGGCACCATACATGTTGCGTGCGGACCTTGGTGCTGTGAATTCCAAGACGGTCACAGTAAATCAAGACTACTGGGATGGATTGCCCGATGAGGTCAAAGAGACACTTCAGGCTGTGGCAATTGACTATCGCGATCACCTTGCTGGGATAGCGATGGACCGCGCCGCCGCTGCCGAAGCAACCTATGTTGCCGCTGGTGGTACGATCGTTGAGGTTTCTGACGAAGACCGCGCCGCTTGGGCCACAGCTATGCCTAACATCGCACTTGAATGGGCAGCGACGCTGAACGACAACGGCGAGCCGGGCACTGAAATGCTTGAAGCGTACCTTGGAAAGCTTGAAGCAGCTGGCTTTGTTGGTGTCCGTGACTGGACCCAGCCCTAAACAATAACCGACCCGAGAAAGGGCCAAGATTATGCTTAAATCTGCACTTGCTGGCCTAACTCGGGTCGCCAATTCCCTTGCGATCGCCGCCAACGTAGCCGGAACCTGTACCGTGCTGGCGTTGGTGGTACTCCTTAATGTTGATGTGATTGCCCGAGGCGTGTTCAACTCTCCACTCAAAGGCACTTATGAATTAGTCCAGCTATCGGTCGTTTTCATCGTGTTTTTGCAACTGGCAGATGTGGTGCGCGTTGATCGACTGACGCGCTCAGATGGGTTTTTGAACCTGTTGCACACTCGCCGTCCAAAACTGACGGCCAGCTTGAGACGTATTATCAACGCGATATCTGCGATCTTCATGGGGTTAATTGCCTACATTATGTTTCCCGAATTCATCAAGATGTGGGGCACGCAGGATTTCTTTGGTGTCCCTGGTGTCTTTACCGTTCCTTGGTGGCCCATAAAATTGGTCATCGCGAGCGGAAGCGCACTGGCATGTGTGATCTTCGTTCTCAAGGTCATCACCGCTCAGGATCGCCCTCAGCTTATTCGCGCGCCAGAACATGACGAACCCAAAACAGGCAGGCCAAACACATGACCCCTATTGACATCGGCCTTATCACCGTCGTTGCTATCGTCTTTTTGATCTATTCCGGCGTCTACATCCCTATCGCGTTGGGCATGGTATCGCTTATTTCGATCTGGCTTATGCGCGACAATTTTACACTGTCTTTGAACTTGCTGAAAATCGCCGTTGGTGACAGCGCCATGGTTTATAGCTTTGCGACGATCCCGCTGTTCACCTTTATGGGGTTAATCGTGTCGAAAGCTGGATTAGGCAGGGACATCTACGAAGTCATGACCATGCGCTTTCGCAAGGTTAAAGGCGGCATTGGCATGGCGACGGTGGGCGCAAACGCCGTGTTCGCAGCCGTCACCGGATCATCGATCGCATCCGCGTCTGTCTTCACAAAGGTTTCCGTGCCGCAGATGATCGCCCAAGACTACAATCCGCGATTCGCCGTAGGCGTCGTTGCAGGGTCATCCGTTTTGGGCATGATTATTCCACCTTCCGCCATGTTGATCATCTACAGTTTTGTAGCGGAACAGTCCGTTGGCGACATGTTCCTTGCAGGGGTCATTCCCGGCATGATGTTGGCCGTCGCATACGTTGGGGCAATCTGGTTTATGGCGAAATACACTCCTAATTTTGTGGGTGGACGCACCGTGGAAGACACCGAATGGATGTCCAAGCGGGAGGTCGCATCCAAAACTTTGCCGACCTTGGGCCTAATCACCATTGTGCTGGGCGGCATTTACACAGGCTGGATGACGGCTGTTGAAGCTGGTGCAACTGGCTCTCTTGTCGCGCTGATTATTGCGTTGGTGCGCAGATCCATGTCGCTGAAAGGTTTTTGGGAAGCGTTGTTGGAAACCGGCCATATCACGGCGGCCATTCTGTTTTTGATCACTGCTGCATCAATCTACTCACGCATGCTGGGCCTCGCAGGGTTGCCAAACCAGCTTCAAGATCTTCTTGCCGGAAACTCTGCATCGTTCTGGACGATCATGGCGCTCTACGTCCTGTTGATGCTGTTTCTAGGCACCTTGCTTGACACAGCATCAATCATCTTGATCGTTGTTCCACTATTTTTACCCTTGGTCGAAGCGATGGATCTGTCATTGATTTGGTTTGGTATCATCACGGTAGTTGGCGCTGAAATCGGGCTTCTCACGCCGCCGCTCGGCATATCGTGCTTTGTGATAAAATCGACGCTCAACGACGACAGCATATCCCTTAAGGACGTGTTCATGGGCGCGCTTCCGTTCGCGTTTGTGATGTTGATTGTCCTGTTCATTCTGATCGAATTTCCTGTCCTCAGCCTCGCTCTTTTGTAAGGATTTACAACATGCGTAACGTTACCAAAGATAACATCACCGATGTATTCAAAGGCTATATGGCCGCCGACATGGACCCGCGGACACGCGAAATCATGGGTTCCCTCGTGCAACACCTTCACGACTTTGCCCGTGACACCAATTTGACCCATGACGAATGGCGTCAAGGCATCGCTTTCCTCGAAGGCTGTGCAGCGATTGAAACCGAGGATCGGCACGAGTTTGTTCTTGCCTCTGATGTGTTGGGCGTGTCGTCGCTCGTGGACATGCTCCATTCGCGTGATGATGCAACGTCATCATCAGTGCTTGGACCGTTCCATGTGTCTGGTGCGCCGCCTTTGGCAGTGGGTGGCGACATGAAGCGCGACTTTGGCGGGCCACTCCTATTGGCCGAAGGGGTCATACGTGACACGAATGGAAACCCTATTGCTGGTGCTCAGATCGATATCTGGCAAACTGCGCCTAACGGTCTTTATGCAAGTCAGGACGAGGACCAAGACACATTCTCATTCCACGGACTTATGACTGTTGGCGATGATGGGCGGTATGCATTCACGACCGTCAAACCTGTCGAATATACGGTGCCATCTGACGGTCCGGTTGGCGACATCCTGCGTGCCTGCGGGCGCCATCCGTGGCGTCCATCCCACCTGCATTATATCGTCACGGCACCGGGTTACCGTTCGCTTGTGACCGAAATATTCCCCGACGACGATCCGTACCTTGATCAAGATACTGTCTTTGGTGTGCGCGATGACCTCGTGATGACCTATCACGAAAAACAGCCCGCAGATTTTCCAGAAGGTATGGCCGTGTCCGGTAAGATCGATGCACCCTATCTTTCCGTGAAGTTTGACGTGATCCTCGCCAAAGAATGAGAGATAGGGTTGTTGGTTAAAGCCCAAAATGCTGCGCCGCCAACATCCAAAACGCGGAACATTGGCGGGGCATTGTTTTAGGCAGCGTCGCGGACATTAGGGTTCATATTGTAGGTGCTCACGTGCGCGGCTTGGCCGATCACGTGGCCTTCCATTGCAGCCAATGCGTCTGCACCCGTGAAAGCGCCGCTTAGGTCCGACTGGTCCACATCCAATGCATCGACGGTAAAATGGTCATGGTGCATAATGCTATCGTTCCATGGAGGACATGGACCGTTTTGAATAGCCACCGGCGCATCGAAGCCGCGCTCATGGCGAAATGTTCAGCGACTTCATTAGCAATCCACTGGTGGTCGATATCTGTTTCAATAAGGGCGCGTACCTTGCTGATGGGTTGGTCGTCAACCTTTGTGGGCAAGCGAATGCCCTGTTCACGCAGCCAGATCAAAAGCTCAAGTAGACGGTGCTGCCGGAAGGCATCTGGCAAGGTATCATCGCTCTGACATGGCCTTCAACGGCGGAATTGTGGATTTTGTGCCATTCGTTTTTTGTTGAATGAATGGCCGCTTAAAGTCTGATTAGAGGAGTCCCAAGGAATAAATCAACAGAGCGCTATGAGCCCTCACCGAACAGCAATTGCGACTTGCCATTGGCATAGATGACGCACTCAATAAAACTCTTTCCAGCCTGATGACAAAAGAGAGGCAAATTCAATGATCGCGCCCTTCTGACCAACAGGCCATTGACTCTGTGGTGCCCTGAGCCGTCCTGCATCTCTTCATATGGGGGAAGATCATTGCCACTACGTGGCAGATTTTTCATGAAATTAATCAGCATCGCGCGAACACCATCAGCCCCCTGAAATTCATATGTATAACTCAAGGCCAAAGCGGAACTCGAGTGTACAACCTCACCTGCCAGAGTTGTGATTGTCAGGATAACTTCGGCGGTATCGCAATCTTGACCAACGATCTCGATGGGAAATTCATCACGGTAAGGACAAAAAAATGGCGGTACGTTCGTCGGCAATCCTGAATATGGGTAAATCCGATCATCGTGCCATTCGAAATAGCCGCGACGTCCCAAGTGCCATTTTAACCCCGCAGCGTCCATTGATTGAAACAGCGCGTTGCCGTTCCAAATAATGGAACTAGACCGACAATCCAAGCTAGCAATCTGGTCACCATTTTGCGCCACAACGAGGGAACCAAACTCCTTTTCGTCATCAACCCTAGCTGGAAGGTTGCCAAAATCGCGGTCTCCCCCGATCAAGGTCCACGGTGGACCACACGCTATAGCACCCCATAGTGGTCGAGTAACTATAGTCACCGTTTACGAATGTTATTGCCTCCCCGACTTCGTCGTCAGCTTCATTGGTTAATAGGCGATACTGCCCAGGCGAACCTTAAGACATGATAAGTTCAAGCTCAGCGGATTGCCCAAGTGATCCAAAGCGGTAATATGCGATTTCATCATCAAAGCAGATGGAAACTTGTCTATCCTGATTTGCTAAGGAACATTGCATAAACAGGCTCTCGCCTTGCGCTCATTGCGCCGAAGTTATGGATGCAGGAAGCAGCAACAATGAGGTCAAAAACACCCAAAACATCAAACTTGCCTTGCTTCATGTTGGTTCCATCAGGCTCCCAAAAGCGATCCTCAATTGTCCATATCTCCATTAAGAAATAGCGAAACAAAATGAACGAAAACAAAAACACCAACGGGCTCGCTAACATCATTTTTTCATACTGCAGCATAACCTCTCGTTTTATTCTTATGTGCCTCAAGCTTTAAGTCGTAATGCAAAACGGGCATATTCTGCCATGCGCTGAGCCGATAGTGGTGATCAATATTCGTCAGTTCCCAGCACCGAGAATTTCCAAATCGGTAAGATGCGATAAAACCGAGATATCTACATTATATGACACCTGTACGTCCAACCTTCGCAGCGCCGTTAAATTGGCGAGCGGGGACAAATCGCGCAGTGTGGACATTTCACTTAAGGAAAGTGCCTCAAGCGCGGTCAATTCTGCAAGCGGTGTCAGATCCGCGACGCGATTTTGGCCCAAATCAAGCGCCCTTAGTCCCGTCAAAGCTGCAAGTGGCGTGATATCTCTGGTTTCGGCCCGATGAAGTGTCAGACTCTCCAATCCGGTCATCTGTGCCAAAGGCCAGATATCAGTCAGATCACCAAAATAAATCTCAAGTTGTTTCAGCCCCGTCAGATTGGCCAAAGAGCCAATGTTATCGATACGACCACCCTCCATCTCATCTAGAATGAGAACTTTAAGGCTGTCCAACTGCGCCAATGATGGCAGATCAAGATATCTGAAAGGTAACAAGTCACTAGGTACCCCTTCAGAAACAGTCAGCTTTCTCAGCCCGACCAACCCTGACAGGGCGGACAAGTCGTTGACGCCTTTGTCATAAAAACTGATCTCTGTGCCATCAAATTGTTCAAAAATAGGCCTGATATTTCTGACATCCACACCCGGGTTGTCAGCAATTATTTGATGCATCACCTTAACGCTCGGCACCGCCAGCCGTGGCGTGTAGACCCACCCTTCCCCAGCGGCCTCGTTTACGCGCGCCCAATTTCCTGATGTCTCTCGAACAGCAATTGAATCGTCATTTTGCAGGACACCAGTGACCTGAAATTCGGTTGAGGGACCGTTGCGAATATTCGGCGTGCCATCATCCGACTGGACAATGGCCACCTCACCCACGTACTGGGCTAAGCCTGTGGTTGGAGCACCGAGCATCGCGGATATCAGCGCGACGCGCATCATGGTGGACTCAATCACATTCAGCATAACGGACTCCGCCTCTGGTCAATTCCTCACACTGATCTTAACCGAATTTCAACCAGCCGTTTTCTCTAATGCAAGCTGGCACAGGTTAAGCAGTGCCACTAGCCCCAATCGCTGAAGCCGACATTCGATTATGGTGCAGCATTCGGCACAATGGACTCGTTCCTGCCAAGCGCTGCACTGCAGATAGAAATCAAGTATGAAGAGTGAACTAAGGGCGGTCATGCGGACAAACTGACCTCAAGTTTAGTCACATCTATCTGACAAAACGGTCCCGTTATTTCAGTCGCGCAGGAGTGTTCTGTTCTTGGTTCATCGCTTATCCATCCCGGTAAATATGGGGCCTTAACATCACTCCCAAATTTTTTCGAAGCAATTATTTTCTTCGCTTAAAGCCATTCCCAAAAGGGACCAAAATATCTGCCAACTAAAATAATCAGATACCGGAGTTTTGATGAATTGGGCTCGAAACCGCCATTCGCAGGGACGTAATCCGTGACCCACGGCATGTCGGCAAGCGAGACTCAGCACCTTCAGTCACGCAGTCGCGGCGACTGAGCGTGATTCCCCTAAGATTACGCTATAGCCAAGCCATGGACCCGACCGCAATTTCAGTAATTCGCCCTACCCTGACCGCCCGCACTTCAAGCGTTTCTTCGTCAATGCCTATGTGTATCTTGCGCCAGATGCGGCGTTTGGAGTCGCCATGTTTGCGCGCGTTCCACTCGCCTTCACCTTCGGCATTGATCCCCGTGCTGTCCACTGCCCGGCAGTTGCTGCTTGCAGCAACGAGAGGGGATGAGGAGGTGCAATGGACCTTTGGAGCCTCGATATGACAGGCCCACATTCAGTGTTCTCTGGCGGCGACATAAGGTGCTGAAGTCCGGCGCGGTCCAGTCCAGCTCGACCAATCGCAACAGGCTCTGGACGAACCCAGTTGTTTGCCGAAGCGGCATCCCAAACAGGACCTTCAACGTCAGACAAGTTTGAATGGCGGCATCACTGAATTGTTGCTGGCGACCGCGCTTGCCGCTTGGTGGCGGTGTCCAAACCATCTCTGGATCAAACCAGATCGACAACGATCCGCGTCGCTTCAAACTGTTGTTGTAAGACGACCAATTCTTGGTCTTGTACTTTGTAGGGGCCCAACTGCTCATGCCCTCCGCTACCACCCTGGATTCAGACAGTGAATCCCATCAACCTATTTGTGCAACAAAGCCGCAAGTGATTGAAAAATAAACTCGAAACTGTGCTGCCTGGTCATTGTAATTTAGCAACTCTCTAAATGTTCATCTTCTATTGGGAGATAATAGTCCGATGGATTCGATTGGCTAGTATAACGGTTAATCTTAGAAGGCGGATTTCCCATATACGTCAATCAGCACAGCGGAAATAAGTTGAGCACGAGATGATGGCAAGTCGCGCGGAGTAATCGTGATTGACGCATTTTATCTTTCAAATTGTTAGGGAAAAAAAGAATGCGCCGCGTAACTTGGTCTCGGTTTTCCGCAGTTTTAATCGCTGTTTTGGTGTCAATGTTTTTGAGCACAGGGAGCAGCGCTCAAACCATTCCTGTGATAACGTCGGTAAGCCCGTCTAACGCTGCACCCAATATCGCAACAACTGTCATCCTGATTGGGTCCGGCTTTGGGGCCGTCTCTTCACCTATTACCGTGTCTACAGGCCTGAACGGCGCTGGGTCTTCGTGTACAAGTCCATCTTGGAGATCCTCCACTACAGTAACCTGTACTATACCTCCAACATCCTCTGGTCCACTCACGTTTATCGTCACGGTCGGCACGTCTACATCGATCCCCGGTGGGAGACTTACGATCGCGGAGCCTCCAGTGGGGCCTCCAACGGTCAGCGCTGTTACCCCAAACTCAGGCCTTGTAGATGGCGGCACATCAGTAACAATAACTGGAACAGATTTTACGGCTACAACCCGCGTGACATTCGGCGGTGTCGCTGCAACGGGGGTGACAGTCACCTCTGCTACGTCGCTCACGGCCGTTTCGCCGGCGGGTCCTGCCGGGAGCGCCAGCGTTTTGGTCACGAACGTTGCAGGTACAAATGCCGCCAACACACTTTTTACCTATGGAGTAGTCAGACCGTCAGTTGCAATCACTGGCGTTCCATCCACGATCGCTTCAACAGCCCCATTCTCAGCGACATTTACCTTTAGCGAAGATGTAACAGGATTTGACCTCACCGATATCAGCGGGGCAATCTCAAACGCAACGGCCTCCGGCTTTGTGACGCTTACGCCCAATCGGGTTTTCGCGGCGACGATAACACCGACGGTCGGGGCCAGTGTAACTGTAGGAGTCAATGCCAATGCTGCGTTAGATGCGGATAACTTCGGCAACAATGCGACCACAAAAACTGCAGTTTTCTTCGTTCCACCACCTCCTCCTCAGGGTCTTACCACCACTATCACCACTGGCGGGGTCACATCGTTCGATCAAATCGCGCCGGGTAGCTTTGTGGCAACTGTTTCCTTTTCGCAAGCTGTGGTCCGTTTTCGCAGTTCAAATTTGACAGCAACCAACGCATCAGTTTCCGGTTTCTTAACTGGAGGCAGCGGTTCTTCAATCTATACAATGACGGTCACGCCACTCGGTACCGGTGATGTGAGCCTGAATGTTGCGCAATTTTTAGTACAATCACCGATCACTTTTGAAATAAACCAAGCCGCACCGACAGTAACTGTGACACAATTCACCGCGCCCGCTGATACTGAGACGCCGGTGATTGCCGCTGTAACCAACAAGAACGTCAACACGGATGCGGGTTTGAACACGGCTTTGATCGCGTTTGCCACAACTGTGTCGGACAATGTGGATGTGGCCAGCCACTTCACACCCGTCTTCAAGATTGGCGCGACCACCATCAGCAGCCCTTATGATTTTGCCTTCGGCGTCACCACCGTCAGCGTCACGGCCAATGCCGATACTGCGACCAATGTGGCGGATGCGATCTCCTTTACGGTTACGGTTACGGATGATGGCATGCCGGTCTTTGCCGGGGTTCCCGTCGATATCACCCAAAACACCGATGCAGGGGGGAGCACGGCGGTTGTGAACTTCACCGCGCCAACGGTCGAAGATGCGGTCGATGGCACACTCACGCCAGCTTTAGTGTCTTTGCCAACAGCGGGTCTGGACAGCGGTTCGGCCTTCCCGCTCGGGATCACAACCCTGACCTATACCGCCACAGACGCCGCTTTGAATGTGCAGACAGCCAGCTTTACCATCACAATCAGCGATGCTGAGACGCCGGTGATTGCCGCTGTAACCAACAAGAACGTCAACACGGATGCGGGTTTGAACACGGCTTCAGTCGCGTTTGCCACAACGGTGTCCGATAATGCGGATGCGGCCAGCCACTTCACGCCCATCTTCAAGATCGGCGCGACCGCCATCAGCAGCCCTTATGATTTTGCCTTCGGCGTCACCACCGTCAGCGTCACGGCCAATGCCGATACTGCGACCAATGTGGCGGATGCGATCTCCTTTACCGTTACGGTTACGGATGATGGCGCGCCGGTTTTTGCCGGGGTTCCCGTCGATATCACCCAAAACACCGATGCAGGGGTGAACACGGCGGTTGTGGCCTTTACAACACCAACGGCAGTCGATGCGGCTGATGGCGCAATCACGCCTGTTCTGGTGTCCAGTCCGACTGTGGGTCTGACCAGCGGTGATGCCTTCCCAGTTGGCGTGACCACCATGACCTATAACGCGACAGACGCTGCGGGCAATGCGCCGAACGCCAGCTTTACCATCACGATCACGGACGCAGAAATTCCGGTCATCGCACCGATTGAAAGCATCGCGGTTATGACAGCGCCAATGTCGGACCTTTCTGCGGATGTGATTTTTGCCGCAACCGTGTCTGATAATGTTGATACGCCCGACAGCTTCGTGCCGGTGTTCGCCGCTGACAATGTGGTCATAACCAGCCCCCATCGATTTGGCGTCGGCGTTACAACCGTGACAGTCACAGCAAATGAGGACAGCGCCAAGAACTCCGCCGATCCTGTGTCCTTTACCGTTACAGTGACCGACGATGAGGCACCTGTGATCGCAGCCCCTGCAGACATCACTGTCGAAACGGACGCGGGTGTCGCGACAGCGTTGTTGGATGTCACAACAATTGGCGCCGTGACCGACGCGGTTGATGCGGAATTGCTGATCACCTATCAGGTTGGGGAAACGGTTTTGTCTGGCCCGTATGACTTTGCGTTGGGCGAAACGATGGTGACCATGGATGCCACCGACAGCGCGGGCAACGTGGCGGATCAAGCGTCCTTTAAGGTGACCGTATTCGACGATACGCCCCCTGCAGTGCCAGCCGGTATCACCGTCGTTGTGAACATCGACGGATCAGTCACCGTCAGCGGCACGGCCGAAGATGGATCGACAGTCGAGGTCACATTTCCTGATGGGGATGTTTTGCGTCAATACATCGGCATCCTGACGGCCAATGCGCGCGGCAAGGTCAAGACCAGCGCGTTCGCCATCACCAGCAATGGCAAACAGCCAGCGGGCATGACAACTGTCGTGGTGATCGATCCCGCGGGCAACCGGTCCGCTACGACCAGCATGATGATGACGCCAACCGCCAGCGTTGCCGAAATCCAAGAAAACATCCTTGGCTATATGCAGGCCCGCGCGACCCATGTGGTGCGTGCGCAACCTGATCTGATCGGCATGTTGTCGGGCGCGCGGTCGGGTGGTTTGAACGCCCAAGTGACCAAAGATGCGGGTAGCTTTGACTTCAAATCCTCTGCTGAATGGCCCGTTTGGGCGCAACTCGAGGGCAGCTGGTCCAAGGGCGATGGCGCGGAAAACAGCTATTTCATGGGCGCGTTTGGTGGGCATTATGCGATCAACCCAAATGCAATTATCGGGGCCATGGTGGCCTTCGATCAACTGACCCAAACCAACGGCGACACGACCACCGAAGGCACCGGATATCTGGTGGGACCTTACTTTGTGGCCAAGCTGCCAGACCAACCGCTGTTCCTCGAGGCGCGCTATTTGATCGGCAAATCCACGAACACGGTCAGCGTGGACGGCACCTTGCCAGAGACCTTTGAAACCGACCGCACCTTGGCCAGCGTCAAGGTCGCGGGACAGGTACAATACGGCAAAACCACCTTCACCCCAAGCCTGACCGCGACCCACCTAAGCGACATTCAAGCCGCGTTCATCGACGATGTGAACCGCCAGATTGGCGCACAAACTGTGACGGTGAATGACGTGGCCTTCGGTCTGGATTTCGCGACCCCAGTGTCCTTGGCATCGGATGAAATGACAGTGACGGGCGGGCTATCTGGCATCTGGTCAGAGACGACCAGCACCGGCGCGACCCCTGCATCTGACGGCGTGCGGATGCGTGTTCATACGGGCGTCAGCCACGCGATGGACAACGGCGTGACGTTGTCTGCAGCCGGCTTCTACGACGGGATCGGCGCGGATGATTACGAAGGTTGGGGCGTATCGGTTGGGCTTGAAATGACGTTCTAGAAATACGTCATATCGACGCCAGAAAACAACAGATCCTTGAGAAAATTGATTCTCCCACGACAATAGCTATTCCGCGGAATGTCCGCTTCTTTATATGAGGAAACTAAGCTTTGCACCCGCGGCGAACGTCCGCTTCCCGCCCTTGGTGTCGATCGAAATGAACGGCCCTAAGCCGACCTTCATTGGCTCACCTAACTTTGCACTGCAGAAATTTTGGTGTGACCATATTTGCAATTGTTCGCACTCTTGCTCCTTGGTGAACTATTCCGCGAGTTGCCAAAGCTATCTTTTTGGTACTTGTTGTACCCAGTCAGCAGCGTCTGTTACTTACACTTTGGCTGCCCATCCTCTATTGTCCGAATTGAGTCGACATGATTGACTACCAACACAAATGGGGCTGCCCCGAAACCAACGGAGAGTAATATGAAATTCATGAATTTAGCCGTGCTCGGAGGTGTGCTGAGCATGTCGGCAATGGACACATCTGCCGAAACATTCCGCTGGGCTTCCAATACAGATCCGCAAACAATGGACCCACATGCTGTCAACTCGGCGCCTGTGCTGTCATTCTTAAACAACGTCTACGAGGGGCTTGTCCGCCGCGGGCAAGACATGTCGATCGAGCCATCATTGGCAACATCTTGGGAACCACTGACAGGTGAAAACGGCTGGCGTTTTAACCTGCGCCAAGGCGTGATGTTCCAAGATGGTGCTGCATTTACAGCCCAAGACGTTTTGTTTTCTTATCAGCGTGCGTCCGATGAAGCCGCCGATGTACGGTCATGGTTTGCACCCGTCACAGACGTGCGGGTCGTCGACGATTTCACGATTGATTTTGTCACCTCTGCACCGAACCCGCTGTTTCCCGATTCAATCGCGAATTTCATGATCCTTGATCAGGACTGGGCTGAGGCCAACGATGCAGCCCTGCCCGCCCGTGACGCAGAAAACTTTGCAACCATGAACGTCAATGGCACTGGCCCTTTCACGTTGGCCAGCCGCGACCCTGGTGTACGCACGACACTCGCCCCAAATGAAAACTGGTGGGATGACGTAAGTCACAACATCACCGAGGCCGTGTTCACACCGATCGGCAATTCGGCAACGGGCCTTGCGGCGCTGTTGTCGGGTGAAATTGATTTCATCCAACCGATCCCATTGCAAGATGTGGCACAAGTCGAAAGCCGTGACGGCTTTAAGGTACTTGAAGGTGAAGAAACCCGCGTGATTATGTTTGGCTTTGGCCATGAACACGATGCGTTGCTTTATTCATCAGACGTCACTGACGCAAACCCGTTCACCGATCCGCGCGTGCGTTTGGCAGCAGCCCATGCATTGGACATCGCGTCCATCGACCGTGTGTTGTTCCGTGGCAAAATCGAACCAGCAAGCCAGTTGGTGCCAGCCGGCATCTCGGGCTTCTCTGAGGCGAACCAAGACCGTCCTGCGTTTGACCCAGACCGCGCCAAGGCACTATTGGCCGAGGCAGGGTATCCCGATGGGTTCTCGTTTGGATTGAAGTGCACCAACGACCGCTACATCAACGACGAAGCCTTATGCCGTGCGGCGGCATCTATGTTTGCAGCTGTCGGTCTGAATGCAGAACTGAGTACCGGTCCAGTGCGCGATTACTGGCCACAGCTGCGCGCAGACGATTTTGACATGTATTTGTTGGGCTGGTCACCAGGTACCTTTGACATGGAACACCCGATCCGTTTCCTGATGCACAGCCAAGACGACGAACGTAAATTGGGGTCGTGGAATTTCGGAAACTATTCCAACGCACGTGTTGATGAATTGTTGCCGCAAATTCAGCAAGAAATCGACCCAACCGCACGCCAGGCCATGATCGACGAAGTTGTTGCAATCACCCAAGACGAGGTCGCCTATATTCCGCTGTACACACAGCCATTGATCTGGGCTGCCAAGGACAACGTCGACCTGACGCAACGTGCAGATAACTTCTTCATGTTGCGCTGGGTTACGGTGAACTGATCCGGATATAGGGCAAAAGGGCGATGGTTTATTTTATTCTCAAACGGATGGTTCAATCCGTATTTGTGATGTTGGCCGTCGCCTTTTTGGCCTTTTCTTTGTTCCGGTTCGTTGGCGATCCAATCACCCAGATGACAGGCGTCGAAACTTCTGTCGCAGATCAGGAGCGGCTGCGTGAAGAACTGGGTCTGAACGATTCATTCGTCTATCAGTTCGCGCGTTTTACTAGTGATATGCTGAAAGGCGATTTTGGCTTTTCATACCGCACCCGCCAGCCCGTGGCGGACATGATTGCCAGCCGTATTCCGGCGACCTTGGAATTGGGTGTGGTCGCATTGATTATATCGCTTCTCGTCGGTGTGCCGGCGGGAGTTTATACTGCGCTGAAACCCCGCGGCATGCTGACCCAGACCATTTTGATGACCACGCTTGTGGGGGTGTCGATCCCCACGTTTGTGATTGGCATCATGTTGATCTTTATCTTTGGTGTGCAATTGGGCTGGCTGCCGACGTTTGGGCGTGGTGGCACCGTTCAAATTGGCGGTTGGGAAAGCTCGCTGTTTACCATCGACGGGTGGCGCGCACTTTTGTTGCCTGCGATCACCCTTGGTGTTTACCAACTGACCCTGACGATGCGACTGGTGCGCGCTGAAATGATGGAAGTCATGCGATCTGACTATATCCGTTTCGCGATGGCCCGCGGCGTTCCAATAAAAAGCCTGCATTACAAACATGCGCTTGCGAATACGATGGTCCCAGTGATCACGATTATCGGTTTGCAATTTGGTGGCGTCATCGCGTTTTCCATCGTCACCGAAAGCGTATTCCAATGGCCTGGTATGGGGTTGTTGTTCCTTGAATCGATCCGTTTTGTGGATATCCCCGTGATGGGTGTTTACCTCGTTGTGATTGCGTTCTTCTTTGTGCTGGTAAACCTTATTGTTGATCTGCTTTACGTTGCCATCGACCCGCGCCTACGCATCAGTGACGTGTCATGATCGCGTTTTTAAAGAAGTACGAAGGCCTCTGGTTGTTCGTGCATTCCCCCGCGGCGATTGTCGCGGCCTTGGTCGCTGGATTGATCCTTTTGGGTGCTGTTTTTGCACCGTGGATCGCGCTTGTGAATCCTTATGATTTGGCGTCGTTCAGCCTGTTTGACGGTTTGCTGCCGCCTGTGTGGGAAGAAGGGGCGAACCCCAAATTTTTGCTGGGAACGGACGATCAGGGCCGTGATATGATCTCGTCGATTTTGTATGGTGCGCGATTGTCGCTGATCATCGGTATTTTTGCCCTGACGATTGCCGCCCTGCTAGGTGTGGGCCTTGGCCTTGCTGCTGGATATTATGGTGGCCGCTTTGATGCGATCGTGATGCGCATCGCTGATGTGCAGCTGGCATTGCCCGCAATCCTGACTGCCTTGCTGATTGACGGCATCGCACGAGGCATTTTGCCCGCTGCCATTCAACAAGACCTGCGGGTCGCCGTGTTGACCTTGGCTATTGCCCTCTCGCTTTGGGTGAACTTTGCCCGCACGGCACGCGCGTCCACATTCGTGCAAATGAACAAGGAATACGTGCAGGCCGCGATTATGATGGGGCAACGTCCAACGCGGGTGATGTTTGTGCATATTTTGCCCAACATCCTTGGTCCGCTTCTGGTGATCCTGACGGTTGATCTAGCATCGGCCATTCTGCTTGAGGCGACGTTGTCGTTCCTTGGTATCGGTCTGCCCGCTGATAGTCCCAGCCTTGGCACACTGATCCGTATCGGGATGCAATTCCTGCTATCTGGCGAATGGTGGATTTTGTGGATCCCCACGTTGTTCCTCGTGGCGCTGGTGGTGTCGATCAACATCCTTGGTGACTTCTTGCGTGACGTCTTTAATCCGAGGTTGCGCTAGATGCTGACGATCAAAGATCTTTCCGTTAAATTTCCGTCGCGCTTTGGCGACTTTGTTGCCATCGAAGATGTGGGCATGACGATCAAACCCGGTGAAATTCACGGATTGGTCGGGGAAAGTGGTGCCGGCAAATCCACTGTCGGTGCGGCTGTGATCGGCCTGCTGCAAGCACCGGGATATGTGGCGCATGGCACACTGACACTGGGCGATACAGACCTGCGTAACCTCACACCTGCGCAAGCCCACAAGGTGCGCGGTGACCGCATTTCCATGATCTTTCAAGATCCCCAAACCAGCCTCAATCCACTAATGACCATTGAGGACCAGCTGATTGAAACCATTCAAGCCCATTCCGATGTCAGCGTCAGCGCCGCCCGCAAACGCGCTGTTGATCTGCTCGGGGAAATTGGGATAAAAGACGCGGCCCAACGGATCAAAGCCTACCCGCACCAGTTCTCTGGCGGCATGCGTCAACGCGTTGTTATTGCGCTGGCCGTTAGTACCGATCCCGAATTGATCATCGCGGATGAACCAACAACGGCGCTAGATGTAGCGGTTCAATCGCAAGTACTTGATTTGATTCAACGGTTGGCAAAAGAGCGTCAAATCGCGTTCATGCTGATCACTCACGACATCGGCGTTATTGCGAAAGTGGCTGACCGCGTGACCGTCATGCGCAAGGGGCGCGTGATGGAAACCGGCGTTACTGCACAGGTGTTGGGTGCGCCCAAGCATCCCTATACGCAAGCCCTGATGGATGCGGTGCCACCGCTGGACCGCAAGCTGGACCGTTTCCGCGTGCCCGATGCCGATGACACAGTGCGTGCCTTTGGTGACGCCGCTGAAAATTGGCTGCTTGAGGGGGACCAACACGCGCCAACTGGCCTGTCTTTGCAAAATTTGACTGTTCAGTTTGCGGGACCACGCACGTCGCTGTTCCACAAACCGCCGCCTTATGTTGCGTTAGATAACGTCACGCTCAATATCAGACCTGGATCGATCATGGGGCTGGTCGGCGAGAGCGGATCAGGTAAGTCGACGCTGGCCAAAGCCATCACCGGATTGATCACGCCCAGCAGTGGCACAATGATGTTAGGCGACACAGACTTGCCGTTTGGTAAATCGCGCAGCCGCAATCACCCGTCCCGCCAATTGGTTCAAATGGTGTTTCAAGATCCATATTCCAGTCTGAATTCCCGCCACCGGGTCGGGGACATTTTAACAGAACCTTTGTGGTTTTACGGCTTTGTGAAGGACGCGGACGAGCGCGACAGACTCGCAGCCTCGATGTTGTCGCTTGTGGGGATGCAGCCTGATGCGATCACGAAGTATCCACACCAGTTTTCGGGTGGTCAGCGGCAACGCATCGCTGTCGCACGCGCACTGTTGGCACGCCCGCGGTTTTTGATTTGTGATGAGCCAACATCAGCATTGGATGTATCAATTCAAGCGGAAATCTTGAACTTGCTGAAAGACCTCCAAAGTAAGTTTGGCCTGACGATCCTGTTTATCAGCCACAACCTTGCCGTTGTGCGCCAAATGGCAGATGACACTGCGGTCTTGCGCGATGGCAAGATCGAAGAGGTCGGTGAAACGCACGCGCTCTATACGGCACCGCAAGCGGAATACACAAAATCGCTTCTGGACCTAACGCCGGTGATGCCCACGTCTTGGCAGACTTAAGCCAATGACAAAGCTGTATGGATTCGATACCATTAACACCTTCAAGGTTCTGATGTTCCTGACTGAAACGAATTAAGAATTTGAATTCCTTCCTATCAACATTCGCACTGGCGAACAAAATAATCCCAAATTCCTCGCGATAAACTCCGCTGGAAAATTGCCTGGGAGCGGAAATTTGACGCCAAACGCACGAAGGTTCGCACTGGGCCGATCAAGTACGTTGACGCGAACTTATAGCGTTGCGCGCTTACGTTGGGCTTGTTGTTTCCAGAGTGCTTCCAGCGCCAAAACGCCAACGCGAATAGCCACCCGAAGGTGGCTGGTAACGTGTTGATAATATTGTTTTTAGATTGGTTGCGGGAGGGCGCAACCGCCGTAACCTACTGCCTAGTCTAATGTGTTTAGTATAAGTTGCGGATCTCGGGCGCAGGAATATTGTGTTTGTTCTACTACCGATCCATCCATAGCAGACTTTCGTCGCTGATGCAGCGAACTGCGGCTTTGAGCCCAAATTACCGATTTTCTGCATCGCAGCCAAAGTCTGGTTTCGGAAAACACACAAAATGGCTCCCAAAATTACGGCCCATGCACTAAATCGCTTCGCGATAGGGGCGCTTGTTGCGGGTGTAGCGTTGAGTAGGGATTTGTTTCGCTTTTTGTGAAGTTGGGTGTGTGCTGTTGATCGAGGTGATTTTGCCTCGGCTGA
>JBLHXF010000017.1:0-57081 GCA_047629435.1 Yoonia sp. | reverse complement strand
AAGCCTGCACTCAAACGCCGTTTTGGCTGCTTAAGTCCACAGAGTTCCAATCATTCCAGACGGTTACCAGATCGTCTTGGCAGCCCAATTCGGACAAATGTCCTCATAAAAAGTACACACGCCACGCATTATCGTTGGTGAAAATCATGGGCGCCATCTAACGTCGGCGCATGACTTATAAACTTTACCTCGGCAATCGCCTGTATTTTAGCTGGTCCATCGCGGCTTATTTGATGTTCAACCGGTTTGGTTTGGAGGATCAGGTCCAAACGACCATGTTCCGCCCTGAATCCGAGGCGGCGCTGCGCCCGATGATGACAGACCTTGCACCAGCAAGGACGCTGCCCACAGCTATCGCACCTGACGGCGCAATCCTAAACGACAGCATGGCCATCGCCGAAGAATTGGCCAGCCGTCACCCTGACATCGCATTCTGGCCGACTGATCCATCGGCACGCGGCACGGCACGGGCGCTGGCCAATGAAATGCATTCGAGCTTTGGCGGATTACGCGGTGATTGGGCGGTGAACCTGCGCACAGCCTACGCGACTGTCACCCCACCAGATAACATCGCAGCAGAGCTGGACCGGTTGGAAGAAATCTGGACACACGCCCGTAAGGTAACGGGTTCGACTGGCCCGTGGCTTTGCGGGGATTATTCCATCGTCGACGCGATATTTGCGCCGATGGCGACGCGTCTAGCTACCTACGGATTCGACACCCGCCCAACAACCAAGGCATATGTCGCAGCGCATTTGGCTGATCCATCCTTACGGCGGTGGCGGGCGATGGGGTTAGCCAACGAGCAAACTCTGCCAGTTTTTGAACGCAATCTGCCAGAAGTGCAGTGGCGCGGCCCCACTCCGATGAATGCTATCGCCGTGGAACATGGCGCCCCCGAAAATAATGCGTGCCCCTATTCAGGCTTAGCCATCACGCACCTGTTGTCCCTAGATGGACGCAACTTCGGGTTCTGTAACGCATTTTGTCGCGATAAAACCGTACACGACCCAGCGGCTTGGCCGCAATTCATGGCGCTTCTTTAGCTTGCGTTAACCTTTCTTAAACCGACACCCCCTACCCGTTAACCAAGTTAGCAAATGGGGGTGCAATGGCCGCGATCGTATACACAGTCGCCTTTGAAGGGATCGAGGCGCGCATGGTCGAAGTGCAATGCGCCATCGCCCCCGGCATCCCTGCGTTTGCAATCGTCGGCCTGCCCGACAAGGCAGTATCAGAGGCCCGCGAACGTGTCCGCGCCGCCCTATCCGCCATGGCAATAGCACTCCCATCCAAGCGGATCACGATTAACATGTCGCCCGCTGATCTACCCAAAGTCGGGTCTCATTTCGATCTGCCAATCGCGCTGGCGCTGTTGGCAGCTTTGGAAATCATTCCCATGGATGATGCCGCACAAACGGTCGCCCTGGGGGAACTGTCGCTGAATGGCGATCTCGTTCCTGTCCACGGGGCATTGCCCGCAGCAATGGCCGCGGCCAGTGAAAACCGACAGCTAGTATGCCCGCAAGCCTGCGGTGCAGAGGCCGCTTGGGTCGGCAACGCGCGTGTCATAGCACCGCGCAGTTTGGCCGACATGATCCGGCATTTTAACGGCCAATCAATCATCCCGCCATCGCAACCGGGTGAAGTACAACACAGCCAATCCATCCGCGACATGGCAGAGGTAAAAGGCCAAGAGCGGGCCAAACGAGCGCTAGAAATTGCAGCAGCGGGACGGCACCATTTGTTGCTTGTTGGGCCACCCGGATCAGGAAAATCTATGCTGGCCGCCCGCATTCCGGGTATTTTACCACCACTCACGCCGACAGAAGCGTTAGAAACATCCATGATCCATTCTGTATCTGGCCTGCTGGACGAAGGCGGGATCAACCGCGAGCGCCCCTTTCGCGAACCGCATCATACAGCATCTATGGCGGCAATCGTTGGCGGTGGGCGCGGCGCAAAGCCCGGTGAAATCAGTTTGGCCCATAACGGTGTACTGTTCATGGACGAATTCCCAGAATTCCCGCGCACCGTTTTGGAAACTCTGCGTCAACCACTTGAGACCGGCGAAGTCGTCGTGGCACGCGCCAATGCGCACATCAAATACCCATGCAAATTCATGCTGGTTGCTGCTGCAAACCCGTGCAAATGCGGATACCTAACGGACGCCGCCCGCGCCTGTTCACGTGCGCCGATTTGTGGCGAAGATTACATGGGACGTATCTCGGGCCCGCTTATGGACAGGTTCGATCTACGGGTCGAAGTCCCACCCGTCGCATTCACTGACCTTGATTTACCACAAGACGGTGAAAGCTCTGAAAGCATCGGCGCACGGGTCAACAATGCCCGCTTGGCGCAAACGGCGCGTTTTGAAGGCAAGGATCATTTGCGCGTCAACGCAGATGCCGAAGGCAAAGTATTGGATGAAATCGCAACGCCAGACGCCGAAGGTCGCGCCTTATTGACCCGCGTCGCGGAACGATTTGGGCTGTCGGCACGTGGATACCACCGCGTTTTGCGGGTGGCGCGCACGATTGCAGATTTGGATGGATCAGATGGGGTCCGGCACCCGCACGTGGCGGAAGCCGTCAGTTATAGGTTGGCATTGTCAAAAGACGATTAACGCCGCGCCTCTATCGCTTCCCAGATTTTTGCGGTCACATTCGTTCCGTCGAACCGTTCCAGTTCTTGCAGGCCCGTCGGTGATGTCACGTTAATTTCGGTCAGCCAGTCACCGATGACGTCAATCCCCACAAACACCTGCCCTTTTTCGCGTAAAAGCGGTCCAATGGCTGCGCAAATCTCTAGGTCACGCTCTGTCAGGTCCACCTTTTCAGGCCGGCCACCGACATGCATGTTGGATCGTGTCTCACCCGCTGCAGGGACGCGGTTTATTGCGCCTACAGGTTCGCCGTCGATCAAAATGACGCGTTTGTCGCCTTTGGATACATCAGGTAGGAATTTTTGCATAATCAGCGGCTCGCGGTTAATGCCCGCAAACATTTCGTGCAGAGACGCGAGGTTGCTGTCGCCTTGGGACAGCTTGAACACACCAGCACCACCGTTGCCGTAAAGCGGTTTGAGGATCACATCGCCATGCCGAGCGCGGAATTCTTTCAGGGTTTCCAGATCACGCGCAATCATCGTCGGCGGCGTTAGATCAGGGAAATTCAGCACCAACAGCTTTTCAGGATAATTACGCACCCAAAACGGGTCGTTCACGACCAAGGTATCGGGGTGGATCATGTCCAGAATATGGGTCGTCGTAATATAGCCCATGTCAAATGGCGGATCTTGGCGCAGCCATACGACATCAAAATCGGATAGATCGACCTCGACCTCATCACCAAGCCGAAAGTGATCGCCATGCACACGTTGAACGGTGACAGGCCATCCTTTGGCAGTCACGCGGCCTTCTTGGTAGGCCAACTTATCAGGTGTGTAGTAAAATAAGGAATGCCCGCGCGCCTGCGCCTCTTCCATAATGCGGAACGTGCTGTCCCCGTCGATATTGATCGGACCGATTGGGTCCATTTGGATGGCGACTTTCAGGGACATGGCAGACCTCGGTTCAATAACTGGTCTGTATTACATGGCCCAAGCAGCGATTGGGTTCAACCACTGCTAACCCGCGTCAAATGCATTTTCGATGACTTGCACCTCTCCAGTGCCATTCACCAAGGCCAGATCAAACCGCACATCTGTCAACTGACCCATCGGTTCACCAGCCAAAAATTCGGACCCTGCGGCGACAAGCCGGTCCATTTGACGCCGCCCTAGCCGTGTTGCAGCCTTAGCAAAGCTGGCGCTTTTCTTAACCTCAACGAAAATAACTTGGGGGCCTTTACGCATGATCAAATCAATCTCGCCGCCAGCCCCGCGCCAGCGTTTGGCAGCAAACACATGGGCGCGGTCTGTATAGTCACGTGCAACGATATCTTCGGCAACGCGGCCTGCATGATACCCTGTTAATCCTGTCAATCATCGTCCCCTAGGTTCAAAGCCATTTGATATACTTGCCTGCGCGGCAACCCAAAAGCACCAGCCACTATCGTTGCGGCATCTTTCACACGCATCGTTTTCATCGCATCACGCAAAGCAGTTTCCACGTCCATTTCGGCAACGTCCGTCGCACCAGCCCGTCCGACAAGCACAACCAATTCACCTTTAACGGTGCGGTCATCAAATTCCGCAACGAGATCGTCCAGCGACCCGCGCTGTGTTTCTTCAAATTTTTTCGTCAGCTCACGACAAACAACGGCCTGCCGGTCGCCGCCTAAAACATCGCGCAGACTGTTTAACATCGCGCTAACGCGCTTGGGGCTTTCGTAGAAAACAAGCGTGAACGGCGTATCGCGCAATTGCGCAATCTCGGTTTCGCGTTGCTGTTTACTGGACGGCAAAAACCCGACAAAGGCAAATCTGTCAGTTGGCAAACCTGACACGGTCAGGGCAGCCAACACAGCAGACGCACCCGGTGCGGTGGTCACAGGCAAGCCTGCCTCGATCACCGCGCGGCCCATTTCATAGCCAGGGTCAGCAATCAATGGGGTGCCTGCCTCTGAAACATAAGCAACAGATTTACCCTCTATGATTGCATCAACGAACCGTTTGGTCGCCGCATCATGTGTATGATCGTGAAACGCGAGGACGTGCCGCCCGTTCAAAGGAACCCCGTGGATTTCCATCAGCTTGCGGGCTGTGCGGGTATCTTCGGCCGCCAAAACATCGGCAGAGGCCAAAATATCCAACCCTCTCAATGTCATATCACGTGCAGACCCGATTGGGGTCGCGACAAAATACAAACCAGCGGAGAGCGGCTTGGTGATAAAATTCATAACTAGACCCTTGTGGCTGAGACAGTATTATGGTTCCCGAGTGATGACCAACAAGGCGCAACTGACCGCACCATTAAATAAGGTCACGCCACCAAGAGGGAGTTTTATCTATGTTTGCTCGTTTACCCAGTACCCGCAAGGCGGTTGCACGAATTTTTGCGCTAATGTCATTTGTGTGGCTTGCCGCATGTGACCCAATAGCAATGACAAGCGCTAGTGGAAACACCGGACAACGCATTGATCCAGATGCGCCCGTTCAAGTGGCCTTGCTGGTTCCTGGTGGATCAGGGGCTGGCACAGACAGTTTGCTTGCGTCCAACCTAGAGAATGCCGCCCGTTTGGCGATTTCGGATTTGAACGGCGTGCGCATTGATTTGCGTGTTTATAATACGGGTGCTGACCCTGTCCGTGCCGCATCCGTTGCGTCCCAAGCGGTCGCTGATGGTGCCAAAATCATTTTGGGCCCATTGTTTGGCGAAGCAGCAAACGCAGCTGGCGTGGCCGTCGCAGGCCAAAACGTCAATGTACTCGCGTTTTCCAACAACACGTCCATCGCTGGCGGCAACGTATTTGTTTTAGGGGCCACGTTCCAGAACACAGCCAACCGCTTGGTCCAGTATTCGGGTCGCCAAGGGGTCAGTCGCTATGCAATTGTCCATGGTGATGACGTTTCAGGCGAAGCAGGGCGCGATGCGATTGCAACAGCCGTACGCAACAACGGCGCACAAGTATCCAGCACCGAAAGCTATCCGTTGTCTCAGCAAGGCATCGTAAGCTCGGCTAGCAGAATTGCCGCGTCTACCAAATCAGGCGGCGCAGACGCTGTTTTCATGACGGCAGGTGTGAATGCTGATCTGCCAATCCTAGCCACGGCATTGCCAGAAGCAGGCATCAACCCTGCAGACACCCAATATATCGGGCTCACACGGTGGAGCGCTGCCCCCCAAGCCTTGGCATTGCCCGGCTTGCAAGGCGGCATATTCACCCTGCCCGATCAAGGCATGCAGAACCTATTTGAAAGCCGATATGCTGCCGCTTATGGCAATAATCCACATCCATTAGCTGGTTTGGCATATGACGGCATTGCAGCCATCGGTGCGCTTGTTGCGAAAGGCAATGCAAACGCTTTGACCAAACGGGCGCTCACATCGCCGCAGGGTTTCCAAGGCACCGCGGGCATATTCCGCTTGTTGTCTAACGGGCAAAACGAACGCGGGCTTGCCGTGGCGACAGTACGGAACAACAGCGTTGTCGTTCTCGAAGCTGCCCCCCGCAGCTTTGGCGGTGCTGGCTTCTAAACAATGCTGACCCAACCCAAACCTTTGGATACGCCGGATGGATTGATCTGTCCGGCGTCTTCTATTTTCGACGCGGCATTCGTGCGTGCGCAGATCATTGCAGCCATTGGTGATACAACCGATGCGCGGGCTATCCGGCAAGCCACGGTGACGATTTTGCGCGATGCCCAAGACACGGGTCGCCAGATGATCACGGATGCATTTGTTGCTGATCCGTTTAACGCCCGCCCCACGACGCGCGCCTTTAGTTATTTGACAGATCGGCTGGTCAAAGAGGCGCTCTATGTGGCGACGCAACACCTGCACCCACTGCCCAACCCAACAAGCGGCGAGAGATTATCGCTGATCGCTGTTGGCGGTTACGGACGCGGCGAAATGGCACCCCAATCGGACGTCGACCTGCTGTTTTTGACCCCATACAAAATTACCCCATGGGCAGAAAGCGTGATTGAATCCATGCTTTATATTCTGTGGGATCTTAAGTTAAAGGTTGGACATGCAAGTCGCACCGTCAAAGATTGTATCCGACTTGCCCGCGAAGATTTTACTATCCGCACATCGCTGGTCGAATACCGCCATATCGCAGGCGACGCGGACTTGGCTGCGAAATTAGGCGACCGGCTTTGGACCGATTTGTTCCAATCAACCGCACCTGAATTTATTGATGCAAAGCTCGCAGAACGCGAAGAGCGGCATCGAAAACAAGGCGGACAACGCTATGTGGTCGAGCCCAATGTCAAAGAAGGCAAAGGGGGCTTACGCGATCTGCAGTCGCTTTACTGGATCGGTAAATACGTCAACGGCGTGAAAAACGCGTCTGAATTGGTCGACCACAAGGTGTTCACCCAAGACGAATATGAGACGTTTCGCAAAGCCGAAGATTTTCTGTGGGCCGTGCGTTGCCATTTGCACCTGCTGACCAAGCGCCCGATGGATCAACTTACCTTTGACCTGCAAGTCGATGTCGCAGCGCGCATGGGATTTAAGGACGGCGGTGGACGCCGTGCTGTTGAACATTTCATGCAAGCCTATTTTCGGCGCGCCACCCAAGTGGGCGAATTAACCCGCATCTTTTTGACCGCCCAAGAGGCAGCACATACAAAACCGGCACCTATGTTGGAACGTTTTTTCAAGCGCCGCAAAAAAGCCAAACCGCCTTATGCAATCTTGCAAAACCGGATCACAATTGCGGATGTTGATGCGTTTTTGGCCGATCCGCTTAACATTCTTCGCATTTTTGAAGAGGCGTTGCGGACAGGCACCTTACTGCACCCCGACGCGATGCGCCTGCTGTCAGCAAACCTGCATCTAATTGATGCCGACATGCAAAGTAGCAAAATCGCTGCGAAACTGTTTCTGGATACAATGCTGAAACACGGCAACCCCGAACGGGGGCTGCGCCGCATGAACGAGCTTGGGATTCTTGGCGCCTTTATCCCTGAATTCGCCCCCATTGTTGCGATGATGCAGTTCAATATGTACCATCATTACACAGTCGACGAACACACGATCCAATGCATCAGCCACCTTGCCCAGATTGAGCGCGAGGAACTGATCGAAGAGCTTCCCGTCGCGTCATCCATCTTAAAAGGTGGGATCAACCGCCGCGTTATTTATGTGGCGTTATTGCTGCATGACATCGGCAAAGGCCGCCCAGAGGATCATTCGATCCTTGGTGCCCAAATCGCCCGGATTGTGGCTCCGCGTTTGGGGTTATCCAAAAAAGACTGCGACACTGTAGAATGGCTGATCCGCAATCACCTGCTGATGTCAGACGTGGCCCAAAAACGCGATATTTCCGAGCCGCGCACTGTGCGCGACTTTGCCAAGGTGGTCAAAACCGTCGAACGCCTTGATCTGCTAACCGTGCTGACGGTCTGCGATATCCGCGGAGTTGGTCCCGGAACATGGAACAATTGGAAGGCAGTGCTGATCCGAAATCTGCACAAAGCCACCCGCGATGCACTTGAAAACGGGCTCGAAGATCTGAACCGCGAAACCCGCGAAACCGAAGCCAAACGGGCTTTGCGCACCGCGCTATCCGATTGGGAAACCAAAGCCATTCGCGCTGAAACTGCCCGCCATTACGGCCCCTATTGGCAGGGTCTACCTTTGGCCACGCACCGAATTTTTGCAGATTTGCTGCGCGATGTGAACGACGATGAAATCAGTATTGATCTGATGCTGGACGAGGACCGCGACGCAACCCGTGCTTGCCTTGCGATGGTCGACCATCCTGGCTTGTTCTGCCGGATGACAGGCGCTCTTGCTCTTGTTGGTGCAAACGTTGTGGACGCGCGGACCTATACGTCAAAAGACGGCTATGCCACCGCCGTTTTCTGGATCCAAGACGCCGATGGCCATCCTTACGAAAAATCCCGCATGCCGCGTCTGCGTAAAATGATTTCGCGTACATTGCGTGGTGAAATTGTCGCCCGCGAAGCGCTGAAAGATCGCGACAAGATCAAGAAACGCGAACGTGCCTTTCGTGTTCCAACCCATATCACATTCGACAACACTGGGTCCGAAATTTACACGATCATCGAGGTCGATACGCGTGACCGTCCCGGTCTTTTGTATGACCTGACCCGCACACTTGCGAACAACCACGTCTATATCGCCAGCGCCGTCATCGCGACATTCGGGGAACAGGTTGTTGACACGTTTTACGTCAAAGACATGGTTGGCCTAAAATACCACAGCCAAGACAAACGCGATGCCTTAGAACGAAAATTACACGAAGCGATTTTGCAGGGCGTCGAAAGGGCCACGTCATGAAACCGATCCGTTTGATGGCAGGCTTTTTCACCGTTGGAATCTGGACGCTGCTTAGCCGTGTGATGGGCTTTGTGCGGGACATCATGATCGCAAGTTATTTAGGCACTGGCCCTGTCGCAGAAGCATTTCTTGTGGCCTTTTCCCTACCCAATCTGTTTCGCCGTTTCTTTGCTGAAGGCGCGTTTAACATGGCCTTTGTGCCGATGTTTTCCAAAAAGCTCGAAGGTGATGATGACCCAGCGCAATTTGCCCAAGACGCGTTTGTTGGCATGGCGTTCCTGCTGACCGTATTCACCACAATCGGTATCATTGCGATGCCTGCATTGGTCGCGGCAATGGCGTCTGGGTTCATGGCAGACGAACGGTTTGATCTGGCTGTCACCTACGGCCGTATCGCGTTTCCGTACATCTTGTTCATCTCACTCTCTGCATTGCTGTCGGGCGTTTTGAACGCAACTGGCCGCTTTGTGGCCGCAGCAGCAGCACCTGTTCTTCTGAACGTGATCTTCATCGGAGCCCTAATTATCACCGCCTTGGTCATGGACCCTACCCAATTTGATATCGGCACATCACTGGCGTGGGCTGTGCCTATTGGCGGCATTGCACAAATGGCTCTCGTGTTCGTCGCGGCACGTCGCGCGGGGTTCCCGATGCGCCTGCGTTTGCCAAAACTCACCCCCGATCTGAAGCGCCTTGCGCTCATCGCCGCCCCCGCGGCATTGGCCGGTGGTGTCGTCCAGATTAACCTGCTTGTTGGCCGCCAAGTTGCCAGTTTTTTCGATGGTGCAGTCGCTTGGCTGAACTATGCTGACCGTCTGTACCAACTTCCCTTGGGTGTGGTTGGTATTGCCATCGGCGTGGTCCTTTTGCCTGACTTATCGCGGCGTTTGCGCGCGGGCGATGACGCTGGTGGGCGCGATGCGTTTAACCGTGCAAGCGAGCTGTCGCTGGCCCTAACAATTCCTGCATCTGTCGCGTTGATAGTTATTCCAGTACCGCTGGTCAGTGTTCTGTTTGAACGTGGTGCGTTCAGCTCCGACGATACAATGGCAACCGCAATGGCCGTGGCGATCTACGGGCTTGGCCTGCCAGCATTTGTTTTGCAGAAAACACTGCAACCACTTTTCTTTGCCCGCGAAGACACAAAACGCCCGTTCTATTATGCATTGGCTGCGATGGTGATTAACCTGCTGCTTGCGATTGGACTATCGTATTACATCGGGTTCATTGCGGCGGCTGTTGGCACGACAATGACAGGCTGGGTGATGGTTGTGATGCTTGCGAACGGCGCACGCACAATGGGCGATGCGGCAAAATTCGACGCACGGTTCCGCAAGCGGATTTGGCGGATCATTGGCGCATCAGTGACGATGGGCCTTATTTTGCTAATCTCTGCTACGATCATGTCACCCTTTTTTGGCATGGCAAGCTGGCGCTATCTGGCACTGCTGATTTTGGTCGCCATTGGCGTGATCAGCTATTTCGGGATCGGTCAACTGATCGGCGCATTTCGTTTAGGTGAGTTCCGCAATGCGGTGCGCCGCTAGGACCGTTCACGCAGTTTCGTGACCAAAGCGGCCCAACCACCAGGTGCGGCGACCGTCGACACAGTAAATCCGAACACGAAACCAGCCAGTTCAGCGATCCAAACGGGGCTGGACCCAAACAGCAGGCCAAACACTAACTGCAGGCCAAGCAGAAACCCAATCAACTGAAACGCCTTAAGCTGATTTTGACCCGATGCCCCAAGGCGCAGCCAGATTAAATATGTATATGCCCCGATCAGACCGTAAACCGCTGGGTATATCCCCAAAAGCGGTGTGGTGCCTTCTGCGATCACACCAAAGACAACCGCGCCAAAGATCATTGACCCAAAGACCACCAACAAAACAGCACCCCCGCTAAATACGTCCCCTACAAATTTGCCCAACGCCAACAAAAGGGCGGCGGCAAACAATGCTTGCGTGAAACTGGCATGAACAAAACCGTAAGTTACAAAGCGCTTCATCAGATCAAGGCTGTAGTCCCCGACGCTGATTACGCGATCCAAAACGACAGGTGAAAACCCGTAATCCTGCATGGCATTCAATCGCCACCCAATACCTTGCGGACCACCGATCATACCCGCAGCTGCGGCAGACAAAACCAGTTCCACCAAGACCACGATCAGGCACAGCACGATCACGACAGGCGGGATCGGGTTAACGGCGGGTTCATTGTCCATGGGGTATACCTATCGGGGCTGTTGAAATTCTGGGGTCGGTCTGGCATGGGTATGCGCAACAGCCACATAAATCCAGACCGGACCGATCCCATGACAGATACCACATTCACACCGCGCGTTTTTTCAGGGATCAAACCCTCTGGTGGCTTGCAGCTTGGCAACTATCTTGGCGCGATCAAACGGTTTGTCGGCATGCAAGGGCAAATGGAAACTGTCTATTGCGTGGTGGACATGCACGCGATCACCGTTTGGCAGGATCCAGCAGAGCTTGCGAATGCCACACGCGAAGTGGCCGCTGGATATTTGGCCGCTGGTCTTGATCCGGCCAAATCCATTCTGTTCAACCAATCCCAAGTGTCTGCTCATGCGGAATTAGGCTGGATCTTCAATTGCGTCGCACGGGTCGGTTGGATGAACCGGATGACACAGTTTAAGGATAAGGCTGGGTCAAACGCCGAGAAACAATCGCTTGGGCTATATGCCTATCCGGCGCTGATGGCCGCTGACATTCTGCTATATCACGCGACGCATGTGCCCGTGGGCGAAGACCAGAAACAGCACGTGGAGTTGACCCGCGATATCGCGGCTAAGTTTAACCACGACTATAAAGTTGACTTTTTTCCAGCAACGACCCCTGTGATTGATGGCCCAGCGACCCGCGTTATGAACCTGCGTGACGGGACCAAAAAGATGTCCAAGTCTGGCGAAAGCGACATGGAACGCATCAACATGACCGACGATGCGGATAAAATCGCCAAAAAATTCAAAAAGGCTAAGACTGATCCGGAACCGCTGCCGGAAACCGTTGAAGGATTGGCTGACCGTCCAGAAGCACGCAATCTGGTCGAAATCTATGCGGCCCTAAACGACACAACGCCAGCAGATGTGATGACAGAATACGCAGGCGCACAGTGGGGCCGTTTTAAGCCCGCGCTAGCAGATCTAGCAGTGTCCAAATTGGCGCCTATTTCGACTGAAATGGCCCGCTTTATGGACGATCCTGCCGAGATTGACCGCATCTTAGGCGATGGTGCCGCACGTGCCCGCGAAATCGCGGAACCGGTCCTGCGTAAAACCTATGACATCGTTGGCATGCTGCGCAGCTAACAGTTGCCAGTCCGCGCGCCTTGGGCCACACTTAACGCCGAACCACCTGAGGGATAGATCATGCGCAAGTTTCTTGTCGTGCTGGATGACAGCCGTGAATGCCTAAATGCGATGCGTTTTGCGGCGATGCGTGCGGCCCATTCGGGTGGCGGCGTTGCTGTTTTGTCGGTCATTGAGCCTGAAGAGTTCAACCACTGGATCGGCGTCGGTGAATTGATGCGCGCAGAAGCTCGCGAGCGGATCGAGGTCCACTTTGAAGTGTTCGCAAAGTGGATGCGTGATAAGCAAGATATCGACCCAGAACTGGTCATCCGCGAAGGTGAACCCCTGACCGAGATTATGGCCCAGATCAAAGAAGACACCGAAATTGGGGTTCTCGTTCTTGGTGCAGGCACCGACAACAAAGGTCCCGGCCCGCTTGTGACTGCCCTGTCACGGCAATCGGGCAGCTTGCCCGTACCGATCACAATCGTACCTGGGGACCTGTCAAAAGAGCGGCTTGAAGCCATTACCTAAGTTAGAATCGTTCCAAACCTTGACGAAACGCCCCTGCGGGCGCATATCTGATTGGTAAACGAAAGGCTGTCCCCATGTTCATCCAAACCGAATCCACGCCAAACCCTGCGACACTGAAATTCCTGCCCGGCCAGAACGTTCTGGACATGGGCACTGCGGATTTTCCGACACCAGAGGCAGGCGCACATTCCCCACTGGCCGCACGCATTTTTGCAGTTGGCGGCGTCACGGGTGTATTTTTTGGAACCGATTTTGTAACTGTAACCAAAAGCGAAGACACCGACTGGGATCATATCAAGCCAGCTATCCTCGGCGCGATTATGGAACATTTCCAGTCCGGTCAGCCCGTGATTGCAGAGAACCACTCACCTGCGTCCGGCCATGCCGAGCATACTGGTGAAGACGGCGCGATTGTGGATCAGATCAAAGAATTGCTTGATACGCGGGTTCGCCCTGCGGTGGCCCAAGACGGTGGCGATATCACATTCCACGGCTTTGACCGCGGCATTGTTTATCTGCACATGCAAGGCGCTTGCGCTGGCTGCCCATCGTCCACGCTCACCCTGAAAATGGGCATCGAGAACTTGCTGCGCCACTATATTCCAGAAGTCGTCGAAGTCCGCCCCGTCGCGGCATAAACCATGACCCATCCTGTGATCCTTGGCTTTGACACGTCGGGCCATCACTGCGCCGCCGCGCTGAGATGGGGCGACGATACTGTTGCGTATGTCCAAGAAGATATGGCCAAAGGCCAAGCTGAACGGCTGATGCCGCTGTTACAGGAGCTGCTTGACAAAGAAGGTTTTGGTTGGGCCGACCTTGACGCCATCGCTGTCGGGATCGGGCCCGGTAACTTTACAGGCATCCGTATCGGTGTATCCGCTGCACGCGGCTTGGCACTTGGCCTTGGTATTCCCGCAATCGGTATTTCAAGCTTCGAGCTTTTGCGCGGCGCGCATTCTACAAGCGATCACAGCTGTCAGTGGGTCAGCCTGCCTGCCCCCCGCGAAACGAATTACGTACAACAGTTCGAAGGCGGAAAACCCAACGCGGGGCCGATACACCTGACGGTCTCTGCGGAAGGGATTGACGGCTTTCGACTAGCAGGTGCGACAAAGATTATCGGTGACAACGCTGGCGATCTTTGTGCGCTGCTTTCGCTTCACCAACAAAGTGAACATCCTGCCTTCCATGACCAAAGCATAGCAGAAATTCCACAAACACTTGTCCGGATCGCAACAGACAAATTCAACGCAGGCACCACAGATGCACCCGCCCCACTTTACGTGCGCGCCGCAGATGCAGCCTCGCCGCGAGATGCCCCGCCAACGATCCTGCCATGACACCTGCAGCACTGGCCCAGACCCACGCGGCGGCTTTTACACAAACCCGTCCTTGGTCGGAAACCGAATTTGCAAACCTGCTGGGGCAACAGGGTATGATTCTGTGTGGTGACGCCAAGTCATTCATCCTTGGACGGGGCATTGGGGACGAGGCAGAAGTGCTGACAGTCGCGACCCACCCTGACCATCGACGTCAAGGGTATGCCCAAGCGCAGCTGGTTGCATTTTTAATGCAGGCGCGCGCGCAGGGTGTGGCGACTGTTTTCCTTGAAGTCGCAGAAAACAATGATGCTGCTAAGTCTTTGTATTACAAAGAAGGTTTTTTATCTGTTGGATACCGACCTCGATACTATGAAACTACAAATGACGATAAGCTTGGTGCAGACGTCCTCCGGCTGACATTTTAGTTCTGCCCGAAAGTTGTGCACACCTCTTTTCTTGACCAAAAGGTAAAATCAGATGTGGGCATTAGGAAAAAACGGTTGATCTTTGGTGCCTGACAAGGCCTTATCTTGTGATGGACCGGCATAGACCGGCTCGGCTTTTCGGGGGGAAGGTCATTTGACCCCTCCCTCAATCAACGCTCTGGGAGACCAACAATGACCCTCATGACCAAAATGTTCAGCGCAACCGCTGCTTTGGCCCTTACTGCAGGCACTGCATTTGCAGATCCTGCACTTATCTTTGACCTTGGCGGCAAGTTCGACAAATCCTTTAACGAATCCGCATTCACCGGCGCACAGCGTTGGGCCGAAGAAACTGGCGGTTCCTTCGATGAAGTTGAACTGCAGTCCGATGCACAGCGCGAGCAGGCTTTGCGCCGCTTTGCTGAAAACGGCAACAACCCAATTGTGATGGCTGGCTTTGCATTCGCAACAGCACTGGAAGAAGTTGCTGGCGATTATCCAGACACAAAATTCCAGATCATTGACATGGTTGTAGATGCGCCAAACGTCCGGTCCATCGTATTCGCAGAAGAGCAGGGTTCTTACCTTGTTGGTATGCTTGCAGCGATGGCGTCTGAAACAGGCACCGTTGGTTTCATCGGCGGCATGGACATCCCGTTGATCCGCAACTTTGCATGTGGCTACGCCCAAGGCGTAAAAGCAGTGAACGCGGACGCAACCGTGATTTCAAACATGACAGGCACGACACCTGCTGCTTGGAATGACCCGGTAAAAGGGTCCGAGCTGACCAAAGCCCAGAAATCCCAAGGCGCTGATGTTGTTTATGCAGCCGCTGGCGGCACAGGCGTTGGCGTTTTGCAAACCGCAGCTGATGAAAACATCTTGTCCATCGGGGTCGACAGCAACCAGAACTACCTGCACCCAGGACAGGTTCTGACATCCATGCTTAAGCGCGTTGATAACGCTGTTTATGACGCGATGGTCGCCGGATCAGAGCTTGAAGCTGGGTTTAACGTAATGGATCTGTCCAACGGTGGTGTGGGCTTTGCAGTTGATGAAAACAATGCAGACCTGATCACAGCTGAAATGACAGCCGTAGTTGAGGCCGCTCAGGCGTCAATCGTTGCGGGCGACATTATGGTTCACAACTACAACTCTGATGAAACCTGCCCAGCGCTTGACTTCTAAGTCGACCTGATTGGTTACCTTTTTGGGCCGCGCTGGCGACGGCGCGGCCCATTTCATTTATAAGGGAGACGGACATGACAGATACATTGGCTGATTTCTTCGGCGCATGGGCGAACGCAGACGCATCCGCGCAGCGCGACACAATTGCAGCCGCAATGGCTCCTGAATTTATCTATTCTGACCCAAGATCCCAAGGCCGCCTGACGACCATCGACGATCTGGCTGGCTACGTTTCCCAATTCACTGCAAACGCAGGCGGCATGATGGCTGGCGTGATCAAAACCGACACGCACAACGGGTACACCCGCGCTATCGTCGGCTTCGGCATGAACGGCGAATGGATGCAAAAAGGCACATATTTTGCCGAACTGGATGATGCCGGCAAAATTGCCGTCCTATCTGGTTTTGTAGGCTTAGGAGATAACTAATGACAACTGCCCCCGCCATTGAACTCAAGGGTATTTCTAAATCCTTTGGGCCAGTCCAAGCCAACAAAGACATCTCAATTCGTGTGATGCCTGGCACGATACACGGGATTATCGGCGAAAATGGCGCGGGCAAGTCGACGTTAATGTCGATTCTTTACGGGTTTTATAAAGCCGACGCTGGTGAAATATTCATCTCCGGTCAGAAAACTGCCATCCCTGACAGCCAAGCCGCCATTGCGGCGGGCATCGGCATGGTGTTTCAACATTTCAAACTGGTTGAAAACTTCACTGTTCTTGAAAACGTCGTACTGGGCGCGGAAGACAGCGGGCTTTTGCGCCCATCGCTCGCCCGTGCCCGTCGCGAGCTAAAAGCGCTGGCTAATGAATACGAGCTGAACGTGGACCCTGACGCAATTGTCGAAGACATCGGCGTGGGCATGCAGCAGCGTGTTGAAATCCTCAAGGCGCTGTACCGCCGCGCTGACATCCTGATCCTCGATGAGCCGACTGGCGTGCTGACACCGGCCGAAGCAGATCACCTTTTCCGCATTCTTGGAAATCTTAAACGCGAGGGTAAGACGATTATCCTGATCACGCATAAACTGCGTGAAATTATGGATGCCACTGACACCGTCAGCGTCATGCGGCGCGGCGAAATGACCGCGACTGTGAAAACGTCAGAAACAAGCCCGCAAGAACTGGCTGAACTGATGGTTGGTCGCAAGGTTTCGCTGCAAGTCGAAAAAGCCCCCGCAACAGTGGGCAAGATTATTCTTGATGTGCAGAACCTGAATGTGACCGATGAAAAGGGCGTGCACCGCGTCAAAGACGTCAGCTTTAACGTCAAAGCAGGTGAAATCCTTGGGATCGCGGGTGTGTCGGGCAACGGCCAATCCGAATTGCTCGAGGTGCTTGGTGGCTATGAAAAAGGCTCCGGTATAATCATTGTGAACGGCCAAAAAATTGACCTAACAGGCGCAAAATCTGACGGTCGGTCACGCCGCGAACGCGGCATTGCCCACGTTCCCGAAGATCGCCAGCGCGAAGGCTTGATCATGGACTATCACGCATGGGAAAACGTCGCCTTTGGCTATCACCATGATCCTAAATACCAGCGCGGCATGTTCATGGACAATGCTGCAATAAAGGCCGACACGGTTGAGAAAATGGAACGGTTCGACGTGCGTCCTCCCGACCCACGCCTTGCAGCCAAATCATTTTCCGGCGGCAACCAACAGAAAATCGTTCTGGCCCGTGAAATTGAACGCAACCCGGACCTGCTGCTGATCGGGCAACCGACACGCGGTGTGGACATTGGCGCGATTGAATTTATCCACCAGCAAATTGTAGCCCTGCGCGATCAAGGCAAAGCAATCTTGCTTGTCTCCGTCGAACTGGAAGAAATTTTGGCCCTGTCCGACCGCATCGCCGTGATGTTCGACGGCCGCATGATGGGTGAACGGATGCCACAAGACACTGACGAAAATGAACTGGGCATGATGATGGCCGGCATGACCAAAGAGGATGCAGCGTAATGGATGCGATGCCAAAATGGGCCGATGTGGTCCTTATTCCGCTGATCAGTTTGATTCTGGCGGCAACCCTATCTGCGCTGGTGATCTTAGCTATTGGTGAAAGCCCCGTTGAGGCGTTGAACCTGATGATCAAAGGCGCGCTTGGGTCGACTTACGGTTGGGGCTACACGCTATATTACGCCACCAACTTTATCTTCACAGGACTGGCTGTTTCAGTCGCGTTTCACGCCCGTATGTTCAACATTGGTGGCGAAGGTCAGGCAATGGTCGGCGGTTTAGGCGTCGCGTTGGTCTGCCTCTACGTCCCTTGGCCACATTGGTCATTGGCATTGCTTGGTGGCATCATCGCTGCGGCAACGTTCGGCGCTGCATGGGCTGCGATCCCTGCGTTCTTGCAGGCAAAACGCGGCAGCCACATCGTGATAACGACGATCATGTTCAACTTTATCGCCGCAGCCTTGCTTAACTACTTGCTAATTGGTGCACTAAAACCAAAAGGGTCGATGGAACCAGCAACGGGCAAATTCCCTGAGGCAACCCACCTCCCTTCGTTCCAAGACATGTTCAGCTTTGGGGAAACGGCGCTATTCCGCGGCGCACCTGCAAACGTATCGTTCTTTGTGGCAATTTTGGCCTGCGTAGCCGTCTGGGCGCTGATCTGGAAAACCAAGCTTGGCTATGAAATCCGTGCTTTTGGGCATTCAGAATCGGCGGCAAAATATGCAGGCATTAGTCCTACAAAAATCATCATGATCTCTATGATGATTTCGGGTGGGCTTGCTGGCATGATGGCAATCAACAACGTACAAGGCGAGGCCGAACGGCTGGTTCTAAGCGCAGTTGAGGGCGCAGGCTTCATCGGTATCGCCGTCGCACTTATGGGGCGCAGCCATCCGTTTGGCGTGTTCCTTGCGGCATTACTTTTCGGGTTTTTGTATCAAGGCGGCGCAGAATTGGCATTATGGACAAAAATTCCGCGCGAAATGATCGTGGTCATTCAGGCTCTCGTGATCCTGTTCACAGGCGCGCTTGATGACATGGTTAGGGCACCGTTGGAGCGCATGTTCCTTGCCTTGCAACGCCGCAAACGGAAGGCAGCATAATGGATCTTTTAACCATTCTTCAGGTGCTCGACAGCACAGTCCGCCTTGCCACACCTTTGTTGCTGGCATGCCTTGCAGGTCTTTTCTCTGAACGGGCCGGTATTTTCGATATCGGGCTTGAGGGTAAGATGCTCGCAGCCGCGTTCCTGTCTGCCGCTGTGGCCTATACGTCAGGGTCTGCTTGGATCGGTCTCGGCGCAGGTATCTTCGCATCGCTGCTATTATCGGGCATTCACGGACTGGCATCGATCACGTTCCGTGGGAACCAATTGATTTCTGGCGTGGCGATAAACTTTTTGGCTGCGGGCCTGACTGTCGTTGTCGCGCAAAGCTGGTTTGGCCAAGGCGGACGGACACCGCAATTGGCAGGGGCCGCACGGTTTGAACCAATCACTCTGCCTTTTGCAGAGGCGCTCCGCGACGTTCCCGTTTTAGGGCCGATTTACTATGAACTCATCTCGGGCCATACCGCGTTGGTCTATATCGCGCTGCTGTTCGTACCCCTGACATGGTGGGTGCTGTACCGGACACGGTTTGGCCTGCGCCTACGGGCCGTGGGTGAAAACCCTGCCGCGGTCGATACTGCTGGTATCTCGGTTGTCTGGCTCCGGTACATGGCCGTGTTGATCTGCGGCGTTTTGTGCGGGATCGCCGGTGCCTATTTGGCGACAGCGCTTCAAGCTGGCTTCGTCAAGGACATGAGCGCAGGACGAGGCTACATCGCGCTCGCGGCACTTATCTTTGCTAAATGGCGGCCATGGTATGCGCTTTATGCCTGCTTGCTGTTCGGGTTTTTGCAAGCCTTTGCGCTACGCCCCGATGTCATCCAAACCGTGTTTGGCTTTAAGGTGAACGCGCAATTGCTTGATGTGCTGCCATATATCCTGACTGTGATCATTCTTGCAGGCTTTGTAGGCAAGGCCATACCACCACGCGCCGGTGGACAGCCCTACGTCAAGGAACGCTAAGACCAATAAATATAGCTGTTAGGTCCAAAGGGGTGGGAAATGCTGCGTTTGCAGCATTTTTTGCCCCATTGGGTTTGACATGCCGCTACGAAAGGTTTTTGGTGCAAACAAGCGGCCATACACACCTTGCCGGGACAGCTCATGCAGATTTATCTTCCTATCGCCGAAATTTCGGTGAACGCATTCCTTTTACTTGGATTAGGCGGAATCGTGGGCATTTTGTCCGGCATGTTCGGTGTGGGCGGCGGTTTCCTGATGACACCGCTGTTGTTCTTTATAGGCATCCCACCTGCGGTGGCTGTGGCGACTGAGGCAAACCAGATCGTTGCATCGTCTTTTTCGGGTGTACTTGCGCACCTGAAACGGAAAACCGTCGATCTGCGCATGGGCACAGTCTTGTTGATTGGTGGACTTGCCGGGGCGGCCCTTGGGGTCATTGTCTTCAACTACCTGCGGTCACTTGGCCAAGTCGATTTGCTGGTCAAGCTTTGCTACGTTGTGTTCCTTGGGATCATCGGCGCGCTGATGTTCATCGAAAGCTGGAACGCGATCCGCAAATCCAAAAAATCCGGCGGTCGTATAGAACGGCGCAAGCACACGTGGTTGCACAACCTTCCATTTAAGATGAAGTTCCGGGTTTCAGGCCTGTATATATCCGTCATTCCACCACTGATCGTGGGCGTGCTTGTAGGCATCTTGGCCGCGATCATGGGCGTCGGCGGCGGGTTCATCATGGTTCCTGCGATGATCTATCTGCTGGGTATGCCAACCAAAGTTGTCGTGGGCACATCCCTGTTCCAGATCATCTTTGTCACCGCATTCACCACAATGTTGCACGCGACGACAAACTTTACGGTTGATATCGTATTGGCAGTTCTGCTGCTGATCGGGGGCGTCATTGGCGCGCAGATCGGCACGCGCATTGGCGTTAAGATGAAGGCGGAACAACTGCGCATCTGGCTTGCGGTCATGGTGTTGGCAGTCTGCTTCAAACTCGGTCTAGACCTGTTGATCCAACCGATTGAGCTTTATTCACTTGGCGAGGGAGGTCACTAATGCTGCGTCTTATGTCCCTCATGTTGCTTTTGGCCTTGCCCGCGCAGGCCGAAGAAGAAATCATCCTTGGCCTAAGCCAGAACGAAATCGATATCACCGCGACCTTTGTTGGGTCCGAGATCCTTTTGTTTGGTGCGATCCGGCGTGACGCGCCTGTCCCTGAAGGCAACCTTGGTATTATCGTCACCGTGGCGGGCCCCGAAACACCCGTGACCGTGCGGCGCAAAGAACGGCGCTTCGGCATTTGGGTCAATGTCGATGATGTGGAAATTGCAGCTGCGCCGTCATTTTATGCCGTCGCTTCGTCTGCTGACTTGTCTAAGGTGCTTCGCCCATCCGAGGATCTGATCCACAGGATCACTATTCCGCAAGTCGTCCGTGAGGTCGGTACCAATGTGCTGGATAGCCAAGCCTTTGCGCGCGCACTGATGCGTATTCGGGCAGGCAACGATCAATATCAGCGGCTTGAAGGGGCAGTTGCGATTTCACGCGACACCCTGTTCCAAACCCGTATCCAGATGCCTGCGAACCTGACTGAAGGGTTTTATTTGGCTAAAATTTTCCTCACCCGCGACGGCAATGTGGTCGACGAATACGTGACGACTATCCCTGTGAAAAAGGTCGGAATGGAACGCTGGCTTTATAACCTCGCCCACGAAAACGCATTTCTGTATGGCTTGATGTCGCTGGCGATCGCCATTGCAGCAGGTTGGGGTGCGTCGGCAGTGTTTAGCCTTTTCCGCCGCTAGTCGTCTTCTTGCGAGGTCAATTCGAGCGCGACTGGGGCGACATGCAAATCATCCACGGAAAGCGGCGTGCTTGGGCGCGCCAAACGGTTGCGTACAACCCAACGTAGCTGTGTCTCTGCCCGCGTAATCGCGACATAAGCCAGACGTTTCCACAACGGCTGTCCAGCTTCAACACGGCCCATCTTGGCGGCAATCTCAATATCGGGGGCAAATACCTGCACGGTATCCCACTGACTGCCTTGCGCCTTGTGGATCGTGACGGCGGCACCATGCAAAAACGTGGCACCCATCTTGGCAGCAAACGGAATGAACGGCTCGGCGTCACCTTCTTGTTCGATCTTCACAATGGATGCGGCACTGACCTGCGGATCCTCGGCGCCCATGACATGCAAGCGGCTAAAACCAGGTTTGCGGCCAGGTCCAAGGTATATGACTTGCGCGCCTTTGATCAGGCCGCGCGCTTCTAGGTCTAGCCGCTTTTTACGGTGCTTCATCGGCAATTCAATACCGTCACAGATCAACGGCTCGCCCGCCAACAATTCATCGGTAGGGGCATCAAAGGCAGCACGGAACGCATGGATCAAACGGATACGCGTTGCATTGCGCCAAACCAAAACAGGGCTACGGGCCATCAAATCGGCTTCGACCCGCTGGGCCATCACAACACGTTCATCAACCGCGGCAGCCTCTGCTACCAGTTTTTCAAACGCATAGAAATCGATCATCGGATCAGCCAATGCATGGGCGAGATCAAGGATTGGGCTACCAGCATCTTGGCGGTGCACACGGCTTAATGTTTGCACGCGTTCGGGTGGCATTGTCTCGAACACCATTCCGCCCGACGTTTGTACTGGCGGCAACTGAGCGGGATCTCCGAACAACACAAGCGTCGGAAAAATCTCTTGCAGATCCGCAAACTGTTTAGCGTCCAACATGGAACTTTCGTCGACAAACCCGATATCCATCGGTTCTTCACGGCGCTTCCAGCCGGTGATGAAATCGGACCCGCGCAAACCCGCAGCCGCCAGTGCCGCAGGGACGGATTTATGCGTTTGAAACGACGAAAATGCGCGGTCGAGTGCGATATCAGTCAGCCCTTCAATATCGGGGCGCTCACCTTGGCCAGCTAACCATTCGGCAACTTTTTCGTATTCAGGATCATAGACTGGCGTGTACAAAATACGGTGAATTGTTGTGGCTGGCACACCGTGGTTACGTAAAACTGACGCGGCTTTGTTGGTGGGTGCAAGAATAGCCAAGGTTCGGCGGTCCTTGCGTTTCTTACCTTCCCAATCGCCCGAAATGATATCGACACCCGCCTCTTCCAAGGCTTTGTAAAGGCGTGCCAATAACATCGTTTTACCCGACCCAGCCTTACCAATCACGGCCATCACAGATGACGTGTCTGTCTGCGGCGGCATCAGCAAGCTGTCGTCTAGATCAACACCGGACAAGCGCAGGGCAGCAGCGACGCTATCCCATGCTTCGGCCTGATCTTCGGAAAATGTAAGGTCGGTGGTGCTCATGTCCGCACAGTATCCGCGCAATTCGTGGCCTGCCAGCAGTTAAGCGGCAGCGCTGCGTTTTACCTTATGCCCAAATGACCGCTCGAACCAATATTCGGACACGACAGCCGACACGCCCGCTCGGCGCAACACAGCGGCGCGGTCACGGCCGCGATATGCCCACAAGCCCACAGAAATTTTGTCTCGGCCCACGCCGCTACTGCCCAAAACAACTGGAGCGGCACCTATCATGTTATAAATACGGACCATGCGGGCATCAAACACGCCCAGTAGATGCGTCAGATCAAAGGCCCGCATTAACTCTCCGCCCGCCAGCATCAAGACGCCAGCCACATGTGCACCTGCGCCTTGCGCAATGCAAAATCGGGTACACTCCCAAATCTGATCAGACCGGATATCAGCGCCATTCAAAAGAGCAGAAAAATGGTCGTGAACCATCGTGCGCCCAGACGTCGGCAAGAATCGCATTGATCCGCCATGACGGCCGTCTGGCAGTTCCCAAATCACATAAAGCGGATTCATTTCATCATATTCATCCCGCTCAAACCCATCACCATCAACGGTCACGTCCCACTTTAGCCGATCTCGAAACTGGGCCGCACGATCCCGGTGCATAGTATCGCGTAAGGTAGGATACGCTGCCAATTCAGCAACACTCAAATACCGCAACATCAATGTTCCTTTCGGACTGGTTAAGCCAGCCTTAAGGATCGTTTGGTTCATGAAAGGAAATATGACCGTACCGCGCGGTCGGAAAAAGAATTTGTTAACGGGCTGCTGCGCGCGGATCTTCGCGTCCGGGCCAAGTGCCAGCAGCTGCACGGGCGGCGCCACCAATCACGATAAGTCCTTCTGACAGCGCACGCGCCACAGCATGGGTTGTATTCAACGCACCCAGCTTGAAACGCGCACTTTCAATATATGCCCGCAACGTATGTTCAGAAATCGATAGCATCTCAGCGACATGGCTACGGTTATATCCCATCGCCAAAAATGTCAGCGCGTCAGTTTCACGCGGCGATAACGCACGAATACGTTCCGGCGCACGGCCTTTTTCCAGCTCTAACGCCTTTTGATTTAGAAAATGCGCAACAAGGATAAGATCACGCTGTTCTGCCAACGTAAATTTGGCCCAAGCATCGTCATCTGTGGTGTGTGACACAGTGAACAATGCAAGCTGGCCGTTCGGTCCACGGATTGGAATAGAAAAACCCTGATTGCCAATCCCGAAAGCAATCGCATCTTTGCGAAATGCACGGGCTGCACGTGATGACCAATCCAGCCGTTTCCAATCAACAGGGTGAAATCGTTTAAAGCTGCCCAAGATTACGGGATCAATCCGCAAATAATCCTGATCAACATAATGCTGCACCCATTTTGGGTCGTAAGTGCCGAACCCGTATTGTTCGCCGTCCGCACTGACCCAATGATAAACAACATGATCAATCTTTAACGTATCGCGCAGTCCGACGATCAGACCTTGTATCTGGTCAAGTGCGTCTGCCTGCTCCAGTTTGGACAAAAATTGATCGGTTTTCAGCAGAATCTCCTCGCACCGGCATCGGCGCACCTACGGTCATCTGGCTAATCTCGACTTGTGCAACAAGGGTCGCATCATTTAATTGAGCAGCCAGCAACGGCAGTTCATTCTTATGAGCGAAACTGCGCAGGTCAGCGAGCACGTCGATGATCCATTCGTTTCCCATAATCAACCTCCAATGGTTTCGTTAATGAAACGTTAACAACCCATAATAGCATCAATTTAGTTAACGAAATACTCGCCCGTTTACCCCCCCATAAATGGTGGGGTATTGCAAATGAAAGCCATGAAACCATTAGATTTGATAAAGAAAACCAGCGCAGCCATATCGAATGGCGCGCTGGTCATGTTTCCGATCCGTTCGCAGTTTGGTTAACCTTGCGATTCGACCTGTGCGTCTTCAAATGTCCGCAATCCGACCTTGGGTGATTGCACCAACACAGCCATGTTTCCGGGCTTGTGTTCGTTGCGGCGCATCTTGGTATGTGCAGCCGGAATATCGGCCCATGTGAACACTTCTGACATGCACGGATCAAGGCGGCGCTCGACCATCAATTTGTTAGCAGAAGATGCCTGTTTAAGGTTGGCAAAATGGCTGCCCTGCAGACGCTTTTGGTGCATCCACATATAGCGCACGTCAAACGTCAGATTATAACCCGTCGTGCCTGCACAAATAACAACCATGCCACCGCGCTTACACACGAATGTGGACACTGGGAACGTCGCCTCGCCGGGATGTTCAAACACCATATCGACGTTGTTACCCTTGCCGGTAATCTCCCAAATCGCCTTGCCGAACTTGCGGGTCTCCGTGAACCACTCCTTGTACTCAGGTGTGTTCACGGTAGGCATCTGCCCCCAACAATTGAAATCCTTGCGGTTAATCACTCCCTTAGCGCCCAGCGACATCACAAACTCGCGCTTATCCTCGTCAGAAATTACACCGATAGCATTTGCCCCCGCAGTGTTAATCAACTGGATCGCATAAGACCCCAAACCACCAGAGGCGCCCCAAACCAGAACGTTCTGACCCGGCTTCAGCTCGTGCGGGTGATGCCCAAACAACATTCGGTACGCAGTGGCGAGGGTCAGCGTATAACAAGCGCTTTCCTCCCAAGTCAGGTGCTGTGGACGGGGCATCAATTGCTGTGATTGAACGCATGTGAATTGCGCAAACGATCCATCAGGCGTCTCATACCCCCAGATGCGCTGGCTTTCAGAAAACATCGGATCGCCACCGTTACATTCCTCGTCGTCGCCATCATCTTGGTTGCAATGGATGACCACCTCGTCGCCGACCTTCCAGCGCTTCACTTTGTCACCAACCGCCCAAACGATTCCAGACGCATCAGACCCAGCAATGTGGAAATCGGCCTTGTGGACATCAAAGGGACTAATCGGAATGCCAAGACCGGCCCAGACACCGTTATAATTCACACCAGCGGCCATCACCATTACTAGGACTTCGTGGCTGTCAGGCTTGGTCACTTCAACGACTTCGACTTCAAACGCCTTTTCAGGTTCGCCATGACGTTCACGACGGATCGTCCACGCATACATCTGCTCTGGGACGTGACCAATTGGGGGCATTTCACCCACTTCATAAAGATCTTTGCCAGAGGCCATTTTTGCCGTGTCCTGATCAAGCGCCATGTCCGTCTCCATCGTTCAAATTACCAAAATTGCCGCACCGCAGAATCGGCGCTTTCAACTAGGTTTAAAATCGACAAAGCAACAATGCAACCCATATGTAGCGCATATTGTAATTTTATGTCTTCTGCACTGCAGAAAAATCAATCACAACACAGCACAATCACCCCAACGCTCCGCAAGCGTAATCCTGCCAACAGAATCATCCAGCGCAATTAGGTATCAAAGTGATGGGAAATCGTATCCGCATAATAGGCGATGACCTCGGCCTGATCGGTGGGCACCACAACATGCTGACCAGACAGGGTGACCAACTTGCGCAACGCAAAACGGCTTAACGTATCGTCGACCATTGCGCCAATCTCTCGGCGTGGCAATGGCATGTTCCGGCGGCGCAGGTCATCAAGCATGACAGATATGGCCCCAATCAGCGCCGCACGGTTTGTATCAGGTTGCTGCACCAAAGCACGCGCAACCAAAGGGACAGCCAAAACTGGCACCACCTTTTTGATCCGCGCCATCAGCTCTTTTGCGACGGCCTCTGTACGGCCTTCACCCACAGGTATGCTCGACAACTCAAGCGGTGCGCCAAACCCAACAGACGCTGTACCAAAACCACGGAACTTACCGCGCAGACGCCACCACGCATAAACGGCACAACTGCGCACAACCGTCCAGGCGCTTGGTCGGAAACGACGGTTGCCTGCCTTGCCCGCATTGATCAAAAACCGATCCTCTAAGACCTGATCATAGTTCAGGCCGACAGGCACAAAAATGACATCGCGGCCGTTCTTGGGCGTGTTCGTTACGATATAGCTCAGCAACCCCAGTTTGGCCTCACCCACCTGCCCTGTCAGGCTCAAACCGCCTTCTGGAAACATGGCTTGGGTCACGCCGCCCTCAGTTGCCAGCTGCACATAACGGGACAGTACACGGCGATACAAAGACCCCCGCGACCGACGACGAATAAAGTAAGCACCCAGCATTTTGATCACCGACGACAGCGGCCAGACGCGGGCCCATTCGCCAACGGCATAAGACAGTGTACCAGCGCGACTGACCAAGTGTGTGACCAGCACGTAGTCCATATTACTGCGGTGGTTCATGACAAAGATGACCGTCGCATCAGGATCGATCTTTTCCAACGCATCACGGTCAAATGCCCCCAGCCGAACGCGGTACAACGCATGGGTCAGCCAACGGGCAAACCGCATGCCCACGGTAAAATAGGCCGTCGCTGAAAATGACGGCACGATCTCCCGGGCATAATGACGGGCTTTTTCAAACGCGACGTTCTCGGGGATCTTCTCTTCGCGGGCGTAATCGGCCACGGCCTGCGTCACCTCTGGATCATAAATCAGGCGTTGGATCATGTCGTAACGCCGCGCCAATTTGAACGGTTCAATCGGACGGGTCAGCCGTTTGTTCAGCTTGGCGATCACACGTTCAGCACGCTTTCGGAAAAACCAACGCACAGATGGGAATAAAAAATGCGACGCAAATGTCACCGCCGCGAACAGCAGGATCAGGACGAAAGCCCAGACGGGCATGGAAACCGTTTGCATCATTTGCGGACACTGACAGGGAACGTGGATGGGGTAAATCCCATCATGCCGCAATGCAGCGAATTGACAGCGCCAGATAATGTCGGATAATACCCCCATACGCGAAACAATATTACGCTTAGTGATTCAAGGAGCCACCCATGTCGCACCCGCAGAAAGATCGCCCATGGTTGTTTCGGACCTACGCCGGACACTCCACAGCATCCGCCTCCAACGCGCTTTATCGGGGCAACTTGGCCAAAGGGCAGACTGGCCTTTCCGTAGCCTTCGATCTGCCAACCCAAACTGGCTATGACAGCGATCATATTTTAGCAAAGGGCGAAGTCGGCAAAGTCGGCGTTCCCGTCAGCCACCTTGGGGACATGCGCGCCCTGTTCGCGAATATCCCGCTTGAACAGATGAACACATCCATGACGATCAACGCGACAGCGCCTTGGTTATTGTCGCTCTATATCGCCGTGGCCGAAGAACAAGGCGCCGATGTCACGACCCTGCAAGGCACCGTGCAAAACGACATCATCAAAGAATACCTGTCGCGCGGCACCTACATCTGCCCGCCTGAACCGTCCATGCGTATGATTACCGACGTGGCCGCATACACACGTGAACATCTGCCCAAATGGAACCCGATGAACGTCTGCAGCTACCACCTCCAAGAGGCGGGCGCGACGCCAGAGGAAGAGCTGGCATTTGCATTGGCCACCGCCACCGCCGTCCTTGATGATCTGCGCGGCAAGGTCCCCGCAGAACATTTTCCAGCCATGGTTGGGCGCATTTCGTTTTTCGTAAACGCAGGCATTCGCTTCGTGACCGAGCTGTGCAAAATGCGCGCCTTTGTCGAACTCTGGGATGAAATCTGCGCGGACCGCTACGGCGTTGAAGATGCCAAATACCGGCGTTTTCGCTATGGTGTGCAAGTAAACTCGCTTGGGCTGACCGAACAACAGCCCGAAAACAACGTCTACCGCATCTTGCTCGAAACGCTTGCCGTGACCCTGTCCAAAAACGCCCGCGCCCGCGCCGTGCAACTGCCCGCATGGAACGAGGCCCTCGGCTTGCCCCGCCCGTGGGACCAACAATGGTCCCTGCGAATGCAGCAAATCCTTGCCTATGAAACCGACCTTTTGGAATTCGACGACCTGTTCGACGGCAATCCAGCCATCGACCGCAAAGTGAACGCATTAAAAGAAGGGGCGCGATCTGAGCTTGCCCAAATCGACGGTATGGGCGGCGCGGTAAAGGCCATCGCTTATATGAAAGGGCGGTTGGTCGAATCCAACGCGGCCCGCATCGCAGGAATCGAAGACGGCACAACAACAGTCGTCGGCGTGAATAAATGGCAAGCGGGCGAACCATCGCCACTCACCGCAGGTGATGACGCGATCATGGTCGCCGATCCAAAAGCCGAAGCAGACCAATTGGGCCGCCTCAGCGCTTGGAAAACTGCACGAGACAGTGCTGCGGTCAACAAAACCCTAACAGCACTGCGCGAAGCGGCAAAAGACGGCACCAACATCATGATCCCGTCTATCGCTTGCGCACGTGTAGGGGTCACAACGGGCGAATGGTCCGACGTGATCCGTGCCGCATTTGGCGAATACCGCGCCCCAACAGGGGTTAGCAAAAACCCGTCCAACCGGACCGAAGGGCTCGATGAATTGCGCGAACAGGTCGATCTGGTCAGCCACGCGCTTGGCCGCCGCCTGAAATTCCTTGTCGGCAAACCTGGCCTAGACGGTCACTCCAACGGCGCCGAACAAATTGCAGCCCGCGCACGCGATTGCGGCATGGACATCGCCTATGAAGGGATCAGGCTCACACCCGAAGAAATCGTCAGCGCCGCGGCCAACGACGACGCGCATGTGATCGGGCTTTCGATCCTATCGGGCTCGCACATTCCGCTGATTAAAGACGTGATCACGCGGCTTAAAGATGCAAATCTCAGCCACATCCCTGTCATCGCAGGCGGGATAATCCCAGAAGATGACGCCCAAATGCTGCGCGAAATGGGCGTCGCGGCTGTCTACACACCCAAGGACTTTGAATTGAACAAAATCATGGCCGACATCATCACACTGGTGGACCCACGCGACATCGCAGCCGAATAATTATTCTTCCAGCCGGATGATCAAATCATCGTAAGAATAACTTGCTGCGACAGGGCCGTTATCACCGACAACAAACGTATGATCAGCTGGTAAGCACCCGATGCCACATAATTGGGATGCTATCATGTCTACACTATCAATATACCACAGACGAGCGCCAGGCGTGGCGACGTAGCCATCGATGCCCTCGTCAGCATCGCCTTCCATGTCTTCCCCACTGGGGACTTCATTGAAGTAGTCCAACGAATGACCGCCGTGAGTATGATAGGACGCTGTAATCACTTCAATAAAATGTGGATCATCCGACAAGCAGCTGCCCTCATCGCCGCGGGTCGGCTTTGACGCAATCAACTGACCATCCGCGCTGAACCCAACATACCCTCAGTATTCCACGTTCTTGGCAAATGAGATTGGCTGTAATTCGGCAAATACAGATGATACCAAAGCCACCTCAGACGTCTCTTGTGCGGTAGCAATTACAGGGACCAAAGCGATTGCGGCAATGATCAGATGGTTCATTTAATTTCCTAGTTTCTCGCGCAATGCGTCGTATTCATAGGCGTCGGCGATATCGCCATCCTTGCCTTTTTGAAATCCTGTGGCCTTGGGTAAACACCCAATTCCACACACCTGATAGGCCGTTAAGACCTGTGTATCAATAAACCACATACGACCACCCGGAGTAGACACATAGCCGTTCATGTAAAACTCGGCGTCGCCTTCCATATCAATGATACTTGGGACTTCATTAAAGTACCCCGCATCAAAATCGCCATGTGTGTGATATGATGCGGTCACTGCCATGTCGCGCGGAAACGGAGCGCCACATGATGCCTGATCACCCGCCGTGGGTTTCGTCGCGATCATAATGCCATCTGCATTATAGCCAATATAGCCACAGTATTCGCGGCGTTTTTCGAACGACAACGGCTGCAAGCGGGTCAGAACCTCTTTGGCCACAACCAGCTCCACGGCATCTTGGGCCATTGCGGTTGAACTAAATACAAGGGCTGCTATCGCTGTCAATTGACGCATTTCCCCTCCTCACTGGGCTGCTTTGGCCCTAGACTAACGGGACCAGCAAAAGGATTCCACACATGACTATTCACATCGGCGCAAAATCTGGCGACATCGCACCTACCGTTCTGATGCCCGGCGATCCTTACCGCGCCAAATGGGCGGCCGAGACGTTTCTCGATGATGCGCGCCTTGTGAACGAGGTTCGCGGCATGCTTGGCTACACTGGCAAATGGCGCGGCAATCCTGTCACGATCCAAGGATCCGGCATGGGTATGCCATCGCTGTCGATCTATGCAAATGAGCTGATCACGGAATACAACGCGCAGACCTTGATCCGGATCGGGTCATGCGGCGGTATGCAAGACCACGTCGGCATTCGCGACGTAATCTTGGCGATGACAGCGAGCAACATATCAACCCCATCGCGCGGCATATTCAAAGAGCTTAACTTTGCGCCCTGCGCTGATTATGGCCTGCTATCCGCAGCGCACGCGGCGGCCACGGCGAAAGGCGTCACAACCCATGTCGGCGGCATCTATTCCGCAGATGTGTTCTACGACGAACGGCCAGACCTGAACGAACAAATGGTCCGGCACGGTATTTTGGGCGTCGAGATGGAAGCCGCCGAGCTTTACAATCTTGCACACCGGCACAATCGAAAGGCCTTGGCTGTTCTAACAGTGTCTGATCACTTGATCACGAAAGAATCGCTTCCTGCGCAAGACCGCGAAAGCAGCTTTGGCGATATGGTCGAAATTGCGCTGGCCGCAGCCTTCCCAACCTAACGACCGTGGGTGCGGCTGTAGGCATTGACTTGCGGGCGCACCCAACCATCCAATGCTCCAGCAGCAGGCGCATAGACCTGCATCAACAACGGATAACACGCGGCTGCATCGCTCGAATGGACCGTGCTGCAATCTCCACCTGGGCACGCGCTTAACACTGCAAGCAAATCAATCTCAGCGAATAATTCCAAATAATCATCAGGTCGCACAGGGCTGGCTTTCATAAAATACTGGCCCGTATCGCGGGTGAACCCCGTGCACATGAAAAGGTTCATCACGTCATGCACGTGCGCCTCGGCCTCAATCAACGACAGACCAGTATGATCAGCCAAAGCCCGCGTCAAATTTGAATGACAGCAGTGGTGGTAATCATCGCCTGACAACAAGCGCCCCGTATATGGATCGCAGCGCGTCCCGATGACGTCGTGGACCGACCCACCAAATGCGTCCATACCGTACCAATTCAGCGTATCAGCCACGACCGTGGCCATCGGACGCAAATACGGAAAACACGACCACATGCGGTCACCCGTAGTAATGTGGGTGCCATGCAAGGCGCGGGTTTTTCCAGAATAAAACCGTTCAGACAAATCAGTTTCAGCAAACAAGTTTAGGTCGCCGACTTGCGGGCCATCCACAGACTGCATGCGCAAAAAGTGCCCGGTAGGGACTTTAATCGCCGCCGCATCGCGGGGCGAAACATGCACCTCATCGACCAAGGTCGCGTCGGCTCTAGCCGCTTGGTACAACGGTAAATCCGGCACGGGCAACGTCTCCACCGGATAACAAATCACGGGCTTAACAGCGCGTCGCGCGTCAGCATCTTTGGGTTCATCAATCATAAGATCAACAAACCCTCTTTGAGCTTTGGATTCAAACCAAAAACGCCGCCCCCTTGGGGACGGCGCAATATCGTTTTGGGCTGAGCGGATCAACTAGATCAAATAACGCGCTCAACCATCTTTTTCTTAATGGATGCAATCGCCTTGGCTGGGTTCAAACCCTTAGGGCAAGTCTTCGCGCAGTTCATGATCGTGTGGCAACGGTAAAGCTTGAACGGATCGTCCAGCTCATCCAAACGCTCACCTGTTGCTTCATCACGGCTATCCACAATCCAACGGTACGCATGCAACAACGCTGCTGGGCCGAGGTATTTATCACCATTCCACCAATATGATGGGCACGATGTGGAACAACACGCACACATCACACATTCATACAAACCATCCAGCTTTTCACGGTCCTCGATGGACTGCTTCCACTCTTTGGCTGGGGCATTGGTTTTTGTTTCCAACCACGGCATGACGCTTGCATGCTGGGCATAGAAATGGGTCAGATCAGGGATCAGATCCTTGATGACTGGCATGTGTGGCAAAGGATAAATCTTCACATCGCCTGATACGTCGTCCATGCCATAAATACAGGCCAGCGTATTAATGCCATCGATGTTCATCGCACATGACCCACAGATACCTTCACGGCATGACCGGCGGAACGTCAGCGTTGGATCAATCTCATTCTTGATCTTGATCAGCGCGTCCAAAACCATTGGGCCACAGCTGTCCATGTCCACGAAATATGTGTCCAGCGCTGGGTTTTTATCGTCATCTGGGCTCCAGCGATAAACCTGCACCTTGCGCAGATTAGAAGCCCCAGTCGGCTTGGGCCACGTCTTGCCTGTCACCATGCGGCTGTTCTTTGGAAGGGTCAGTTCTACCATTCTCGTCTCTCCTTTGAGGGCGCACCCCCTTTGGCTTATCGGGCTCTTAACACAGGTGGCCGGATCGGCAATTCACCCGTCATTTGTAGGACACAGGAATCGTAAACCTGCGTGGGATCGCGGCCTTGCAGAAAGTCGCTGCTGATCCCAATCTCTGCGCGGGCAAACCCACCAGTATTACTGTTCACACCAAACGCAACCTCACCGGTTGGCCCCATTGCCGCGCGGGCACGTTCTTCGCAACGCTGGGCTGCCAATTCTGGGTTCACCGGACCGCACGACGCGACCCCGACCAACATCAATATAGGCAGCACAAATCGCATCACTTCAGTGAACCAAAACAGTATGACGTTCCACCATAAAGGCCAGAACGGCCACGTGGACAGTTACCCATATTTTGGATCGAAGGCACAGTCGCCGGCGTAAGATCAGCGGCATCCGACATCGGCACAACTTGTAAGCCATCGCTCAACGACGCTGCACTATCTGCACAGGCATTGATCCGCGCAGCATCTTCGGGAGTAATTTGGTCAAACGGAACCACACGTGCCTTCGGCACACCGCCATCAAATGTGACTTGAGTTTGTGTCTGTCCTGGCAATCCCAGTTGGGCCTTACATTCAAGAAGCGCAAATTCCAGCTGTTCGGCTTGCGCATTCAAGGTTGGCCCCTGCGCCGTACAAGCCGCGAGCGCACAAACAGCCGCCACAGATGAAATCCGGCCCAACATCAGAATGTCCGTACTTTAGGAGCAAACTGTTTGGTATTGATGCCACCTTCTTTTTCGGTGGTCAGCGCCTTGGTAATAACAGGGCGGTACGACAAATCGACCTTAGTACCGTCAACCTTGGCAATCGTGTGCACGCGCCAATTTTCATCATCACGGGTTGCGTAATCTTCGTGAGCATGTGCGCCGCGGCTTTCCTTACGGGCCTCAGCGCCAACAATCGTTGCCATCGCGTTTGGCATCAAGTTGGTCAGCTCAAGTGTTTCCATCAAGTCAGAGTTCCAGACCATCGACCGATCCGTCACTTTGATGCCGTCCATCTTAGACGCAACAGAGGTCATCTTTTCGACGCCCTCTTTGAGCGTCTTGTCAGTACGGAACACGGCCGCATCAGCTTGCATCGCCTTTTGCATCTCTAAACGCAATTCAGCAGTACCAACATCGCCCTTCGCGTGGCGCAGGCCGTCGAAACGGTCAAACGCTGCATCAACGGATGCTTGGTTCAGCACAGGATTTGCGCTGTCACGATCAACAGTTTTCCCCGCCTGAATGGCAGCAGCACGGCCAAACACAACGAGGTCAATCAAGCTATTGGACCCAAGACGGTTTGCGCCGTGCACAGATGCACAGCCCGCTTCGCCCACAGCCATAAGGCCGGGAACAACTGCGTTTGGATCTTTCTTAGTGGGGTTCAAAACCTCACCGTGATAATTAGTCGGAATACCGCCCATGTTATAGTGGACAGTCGGCAGCACAGGGATCGGCTCTTTGGTAACATCAACACCCGCAAAGATGCGCGCGCTTTCCGAAATACCAGGCAAACGCAAGTTTAGCGCCTCGGCCGGCAAGTGGTTCAGGTTCAGGTGGATATGATCGCCACCTGTGCCAACACCGCGACCTTCACGAATTTCCATTGTCATACAGCGTGATACGTAATCGCGCGGGGCCAAATCTTTATAGTTGGGCGCATACCGCTCCATGAAACGCTCGCCTTCGGAGTTGGTCAAATAACCACCCTCGCCGCGCGCGCCTTCAGTGATCAGGCAACCAGCGCCGTAAATACCGGTCGGGTGGAATTGCACAAATTCCATATCCTGCAATGGCAGACCCTGACGGGCGACCATGCCACCGCCATCACCTGTACAGGTGTGGGCAGATGTGGCGCTGAAATACGCACGGCCATAACCACCAGTGGCAAGCACCGTAGTTTTGGCGTTGAACACGTGCATGGTGCCGTCATCCAGCTTCCACGCAACAACACCCTGACATTGACCGTCTTCGGACATGATCAAATCAGTGGCGAAATATTCGATATAGAATTCAGCTTTCTGCTTTAGCGACTGGCCATAAAGCGTATGCAAAATCGCATGACCTGTCCGGTCAGCAGCAGCACAAGTCCGCTGCACAGGCGGGCCTTCACCAAATTCAGTTGTGTGGCCGCCAAACGGGCGCTGATAGATCTTACCCTCTTCGGTCCGGCTAAATGGAACTCCGTAATGCTCTAGCTCGTAAACCGCCTTTGGGGCTTCGCGGGCAAGATATTCCATTGCATCCGTATCGCCAAGCCAATCAGACCCTTTGACCGTGTCATACATATGCCACTGCCAACTATCTGGACCCATGTTACCTAGGGATGCAGCGATGCCCCCTTGGGCCGCAACGGTGTGAGACCGGGTTGGAAAAACCTTGGTGATACACGCGGTCTTTAGACCCTGCTCGGCCAGACCAAGTGTCGCGCGCAAACCAGCACCACCAGCGCCAATGACGATCGCGTCAAAGGTGTGGGTTTCATATTCATAAGCAGCCATTGTTATCTCTCCGGCGGAATTATTAAAGCGCGATGCGCAGAACGGCGAATATACCGAACGCGGCAGCACCATATGACAAACAAATCATCGCAATCAGCAGTACCTTGCGGGCAAAGCCATGCACGTAATCTTCGATCAACGTCTGCACTCCCTTACGGAAATGATAGAACGTCACAAGCATCGTCAGCGCGGCAATCGTCGCAGGCACTGGACGGCTATAATAGGCAACCACCTCTTCATATGATCCACCCAAAGTGGACCCAAACTGAAAGATGAAAATCGGCATCAGCAAAAGCAACCCAACCGAGCTGATCATCATGTGCCAATGGCTTAGCGTGCCCGATTTCGCGGACCCAGTACCTTCGGCGCGTTTGCGATCTGTCATAAATGTCATGTCAGATGCTCCCTATACAACAACGACGGTAAAGATGGTCATCAGCACGGATGCGATGATCATAACCAAACCGGCAGTTTCAGATTTATCGACATCAAGCATGTACCCCATGTCCCAGATCAAGTGGCGAATGCCGCCAAACATATGGTACCAAATGGCCCAAGTGGATAAAAAGAACACCAAATCGCCAAACCAGCTGCGCAAGAAACCGTCAGCGGTTGCAAATGCTTCTGGGCCAGCCGCTGCAGCGACGAACCACCAAACGATCATCAATGCGGCGAACAGCAACGCGTTGCCAGTCAAACGCACAAAGATCGACGTGATCGACGTCAATTGCGGGCGGTAAATCGTTAAATGCGGTGAAAGTGGGCGATTGCCGCGGTTCACATCAGCCATTGGTATTCCTTCGTGTCTGCGCAGGTTTTCACCTTTGTGCATGATATAATCCGCAGAGTCACGTCGACCACCTTTCAATCTAGTGAATATTTCGCTCGAACCAGCAATTTTTCACACTTGTGATCACACGTAAAATATTTGTGATCACAGATTACTCTACTCCACTTTGATAAATCTGGCGCAGATGATCCTCTAACTCAGTGCACATCGTGATCGCTTTGGTGTCAGGGTCGTAAAACGCGATCTCGCCTGCGCCTTTTTCGGCTTCGGCCAAAAACGCATCTGCGGTGGAGATTACCATCGCTTGGACTGCCTCTTCGTCATAAAGCGCATGCATCAAAATGACAGACGCCACATCAGCGGCATCCTCTTCCTGCCCATAAATTGGCAGTTGGCGCAGGTCGATCGACGCATGACCCAACGCGTGATAAAAAATTGCCAGCACATTATCGCGAATGTACTCTTCGGCGTCTTAGGCATGTGCCGTTGTGCTAAGTTAAGTTAGCGCAAATATAATAAATCGGTTCATGGTCGCCCTAGGTATCAAACAGGCATCAACGCCCAATAATCCAAATCCAACAGGACCTCTGGCAGATATTTACCATCACCACCGCGCAAGTCACCAGCTTTGCCTTTGGTTGCAACCAACCGCAAACGCACAGCACCGACACCCGGTGCATCAACATCGGCTTTGTCCAAGACCTGCGTCCACGCCCGCACCGTATCACCCGCAAAACAGGGGTTCGCGTGCGCACCACCATTGAGTGCGACAATCATCTGCGCATTGGCCAACCCGTTGAACGACAGCGCACGCGCCAATGAGATTACATGCCCGCCATAGATCAACCGCTTGCCATCTGCGCGGTTGGTCGCGTCGAAATGCACCTTGGCTGTATTTTGCCACAGGCGCGTGGCCAGCATATGCTCGGCCTCTTCAATCGTGACGCCGTCGACATGGTCAATCACCTCGCCCACGGCATAGTCGCCCCAGCGGTGCGGCTCTCCTGCCAACTCAAAATCGTAGTTCGAGAAATCCAGCCCCTTTGGAATGACGAGATCCGCAGGATCAACGACCTTGGACAGTTCGGGGATAACGGGCGTCGGCGCAGGGCCTTCAGCACGGCGGCGGACCATGACCCAGCGGACATATTCCATAAGCACTTCGCCATGCTGATTGCGGCCCGTCGTACGGACCCAAACAATACCTGTTTTCCCGTTCGAATTTTGCTTCACGCCAATGACTTCGGATGTTGACGTGATCGTATCACCCGCCCAAAGCGGCGTAATCCAGCGGCCTTCAGCATAGCCAAGATTGGCAACTGCATTCAACGACACATCCGGCACAGTTTTACCAAACACCGTATGAAACGTGATCAAATCATCCAGCGGGCTAAACGGCAGACCGCAGGCTTGGGCAAACATATCAGACGAATGCAGGGCATGGCGGGCGGGATACAACGCGTGATATAATGCGCGTTCACCCATTTTAATCGTGCGCGGCACCGCATGGGTGATCACATCACCAACGGTGTAATCCTCGAAAAACCGGCCTGAATTCGTCTTTGACATTAGACAGCGCCCAGCTTCATTTCGCGGGAATATTCGACTTCAGCTTCTTTTACGACCGCCTGCGCACAACGCATCACGCCATTGGCCTGATCAAACGCATATTGCGGACTGCCGTGCAACGCCCAGCCCTTTGACATGGCCTCTGTGACGCGGTGGCAAAAGTTTGACGTGTCGTCCTCGGTGATCAATCGGTAAACAAGCATCGGGTTATCCAAACGGGTTATGGCCAAGGGCTGTATGAATGGCAGCAACAACAGCGACGACGACAATCGTGGCTATCACAGCGGTGATTTCCTTCTTAACAGGAACGGCATGATAAGGACCACGCGGTCCTGTCGCGCGGTTGATCAAAACAACCTCGGCTGCGGCCCAAACAAATATACCACCAAACAATACGATGCTCGGCACATCGCCATTTACCAACAGATGCGCGACAGACCAAAGCATAACGGCGGTCAGCTGCGGGTGACGAATGGATTTGGTGACCTTCGTTTTTGCGCCAGACGCGGCAAAAAGGTAAAACGCAAACACCATCAGCAAATTGGTGAGGACTGTCATACCAGACGTCTGATCCCAAAACACGGTACCCTGTGATCCTCGATATCCGATGACCATCAAAATGATGGCAACAACCGACCCGATTGTCACAACCATCTTGCCTTTGTCGCCAAAACTGGCGCGATGGTCTGGCGCGACACGTTTCCAGAAATGGACCGCCGACCATAGAATAAGCCCAAGAATAATAAGTAGTGTCATTACGCCTCCAATGCAGCGATGGCCGCGGCTTTCGCCAAAGTCGCCTTTGCGGTGACGATATGCAAGTTCTCAACTATCTTACCGTCCACAACAGCCACGCCCTGCCCGTCTGCTTCGGCGGCATCAAACGCAGCGATCTGGCGGTTGGCCAGATCAATCTCATGGCCCGATGGGCCAAAAGCCAAATTGCAAATCGCAATCTGCGCGGGATGGATCAACGTCTTGCCGTCAAAGCCCATATCGCGGCCCTCGGCACATTCAGCGGTCAAACCATCGTCGTCCTTGAACGCGTTATAAACACCGTCCAACACGACAATCCCAGCAGCCTTGGCAGCCAACACAGACATCTGCAACGCCGTCATCAACGCAGCACGGGACCGCGAATTAAGATCCTTCGCCAGATCGTTGGTGCCCAAGACAAACCCAGCCATGCGGGGATGAGCCGCAATTGCGGCGGCGTTCAAGACACCCGCAGGGGTCTCAATCATCGCCCAGATCGGTTTGTCAGGGATCAACGCTGCCAATGCATCCAGATCAGCAGGACCGTTTACCTTGGGCAGCAAAACCGCATCGCAATCCATCGCAGCAATCGCCACAGCATCATCCGCACCCCATACAGTATCCAGCGCATTCATCCGCACGACCGTGAAGCGCGGACCATAGCCACCCGCCCCAAGGGCGGTTGCCAATGTCGCGCGCGCGCTAACCTTGGCGTCTGGGGCAACTGCGTCTTCGAGGTCAAACAAGATCACATCAACAGGTAAGCCCCGCGCCTTGTCCAAAGCACGCTCCTTGGAACCGGGTATATATAACGCGGACCGATATGGGCGATCATGCATTTGATTCTTCCTCGTAATATTGTTGCGCTTAGATGGTCAGGTATTTGCAAATAATTCAACCACAAATGCGCCGCAGCGCAGCATGCGCACCCCACCGTCACGGTGAGTTAACGATATTAGTGGGTCAGTGACGCAATCTAGAGCACGTAATTCAAACCCATGAAAGGCGACCCTATGATGCAGAACTTTTATCTTTTGTCCTTTGGGATCGGCGCAATGCTGCTGGCAACAACCCACGCCCAAGCCCAAGGGGCCAACTGTGCGCCCCACTCAGCCATCGTTGAACGGCTTGCGGAAAACTATGGCGAGCGGCGGCAATCTATGGGGCTCGGCAACAATACAGTGATCGAGGTCTTCGCCTCTGACACGACGGGCACGTGGACCATCACGGTGACGGCCGCTGGTGGACTGACCTGTCTTGTGGCGGCGGGCAATGCGTTTCAGATCACAACAGACCCGCTGCCCGAAACAAACGACGGTGCCTAAACCACCGCGACCCAGATCAAACGGAAACCGGTCAACACCAGCAACACATAGGTCAGCGCGAAAAATACGCGCTCAGGGACCAAGTGATGGGCTTTGACGCCGATAAACGCGCCAAGCAGCGCAAAGGGGGCCAACAATAACGCCCCCTTGAACGTTTCCCAAGAAAATATCCCGAGATAAAAATACGGGATGAACTTCATCCAGTTAATCGCCCAAAACGTGATGACCGTGGTGGCTTGATACGATAGCTTGCTCAGCCCCTGAGACAGCAGAAACACCGCTGTTGGGGGGCCGCCTGCATGGCTGACAAAGCTCGTGAACCCACCCACAGCCCCCGCGGCCCAGGCATAGCGACGGCGAAACGGCAATTGGCGCATTTTGAGAAGCCCAAGCTGTTGCGACACTTGGAATACGACGAACGCCAGACAAATCACCCCGATCAAAACACGGAACACATTCGCATCAACAAAGGCATAAACCGCCGCCGCGATCGCCACACCAGGGATCGCGCCTAAAACCATGCCCTTGGCAGATGGGGCATGCCATTTGCCCCAATAGGGTTTCAATGTGGCTGCATCAATCAGCATGAACAGCGGTAATACGATACCCAATGCGGCCCCCGGCGGGACGACCAACGCCAGAATCGCACCAGCCGCAAAGGCAGCGCCAGAGCCAAATCCACCCTTGGATATGCCCCCAAAGATGATCGCTGGGATGCCAAGCGCAAAGAATTGTAGATCAAATTCCATAGCAGGATTTATCTCGTTTTAACATTGTTCCCACATCGTTAGCGCAAACATGGGTGGTGAACTATCACGATTTTCGTGATGCCGCGCTGCAGCGGACTTGCACGCAAGGCAGCAAAGCCTTACCCACGGCGCCAAATACAACCCTGATAGGAGACCACTCTCATGGCACGACCTAAAATTGCCCTTATCGGCGCTGGCCAAATCGGCGGCACGCTTGCGCACCTCGCAGCAGTCAAGGAACTTGGCGACGTTGTGATGTTCGACATCTCAGACGGCACACCGCAAGGTAAGTCGCTTGATATCGCGTCTTCCGGTCCGTCGGCGAAATTTGACGGCTCCTTCAAAGGGACCAACGACTACGCGGATATCGCAGGCGCAGACGTGTGCATCGTCACCGCTGGTGTGCCGCGCAAGCCGGGCATGTCCCGCGACGATCTGTTGGGCATCAACCTTAAGGTCATGAAATCCGTCGGCGAAGGCATTGCTGCCCACGCGCCAAACGCATTTGTTATCTGCATCACAAACCCGCTTGATGCGATGGTTTGGGCGCTGCGCGAATTTTCCGGCATGCCAGCACATATGGTTTGCGGCATGGCTGGCGTTTTGGACAGCGCACGCTTCCGTCACTTCCTTGCAGAAGAATTCGACGTCTCCATGCGTGACGTAACTGCATTCGTTCTGGGCGGCCACGGCGACACGATGGTCCCATTGACACGTTACTCGACTGTTGCAGGCATTCCATTGCCAGATCTGATCGACATGGGTTGGACAACACAAGACAAGCTCGACGCGATCGTACAGCGTACACGCGATGGCGGCGCTGAAATCGTTGGCCTGCTGAAAACAGGCTCCGCGTTCTACGCCCCTGCGACAGCCGGTATCGAGATGGCCGAAGCCTTCTTGAAAGACCAAAAGCGTCTGCTGCCATGCGCGGCACATGTTGACGGCGCATATGGCCTCGACGGGTTCTACGTTGGTGTCCCCACAATCATCGGCGCTGGCGGCATCGAACGCGTTGTTGAAATCAAGATGAACAAAGACGAGCAAGCGATGTTCGACAAATCAGTCGACGCGGTCAAAGGCCTTGTGGCTGCTTGTAAAGAAATCGATCCAACGCTGAACTAAGCTACGGTTACTCGAAATAGAAAAGCGTCCCCTCGGGGGCGCTTTTTTTGCGTTTGGAGGGTAGCCGATCAAACATTCGAATTTACCAACCGGCTTTCGTTCGCTAACTTCATAATCATGTATTCAGATCAGGAAATTCGACAGATTTGGCGAGATCAATGGCTTAGTTCCATTCAGGAATTCGCGGATATTGAAACACAAAACCGCATGTGGCTCGACAGGTCCAATACCAACCCTCATTGGTCGTTTACGGAACTTATGTGTTGTTACTTTGATGACTTAAGACTTACCGACTACTCGGCAGCGCTGAGTGAAGGAATGGTAACGCACAAAGAAGTGGCCGCGGTAGCCAATTTTCACCAAATGGCGATAAACTATCAAAGCCCAACAAATGAGTATGATTTTGACAGAATTCTGGCTGACCCAAAATGGCTGGACGTTATTGCTGCAGCCTTAGCTGCGTAAAAAGCGCTTTGTGACCTGCTAGACGATCCCAAAGAGCAGAGTTCATTGCTGTTCCTTGATCCGCAAAATCGAGAATAACGCCGACCTATGTGTTTTCGCACCGCGTGAGCTTTGGATCCCAATAAGCATTTATCGCCATACCTTGTTGGTAACTCATTCAATCAAACAGGCGGCAGTACCGATTCTTGGTCCCGCTTGTCGATTTTGTGATCACACTATTTTATCGTGTGATCACAAATGTCGCTTTTTTTGGTGTTCTTCATAAAACGTTGTTCTTTTGCGGGTCGAGCTGTGGTTCAAATGACCAAACCCAGCAACGCAAGGGACGATTTGATGAACATCCACGAATACCAAGCCAAGGCACTTTTGAAGTCTTATGGCGCTCCGGTCAGCGAAGGCCGCGCCGTTCTTAAGGCAGAAGACGCAAAAACAGCCGCAGGCGAAATGGATGGCCCGCTATGGGTTGTTAAGGCGCAAATCCACGCAGGTGGCCGCGGAAAAGGCTCCTTCAAAGAGTCCGACGCAGGCGAAGCCGGCGGCGTACGTTTGACAAAGTCTGTCGAAGAAGCATCGCAAGAAGCCAAGAAAATGCTGGGCCGCACATTGGTCACGCACCAGACAGGTCCTGCAGGCAAGCAAGTCAATCGCGTCTATATCGAAGACGGCGCGGGCATTGAGACAGAATTGTACCTCGCGCTTGTTGTTGACCGCCAATCTAGCCGCATCGGCTTTGTCTGCTCGACAGAAGGCGGCATGGACATCGAAGAAGTCGCAGCCTCCACCCCAGAGAAAATCATCAACTTCACCGTTGATCCGGCGACAGGCTATCAGGCATTCCATGGCCGCCGCGTTGCCTTCTCGCTTGGCCTTGTCGGCCCGCAGGTCAAACAATGCGTGAAATTGATGGGTCAATTGTACCAAGCATTCACCGAAAAAGACATGGAAATGCTGGAAATCAACCCGCTGATCGTCACCGATAAGGGCGATCTCAAGGTGCTTGATGCCAAGGTGTCATTCGACGGCAACGCGATCTACCGCCACGCCGACATCGCCGCCCTGCGCGACGAGACCGAAGAAGATCCAAAAGAACTGGCAGCGTCCAAGTTTGACCTCAACTACATCGCGCTTGATGGCGAAATCGGCTGCATGGTCAACGGTGCTGGTCTGGCGATGGCCACGATGGACATCATCAAGCTTTACGGCGCATCCCCTGCTAACTTTCTCGACGTTGGCGGCGGCGCAACCAAAGAAAAAGTTACCGAAGCCTTTAAGATCATCACATCCGACCCACAAGTTAAGGGCATCCTTGTGAACATCTTTGGCGGCATCATGCGGTGCGACGTCATCGCCGAAGGCGTTGTCGCAGCCGTAAAAGAAGTCGGCCTGAAAGTGCCGCTTGTTGTTCGTCTAGAAGGCACAAATGTGCAGCTCGGCAAGGACATCATCAACAATTCGGACGTCGATATTATTGCGGCAGATGATCTGAAAGATGGCGCAGAAAAAATCGTCGCCGCAGTTAAAGGGTAAGGGATTATGATGAAAACCACGACAATTCTGTTCGGCGCAATCGCCGCAATGACGTTGACCGCTTGCGGAAACAACAGCTTTGATATCAATGATTTTGATGTTCGCGGCGGCCCACAGACACAGTCGCCAATCGCAGACGCACCGGGTGGCAAACTGCCAGCTGGTGACGCCACAATCGGTGCGACAGCCGTCATCATCGACGACAGCATGACGGCGACTTCTATCTTCGAATCGTAAATTTTAGGCGTGGGCGGACAGGCCCGCGCATCACCTCGAAACCGACACGATATATTGTAATGGTACGTTTATCGCACGCCTCTACGCAAACTTGTATGGGCCCCCGCGCTGCACATCGATGCTAACAGCCATTCCCCGACCTTAGACACCAACCGCGCCACTTAACGCGACACCAGAACAGAACACAGGGAGCCACCACATGGCCATTCTCGTCGACGAAAACACCAAGGTAATCTGCCAAGGCCTCACCGGCTCGCAGGGCACGTTCCACTCTGAACAAGCGATTGCCTATGGCACCAAAATGGTCGGCGGCGTGACACCGGGCAAAGGCGGCCAAGTCCATCTGGACCTGCCAATCTTTAACTCCGTCCACGAGGCCCGCCACGTGACGCAAGCCAACGCATCCGTGATCTACGTGCCACCGCCATTCGCAGCCGATTCCATCCTCGAAGCAATCGATGCGGAAATGGAACTGATCATCTGCATCACAGAAGGCATCCCTGTGTTGGACATGATGCGCGTCAAACGCGCGCTTGAAGGGTCCAAATCCCGTCTGATTGGGCCAAACTGCCCCGGCATCATCACACCAGACGCCTGCAAAATCGGCATCATGCCTGGCCACATCCACAAACGTGGGTCCGTCGGTGTTGTGTCCCGCTCCGGCACATTGACATATGAAGCCGTTAAGCAGACATCCGACAGCGGCCTTGGCCAGTCCACCGCTGTGGGCATCGGCGGCGACCCTATTAAGGGAACCGAGCATATCGACGTGCTCAACATGTTCCTCGACGATGACGAGACACATTCGATGATCATGATCGGTGAAATCGGTGGATCTGCTGAAGAAGAAGCAGCCGAATTCCTGACAGCCCAAAAGAAAAAGGGCCGTTGGAAACCAACTGCAGGCTTCATCGCAGGTCGCACAGCCCCTCCAGGTCGGCGCATGGGCCACGCTGGCGCAATTGTCGCTGGCGGGAAGGGCGATGCAGAATCCAAAATCGAAGCCATGAAATCCGCAGGCATCATCGTAGCAGACAGCCCAGCCACACTCGGCGAAGCTGTGCTCGAAGCGATCGCGAAGTAATCCAAACGCCTCCGCCGCTCGCGCGGGGGCGCCCCTATTCGGCAACCCATAGCGGCTGAGGTTAGACCCATGAACGACAACTCCCCAAACGACGTCCTCCACGCATCGTCCTTTCTACAAGGGCACAATGCCGAATACGTTGAACAGCTTTACGCGCGCTACGCCGATAATCCCGGTGCGGTTGACGCAAGCTGGCAAGAGTTTTTCAAATCCCTCGGCGATGCGCCTGCAGATGCAAAGGCAGAGGCCGCTGGCCCGTCATGGGCACGCGCCGATTGGCCACCAATTCCAAACGACGATCTGACAGCAGCGCTCGACGGACAATGGGCCGTTGAACCAGAGGCTGCTGGCAAAAAGATCACCGCAAAAGCCGCTGACAAAGGTGTCGGGCTTAGCGAAGAACAAGTGCGTAACGCCGTTCTTGATAGTATCCGTGCGCTGATGATCATTCGGGCCTACCGCATCCGTGGGCACTTGATCGCCGATCTCGACCCACTGGGCATGCGCGAATTGAAACCGCACCCAGAACTGGACCCAGCATCTTACGGTTTCACCGCTACCGACATGGATCGCCCGATCTTTATCGACAACGTTCTAGGTCTTGAAATCGCATCGATGAACGAGATTATTGCGATTGTGCGCCGCACGTATTGCGGCACATTTGCGTTGCAATATATGCACATCTCCAATCCTGAAGAGGCCGGTTGGCTTAAGGAACGGATCGAAGGTTACGGCAAGGAAATCACCTTTACGCAAAACGGGCGCAAGGCGATCCTGAACTCGCTCGTACAAGCCGAAGGGTTCGAGAAATTCCTGCATGTGAAATACATGGGGACCAAACGGTTCGGCCTTGATGGTGGCGAAAGCCTGATCCCTGCGATGGAACAGATCATCAAACGCGGTGGTCAGCTTGGTGTCGAAGAAATCATCATCGGCATGCCGCACCGTGGACGTTTGTCCGTGCTAGCCAACGTCATGCAAAAACCCTATCGCGCGATCTTTAACGAATTCCAAGGCGGCTCGTCCAAACCCGAAGATGTCGACGGGTCCGGCGATGTGAAATACCATCTCGGCGCGTCATCCGACCGCCAGTTTGACGACAACACAGTGCACCTGTCGCTTACAGCGAACCCGTCCCACCTCGAGGCGGTGAACCCAGTTGTGATTGGCAAAGTCCGCGCGAAACAAGACCAGAAAAAAGACGAAAACCGTGAAAAGGTTATGGCGATCTTGCTGCACGGCGACGCAGCCTTTGCAGGCCAAGGCGTTGTTGCCGAAGGGTTCGGTTTATCCGGCCTCAAGGGGCACAAAACCGGTGGCACCATGCACATCGTGGTCAACAACCAGATCGGTTTCACAACCGCGCCGCACTTTAGCCGCTCGTCACCCTACCCGACCGACATCGCGCTGATGGTTGAAGCCCCGATCTTCCACGTGAACGGCGACGACCCAGAGGCCGTTGTGCACGCCGCTCGCGTGGCCACCGAGTTCCGCCAAAAGTTCCATAAAGACGTCGTTCTCGATATCATTTGCTACCGCCGCTTTGGTCACAACGAAGGCGACGAGCCGATGTTCACCAACCCTGTGATGTACAAAAAGATCAAAAAGCAGAAGACGACGCTGACGCTTTATACAGAACGCCTGATCAAAGATGGGCTTATCCCCGAAGGTGAAATCGAAGACTTGAAAACAGCGTTTCAGGCCCACCTGAATACTGAATTCGAGACAGGCAAAACCTACAAGCCGAACAAAGCCGATTGGCTTGACGGCAAGTGGTCGCACCTTGATCGCAAGGCCGAAGATTATCAGCGTGGCGCCACTGCAATCGATGAAAAGACGTTCAATGATGTTGGACGCGCGTTGACCACAGCGCCTAAGGACTTCCCGCTACACAAAACCATCAACCGGTTGATGGACGCGAAGGCAAAGATGTTCGAGACAGGTGAAAACTTTGACTGGGCAACCGGCGAAGCACTCGCATTTGGATCGCTTCAAACCGAAGGCTACCCTGTGCGCTTGTCGGGCCAAGATTGTACGCGTGGCACATTCAGCCACCGGCATTCAGGCTTGATCAACCAAGACACCGAAGAACGGTACTACCCGCTTAACAACGTCCGCGAAGGCCAAGCGCAATACGAAGTCATCGACAGCATGCTGTCCGAATACGCGGTGCTTGGGTTCGAATACGGCTATTCATTGGCTGAACCAAACGCGCTAACCCTGTGGGAAGCCCAGTTCGGCGATTTCGCCAATGGCGCGCAGATCATGTTCGACCAATTCATCTCTTCCGGTGAAAGCAAATGGCTCCGCATGTCCGGTCTCGTTTGCCTGCTGCCCCACGGCTATGAAGGCCAAGGACCAGAGCATTCCAGCGCCCGTCTGGAACGGTTCTTGACTATGTGCGGCGGCGACAACTGGATCGTGGCGAATTGTACAACGCCCGCGAACTATTTCCACATCCTGCGCCGCCAATTGCACCGCAGCTACCGCAAGCCGTTAATCATGATGACACCGAAATCCTTGTTGCGGCACAAAATGGCCGTATCTAAAGCCGAGGAATTCACCACAGGATCATCCTTTCACCGCGTTCTGTGGGACGATGCGCAGCACGGCAATTCCGACACCAAACTGGTAACCGACGATAAGGTAAAGCGCGTCGTCATGTGTTCCGGCAAGGTTTACTTCGACCTTCTCGAGGAACGCGATGCACGCGGGATCAACGACGTCTACATCATGCGCTACGAACAGTTTTACCCATTCCCAGCCCAGTCCGCCGTTAAGGAATTGGAACGGTTTAAAAACGCGCAAATGGTCTGGTGTCAGGAAGAACCTAAAAACCAAGGGGCTTGGTCGTTCATGGAACCAAACCTCGAATGGGTCCTGACCCGCATCAAAGCCACAAACACACGCCCCGTTTACGCGGGCCGCGCCGCCGCCGCCTCACCTGCAACAGGTCAGGCCAGCAAACACAAAGCAGAACAAGCAGCCCTCGTGAACGATGCGCTGACAGTTGAAGGATCAAAATCATGAGCACTGAAGTCCGCGTCCCAACCCTTGGCGAATCCGTGACCGAAGCAACGGTTGCCACATGGTTCAAGCAACCCGGCGATGCCGTCGCTGTCGACGAAATGCTCTGCGAGCTGGAGACTGACAAAGTCACCGTCGAAGTGCCAAGCCCCGTTGCTGGCATCCTGTCAGAAATCGTCGCTGCCGAAGGCGAAACAGTTGCAGCCGACGCGCTTCTAGCCCAAATCTCCGAAGGCGCCGCAGCACCAGCCCCCAAGGCAGCGGCTCCAAAAGCTACAGCAGCCCCTGCTCCAACAGCAGCAAAAGATGTAGAAGACGCGCCTTCTGCGAAAAAACTGATGGCAGAGAATAACCTGACAGATGTTGATGGCACCGGCAAAGATGGCCGCGTGATGAAAGAAGACGTGCTTAAGGCGCTCAGCAATACAGCCCCAGCACCCGCCGCTGCGGCCGCCCCACGCGCCGCGTCCGATGATCCACGTGAAGAGCGCGTCAAGATGACCCGCCTGCGCCAAACCATCGCCAAGCGCCTCAAGGAATCCCAGAACACCGCAGCCATGCTGACCACCTATAACGAGGTCGACATGACCGAGGTGATGGCCCTGCGGACGCAATACAAAGACCTGTTCTTGAAAAAGCACGGCGTCAAACTCGGCTTCATGTCCTTCTTCACCAAGGCCTGCATCCACGCCCTGAACGAAGTCCCAGAAGTGAACGCCGAAATTGACGGCACCGATGTGGTCTACAAGAAATTCGTCAACATGGGCATCGCGGCTGGCACGCCAACCGGCCTTGTGGTTCCCGTGATCAACGACGCCGATCAGATGTCATTCGCTGGTATCGAAAAAGCGATCAGCGTCATGGGCGGCAAAGCCCGCGACGGCAAACTGTCCATGGCTGACATGCAGGGCGGCACATTCACCATCTCCAACGGTGGTGTCTACGGCTCACTCATGTCCTCGCCTATCCTGAACCCGCCGCAGTCCGGTATCTTGGGTATGCACAAAATCCAAGACCGCCCGATGGCGATCAACGGCCAAGTTGTGATCCGCCCAATGATGTATCTGGCCCTGTCCTACGACCACCGGATCGTCGACGGCAAAGGCGCGGTGACCTTCCTCGTGCGCGTCAAAGAAGCGTTAGAGGATCCACGTCGCCTCCTTATGGACCTGTGATTTCAATACCAAACATAGAGCAGCGCTTGACCCTGGGTGGGTGCAAAGCGCCCTCCCGTGGGGAGGGTCAGGCGCTGCTCGGCCATGCCGAGTTAAAAAGTGAGAGTTAACATTACTATTTTTGGTCTGCTCTTGTTGTTGGTATGGTTCGGGGCCGCAATTGTCCGGATTGAAAACGAACGATACGCGCTTGCGACAGGCATCTGCCCTACTCTTGAACAGGAATCGATTGTTGAACATCAAGCCTGCTTTCTCTTAGTCCAATCCCGAACCTCTTTCTTTTGGCATTTATATTACGGGTTACTCAATAAATGACCCCCGAACTCACAGCCCTCACCCTCGCAACCCTGCTCCAGTGCATCCAGTTCGCCCTCATGGCGATCCCCGCAAACTTGGAATTGGGCGTTTCCAAGACGTCTTCTCCACGTGACCCGCAACGAATGGACAAGCCTCTCGTTGAACAGATGAGCATCAAGACGGGCCGCTTGCACCGCGCGTTGACCAATCATTTTGAGGGGCTGATCCTGTTCAGCATCGCTGTCATGGTGATCAGCCTTGCCGACAAAACCAACGCCATCACCACGGCCTGCGCCTACACCTATTTGGGCGCGCGCATCCTTTATATCCCTGCCTATTATTTCGGATGGACGCCGTGGCGATCCTATATCTGGTTTGTAGGCTTTATCGCGACTATATTGATCTTAATCACAGCGCTGTTTTAACCCACGCGCCAATCTACCGCCCAAGGAGACATCCCATGTCCAGCTATGACGTCATCATCATCGGTGCAGGCCCCGGCGGCTATGTATCCGCAATTCGTTGCGCCCAATTGGGTCTCAAAACCGCAATCGTAGAGGGCCGCGCCACCCTTGGCGGCACCTGCTTAAACGTCGGCTGCATCCCGTCCAAGGCGCTGCTGCACGCGACAGAAATGCTCCACGAGGCCGAACATAACTTCGCCGAAATGGGCCTGAAGGGTAAAGCGCCATCTGTCGACTGGAAACAGATGCTGACTTACAAGGACAACACCATCAACCAGAACACTGGTGGCATCGAATTCTTGATGAAAAAGAATAAGATCGACTGGCTTAAGGGCTGGGGATCAATCCCCACTGCGGGCAAAGTCAAAGTCGGCGACGACATCCATGACGCCAAACATATCATCGTGGCATCTGGGTCCGAACCAGCATCCCTGCCCGGTGTAGAGGTCGACGAGAAAACTGTCGTGACCTCCACTGGTGCGCTCGAATTGGGCAAAATTCCTAAATCGATGGTTGTCATCGGCGCAGGTGTTATCGGTCTCGAGCTAGGCTCCGTCTACGCCCGCCTCGGCACCGAAGTCACCGTTGTTGAATTCCTTGATGCCATCACCCCAGGCATGGACAAAGATATTGTGCGTGCATTCCATAAAATGCTTACCAAACAAGGTCTTAAATTCGTTCTTGGGGCCGCTGTTCAAGGCACTGTGATCAAGAATAACAAGGCCACAGTCACCTACAAACTGCGCAAAGATGACAGCGAACATACCCTGCAAGCCGACACCGTTTTGGTCGCCACAGGGCGTAAACCGTTCACCAAAGGGCTTGGTTTAGAAGAGCTTGGTGTTGCAATTTCGGAACGCGGCCAAATCCAGACTGATGACCATTACAGGACCAACGTCGCAGGCATCTACGCCATCGGTGACGCGATCGACGGACCAATGTTGGCGCACAAAGCCGAAGACGAAGGCATGGCCGTCGCCGAAGGCATTGCAGGCCAGCACCCGCATGTGAACTATGGCGTCATCCCCGGCGTGATCTATACCCACCCAGAGGTTGGCACCGTTGGCCAATCAGAGGACGCGCTGAAAAAAGAAGGTCGCAAGATTAAGGTCGGTAAGTTTTCCTTCATGGGGAACGCCCGTGCCAAGGCGAATTTCGCGGGTGACGGCTTTGTGAAAATCATCGCCGACGCGGAAACTGACCGCATCTTGGGCGCACATATCATTGGCCCAATGGCGGGTGATTTGATCCACGAAATCTGTGTCGCAATGGAATTTGGAGCCGCCGCCGAAGACCTGGCACGGACCTGCCATGCGCACCCAACATATTCTGAGGCTGTGCGCGAAGCCGCCCTTGCTTGTGGTGACGGTGCCATCCACGCATGACCCCAGAGGTGACCTTACTCATTGTGAACGCTACATTTTTAGCGTTCGCATACCTCTGGGTTTACCCGGGCCTTACGACCAAAACGATCAACCTGATCCTGATCTACGATACAGTCATTAGCTGCGCGGCACTGCTTGTCGCAGGGCTTTTGTTCTGGAGCAGCGGGACAGCTTTCAGTTTAATTTTCTTTTCATCCAACTGGGCAGTTTTCTCGATCACAACGCTTGGCCTAATGGAACTTCCGCTGTTTGCGTGGTTCGCTAAAAAGCACAATCTCGACATTTAGCCTTTCAACATCCGCAGCCCTTGGGTTGCATCAGTTCGCACCGCCAGCCGCAATCCTGGATCATCCCCGGCCTTTAAGGCAGCAAGAATTAACCTGTGATGATAGGGCGGTTCAGTCCGGTTAAGGCGGCCATAAAGCGACCGCATTGTCGGCCCCAATTGTAACCAAACTGTTTCCGTCATCGCTAGCATCGCAGGTGCTTGAGCCCGCAAATATAGCGTGCGGTGGAATTCCAAATTCATCCGAATATAACCAGTTGCATCATGACGGGCGACCATTTGACTGATGCCATTATTGATCGTCTCCAAACGCTCGATAAGGGCAAAGTGGGCGCGCGGCAGCGCACGGGTTGCCAGTTCAGGCTCTAGCATTGCACGCAATGTCGCCAACTCTTCGATCCGCTCATTCGACAGTTCAGGCGTGGACACACGACCCGATGATGACAGAAAAAGCGCCCCTTCGGCCACCAATCGCCGCACCGACTCGCGCGCGGGCGTCATCGACACATCATATGTATTTCCGATCCCGCGCAGGGTAAGCGCCTCTCCTGGCGCCAATTCCCCATGCATGATGCGCGACCGCAAGCTGCGATAAACCCGTTCGTGGGCTGGCATTTTGGGATCAATAGGGCGTGGCTGCAATAACATGATGCCTTTGTGATCACATCAGGCAGACGGGTCAATCACCGAAATTGACGCGGTGCAAAACATCACCGTTCTTGCGCAGCCACGCGCGGTGAACCGCGTAATCGGGACAGATGCGTTCAACCACAGCCCAGAAGGCGTCAGAATGGTTCATCTCGACCAAATGCGCGACTTCGTGTGCTGCGACGTAATCAAGCACAGCAGGCGGCGCCATAATCAGCCGCCATGAATACATCAGCACGCCTTCGGACGAACATGATCCCCAGCGCGACCGCGTATCGCGGATGCTAAGGCGGTTATATGTACGATCCACCTTGCTAGCATACCGATCTGATGCCGCTGCCAACTCATCACGCGCTCGCAATTTCAAGAATGCTTTGGCACGGACACCCGCAGTTGGGGCGTCAGGCACCTGTAGCGTGCCTTCACGCATCGCCGTGCGCTTTACAGATCCGACGACAACGGGCAGTTCGGCGCCCCGGTAAGGGACCGTGCCGCCAGCTGCAACAACGGCTTCGGGCGCAAGGCGAATCAGATGCTTGCGTAGCCACAATTCGCGGGCCTCAAGGAAATGTATGCCCTCGCGAAGCGGGCTACGTTGCGGCACCGTCAACGTCACTTTCCCGTCCAAACGCGATACACGCAGCGATAACTGCCGCGCACGCGCAGAACGGCGTACAGATACGTCAATTGGGGGGTTGCCATTTAGCCGATGAACGCTCATTTCGCGCTTTCACTCTTAAAGCCGTGCCAAAGCCTTTGACACTACCTGTTACCTATGGCACTTGGCCTTGATGCGCCACACGCGCGACCAGAATTTGAAGGGATATCCTATGCCTAAGGAAGAATGGGGTACAAAGCGCCTTTGCCCAGAAACCGGCAAACGCTTTTACGACCTGAATGCGACGCCAATCATCAGCCCATACACCGGCAAAGAGGTTGCAGTAGACACCTCTAAGACACGGACGATGGCAGCTGACGCTGAAGATGCGCAGACCAAAAAAGCAAAAGAGGCTGAAGAGGCCGAAGATCTCGTGCTCGACGATGCCGAGGACGACGACGACGAAGATGATACAAATCTCGGCGACGACGTGCTTGACGACGATGATGACGACACTGTCAGCCTCGAAGAATTGGCCGATGTCCCCGTCAGCGACGACGAATAAAACGGCGAATTAATAAACTAACAGTTGGGCGAGGTTTTTATCTTGATCTCGCCCAACTAGCTGCATAGACAGCACCCAATGATGGGGCCTTAGCTCAGCTGGGAGAGCGCCTGCATGGCATGCAGGAGGTCAGCGGTTCGATCCCGCTAGGCTCCACCATCATCCCTCAAAAAACCAAAAAATACACGTGCGTTGGCCCCCAGATGTGGCGGCTTTCATGGTCGACCCGTAAAAGGTAATGGCGCGCATGGTTTCCCACGCACGCCACAAACGGTGCAGACGATGTTGCGAAAGTTTAGGCTGTAGGCCAGCCACCAATTGCGCGGACTTCAACGAATTCGTCCAAGCCCCACTCGCCACCTTCGCGACCATTGCCAGATTGCTTCATGCCGCCAAACGGCGACCCAGCGCCGCGACCTTTGCCGTTCATGTCGACCATGCCAGACCGCAATGCACGGGCCACACGGCGGGCGCGTTCAGGGTCGGATGTTTGCACGTAGTTCGTCAGGCCGTAATCCGTGTCATTCGCAATCGCGATTGCCTCGGCTTCTGTATTAAACGGCATCATCGACAACACTGGCCCAAAGATTTCTTCGCGCATGACTGTCATGTCGTTGTTACAGTCCGCAAACACCGTTGGACGGACAAAGAACCCACGGTTCAAACCGTCGGGACGGCCTACCCCACCAGCGACCAGTCGCGCACCTTCGTCGATACCTTGCTGGATCAAGTCTTGAACCTTAGTGAACTGCATTTCTGATACCAACGGACCCATATGCTGGCCAGATTCGGCAGCAACATTCACAGTCGTTGCCTCTGCAGCGGTGCGAGCCTGATCGACGGCTTCATCGTAACGAGACCGCTCAACCAGCATGCGTGTTGGTGCGTTGCATGATTGGCCCGTGTTGTTAAAGCAGCGCGCAATCCCTTGCGCCACAGCCTTTGGGTCTGCATCAGCAAAAATGATGTTCGCGCCTTTGCCGCCAAGCTCCAAACTGACCCGCTTAACTGTCTCAGCTGCGGCAATCGTGATCGCGCGGCCCGCACGAGTTGACCCAGTAAAGCTAACCATATCGACGTCTTTATGTGCCGACAATTGGCTACCCACGCCAGAACCGTCACCATGTAGCATGTTATAGACACCAGCAGGCACGCCCGCCTCGTGCATGATTTCAGTGAACAAAACAGCAGACAGCGGCGATTGCTCGGAAGGCTTCAGCACCATGGTGCAACCCGTCGCCAGCGCAGGGATCACCTTGAGAGTGATCTGGTTCATCGGCCAGTTCCAAGGGGTGATCAGCGCGCAAACACCAATAGGTTCCTTGATGATCCGCGTGTCTTCTTCGCCAGGGCGCAGGGCGCTCTCAAATTCAAACGATTTGAGCGATTGAATAAAGGCCTTGAGGTGAAAAGACCCTGTGCCAGATTGCTGGACCTTCGACATATCGATAGGTGCGCCCATCTCGGTGCTAATCACTTGACCCATTTCGTCAGAGCGGCGCATGTAGACATCAAGGATGCTCTCCATCAGCTCAAGCCGTTCCGCCTTGGAAGACAGGCGCCACGCAGGAAATGCGGCCTTGGCAGCAGCGACAGCCGCATCCGTATCCGCCTGACCACCAAGCACAATCGTCGCGGCCGCTTCTTCGGTCGAAGGGTCGATGACGTCAAAATCATGGCCACCCATTGGGGCCGTCCATTTGCCGTTGATATAAAAGTTGCGTACGTTTTCCATGGGAGTGACCTTTTTATTCAGTATTGATTGTACATCATCCCGACACGGCGTTCGCGCAAGACAAAATTTTGAATTTTCCGGTGAACTGTTCCCATAACCAGCCTGATCGTGTCAAATACTCTGTGATTACCCAACGCAAGGATCAGACCATGTCAAATGCAGTTGCCCTTTTGGGAACCAAAGGCGGGCCAGCTATTCGGCCCGGATCAACGATGCCGACGTCAAGCCTGCTTACGCTGGATGGACGGCAAATCGTTGTGGACTGCGGATTGGGCGTTGCACGTGGACTGGTGGATCAAGGGATGCAGCTTAAGGATTTGAGCCTTATCTTTATCACCCACCTTCATTCCGACCACTATCTGGAACTTGGACCGTTATTGCATACCGCTTGGACAGCAGGATTAAAGACAGTTGTCGAAATCTGGGGGCCAAATGGCCTGAATACTTATTGGACCCATTTCATTGCATCCATGCAGGCCGATATTGACTTGCGGATCGCGGATGAAGGCCGCCCAGACCTGCGCGATCTGGTTCGCATCCATGTGATCGACGCCGGCGATGTAATGCAAGATGGGGATATGACTGTACGAGCGATGCGCGTGTCTCATCCGCCCCTTGTCGATTGCTTTGCGCTGTCGTTTGAAACACCTCTCTGTCGCGTCGTGTTTTCAGGCGACACTGCTTATTTGCCCGCTCTTGCAGTATTCGCACAGGGCGCTGACCTGCTTATCCACGAGGCGATGTTGCATGCCGCACTTGCCCCGTTGGTCGCGCGTGTCGGAAACGGTGATGACCGCCTGATGCAGCACCTCCTACGCGGCCATACAACAGCCGAAAATGCAGCCCGCATTGCCACCGCTGCAAACGTAAAGGCGTTGGCGCTCCACCATCTACTGCCATCTGACGACCCCAATTTTACCGCAGCCGATTGGGACGCAGCGGTAAAGCCATATTGGTCGGGGCCATTTTATCTCGGGGTAGATGGGTTGCGCATTGCGCTACCTTAGCCGCTGACAGAAAATTCCGAGCGGTTGGGTAATATTAACAAACAAAGGGCGCCCACATTGGGACGCCCAAGTCGTTAACTTGCCACGGCGTTCATGAACCTGTCGCGGATGACGACGGGGTCCATTGTGATGACGGGCAGTTTGATGTTGCCGCTGTCGCATTTGGATACGATCACGGTCATCTGTTTGCTGTCGATCGCGGCTTGCAGTGCCTTGCCCGTGTCCACGTCTTGGCACGTCACAACGTTTTCGCAACCGCAGGCGGCGGCGACGGCTT
>JBLHXF010000016.1:0-63284 GCA_047629435.1 Yoonia sp. | reverse complement strand
CAATCGCACGCCGCGTGACATCATTTCGCAAACGCGAAGATGGATCATCATCGATCGAACTCGTCCTGATCTTACCGTTCTATATGACAATGTTTCTAATGGCGTTTGAGGGCGGGCGTATTTCGCTCAACCACGTCATGCTGGAACGTGGTCTTGATATGACTGTACGTGATGTGCGGATCGGCAATATAGTGGATCCGACGCACGCAGAACTGAAAGAACAGATTTGCGAATACGCTGGCATCATTCCAGATTGCCTGAACCAGTTGCAGCTTGAAATGGTTCGCATGGACGTCCGGGCATGGGGCAACGAACTAGACGGTCCAATTCGCTGCATCGACCGCGGGCTTGACGTGCAACCAGCCGTGCAATTCACCAATGGTGACAACAACGAACTGATGGTGCTTCAGCTTTGCAGCCTATTTGATCCAGTTGTTCCGTCTTCCGGTCTCGGCAAGCAGATCCCGAAAAAAAGCGGTGGCGGATATGCACTTGCCGCGTCCGCTGCATTTGTTATGGAGCCATTCCAATGATGGGTATTGATCGTCTAATGAAACGTGTTTGGCGTTTTCGCGCCGAAGAAGCAGCAGCCGTCACAGTCGAATTCATCTTGATGGTCCCCATTATGGTTTGGGGTTTCCTGTCAACGCTACAATTCTTTGACGCCTATCGTGCCGAATTGATCAGTACAAAGGCTGCGTTAACAATCGCTGACATGTACAGCCGTGAAACCGGTTATATCGACGGGAATTACTTGAACGGAACGCGGTCTTTGCTGCGGTACCTGACACTTGCTGAAGACAACCCCGACTACCGCGTCACTCTGTTTTACTGGCGTGAAAGTCGTGACCAGTATTGGGTCCGTTGGTCGCGCAACCGTGGCGCGCAAATCAACCATACGCACGATACCCTAAACCTAATGGCAGGCAGGTTACCAATACTATCGGATGGGGAACGCGCGATTTTGGTTGAAACATGGGTCGACTATACACCTAAATACGGCAACGGAATGGGGTATATGATGGGCACAGGTCTAGAGCCGCTCGAATTTAAGACCCATGTTGTGATCAGTCCACGATTTGCATCGACAATCTGTTGGAACAACACACCTGATGATCCAACGAGAGCACGCTGTTAATCAGCGTCGCGCACGGCGATCCGCAAAGCGACTTGTTCGGCCATAAATTTGGCCGGACCAGCCGGCGTCGTGCCTCCGACACCCACGCGGTTTCCCATACGCCACCACATGCCCGGCACCCAAGCCCGCGGCGCACGTTTTCGCAAAACAAGCGTGAAGCCATTTGACGGTTTAAGCGCAAAAGCCCCGCGTTCCACACTAACAACATCGTCTAAATTGGCCAAAATGCGGCCTGTACTGTCACGAACTTCCGTCTCGGTCAGTTCAATATCGATCTTGGTCGCTCGGCGCAGCCGTTCACCAATCCAAAGCGATCCACCACCAAGGGCCAGCAAAAACAACAACCAAGCCGGTTCCGGTGGGCGGGCCAAAGCCACATAAATCACCAAAGCGCCAAGTCCGTAGAGGACACCACATGCAAACATACGGCGCGGGCCAGATGCACCAAAGCTGGCGTAAACACCATTTTCATCAGGGTCAAACAACATCGGGTGGCTCCTTTTCGGGTCGCGCATGCCTAGCCTTGCAATGACCCTAAGGCCAGACCTAACTGTTTGGGATCACCTCGTAACCCGCTTCTTCTGGTTCATCGTCGGTCAGATCGGCCGGAAAACCAGGTGCACGGATGTCCAAACCGGTAGGCTCTTCCAAACGGCGGATAATCTCGTCGGACTGAGCGCGCGGACCATAGCGTTTGATCCCGTCCTCAAAAATCGACACAATCAAAGGGCTAATTTCCAACGGAACGCCGCGATCGTCCGCGATCTGTTGGAACAATCCAATGTCCTTTTTCACCAGATCCATCGTGAACGTCACATTGCGCGACCCGTTCAAAATGACCTGACTTTCGGTTTCATGCACAAAGCTGGTGCCAGAGCTGATCTTGAACGCCTCATACGTGACGGCCATATCCATGCCAGCCGCTTTCATCGTTACCAATGCTTCACACACTGACAGCAAGTTCGTCGTTGCCAAATAATTCGTTGCAACCTTTAACGTCGACGCAGACCCAACTGGACCCGTATGCAAAACGCGGCGACCTAGCGTGGTCAACAGCGGCAGCACCCGATCAAACGTATCTCGTTCGCAACCTGCAAAAATGCTGATGTTGCCTGTATCAGCGCGGTGACACCCACCCGACACCGGACAATCAACCGCAGCACCACCTTTTTCGATAACGATTTCGGCCAAGCGAGACACTTCACTGGCATCAGTCGTCGACATTTCCATCCAGATTTTGCCGGGCTTAATTTCATCCAACATCGCTGTTACAACTGCGCTGCAGGCCTGCGGGCTTGGTAGGCATGTGATCACGGTTTCGCAAACGCGCATCAATTCAGCAGGGTTTTGACCATCCTTTGCGCCACGATTAACAAAATCGGATACAAAATAAGTGTTTAAGTCATGCACATAAAGGTCATGACCATTGCGCAAAAGGCTCCCCGCCAGTTTTGCACCCACGTTGCCAAGTCCAACAAATCCGATTTTCATAATGAGGGTCCCTACTGCCAGTTTTGTCAGACGCTAAGGAACAAAGGCGACATGTCTTTGTCGAAAACGACCAATTGCTATGCGGAGACGGATTTACGGACCATATCCCAATATATTGCTTCAATCTGATCGACATTCAGGCGGCCACCGCCGCGGTACCAATTGCTCATGCCGGTTAACATGGCAATCAACGCCATCGTTGCCACGCGTGTATCGGCCACGGCGAAAACGCCCTCAGCCTCGCCTGCACGCAAAATATCTTGCAAAGCATCTTCATAGACGTGGCGCAGTGCTTCAATTGCTGCAAAATTATCAGGCGTTAAGTTGCGCAATTCCATATAGGACACAAAGACCTGATCGGTGCGCGGCAAATGAAACCGGATATGAAACTGGGTAAACCGTTCCAGCCGGCCCATCGCATCACCAGACTTATCCTGCGCAGCCCAAGCGGCCAGCAATTCATCCATATGTGTGCGCATCAGATCAAACAAAAGACTTTGTTTATCAGGGGTGTAGTTGTACAGCGCGCCAACCTGCACACCGACCTCTGCCGCAATCTGACGCATAGATACCGCCGCACAGCCATGTGCCGCAATCAGCCGCAGCGCCGCCTCGCGGACCCGTGGGCCTGTGATATCCGAATGTGAACCTTGCTTACGTGCCATTCCCCACAGTAACTGAACAAACGTTCATTTGAAAAGCCCCGATGCACGGCTTGCCCTACCCTGCCCCCCAAGGGTATCGTGTAAAAAACCCATAATTAATGCCGGTGGTCATGCGATTTATCCTTATTTTAGCAACGGCAACCCTTGGGGCCTGCGCCAACTTTCCAGACCTCGACGAGCGCGTTGATGCGGCGACGCAGGGTGCCGCCTATCCAACACTGCAACCGCTTGACCCGCTGATCGCCCGTGCATCATCATTGGAAACCAATGGCCAGATCGCACCTGCCTCTGTCGCGGCTCTTGATGACCGGATCGCAAATTTACGCGCAAAGTCCACCCGCCTGCGCGGCCCCATCATCGATACTGCCACCCGCAGCCGTATGCGGCGCGGCGTTGCGGTGCCTGCCGCAATTCGCTAAACCTTGCACAACGCCACTTTTACACTGGAATTTGATACAATGACCGAACCGCTCCGCCTTGGAATTGCTGGCCTTGGAACCGTGGGTGTGGGCATTGTGCGCATCGTCCAAAAACATGCCGACCTGCTGGCGCTGCGCGCCGGACGGCCAGTTGTCATCACAGCCGTATCCGCACGGTCCAAAACCAAAAACCGGGATGTCGATTTGTCCAACTACGCATGGGAAGACGATCCCGTAAATCTTGCAAAACGCACCGACATTGATGTTTTCATCGAAGTCATGGGCGGCCACGAAGGCCCAGCCCGCGACGCTACCCAAGCAGCCATCGCATCGGGCAAAGACGTCGTATCCGCCAACAAAGCCCTGCTTGCCCACCACGGCCAAGAATTGGCGATCGCCGCAGAAAACGCAGGTCGCGTAATCCGCTTTGAAGCCGCCGTCGCTGGGGGCATTCCCGTCGTCAAAGCCCTTACCGAAGGCCTTGCAGGTAACGAGATTACCCGTGTCATGGGCGTGATGAACGGATCATGTAATTACATCCTGACCCGCATGGAAAACGACGGCATGACCTACGAACAGGTTTTTGACGCCGCCAACCAGCTTGGTTTCTTAGAGGCTGACCCAGAACTTGACGTCGGCGGCATCGATGCTGGCCATAAGCTGGCACTGCTCGCGTCCATCGCATTTGGCACGCAGGTCGATTTCGACTCCGTCGTGCTTGAAGGGATCGGCTCGATCACCATCGAAGACATCAATCAAGCGTCTGACATGGGCTATAAAATTAAGCTTCTTGGCGTGGCTCAGATGACGGGTCGCGGCCTGGAACAACGCATGTCACCGTGCCTTGTGCCTGAAACGTCTCCGCTTGGACAACTGCAAGGCGGCACCAACATGATCGTTCTTGAGGGCGATAGCGTCGAACAAATCGTTCTGCGCGGCCCCGGTGCGGGCATGGGCCCAACAGCCTCGGCCATCATGGGTGACGTCATGGATATCGCACGCGGCAACCGGACTTCGACGTTCGGGCAACCTGCAAAAACATTGCGCAAAGCACGCGCAGCCACAGCCGCCATCTCGGCACCTTATTACTTGCGTCTACAACTGCTTGATAAACCCGGCGCGTTGGCAAAAGTCGCCACCGTCTTGGGGGATGCGGGTATTTCCATCGACCGGATGCGCCAATACGACCACAGTGACACAACCGCACCAGTGCTGATCGTGACCCACAAAACAACGCAAACTGCGGTAAAAGAAGCAATCGTCGCCTTTGCTACGACTGCTGTGGTATCAGGAGATCCGGTCGCGATCCGGATCGAGGCTGTTTAACGCTCACAAATTGACCCGACGTGCGGCGCAACCGCACTGGGTAGGTAACATCCGTTTGCAAGGACGCTGTTGATGACCACATCGATTGATTTCAATGACCGCGCGCTGTCTCTTGGGCTTGCCCGCATATCCGAGGCGGCGGCGATTGCCTGCGCGCCCCTTATTGGGCGAGGTGATGAAAAAGCTGCCGATCAAGCTGCGGTCGTTGCAATGCGCACAGAGCTGAACAAACTCGATATTTCTGGCGTTGTTGTCATCGGCGAAGGGGAACGCGACGAAGCGCCTTTGCTTTATATCGGCGAAGAGGTCGGCACAGGCATTGGCCCGGCCGTTGATGTAGCGCTGGACCCGCTTGAAGGTACCACGCTTACCGCCAAAGACATGCCAAACGCGCTGACCGTCATCGCAATGGGCCCGCGCGGGTCAATGTTGCGCGCGCCTGACTTATATATGGAAAAGCTGGCCATCGGTCCGGGATATGCAAACGGTGTCGTCTCTCTTGATATGCCCCCACGCGACCGGGTCGCGGCATTGGCCAAAGCCAAAGGCTGCGCCGCCAACGACATCACCGTTTGCGTGCTTGACCGCCCGCGTCACGAAAACATCATCGCAGAAATTCGCAGTTCTGGCGCTGCGGTCCGCCTGATCACCGACGGTGACATTGCAGGCGTTATGCACTGCGCAGAGGCCGCCACAACTGGCATCGATATGTATATGGGCAGCGGCGGCGCCCCAGAAGGTGTGCTCGCTGCAGCGGCGTTGAAATGCATGGGCGGTCAAATGATTGGGCGGCTCTTGTTCCGCAACGAAGACGAAAAACGCCGCGCGCGCAAAGCCGAGATCACTGATTTTGACAGAATTTACACCCGCGACGACATGGTGACGCAAGACGTTATCTTTGCGGCCTCCGGCGTAACTGACGGCAACCTTGTTGCAGGGATCAAGCGCGAACCGGGCTTCATAAGCGTCGAAACCATCTTGATGCGGTCTCAAACGGGCTCCGTGCGGCGGATGCATTACCGCAACCCTGTCTAAAACTCATTTGGGGCGTGGCAATACTGCGCCCCTCATATATGGTGTCACGCAATGACACAGACACCAGATAAGCCCGCATTCCTCAATATTGAAACCTCTGCGACCGGACGGCGCTGGGTTGGCCCTTCTGTCGAAGAGGATCGGCTCGCCGAGGCTATGGCCCAAGCCACCGCCCTGCCCGCGCCGCTATGCCGAACGCTCGTGAAACGAGGCGTGACCGCTGACGGGGCTGATGCGTTCCTTGCGCCGACACTGCGCGACCTGCTGCCAGACCCACATGATATGCGCGACATGGAAAAAGCAGCGGCGCGTTTTCTAAAGGCCGTCAAATCCCGCGAAAAGATAGCAATATTTGCAGATTACGACGTAGATGGCGGCAGCTCGGCTGCTCTGTTGATCTGTTGGCTGCGCGACCTTGGCCTGCAATCCACCCTTTATATTCCTGACCGGATCGATGAAGGCTACGGGCCAAACGACGAAGCCATGTCAGCGCTCGCCGCCAATCACGACCTGATCATTTGCGTCGATTGCGGCACCCTGTCCCATGGCCCCATCGCTGCCGCATCAGCCGCCGACGTGATTGTGCTCGATCACCACTTGGGCGGTGAAACGCTCCCCAATGCGCTCGCTGTGGTCAACCCAAACCGCCAAGACGAATCTGGTGACCTTGGGCATCTTTGTGCGGCTGGCGTTGTCTTCTTGATGCTGGTCGAAGCCAACCGCCAGATGAAGGCAGACGGCGCCAAAGGCCCTGACCTGATGGCCATGCTCGACCTTGTAGCACTTGCCACCGTCGCGGACGTCGCGCCGCTTATCGGCGTAAACCGCGCGCTGGTACGCCAAGGGCTGACAGTCATGGGTCGTCGCCAACGCATCGGGATCACAGCGCTGGCTGACGTGGCCGGTATGAACGAGGCCCCCAGCAGTTATCACCTTGGGTTTATGCTCGGGCCGCGCGTCAACGCTGGTGGACGGATCGGCAAGGCCGACCTTGGCGCACGGCTTTTGGCCAGCGACAACAAAACCGAGGCCACTGCCATGGCAGCCAAACTTGACGAGCTGAACACCGAGCGCCGCGAAGTTGAGACAGCCGTGCGCGATCTGGCCTTAGAACAGGCCGAACAACGCGGACACGACGCGCCACTCGTTTGGGCCGCTGGCAAAAACTGGCATCCCGGTGTGGTCGGTATCGTCGCGTCGCGTCTCAAAGACGCCGCCAACCGGCCCGCAGTGGTCATTGGCATCGACGAGGACGGCAATGGCAAAGGCTCGGGGCGCTCTGTTTCTGGCATTGACCTCGGCGCGGCGATCCAGCGCCTGGCGTCTGAGGGGTTGATCGTTAAAGGCGGCGGTCACAAAATGGCCGCTGGGTTGTCAGTCGATGCAGATAAGATCGACGCGGCCATGGAACGGCTTGGCGAGCTGCTGGCTAAACAAGGTGCCGACAAAATCGGTCCTGCCGACCTGAAACTCGACGGCATCCTCATGCCCGGTGCCGCCACAGTCGAGCTCGTCAAACACATCGAACAAGCTGGTCCATTTGGCGCAGGTGCGCCTGCCCCGCGCTTCGCCTTTCCCGATGTGCAAATCTTGTTCGCAAAACAGGTCGGCGCGAACCATCTTAAGCTGACATTTGGCGACGGGCTTGGGGCGCGGATCGACGCGATTAGCTTCGGCGCAATGGACGGGCCGCTTGGCCCCATGCTGACTGGACATAACGGCGCGCGATTCCATTTGGCGGGACGGTTGGAAATCAACGCTTGGCAGGGACGGCAATCGGTACAACTGCGGCTCGAAGACGCTGCACCAGCGGCCTAAATCCCTTTATTTGTTGGGCTGCGTAAACTTTGCGCAAAACATACGTCGTTTTTGCAAAAAACCTCTTGCTCTCGCGCTTCGGTTTTCTTAAAAGCCCCATACCAAGTGCGGTCCCTTCGTCTATCGGTTAGGACGCCAGGTTTTCAACCTGGAAAGAGGGGTTCAATTCCCCTAGGGACTGCCATGGTACCTTTCTGAAAATACGTTACGTTTGTCATGTCAGGCGCGTTTTCGCTCCTAATCGCAAAGGAATTGCAATGTTGCTGCGCGTTCAAAGCCACCTGCATTACACCACAGCGCAGCCATGTTCTGTGTTGTTGCAGATTGAGGCCGCGCAAGACGCGCACCAAACCGTTCAATCCAGCAGCATCACGCTTGCGAATGACAATATTATAGATGGGCAAGACGGCGTCGGCACACGGCGGTGGGTGCAATCAGGCACGACATTTGACAGTGATTACACCGCAGTGGTGCAAATCAGCCGTCCATTAAGGCCCTTACATGATCTTGCCAGAGGCCCGCTTCATGCGCTGCCGTCCGATGCAACGTCATACCTGATGGCATCGCGGTACTGCCAACCAGAACCGTTCTTTGATATTGTTAACACGCAATTCGGCGAACTATCGGGCGGCGCGCGGATCGTCGCAATGTCGAATTGGATAAAAACCAACTTCACCTATGATATTTCAGTCAGCAACGCCCAAACCACCGCAGCCGACAGTCTCGCACAAAAAGCGGGCGTTTGTCGCGATTACGCCCATGTTTTAATCGCTATGGCAAGGGCTTCTGCCATCCCCGCGCGGTTCGTCAGCTGCTATGCGCCAGACGTCACACCCCAAGATTTCCATGCAGTAACAGAGGTTTACCTTGATGCCGCGTGGCACATCGTTGACCCGACAGGTATGGCGGACCCTGCTAAGACTATCCGCATCGGTGTTGGCCATGATGCCGCAGATGTGGCGTTTATGACGTCATTTGGGTGGATGAATTTGGTGTCTCAGACCGTCGATGTCAGCCAAATCGATACGCCGTGACGCATCGCATTGCCTCTCACAAACATTAGGTTAGGGTTAACAAATGAATACACCCCGAAAACACTTTGACGAGATGCTCCTTGGGGCAGACGGCGTGCGCGCGCCCTACAGCGCCTATGACACATGGTTCGCCGCCCAAGACCCCGGCCGCCTGACAAAAAAGTCGAAAGAAGCCGAGGCGTTTTTCCGCCGGACCGGCATCACTTTCAATGTCTATGGTCAGGCCGCAGCCCAAGAACGGTTGATCCCGTTTGATTTGATTCCGCGGATCATTGCAAACCGCGAATGGACAAAGCTGTCCAAAGGCATTGAACAACGCGTTCGCGCGATCAATATGTTCTTACACGACATTTACAACCGTCAGGAAATTCTGCGCGCAGGCATCGTGCCCGTTGATCTGATACGTAAAAACGTGGCGTTTCTGCCGCAAATGATGGGCTTTTCACCACCTGGTGGTGTCTACACCCATATCGTTGGCACCGATATTGTGCGTACAGGCGAAGATGATTTCTTTGTGTTGGAAGACAATGCGCGCACTCCGTCGGGCGTGTCGTATATGTTGGAAAACCGCGAAACGATGCTGCAAATGTTCCCTGAACTGTTTAGCCAGAACAAGGTAAAACCCGTCAGCAACTATCCCAAAAACCTGCGTCGGTCATTAGAAGCATCAGCACCCAATAACTGCGAAGGCCGCCCCACCGTGGCGATCCTGACGCCCGGCATCCACAACTCAGCCTATTTTGAACATTCGTTCCTTGCCGACCAGATGGGTGTTGAGCTTGTCGAAGGTCACGATCTGCGCGTCATGGATGGCCGTATTAAGATGCGCACGACACGTGGCTATAAAACAATTGACGTTTTGTATCGCCGTGTTGACGACGACTATCTTGATCCGCTGAATTTCAATCCAGACTCCATGCTCGGTGTGCCCGGCATCATGGATGTGTACCGCGCCGGTAATATCACCATCACCAATGCCCCTGGAACAGGGATCGCGGACGACAAGGCAATCTATTCCTATATGCCCGAAATCGTCGAATTCTATACGGGCGAAAAGGCATTGCTGAAAAACGTGCAGACGTTCCGCTGTTCTGAGGCGGACTCGTTGAAATACGTGCTGGAAAACCTTGCTGATCTTGTTGTCAAAGAGGTCCATGGCTCTGGCGGGTACGGCATGCTTGTTGGCCCTGCGGCCAGTAAGAAAGAGATCACAAACTTTGCTGCCAAACTGCGCAAGAACCCCAGCAACTATATCGCACAACCGACGCTATCGCTGTCGACGGTGCCGATATTTGCGAAAAAGGGGCTCGCGCCGCGCCACGTCGATCTGCGGCCGTTTGTGTTAGTGTCGCCAAAAGGCATGGACATCACACCGGGTGGCTTGACCCGCGTTGCACTGAAAGAAGGATCGCTGGTGGTCAATTCAAGCCAAGGCGGCGGTACAAAAGACACTTGGGTTTTGGAGGATTAATTGATGCTCGGAAAAACTGCAGGCGGCCTTTATTGGATGTTCCGCTTTCTTGAACGCTCTGAAAACACGGCTCGATTGATCGAGGCTGGGTTTCGTATTGCGCTAACACGGTCCAATGACACGGCGTCCGAATGGAAATCCGTCGTGACCACGGCAGGTGTACGCACCAGCTATGATGCGAAATATGACAGCTATACTGCGACCAATGTGGTCGACTTCCTGCTGCGCGACCCCGCCAACCCGTCCAGCGTGATGTCGTCGGCTGAAAAGGCCCGAACCAACGCACGCATGGTGCGGACAGCATTGACCACGGAAGTCTGGGAGGCCGTCAATGAGAACTGGATGGTCCTGCGCGAAACGCTCAAACGGCCTGTCAAAGAAACCGATCTGCCAACCGTATTGGGCAACATCCGCCGTCAAAGCGCACTTGTGCGCGGCGCATTACACGGCACAATGCTCCGTACAGACATCTATGATTTTGCCCAAATTGGCACCGCGTTAGAACGCGCAGATAACACCGCGCGGATCATCGACGTGAAATATTACACCCTACTGCCGTCCGCCCAATTCGTGGGCTCGGCCTTGGATAACGTGCAATGGGAAACAATCCTGCGGTCTGTGTCTGCGCATCGGTCATTCCGCTGGTTGAACGAAGACGACATGACGTCGGCGAACATCGCTGATTTCCTGATCCTAGACTCGCGTTTCCCGCGGTCGTTGTCATTTTGCAGCCGAATTATTGAAGACAGCCTTGGGTTCTTGGCCAAAGATTACAACCAAACGCACCCCTGCCACGATTTGATCGAAGCCCAGCGCAACACGTTCCGCACCTTGTCGATTGCCATGGTATTTGATGCGGGCCTTCACCAGTTCATCACCGATTTCATAAATCAAAACAACGCGCTTGGGCAACAGATCGAAGCCGATTACCGGTTCAATGGATAGGCCACATCATGAAGCTTAAGATCACGCATACCACTCAATACAGCTATGATGCGCCTGTCAGCTATGGCTTGCAGCAAGCGCGGCTAACACCTTTAACGTCCGCCCATCAAACCGTTTTAAATTGGGACATCGCCATTGATGGCGGCGCACCAGAGCTGACGTTCAAAGATCACTATGGCAATGAGACAACGCTTATTCAGGCAACGCCGGGCACCAGCCACATCGCAGTGACTGTGACTGGCGAAGTTGAAACCCATTGTTCAGACGGCGTTTTTGGCAAGGTCTACGGCACAGCGCCCTTGTGGCATTTCTTGCAAGACACCCCGCGCACAAGTGCAGGCAAAGGCATTCAAAAGCTTGCGAAAACGCTTGGCAAAGCAAATGATACGCTAAGCGGCCTTCACGCCCTTTCCAAAACGATCGCGACAGCGGTCCCTTACGGTCAGGCGGATACTCTTGCCACAACCCCAGCAGAGGACGCACTGCGCGCAGGTGGCGGCGTCTGTCAGGATCATGCGCAGATTTTCATTGCAGCGGCACGGCACGCGGGTATCCCCGCCCGTTATGTCAGCGGCTATCTGATGATGAACGACCGCGTTGACCAAGACGCAAGCCACGCTTGGGCAGAGGCCCACCTGCAAGGACTTGGGTGGGTCGGATTTGACGTATCCAACGGTATTTGCCCCGATGAACGCTTTGTACGCATCGCGATTGGGCGCGATTCACGTGATGCGGCGCCAATTACAGGTGTTCGGCTGGGTGCTGCGGCGGAATCCATGATTGTATCTGTGCAGATTCAGCAATAACTAGGCAGCCTATAGCTTAACAACCGGATCACCTAAATGACCTATTGCGTCGGCCTTCGCTTAAACAGCGGCCTTGTCTTTATGTCCGACACGCGGACCAACGCGGGCGTCGATAATTTCTCGATCACAACAAAGATGTTCACATTCGATGTCCCCGGTGAACGGGTTATCACGCTGATGACAGCAGGCAATTTGGCCACGACACAATCACTGATCAGCTTGCTCGAAGAACGATCCATCAGCACACCAGATCGCAGCCCGACAATTCTTGAGTTGCCTACAATGTTCCAAGTTGCCCGTCTTGTCGGTGCAACCCTTAAGGAAGTGATCGAAACCAGCAGCCCAGATCACCCAACCGCAGGGTCAAAGTTTCGTGCGTCGGTCATTGTTGGCGGTCAGATCAAGGGCGGCCAGCCTACGCTCTTTATGATCTACCCTGAGGGGAATTTCATTGAGATTACCGACGACTCCCCGTTCTTTCAAATTGGCGAAGCGAAATACGGCAAGCCCATTTTGGTCCGCGCCTACGAGCCAGACATGTCCTTTGAAGATACAATCAAACTGCTGATGGTATCGTTTGACAGCACGATTAAAGCGAACCTGTCCGTCGGCATGCCGCTTGATTTGCAGATCTATGAAACCGACCGCTTTGCGGTGGCCGACCAGCCCCGGATTGAAGCCGATGACCCGTACTTCCAAAAAATATCCGAAGGCTGGGGCGACGCATTGCGAACAGCCCTTATGCAACTGCCAAGCTACACTCGTAGCTAATTTTTGCGCCCCCCATTGCTGAAACACGGTAATGGGGCCTAGAAAGATAGCGAAATTGCAGTACTGGACGATCCTATGACCCAGAAAATCCTTGTCCTGAACGGGCCAAATCTGAACCTATTGGGCAAACGCGAACCTGCAAAATATGGGTCCGAGACTTTGGCAGATGTGCAAGTCACGCTGGATGGCATCGCGACAGAACTTGGCCTGAGCGTTAAAATGGATCAATCCAATTCCGAAGGCACACTGGTCGATATGATCCATGCGGCCCGCGACACATGTGCGGGCATCGTGATCAATCCAGGAGCGTATTCACACACCTCCATCGCGATTTTGGATGCGCTCAATGCGTTTGATGGAGCCGTAGTCGAAGTACACATCACCAACATCCATGCGCGTGAAGAATTTCGTCATCATTCATTCGTATCCGCCCGCGCCAATGCCGTCATCGCAGGCTGTGGGACGCAAGGCTATGCATTCGCCCTGCGTCATATCGCAACGTTGATTTAACCCATCGACTGAAGCCGCTTATACAGCGACGACGTATCCCAGCGGCTGCCACCCATTTTTTGGATGTCCTTATAAAACTGATCGACAAGCGCCGTGACCGGCAAACTTGCGCCATTTTCATTGGCCGCGGCCAAGCAAATTCCAAGATCCTTGCGCATCCAGTCAACTGCAAACCCATGTTCAAATTCGTCGGCCAACATGGTCTGATGCCGGTTCGCCATCTGCCAGCTGCCCGCAGCGCCTTGGCTGATGACCTCGACCACAGCAGCCCCGTCAAGGCCTGCCTTATCAGCAAAATGCAGCGCTTCTGACAGCCCCTGCACTAATCCGGCGATGGCAATTTGGTTGCACATCTTGGTCATCTGCCCTGCCCCGCTGTCACCGATACGGCGGCAAAGCTTGGAATAAACGTCAATCACGGCCTCTGCCCGCGCGTAAGCGGTTTCATCCCCACCACACATCACCGAAAGCTGCGCGTTTTCCGCACCCGCTTGACCACCTGAAATAGGCGCATCGACAAATGATACATCGCGTACTGCAGCCGCATCATAAAGCGCGCGCGTCACTGCCGCAGAAACAGTTGTGTGATCCACAAAGATGCTGCCAGCGGCCATGCCGTCAAACGCGCCGTCTGGCCCAAGACACACACCGCGCAGATCGTCGTCATTTCCGACACACGCCATCACCAGTTCTGCATCAATTGCGGCCTCGCGCGGTGTAAGCGCGGATGCCCCACCATGCTGCGTCACCCAAGCATCCGCTTTGGAGACTGTCCTATTGTAAACGGTGACGTCGTGCCCTGCTGCTTGCAGGTGCCCTGCCATCGGATAGCCCATAACACCTAAGCCAAGAAATGTGATTTTGGTCATGTTGACCCCTTTTTGAACTTCTGTTGGGATCAGTTGTTCAAGAATTGGAACAAAACACAATGGGGGCCTTACTGAATGATCGCACTTTCCCATTCTTGTACGAAAGTCCGCCGCTTTAGGCTGTCCAAATAAGTCATCAGCGCAGGATCCAGTGTGATGGCGGGTTGCCCACTTTGATCCAGCGCGGGCAACGGAAACGTCGCGGCACGAACAGGATCAGATTGTAGGTTTGTGAGGTGACGAATGAATGCGCGGCCAACGTCTGGCATATCAGTATCGCGGGACACAAATGCGCTCCGCATCATTGTTGTGGGAAAATCAGACGGCAGGATGACCTCGATCTGGGCTGCTGCATCTTTGCGCGCGGATGCATAGCTACCCAACACATTATACGCGACAGCAATTTTCCCGCTCACTAAATCATCAATCATCGCGCCTGAACAACAGTATAGGCGCGTGTCTAAGGCCCCCATGACTTCGGTTAAACGCCAATAAGTCTCGGATGCGCGGGCATCTTGCGTGGCAAAAAGATACCCTAAGCCAGATTGACGCACATCGTATGTCCCAATGCGACCACGAAACACCTCGGGGCGGGCTCGCAGGGCTTGGATCAACTCTTGGCGGGATGCTGGCAATGGGATACCATCAAATGCTGCACGGTTCACCACGATTGCAGCGGGCTCGGTGCTGAACGCAAACAAACTTGACCGCCACTGCGCCCATGCCGGATGGCTTGTTCCATCAACAACCAATGCAAACCCGTCATTCGCCAACTTAAATTGCAAATCCATCGCGCTTGATATCACGATGTCAAAATCGGCGGGGGCGGCGCGAAACACATCGTATAAATCCGCTGATCCTGTGACCAAATATGTCACCACAACATCAGGGCGTGTTTCTAGAAAGCTGTCGATGATTGGCGCAAAATATCGCGTGTCCGTGTTGGACAAAACTCGCAAGGTTTGCACCGCTTGCGTGTCCCCAAACAAGCGTTGGTCTTCCCAGTCCTGTGCGACAGATATTTGCGCCCAAAGCGCGGCGACTAGAACGAAAATGTAGCGCATGCGCCCCCCTTTGGGTGATTGCCAAGTGTCAGCTCACCGCCATGTGCTTCGGCCACGTCTTGGGCGATCGTCAAGCCAAGGCCGGATCCGATAATCCCATCAGCATTGCTTCCGCGTGTGAAGCGGTCCGATAGTCCATCAATCTCACCAACAGGAAACCCCGGCCCCTCGTCGCGCACGGTGACCCGCGGGCTTGGGGTTGTCGTGACAGTGATATGCACGACACTTTCGCGCGGCGCATATTTAAGGGCGTTATCGACCAAATTTCGGATCGCATTTTGCAGCAGAATCGCATCGCCAGTAATCGGAACCGTAGGCGGCGTATCAACTTGCAATTCAACATCACGCATATCTGCAATTGGCGACAACCGCACCGCAAGGTCCTGCACAAGATCCACAAGATCAAGGTCTTGCCGATCTAAATGGTCCGCCCGAAAGGTGATCATCGCATGGTCAAGTAACTGACCCGCTGCACGGCTGCTTTCGTCGATTGCACGGATCATGGACCGCATGGCTTGACGGTTTTCTTCGCGATCCACACGTTGCAACGTGGCCTCTGCATGGGACCGGACGGTCGCGAGCGGTGTGCGGACACGGTGGGCTGCTTCTGCGATGAAATCTTCGCTGCGACCAAGGGACTGATCAAGCCGCGCCATAAGATTGTTCAACGATGACACCAATGGCACCATTTCAGATGGAACCGGACTGGCGACAGGGCGCAAATCTTGTGGGCCACGCCGCGCAATAGACGTTGTTAACCGCGCCAATGGGCCAATGGCCGTTGACGTTGCCCAGAATGCGAGCAACACAATCAACAAGAAAAATCCTGTACCAAAGATCGCGACATTGCGTGAAATGTGGTTCAGCGTCCCAGAAAGGCTATCTTGGGTCTGCGCCACAGATACGGTCAATTGTGCGCGAAGATCAGCGCCGATCAACATGCGCGATGCTGCCGCAAGCCGGATCGGTGTATCTTGGAAAACGACCGTTTTGTAACTGCTGTCGCCACCGATTTTTGGGTCGACGGCTGGCAACCCGTCATAGCCGGATAAAAGTTGGTCATCTTGGTAGATGGCATAAAAAATACGGTCGTCAGAGTCTGTGCCAAGCATCGAAAACGATGCATATGGAAAGTCAACCTCGATCCGCCCGTCCCGTACGCTGGCAGCATCCAAGATCGACGAGACCGATGCGCCTAAAATACTGTCTTGGCCCTGTTGCGCGATTTGAGCCGCATAGCTGCGCACCACGAAAAACAGCAAAATCGCAAGCACAGCGGCACCCCCAATCAGCGTCGTCGCTAACCTGTTACGCAGCGATCCTGATACGTGGACACCGTCAGCCATGATCTAGCCGATACCCAAGGCCACGGTGTGTCGATATTTGCAACTGCGACCCTTCAAGATGTTTGCGCAGGCGCCCAATATAAACCTCGATCGCGTTCTCGGACACATCATCGTCGTATGAAAATAACCGATCTACCAGCTTCTGCTTGGGGAAAATCTGACCCGGCGCGTTGAACAGAACCTCCAGAAGGCGCAGTTCTTTGTTGCGCAAACTGACCGAATTTTCGCCAACCGTCAGCACCCCAGCGACGGGATCAAAGGCAACATCCCCTACACGCGTTACTGTTTGCGCGGTCCCTGCGTTGCGACGTAAAACAGCACGGCAGCGCGCCTCAAGCTCGGCATGGTCAAAGGGTTTCGTCACATAATCGTCCGCGCCCAAATCAAGCAGGCTGATTCTGTCTGACACCTGACTGCGCGCCGTCAAAACAATGATCGGGGTAATCCCTTTGCCCGCACGGTGTCTGCGCAGAAAGTCACGTCCATCACCATCGGGTAGCATCACATCAAGTAAAATAAGATCGTAGTCACCACTGTCTGAAAACGCAATCGCATCAGAAATTGTACCTGCATGATCAATGACATGTCCATCCAACTGCATCCGTGCGCAGATGGCTTGAGCCAAATCATAATTGTCTTCGATCAGCAGGAATTTCATGGGGTGGTTAGCCTAATTTTACGCATGACAGGTTTATGTCAGGTTGCCGTGATTGCTTAATGCCAACTGACCCGCACTGCGGGCAGTTGTCAAATGGGAGGAATATTATGACAACTTTGAAACTGGGCCGTCGTGCCCTGATGGGCGCAGCTGTTGCTGCAATGACGCTTGGCGCACCTGCGGCATTCGCTGATGGACACCAAGTCGTAGACAGCATTCACTTTATCATTCCGGGCGGCGCTGGCGGCGGCTGGGACGGCACGGCACGTGGCACAGGCGAAGCCCTGACAGCCGCTGGCCTTGTCGGCACTGCATCTTACGAGAACATGTCCGGCGGCGGCGGCGGTGTTGCAATTGCTTACATGATTGAGAATGCAGAAAGCAACGAAGGCACGTTGATGGTCAATTCGACCCCCATCGTGATCCGGTCTTTGACTGGTGTGTTCCCACAAAGCTTTCGTGACCTTACTTTGGTTGCAGGCACAATCGGTGACTACGCAGCGATCGTTGTTGGCAAAGACAGCCCGCTGAATTCAATGGCTGATTTGGTCGCTGCATACGACGCAGACCCATCCGCAACAGCCATCGGCGGCGGTTCTGTTCCAGGCGGCATGGACCACCTTGTTGCAGCCATGACAATGGAAGCAGCCGGCAAAGACGCGCTGGATGTGAAATACATTCCATACGACGCTGGCGGCAAAGCTATGGCAGCCCTGCTGTCGGGTGAAATCGCAGCCCTGTCGACGGGTTTCTCAGAAGCCGTTGATCTGGCAAATGCAGGCGAAGTCAAAATCATCGGCGTCACATCACCAGAGCGGATTGACGCGGCTCCGGATGCGATGACAATGATCGAACAAGGCATCGACACTGAGTTTGTGAACTGGCGCGGCTTCTTTGGCGCACCGGGTCTGTCCGCTGAAAAGACAGCACAGTATCAGGCAGCGCTTGAGCAGATGTACGACACACCAGAGTGGGAAGAAGTTCGCGGCCGTAACGGCTGGGTTAACATCCACAACTCTGGCGATGATTTCCGCGCATTCTTGGAAGCCCAAGAAGCTGCGATGGGCGATCTGATGAAAAAGCTCGGCTTCCTTTAAGCCCAAGAGTTTCACGACGGGGCAGCGCGGGAAACTGCGCTGCCCCGTTTCATAAACTCTTGGGGGGGATTGGGTCATGGCCCTTGATCGTTGGATCGCACTTATTTTATTGGGGATTTGTCTGGCTTACGGCTATACGGCATGGTTCACCATGGACGCGGGGCTTGCGCCCTTTATGCAGCGCAACCCGATTTGGCCCAGCACATTCCCCAAGGTATTATCCTTGATCGGCATGGGGGCGTCGTTGATCATTCTGCTTGGTTTGGAAAAGTCCGAAGAAAAGATTGGCGACATCGATTACCGCCGCTTGCATGAATACAAACTGGGTCAAGCCATCGCTTTGCTGGCGCTGATGGTCATCTATGCGTTGACGCTGCGCCCTTTGGGTTTTCTTGGAGCTACATCCGGTTTCCTGATATTCGGGTCGTTCATTTTGGGCGAACGCAAATGGCATGTCATGATCCCAGTGGGTCTGATTGCCGCCTTTGGCGTTTGGTACCTCGTGTCCCAAGTGCTTGAAATTTACATGCGCCCGCTGCCGGGCTTTTTACTTGGGTTGGGGGGCTGATCAATGCTTGAAGGTATGCTTATCGGCCTGCAAACGGCCCTTTCGTTTAAAATGATCTTGGTGGTGATCGGCGGTTGTTTGATCGGTACATTTATCGGCATGTTGCCGGGTCTTGGGCCCATGTCGATCATCGCGATTATGATCCCTGTGGCAATCTCGATGGGAGATCCATCTGCTGCATTAATTCTATTGGCTGGTGTTTACTACGGCGCCATCTTTGGCGGCTCAACATCGTCAATCTTGCTCAACGCACCTGGTGTTGCAGGAACGGTTGCCACCAGCTTTGACGGCTATCCGATGACCCAACAGGGCAAAGCAGGCAAGGCGCTGACGATCGCAGCCATCGCCAGTTTTTGCGGCGGCACCATCGGTGCAATCCTATTGATGATCTTTGCACCTATGCTGTCATCCGTCGCACTGCTGTTCCATTCAGCCGAATATTTTGCGCTGATGGTCGTCGGGCTATCCGCCATCGCAGCTTTTGCAGGCACAGGCCAAGTCGCCAAGGCAGTGATGATGACCGCCCTTGGTCTGATCATGGCAACAGTCGGCGAAGGCGCGTTGTTCAACATGCCACGCTTCACCATGGGCATCATGGACCTGCAATCTGGGTTCGGTTTCATCACACTGGCGATGGCGATGTTCGCCCTCCCAGAAGCATTATTTTTGGTTCTGCGTCCACGCGAGATGAAAGACACCGGATCGGGCGATATCAAAGACATGCGCATCACCCGTGCAGAGGCACGCGCCATTGCACCGGTCATTGCCCGCCAATCGCTCCAAGGCTTTTTCATCGGCGTCCTACCCGGTGCAGGGGCCACAATCGCCAGCTTTTTGGGCTATGCAGTGGAACGCAACATCGCGACCAAAGAAGAACAAGATCTGTTTGGCAAAGGATCAATCAAGGGGCTTGCCGCGCCAGAAACGGCCAACAACGCAGCCTGTACAGGGTCTTTTGTGCCTTTGCTAACACTCGGTATTCCCGGATCCGGCACCACGGCCATTCTGCTTGGTGCATTGATTGCGCTAAACGTCACGCCTGGACCACGTCTGATGATCGATGAGCCACAGATTTTCTGGGCCGTAATTATCTCTATGTATATCGGTAATCTGGTGTTGCTGATCCTGAACTTGCCGCTGATCCCGTACATCGCCAAAGTGTTGTCTGTGCCGCGCAACTACCTGATCCCGTTCATTTTGTTCTTTACCCTGATGGGGGCCTATATCGGTCAGAACAACGCGACCGAACTGTTGCTTCTGGTAGGCTTCGGTATCTGTGCCACAGCGCTTAAGTTCGCTGATTATCCTCTGGCGCCGCTGCTTATAGGCTTCATCTTGGGTGGCATGTTGGAAGACAACTTCTCGCGCTCCATGCAGCTTTATGATGGGATCGCATTTATTTGGGAACGGCCGATGACGATGGGCCTGTTAATCATTGCAGCAATCCTGATCATCTTACCGAGCTTCCGCGCGCGTCGTGCCCGCAAGCTCGGCGTGGCTGACGGAGATTAATCAGCCCATATAATGTGCCGGATCAAAAGCGGACAGATCCTCATTGGGGGCTTGTCCGTTGATCATTTGCGCCAAGATACGGCCCGTCTTTGGCCCTGCGGTTAGGCCAATGTGCTGATGCCCAAAGCCCACAAATACGCCGCTACCGCCAAGTTCACCAATCAATGGCAAGCTATCGGGAGTCGTGGGACGAAAGCCCATCCATTCTTTGGTACCGCTAAATTTCATATCTGGGAACGCCGAGGCTGCGTGTCTCTTTAACAACGCAATGGGCGCATAACTTGGCCCTACATGATGGTCGCCCAGCTCCACTGTGCCCGCGCACCGCAGCCCCATATCCATCGCATTCACACCAAATTTGCCATCAACCATCAACATCGGATCGCGCGGTTTTTGGGTCGGATTTTCAAAAATCACATGATAGCCGCGCTCGGCTTCCATCGGAATGTGCAGCCCTAGTTTTCGGGTCAATTCCTTAGACCAAATCCCCGCAGTAATGACCGCCTGATCACAGTCAAAGCGATCCTGATCAGTCTCAACACATGTGATCTGACCATCTGACCCTTTTTGCAAATCGCGGACCTCGGCACGCACAACCCGGCCACCAAGTGCCTCGAAATACTGCGCGAGCGAGGCCACATACTGGCCTGGATCGGTGACATGGCCCTGCCCTTCTAGCACGGCGATGCACCTGTAATCGGCGGCTAGGATCGGCTCAACATCTTGCACCGCATGACCTGTGATGACCGCTGGTGTCATGCCGGCAAGCGCCTTCATCTGCCAACTGTAGGCGTCTGCTTTGAACGCTGAATGGTCGCGGTAAACAAAGCTGATTTTGCTATCCAGAACCCAATCCTCAACTGGTGTGCCGCGGATCAATGATCTGTGCTGATCCACCGCGTCCAGCAATAACGGGCTAAGTGACCCAACAATCTGGCGGGTTCGCTTGTCTGTCGCGTTGCGCATAAACCGCGCCAACCATGGCAGCATATGGGGCACATGCCCCCATTTCACAAAAAGCGGGCTGTTGCGATCCATCAGATAACGCGGCGCATCGCGCCATAATTTCGGGGACGTCACAGGATCAACCGCCCATTGCGCCAACAAACCGGAATTGCCGTAAGACGCCCCCATACCCGGTGCGCCCTTGTCGATCAGCGTCACACCATGCCCTGCACGTCGCAGCCAAATAGCGGTCGAAACGCCTACAATACCGGCCCCCACAACAACGATTGATTTGACAGCCATCACATCCGGTTCCTGCAATTTATAATGCCATGTAGATCGCAGCCGATGCTGTCGCGCAAGCCTGTCTAGGTAAGGCCACCGATGGTTTTGATATGGTCAATCACACGGTCCACCCCCTGCCCGTGGCGCAATGCGCAAAATACAAATGGGCGGGTCCCGCGCATTCTTGCGGCGTCACGGTCCATCACATCAAGCGACGCACCCACATGTGGGGCTAAATCGGTTTTGTTAATCACCAGCACGTCGGATTTTGTAATCGCCGGGCCGCCCTTGCGCGGGATTTCTTCACCAGCCGCCACGTCAATCACATAGAGTGTCAGATCAGCCAGTTCGGGGCTGAACGTGGCAGATAGGTTGTCGCCGCCGCTTTCAATAAATACGATATCGAGGTCGGCGTGACGGCTGCGCATTTCGGCGATAGCAGCCAGATTGATTGACGCATCTTCGCGGATAGCAGTGTGTGGGCAGCCGCCCGTCTCGACCCCAATAATCCGGTCGTGGGGCAATATCTGCATACGCATCAACGCCTCGGCGTCTTCTTGGGTATAGATGTCGTTGGTGATGACCCCGATCGAATAGTCAGGTGCAAATACCCGCGCGAGCGCTGCTGTCAGTGTCGTTTTTCCAGCCCCAACCGGTCCACCGATCCCGATCCGCAGCGGGCCATTTAATCGTGTCATGATCGAAATATCCTTGGTTGAAGCGTCTCGTGACGCATGGCGGCAATGTCCGACAAGAATGCGGTACTGTGCAGGTCATCAAGATCGGAACTACTGCCATTGGCCGTCCGGTGACAAAGCGGCGAAAGTCGTGCCAAGACAGATTGCCCTTCGGTTTGACCAAGCGGCACAGCACGCACAGCGGCAGACACAAGATTACTGGCAAAACTTTGCAGGTACATCGCAGCCGCAAGATTTACGTCGAAATCACACTGTCGACAAGCCCAACCCACGGCAACCGGATAGGTCAAATCCGGCAAATCTTTGCCCCAAATTGCCGCCGTTGTTTGGCAAAATGCAGCCCCCTGAAGCGCCGTTTCGCGCAACCGCTCTGCGCTGGATGAAAAGACGCGCGCATGGGCGTCTACGTCGGCCACTGCAGGCAAATCCACGCAGCCATATGCAGCTTTCAGCAGCGTGCAATCATTGTGCCCTGTACCGTGTGACACAACATCCGCCAGCCAAGCGAAAAGATCATCACCCGCCACCACTGTCCCATCGGCAATCACAGTTTCAAGCCCGTGCGAATACGCAAAGCCCCCAACTGGATAGGACGGTGACAGCCATTGCGCGAGGGTCAGAACCTCAGTGGTCATGCGCCGTCGCTCCGTGCGCATGTGCATGGGTGCGTCCATGGCCGTACGCCCCACCCTCTGGCGTGAAAGGCGCCACGATGGGCACAACAGTTGCCCCCAGATGTTCAAGCATATGCCCAATCACCGGATCCGCTTGAATGAGCAATTGATTGGCTGCGATTTGGCACGGCGTATGCCGGTTCCCGATGTGCCACGCGAGTTGCACAAGGTTTAGCCCCGTCACCGCAAACAGATCTTCAGGTGCCGCAACAATTCCGATAACCATATTGGCAACAATCAAACCGTCGCCATCATTCAACGACGTTGTATGCGGCAAATCGATCAAGACTTTGCGCCCACTTACCGTGGTGATAACCTTGCGGCGCAAAAACCGCTCGTCATATGTCAAAATACAGCGATCAGCAGCATCATCTAACGCGGCAGCAGGCCGGATTTCTTGGCACAGAAAACCAGCCATCAGAACATGAAGTATCGTTGTGCCATCGGCAAAACTTCCGCCGGTTGGCAGGTCAGCAATGTACCATCGGCACGGACCTCGTATGTTTCAGGGTCGACCTCCATCATGGGGGTCGTGTCGTTCAGGATCATGTCCTTTTTACCGATATTGCGCGTGTTGCGCACAGCCACGGTTTGCTTTGCCAGCCCCAACCGTTCTGCGACCCCGCCTGACTGCGCGGCTTGTGATACAAACGAGACCGAAGTCTGCGTCAACGCACGCCCATACGCCCCAAACATGGGACGGGTATAAACTGGCTGTGGGGTCGGAATGGATGCATTCGGATCACCCATTTGGGCCACAACGATAGTGCCACCCATCAATACCATTTCGGGTTTAACGCCAAAGAATGCAGGCGACCACATCACAAGATCAGCGCGTTTGCCCACGGCAATACTGCCTAGCAGATGCCCGACACCTTGGGCGATGGCAGGGTTGATCGTGTATTTCGCAATATAGCGGCGGACACGCAGATTGTCGTTTTCGCCAGTTTCATCTGCCAGACGGCCGCGCTGTTTTTTCATCTTATCAGCGGTTTGCCATGTGCGGATCAACACCTCGCCAACGCGCCCCATCGCTTGACTATCAGACGCGATGATCGAAAACGCACCGATATCATGCAGAATATCCTCTGCGGCAATGGTTTCACGGCGGATGCGGCTTTCGGCAAAAGCGATGTCTTCGGGGATGGATTTATCAAGGTGATGACACACCATCAACATATCTAAATGCTCTTCCAACGTATTGACCGTAAAAGGACGTGTCGGGTTCGTCGACGATGGGATAACGTTTGCATCGCCGCAAATTTTAATGATGTCGGGCGCGTGTCCGCCACCTGCTCCTTCGGTATGAAACGCGTGGATCGTGCGCCCTTTGATTGCGCCAACGGTATGTTCAACGAAGCCCGATTCATTCAACGTATCGGTGTGGATCATGACCTGCACATCCATCGCGTCAGCCACAGTTAAGCAGCAATCAATGGCCGCAGGTGTCGTGCCCCAATCCTCGTGTAGTTTTAACGCGCACGCGCCCGCTTCAACCATTTCGACCAGTGCAGCAGGTTGGCTGGCGTTGCCTTTGCCCGCCAAACCGATGTTCATCGCGATACCGTCAAACGCCTGCAACATGCGCCCGATATGCCACGGACCCGGCGTACAGGTGGTGGCAAGCGTCCCATGCGCAGGTCCAGTGCCGCCGCCAAAGCATGTGGTCACACCAGAATGCAGGCTATCATCCATCTGCTGCGGACAGATAAAATGGATGTGGCTGTCCACGCCGCCAGCGGTCAGGATGCGCCCCTCGCCCGCAATGATTTCCGTACCCGGACCAATAATGATATCAACGCCAGATTGCGTATCTGGATTTCCAGCTTTGCCAATCGCGTTAACCAAGCCGTCTTTCAGCGCGACATCCGCCTTATATATCCCCGTATGATCCACGATCAGCGCATTGGTGATAACGGTATCCACCGCCCCGTCCGCCCGCGTGACTTGGGATTGACCCATGCCATCACGGATCACCTTACCGCCGCCAAATTTCACCTCTTCACCGTATGTGGTCAGGTCGCGCTCTACTTCGATGATCAGGTCAGTATCGGCGAGGCGCACACGGTCGCCCGTTGTGGGGCCATACATGGCGGCATAATCCGCGCGGTTAATTTCGCGGGCCATATCAAAGGTCCCCCATGACTTGGGCATTAAAGCCAAAGATGCGGCGCGCACCACCAATGGGGATCAGATGCACATCGCGGCGTTGCCCCGGTTCAAACCGTTGCGCCGTGCCTGCTGCGATATCAAGGCGCATGCCACGTGCTGAAACGCGGTCAAATTCAAGCGCAGGGTTGGTTTCATAAAAATGATAATGGCTGCCGACTTGGACAGGTCTGTCGCCTGTATTGGCAACCATTAACGTGATCGCTTGGCTGCTCGCGTTCAGGGTCAGCGTGCCATCGACAGGTATAATTTCTCCGGGGATCATCGCAGGCTCCTAACGAATGGGGTTGTGAACGGTGACAAGCTTGGTGCCGTCAGGGAACGTGGCTTCGACTTGGACCTCTGGGATCATCTCGGCGATGCCGTCCATGCACTGCGCGCGTGTCACGACGTGGCCGCCTGCCTGCATCATGTCTGCCACTGACCGCCCATCGCGGGCACCTTCGACAACGGCATCCGTGATCAACGCAATGGCCTCTGGGTGGTTAAGCTTTACGCCGCGCGCAAGCCGTTTTCGGGCCACCTCGGCGGCCAATGCAATAAGTAATTTATCTTTTTCACGCGGGGTAAGTTGCATGGGTCAAAGCCTCCAGACGGCGGGGAGTTGGTTGTCAGTCAAATGGGTCAAAACCGGAATAAGTGTTTGGCGCAGAACATAGCTATCCGCGGCAACCACCCGCAAAACCAGCACATCATCCGCCAACAAGCTTGCGCCTGCGGCATTAGGCAAAAACGCACGAATTGCATTTAACTGCGCGGACGCATTGGGTGCCACAAGCACAAGACTGGCCATCGCCCCCGCCCCACCACCAACCGCTGGCCGCATCAATTGCGCGGCTGCATCACCCGTTAGGCGCATGCCATCGAGATAAAGCGGGGATCCGTCGCGGTAAATCGCAATCTGATCATGGAAGTTCACATCATGCAGTTTTTCACCCATAGCCGCACGGCCAAAAACAACGCTTTCGACCATTAGAAATTGCGCTGTCAGCGTTAGATCAATCCGCAGCTTGCGACGTAAAGCAGACCGTTCAAAAAGGATCAGTTCTTGCGGCAACCAACGCAACAGACCAGCGTCGCCAACAGTCAAATGGGTTTCAACCTCGCCAACTTCAGCACCATTCGCGCGGTAAACCCGTTCAGCGGCTTGTGTCGTGAGCGTCAGCGATGCACCAGCACCAACATCAGCTGACAGCGACATTCTATCCCCACCCGTGATGCCGCCCGCCGTATTTACAATGACGGCCTGCAAGCCATCGTTTCTGACAGACGGTAGAACCAGCTTCATGCAACCAGATTGGCGCAAATCCAAAAGTCGTGTCACACTTAGATCGGCCCTCACAACAATCCGTGCATCACCGATCGCCCGAGGCTGAATCTCGGCCGTATGGTCGGGCAAAATGGCGGACAGATGCGTGATAGGACAGACCTAGGCTAAATGCGTTCGACCGTATCCAACCATAGATGAAACGGGCGTGGAAACGGATCGGACAGCCAAAGACCGCAGTCGCTTAGAACGCCTAATTATTGTGCAGAAAAGCACGCAACTGCTATAAAAAGGGCAATCTATATATCGTCAGCCTTATAACCATAGTCATCTTCTGCTTCTTGCGCAGTGATGTATCCCGCAGCCAAATCAGCACCCACTTGCTCAGGGTCACGCATCGTGGGGTCTCCAAAACCACCGCCACCCGGCAAAGATAACCGTAAACGCTGCCCGTTTTTGATCAATTGCCGCCCTTTGCTGCGCAGTTGGGCCCCATCTGCCAGTTCAACGCGGCCAGCGTCACCTTGGGCACCGCCATCGCGACCACGTGCTGGATGATCAACGCGGTCAAACATCGCGTTGAAGTAGAAATCATATCCTGCGCGCGGTTCAATTTCGATGATTTGACCCAGACCGCCGCGCGTCGCACCGGCACCACCAGACCCGGGCCGCAATTCTTTGCGCCAAATCGTCACCGGACCGACGTGTTCTGTGGCCTCGACACTCATTGTAGAGACACCTGATGGAAACGCCGTTGCGGACAGGCCATCAAAGCGGGGCCGTGCACCAGTGCCGCCAGAATTGAACGTGAGCACTTCGGCGCTTGGCAACCCGCTGCCAGGATCACAGGGGCGGCCAGATATTTGAACGTTCCACAACGCGCTGGACCCTTCTGCAGGAACAGTCGCGGGCATCGCCTGATGAAGCGCGCCAAACACCACGTCAGGGATCAAATGCCCCAAGACATGGCGTACCGACACAGGTGCGGGCCTGCGCGCGGCCAAGATGCAGCCATCGGGGGCTGTAATTTCAAATGGCTCCAACGATCCGGTGTTGTTGGGGACCTCGGGCGCGATTGCACATTTCAAACCGTAGCAGGCGTAGGCACGGGTATAGACCTCTGGAACGTTCACCCCAAACGGGCTCATCCCTGACGTGCCTGCGAAATCTGCCTTGATCCGGTCGCCAGCAACATCAAGCCTGACCGCCATAAGAACAGGCGCATCATACCCGTCGACGGTCATCTGATTGGCGTAGCTCCCATCTGGAACGCCCGCAATCGCGGCGTGGGTTGCCACGCGGCTTGTGTCGATAATGAAGTCAGAAAGCCCCGCCAGATCAGTAATCGCAAACTCGGTCATCATTGTTTGTAGGCGTCGGTCACCTGCCGCATTGCAGGCCGCCAGCGAATACATATCACCTACGACTTGCACAGGTTCGCGTACATTCGCGCGGACCATGCGGATCAGGTCCTTTGATACCTCACCACAGGTCGCAAATTTCATGATCGGGATCAAAAGCCCTTCTTCATAGACCTCGGATGCGTCAGGCCCAAAACCACGACCACCGATATCAACAACGTGGGCCGTACAGGCGAAAAACCCGATCAGCTGACCTGCGCGAAATGATGGGGACACAACTGTGATGTCATGCAAATGTCCTGTGCCCATCCAAGGATCATTCGTGATGTAGACATCATCCTCAAAAATATCGTCTGGCCCGATCTCGCGCATGAAATGGGACACACTTTCAGCCATCGCATTCACATGTCCCGGCGTCCCAGTAACGGCCTGTGCAATCATGCGCCCACGTGCGTCAAATAAGCCTGCGGATAGATCCCCCGCTTCACGCACAGATGTTGAAAACGCGGTGCGGATCAATGTCGTCGCCTGTTCTTCAACAACGGCGATCAAGCGGTTCCACATGATCTGATAGTCGATTGTGGACACGGTCATGCTGCGCCCTCCTTTCGGGTCAAAAGCAGGCTGCCATCGTCTTGGCCAATGGCACGGTAGGCAGATGTGACGATTGTTGTGGTTTCATCTTCGACAATCACAGCAGGCCCATTGATCATATGGCCCGTCGTCATGGCAGCCCGGGTCACTTCGGATGCATCGACCATTTTGCGCAATCCCGCGTCAAAGAATTCGCGTGTCCGGTCAGCTTTGATCAAAGCGCCATCCATGCGGAGTGTCACAGGTGTTGGTGGCCGCACGTCAGATGCCACAACAAGCGACCAGTTCGTGATTTCCACGCCCAGCCCCTCAATCGTGCGGCCAAACAATGTCCGGTAGTTTTCTTCGAACGCCGCCAAGATCATGGCGGCATCTGCATCTGTGAATGTTGCGAATGCCAAGGGCACCGGAATTTCCCAGCCCTGACCAGAATACCGCATATACGCCGTCAACCGTGTAGACGTTGGAACATCATCTGCCCCTGCAGCCACAAATGCTGTTGCTTCATCGCGCAAGGCGACTAAGACGGCATTGATCGCAGCTGCATCAAAGTCCGAAAGCCGCTGAAACAACCCCTTTGTTGCCTCATAACTAAAGGGCGCTTTGAGAAACCCAATCGCCGAACCAACACCAGCACCGGGCGGAATGATGATATCCTTGATCCCAAGCTTTTCGCCCAACCGGCAGGCGTGAAGCGGCGCACCGCCACCAAAGCCAATCATCGTAAACCGCTCAATATCACGTCCGTTTTCGACGGTGTGAACGCGGGCCGCGTTAGCCATGTTTTCGTCAACCATTTCCGTGACGCCAAAAGCCGCCTCGCCTGCCGTGGTTTTTAATGGCGAGGCCAAGGATGTCGCAACGGCATCCATTGCCGCGGTCACAACCAGCGGAATTGTCCCGCCAGCAAAGTTGTCAGGGTCCAATCGGCCCAACAATAGGTTCGCGTCTGTGACCGTGGGGGATGTGCCACCCTGACCGTAACACGCAGGCCCGGGTTCTGATCCGGCCGATTGTGGGCCGACCTGGATGCGGCCCAAACTGTCTATCGAGGCGATTGACCCGCCACCTGCGCCAATCTCGACCATTTCAACAACAGGGGTCGACACTGTCATGCCAGATCCTTTTTTGAAACGGTAGGTGCGCGCGACTTCAAATGTGTTGGCCGTTTTAGGGCGACCGCCTTCAATCAGGCAAATCTTGGCTGTAGTGCCGCCCATATCAAAGGACAGCGCGTGGTCTATACCTTGGGCGCGCGCGAAATCTGCCGCATATATTGCACCGCCCGCTGGACCAGATTCCAACAGACGTACAGGTTGATCTACTGCTGTTTCAACGGAAATTAGCCCTCCACCTGAATGCATCATAAAGACAGGGCCAATCACACCCACATCCTGCAACCGGTCGACCAACCGGCCAAGATAGCGAGCAACCTGAGGCTGCACGTAAGCATTCGCAATGACGGTATTAAAGCGGGGCAGTTCGCGCATTTGCGGTGAAATTACGGATGATACCGATATTGAAAGCTCCGGTGCAGCAGCACGCAAAGCATCCGCCATCTGCATCTCGTGGGCGTTATTTGCATAGGAATGCATCAAACCAATCGCAATGGCGTCATAACCGCCTGCCAAGATCGTCGCGACCATTGCATCAACATCGGCGGGATCAAGCGGTTGAAGCACCTGACCCGCGTGATCCATCCGCTCGTTCAATGTCAGACGGTCTTGGCGCGGGACCATTGGGACAGGCAGCGTCAGGTTCAGATCATACTGTTCAAACCGGTTTTCTGATCGCATTTCAATCACATCACGAAACCCTTGGGTCGTGATGAACGCAACTTTTGCGCCGCGCCGTTGGATCAACGCATTGGTCACAAGGGTCGTGCCGTGAATGACCTGCCCGATATCCGACATTGGCACCCCTGCTTGGGCCGCAGCAATGGCGATACCTTCAAGAATGGCCGTCTCAGGTTCAGCATAATTGGTCAGCACTTTGCATGTCGCAAGACCGCCATCATGGGCCAAAGCGACGTCCGTAAACGTGCCACCAATATCCACGCCAACGCGCGCCATCGCTTGTGTCATACCAATTCGCCCTTCTGGGATGGGACGTGCGAAGCCTATGTCAAGCGTGCACACTGCGATCAGGTTAGCGGTAGGCGAACTGGCATGTCTATCACAATAAGACCGCCACTGGCGCGCTCGACCAGAATAACGCAAACGTCTTGACCCCCAGAAAGCCGTACAATTACCGGTAGGGTGCAGGAATAAATATGTGATTATGCCGAAAGCAATTGCTGCACAGCATTCGACATTGTGCTACTTTCGAAAAGTTTCTAGCTGAAGCTGCGCATCGCAGTACGCACCATCAAATGTCCCGATCCAGACATCAACACGGCCATCACTTGGGCGCGTTAAGACGATCTTGGGATCAAGGTTCCCATTGTCATCGTCATCGTAATACCAGTTTGACGACGATGTATTGATCAATAAAGCAGAATCACAATCGCTGATTACTCGCACATCAAGCCGGTAGGCGCCCATCCCACTTAACTGGAACGAAAAATCTGGCGCGGTCGGAAAGTAACCAGCACCCGTATCGGTGCCGGGCCGAACATTTGGGCAATTCCATATATAATTGTTCCCGCCGGCGCGGACATTGAACGCTTTGGTTTGATGCAAGTCACCGCCAGACGCGCGGAACGACTGACCCGGTGATGCGTTAAAATCAGGGCAAGCGGTCGCTGCCCCCCCTGTCGAAAGCAAGGCCATAACAGCGGCGGAAAATACAAATTGCATACGAAATCTCCATAAATGAATGGCATCAGCGTATACACATTTCCGAACGAAGCTAGAAATTCAGTCACCGTTTCAACCTGCGCAACCCGCAACAATCCGCACCCTCAACCCCAAGATTAAACGGCCCTCGTCATAAATGCGAAAGACCGAATTCGCACCGAAAAATAGCATGCCGATTTTGAGGATATAGCGCGAGTTACGTGGTGCCCCCGGCCGGACTCGAACCGGCACGGCCATAAGGCCAAGAGATTTTAAGTCTCCAGTGTCTACCATTCCACCACGGGGGCACGCGCCCATCTGTATGCGGGCAAGCCGTGCGGTGCAATATGTTAGATATCGGTTCCGGCAGGTTCCGTGATCAATGCGCGTTCGGCCAGCCATGGGTTCAACGCAAGTGCCCCACGCAGAGCTTCTTGTCCTTCTTCGTTGCGGCCCATTCCCATCAAGGTCATGCCCTTACCAGACAAGGCCGCAATATGGTTCGGCATAATCTCGAGCGCTTTGTTCAAATCAACTAATGCGGCATTGTAATCGCGACGCAGAAAGCTGGCAAAAGCGCGCTGATTATAACCTTCGGCGTAATCAGGACAATATTCGACCAATCCATCAAGCGTATCGCGCGCACCCAGAAAATCGAAACTTTCGCGCTGCGCCATGCCTTCGTCCAAAATCGCTTGGGCTGCAGGGTCAGGGGCATCGAGCCACAATTCCCAAAGTTCTTGCGACAGTGGGCTTGCCGCTTGGGGGCCAGTCGTGCGCCCCAGCTCAACAATAATCTGATCAAGACGGGCCGCATGATCCGGCCCTGTTGGGCACTGTTCAGCGACGGCAGGTGCGGCAATCACCGCGAGGGGGATAATCCATTTCATAAGGTATGATGTGTGCCAAACCGCAGTTAGGTCAAATCACATCCGCAGCACTGGGCGCCATTGGTGCAAGCCCTTCTTCTTTGACGGCCTGCATCGCCACATAAGTCGACGTGTAGCCAACATGCGGGAGCGTCGATATTTTCTCTGCTAAAACAGCGCGGTACCCCGTCATCCCTGCAGTTCGCACCTTCAGCAGATAATCAAAATCACCCGCAATCAGATGGCATTGCTCGATCTCAACAATTTTCATGACGGCCGCATTAAACGCCGCCAATGCAGCCTCTCGGGTGTCTGTCAGCTTCACCTCGACAAAGGCAACGTGGTCACGGTCCAACCGGATCGGGTCATACAAAGCGCGGTAACCACGGATCACACCGCGATCCTCCAAACGTTTTAGCCGTGCTTGGGTCGGTGATTTCGACAATCCGATACGGCGGGCAAGTTCTGTCACGCTGATGCGACCCTCAACAGCCAAGACATCCAGAATCTTACGATCAAAGCCATCGATAGGTGCAGTCTGTTCGGTCATAGAATCGCCCTCATTTTGGTCAAAGTGGTTTCCATTTCGCTAGATAGCGGTTCAAATAACTTACAGCAACAGGGTACCGTAGGCCAAATCAAATATTGGAGAGACACCATGATCCGCGATACCTCCCCTGCCTTGCGCACCCAAATCGATGCAACGATTTATGCGCCTGAACAAGATACTGTTGAAGCGCTGCGTATTGCCGCCAATTTGACGGATGCGGATCGTGCGCGGATCAGCGCGAAAGGTGCCGATTTGGTTCGCCAGATCCGCAACAACGCAGAGCCGGGCCTGATGGAAGTGTTCCTTGCGGAATACGGTCTGTCCACAGACGAAGGCATCGCGCTGATGTGTCTCGCAGAGGCACTGTTGCGCGTTCCAGACGCCGACACCATCGATGCGCTGATCGAAGATAAGATTGCACCGTCCGATTGGGGCAAGCATTTGGGTCGCTCCGCGTCTTCTTTGGTCAATGCATCCACATGGGCGTTGATGCTGACCGGTCGTGTCCTTGACGATAACAAGCCGGGTATCACGCGGCATCTGCGCGGGGCAGTCAAACGTCTGGGCGAGCCTGTCATTCGGACAGCCGTGGGCCGTGCCATGCGCGAGATGGGACGTCAATTCGTGTTGGGTGAAAACATCAACAAGGCCATGAAGCGCGCCGAAGGTATGCAGGCCAAAGGGTTCACATATTCCTACGATATGCTCGGTGAAGCCGCCCGCACAGACGCCGATGCACGCGCTTATCACCTGTCATACAGCCGTGCGATTTCCAACATCGCGCAGCACTGCACAAACGGGTCCGTTGCCGAAAATCCCGGTATCTCGGTCAAACTATCCGCCCTGCACGCCCGTTACGAGGTCGCACAAGAGGCACGCGTCATGGAAGAATTGGTACCGCGTGTTCGCGCCCTTGCCATCCTCGCGAAATCAGCAGGCATGGGGTTCAACATCGACGCCGAAGAAGCCGACCGCCTGTCGTTATCACTCGATGTGATCGAAGCCGTCTTGGCAGAACCTGCCTTGCGCGGTTGGGACGGCTTTGGCGTCGTCGTACAAGCCTATGGCCAGCGGGCGTCATTGGTCATCGATCACCTGCATGCCGTCGCCACAAAACTGGATCGCAAGATCATGGTCCGCCTGGTCAAAGGTGCCTATTGGGACGCCGAGATTAAACGCGCCCAAGTCGAAGGTATGGACGGCTTTCCTGTTTTCACTCAAAAAGCCCACACTGACATCAGCTACATCAGCAACGCCCACAAACTGTTGGGCATGACCGATCGGATCTATCCACAATTCGCGACCCATAACGCGCACACTGTTGCCGCCATTCTGGATATCGCAAACCTGCAAAACTGCACCGCGTCCGATTACGAATTCCAGCGGCTACATGGCATGGGCGAAGCGCTACACAAGATCGTCCTCAAGGCCGAAGGCACCCGCTGCCGCATCTACGCCCCCGTTGGCGCACACGAGGACCTGCTCGCTTATCTCGTCCGTCGTTTATTAGAAAACGGCGCGAACTCTAGCTTTGTGAACCAAATCGTCGACGAAGATGTCAGCCCAGAAACTGTTGCCGAAGATCCGTTTGTAACCGCGTCAAATGGCATCATCTTGCCGATTGGCACCGACATATTTGAACCTGAGCGGACAAATTCCAAAGGCTTTGATCTAACCCATCAGCCCACGCTAGACGCCATTGATCAGGCTCGTACACCTTTTGCAGATCAGCAATTTACCGCACATTCTTTGACTTTTTCTGAGCATAAATATGTGAAAGCCACGCAAAACCCAATCATCAACCCAGCTAAACCTGCAGATATCGTCGGACACGTATACCCTGCAACACCAGATATCATCGCAACCGCGCTGGCTGACGCAACCCCTTGGGATGCCCCCAGCAAAGATCGCGCTGCAATCTTGAACAAAGTCGCAGATGCCTTTGAGGCACACGCAGCTGAACTGTTCGCGATCCTTGCACGTGAAGCTGGGAAAGGCCTGCCAGACGCAGTTGCAGAATTGCGTGAAGCGGTTGATTTCCTGCGCTACTATGCAGCGCAAGCCCAACCAGACACAGCCCCGCGTGGCGTTTGGACATGCATCAGCCCATGGAACTTCCCTCTGGCGATTTTCAGTGGCCAAATCGGGGCTGCATTGGCTGCTGGCAACGCTGTTCTTGCAAAACCTGCAGAACAAACACCAATCATCGCAACCCGCGCCGTACAATTAATGCATGCTGCAGGCGTGCCTGCGTCTGTACTACAGCTATTGCCCGGTGACGGCAGCGTTGGCGCGGCGTTGACATCTGATGTACGGATCAATGGCGTGGCTTTCACAGGCTCGACAGCAACGGCGCTAAAAATTCGCGTGACAATGGCTGATCACTGTGCGCCCGGCACGCCGCTTATCGCGGAAACCGGCGGCTTGAACGCGATGATCGTCGACAGCACCGCCCTGCCCGAACATGCAGTGCGCGATATCGTCAACGGCGCATTCCAGTCCGCTGGTCAGCGGTGTTCTGCACTGCGCTGTTTGTACGTCCAAGAAGATATCGCCGACAAATTGCTCCATATGCTTTATGGGGCGATGTCTGAACTAACAGTTGGTGATCCGTGGCATCTATCGACCGATCTGGGCCCTGTTATCGACGAAGCGGCGCGCAACATGATTGCCGATCATATCTCAGATGCCAAACTCGACGGACGTCTGCTGTTTGAAATTGCAGCCCCCACCGACGGCACATTCGTTGCGCCAACAGTGATTAAGGTGAACGGGATCGCAGACATGACCCGCGAAATCTTTGGCCCTGTCCTGCACGTTGCTACGTTCAAATCAACTGAGTTGGACAAAGTCATCGCTGATATCAACGCAACCGGATACGGACTGACGTTTGGGCTGCACACACGCATTGATGACCGTGTGCAGGCTGTTGTTGAACAAATCCACGCAGGCAACATTTATGTCAATCGCGATCAGATTGGCGCGGTTGTCGGCAGCCAGCCTTTTGGGGGCGAAGGCATGTCAGGGACTGGTCCAAAGGCTGGTGGTCCACACTATTTGCCACGCTTCACCGCACCTCAAGCAGCCAATGCGTCAAGCGAATGGAATGACAATGCCGACCTAGTCGACCTGCAAAACCGGCTGAATGCACCGCTGCCGGACGGCAGTACGCCAACCGACCTGCCTGGCCCAACAGGCGAATCCAACCGCCATAGCTGCGCACCACGCGGACAAATCTTATGTATGGGTCCAGGCAAAGACGCGGCCATGGCTCAGGTTAAGGCAGTTACCGATTTAGGTGGTTGCGGTGTACCCGCCAACGGAGAACTACTCGCAGAGGCGTTAACAGCAATGAATGGCCTTGGTGGTGTCATCTGGTGGGGCGACCCGCAATCGGCGCGAACAATTGAACAGGCTTTGGCGCAGCGGGTTGGCCCGATCATTGCACTGATCACATCCCAACCCCAAGCGTCAAATGTCCTGCAAGAACGCCACGTCTGCATTGATACAACGGCTGCAGGCGGTAACGCGGCCTTGTTGGCAGAGGTCGGCAACGCCTGAACAGTTGACAATCGGGGGCGGCGCGGCAAACGTCGCCCCCATGTTACCCATTCGCGATCATAATCCGTCTGAGACAACGCCCTATGTGACCTACACATTGATTGCGCTCAATATCGCCATCTATTTACTGGGATTGGCGACGTTGACCAGCGACCAAGCGTTGTCGCAGTTCTATTACGACTATGCGCTCATCCCCGCGCGGTTCTCGTCTGGCGAAAACTATAGCGCGCTGGTCACTTCAATGTTCCTACATGCGGGCTTAATGCACCTTGCAGGTAACATGCTGTTTTTATGGATTTTCGGCGACAATCTCGAAGATGAAATGGGACCAATTTGGTTTCTGATTTTCTATATCGTCTGTGGGGTCGGTGCAGACATCGCACAATTCGCTGTTGATCCAAGCTCGCCCATCCCTGTTGTTGGGGCATCTGGAGCCATCGCAGGCGTCATGGGGGGCTATTTGCTGCTGTTTCCAAAGGCAAAGGTCGATATCTTTATCTTCTTGATTATCTTTATCCGCATCCTGCCAATCCCTGCGTGGATCATGCTGGGGCTTTGGTTTGGATTACAGTTAGTCAGTGGGATTACAGGCGACATCTCAGGCGGCGGCGTCGCATATTGGGCGCATGCAGGCGGATTTATCGTAGGGTTTGTGCTGACGATACCGTTGTGGATACGGCTCGGCGCTGGTGGCTGGTGGGCGCGGACAAATTACCATCCACCGCACCCAGAAGCCACGTATCCATCGCGTTTTCCCGTGGTTAAGCGCTAGGCTTTTTACGGATCACTTTTGCGAATGTATCAAAGATTGCCTCGTTGGCGATGATAACTTCGCCGTCTGCCAAGATATCACCGTTCGGGTTCAGCGGCTCGACAATGCAGCCGGCCTCGCGTGCGATGATCAGGCCAGCGGCCATATCCCAAGAATGCAAGTTACGCTCCCAGAACCCTTCATAGCGACCAGCGGCCACATAGGCCAAATCAAGCGATGCCGCACCAAAGCGACGCACACCAGCACAGGCGGGCAAAATACGGGCTAGGTCTTGCAATGTTTCTGGCAAATCAGCACGGCCCGCAAACGGCAGCCCTGTTGAGAAAATGCTTTCGATCAAACGGTGACGCGCAGATGCACGGATACGGCTTTCGTTCAGCCAAGCACCGCCACCTTTTTCGGCCCAGAACATTTCGTCCTTCACAGGGTCATAAATGACGCCCGCAACGATCTGACCTTTATGTTCCAGCGCGATGGACACAGCCCAATGTGGCAACCCGTGCAGAAAGTTGGTCGTGCCATCAAGCGGGTCAACAATCCAACGGCGGGTCGGGTCATCGCCCTCAATCTCTTTGCCTTCTTCACCCAAGAAACCATAGGTTGGGCGGGCATAAAGCAGATCTTCAAGGATGGTGGCTTCCGCCTGTTTGTCGGCGCGGCTTACAAAATCACCGGGACCCTTGGTCGAAACCTGAAGGTTCTCAACTTCGGTGAAATCCTTAAGCAACGCGCGCCCTGCTTTGCGGGCGGTTTTCATCATCACGTTTAGATTAGCGCTACCAGCCATCGGGGGCCTCCGGAAAGGTTCATATGTAAAACGCCGCTATAGGCCGATGTGGGCGGGCAAACAAGGGGCATCAGGCGCGTTGCATGCGGACAGCTTCTTGTCGCGCAAGTCGGATCAGATGGGCAACAAACGGACGCTGGGTATCTTCGGCCCGTGTGGCGGCAAACAGGCGGCGGGTCATGCCTCCTTTGGTCAAAGGGCGCGTGACATAATCAGCGTTATATTTGATCTGGTTCACCACCCAATCGGGCAGCACTGCGACACCGCGGTTTGAGGCGACCAGCAGCAAGATCACGGCAGTCAGCTCGACCTGCCGTACGGCCGCCGGCTCGACCTTTGCAGGAATCAAAAGCTGGGAAAACACGTCCAATCGGGCGCGATCCACCGGATAGGTAATCAGCGTTTGATCACAAAAGTCCTCGGCCTCGATCACAGCCTTTTGCGCCAATGGGTGCGCAGCTGACGCCACAAAGACGGGTTCATAGTCGAATAACGGCGTAAAATCGGTTTCGGCCAGATCCTCTGGATCAGACGACACAACCAAATCTATTTCCTCGCGGCGCAGGGCGGGCAACGCGTCAAACGCCAATCCGGGACGGATATCCACATCAACTTCGGGCCACGCCTTGCGGAATTGTTCCAACACCGGAAATAACCATTCGAAACAGGCATGACATTCGATGGCGATATGCATGCGCCCTGCCTTGCCAGACACGAGACCAGCAAAGTCAGCCTCTAATGCGGCCATTTGCGGCAAGATTTTTTCAGCCGCCGCCAACATCTTAATCCCCGCAGCCGACAGGCGTAGCGGTTTGGTGCGCCGCGCAAATAAGGCGACCCCTGCTTGATCTTCGATCCCTTTGATTTGATGGCTCAGCGCGGATTGGGTCATGTTCAACAGATCAGCCGCACGAGCCAAACCGCCGGTGTCGTGAATGGCCTTGATGGTGCGCAGGTGTCGAAACTCGATCCGCATTGTGAATGATCCGCATAATAAAACTGAATTTAATGAATTTGTTTCACGAACAGCACCGTGGAACAAGGGGGCAACTTATTAAGGACCGCTGCCATGACCCGCCCTGCCCTGTCGTTCGAATTCTTCCCACCCCAAAACCTATCTGGATCGTTCCGGCTGTGGGACGCAGTGCAAAGCCTTGCACCATTGGACCCCACATTCGTATCCGTGACTTACGGCGCAGGTGGGACAACCCGTAAATTGACCCATGAGGCCGTGCAGACGCTGCATCAGCAGACGGGGCTGCGGGTCGCAGGGCATTTGACGTGTGTGGATGCAAGCCGCGCAGAAACCCTGCAAATTGCCGATGACTATGCAAAAGCAGGTTTGCGCGACATCGTGGCCCTGCGCGGCGACGCGCCAAAAGGTCAGGCGAAGTTCACGGCTCATGCGGACGGATTTCAGGATTCCATCGAGCTGATTACCGGACTTGCTGACACAGGGCTATTCAATATCCACGTTGGTGCATATCCTGAAACCCACCCAGAGGCTGCGAACACGGCAGCCGACATCGCCTTCTTGAAACGCAAGTTCGACGCGGGTGCCACAGGGGCCATCACCCAGTTCTTTTTCGAGGCTGACACGTTTTTCCGGTTCCGCGACGCTTGTGCAGACGCAGGGATTACCGCGCCAATTGTGCCGGGCATCTTACCGATTGAAAACTGGGCGGGTGTGCAAAAATTTGCAGCGAACTGTGGTACCACCATTCCACAGGTCATCGGCGATGCATTCACCAATGCCACACGCGACGGAACCGAAACGCTGCTCGCCACTGCGGTCGCGTCAGAGCTTTGCGATGATTTGATCTGCGGCGGTGTGGATCATTTGCATTTCTACACGCTTAATCGCGCGGAGCTCACACGCGATGTTTGCCACGCACTGGGGTTTGTGCCCAAACGGCCCTTGCAAAACGTGGCCTAAGATCGCAACAATCCGAATATGTTTACAGCCCAATCCCCCGCCGACCTGCCCGACCGCGACACAGTGTTATCCATGTCAGGCTTAGCATTCATGCAAGCAATGTTGCGTGGCGAAATCGCGCGCCCACCCATTTCAGGTCTGCTTAATTACCAAGTTGATCACGTGGAAGATGGCCGGGTGGTGTTTCGCGGCACGCCCGCATTCGACCACACAAATCCGCTAGGCGGTGTGCACGGCGGCTGGTATGGCACCCTGCTTGATAGCTGCATGGCCTGCGCTGTCATGACAAAAGTACCGCAAGGTTCAGTCTATACCACCTTGGAATATAAAATTAATTTGACGCGCGGTATTCCGCTTGGCATGGAAATTCTGGCGACTGGCATCGTTGACCATGCGGGGCGGACAACAGGTGTGGCGCGCGGCGAGATCCGGGGTGCCGACGACGGCAGACTATACGCCACAGGCACAACCACCTGTTTGATCATGAAGGTCTAGTCTTTGGGCATCGCAGATGGATGAACGCTTTCTGAAGGATTAACCAACATAATCCGGCGGCGACGAGACAAGAACAGTTTGCTCCATCCGCGCCATGCCCCAATGGATGGGGCATCCGGGTTCTGCGGAAACCTGTCTTGCCAACCATCCGGTAATGCAAGCCCGCAGGCCGACAATTTGGCCAACATCCAAACCAGTGGGATATTCGCCAAGGGCCGTGCTGCAGGATAATCGACGACCTGCCCCCCCACGTCGCCATGCGTGCCACGAAACCAGACCTGTTCGATGTGGCCTTCCCAATCGGGCGGTGCATCCCACATGACTGGCGCGTAGGCTTCACGCGTTTCATGTAATGCGAGTGCGTGAAAACCGTTGCGCACATGATTGCCTAATCGGTGATTGTGATAGGCGTGCTGCGCCTGTGCCCAGCGCCAGACAATCGGCATCCGCAAGCCCAACGCCTTCACAGTATCCCAAACAGCGACTGCTTCAATTTGCACATAGTCATGCGAATAACGCGTGCGAAACGCCTTTGCCATCTCAGACCGCGCACCTGTTTTGTAATGCTGGTAAGCTTGGCGCACAGTGCGGACCGTTGCGTGTTCAGCTTTCACAAGCCCAACATAGTCGATGACGCCAGCCAGCGATCGCACAGCATAGGCCCCACGCGAATATCCAATCAAAATGATCTCATCTCCGGGGTTATAGCGGGACGCTAGCACACCGTAAGCTCGTTCAATCTGGCGATTGATGCCCTTGCCCGTCATCACGCCCCATGTACCAGACCAATCGCGCCATTGAATACCCGCCTCGTAATGGACAGTCAGGCTGGCACGCTGCCCCGCCTCTTGCAAGAGCCGGAACGTCAGGCCCGCGTTTGTCTCGCTGCCCGTTTCAAGCGACGACATTGTCCCATCCAGAATGATGACGTGGGTTGTCGCACCGCGTTTTTGCGCAACAGTGTCTTCGGTCCGCGCACCGCGCCCAAATAGCCCAAATATCCAATCACGTATCTGCACGGGCATCCTTCAACATTTGCCAAACACGATGTGGCGTAAACGGCATATGCGCGTCGCGTACACCCTTATCCCACAATGCATCTGTCATTGCATTCGTGATCGCAGCCAGCGCACCAACGGTCCCCGCCTCGCCGCAACCTTTCATGCCCATCGGGTTGTACAGCGATGGTGTAACACGCGTTGAAAAGTCGATCATCGGCATATTGTCCGCGCGTGGCATCGCGTAGTCCATGAAGGTTGCAGTCAGTAATTGGCCGTCTTCGTCAAAGACCACACGCTCCGTCAATGCCTGCCCAAGCCCTTGCACGACGCCGCCGTGCACTTGGCCTTCGACTAGCATCGGATTGATCAAATTACCAAAGTCATCGACGACGGTATATTTCACTATTTCAACAACACCAGTGTCAGGGTCAACTGCGACTTCGGCAATGTGAGCACCGTTTGGAAAGCTGCGGCTGTCCAACGTAATCGTCGCGGACTGATCCAACAGTTCGACCTGTCCCGCCTGACGGATCATGTCAGACACCTCTACCATTGTCGGCGTCAGGTTCGACCCCGCAACACGGAACTGTTCGTGATCGAATTGCACATCTTCAACCTGAACACCCTCTAGTTCGGCTAGAAATGCCGAAAAGCTTTTCACAATCGCATCTACAGTCGACAGGGTTGCTGTATTCTGAACAGTCACTGACCGCGACCCACCGGTGCCACCACCCGTAGGGATCAGATCGCTGTCACCTTGCACCACACGGATGCGGTCCACTGGTATGCCTGTTTGGTCTGATAGGAACTGTGCATAAACGGTTTCATGGCCCTGCCCGTTCGACTGCGTCCCCACATAGATCGCCGCATGATCATTCTCGAACACAATGCGCGTTGTTTCTTTTGGATCGCCAAGGATGCTTTCGATATAGAATGACAGGCCGATGCCGCGCAGTTTGCCATCTGGCACGGCACGACGGGCCGCAAAACCTGCAACATCCGCCCCCATCATCGCCACATCCAACAATGCGGAAAATTCGCCAACGTCATAGGTCACACCCGCGACGGTCGTATAAGGAAACTGGCTGGGCGAGATAAAGTTTTTATGGCGTAGCGCAAACCCATCTACGCCCAATTCGCGAGCGGCTTGATCCATTGCGCGTTCCAACACAAAAATCGCCTCAGGCCGACCGGCTCCACGGTACGCGTCCACAGGCGTTGTATTTGTATACACACCCTGAACCTGCATCGCCGCAACTGGCATATCGTAGGCACCCGTCAAAACCTTGGAAAACAGGTCTGTTTGAATGCCTTGAGCGAATTGCGAATTATAGGCACCCATATTGGCGACTGTATCCAAATGATATGCAACAACCCGGTGATCCGCATCAAACGCCAGCGTTGCCGTGGTCACCAAATCGCGACCCGCATTATCGGTCAACATAGCCTCAGTCCGGTCCGACATCCAGCGCACGGGGCGGTCCAGCACACGCGCGGCGTGGGCCACGCAGAACGTTTCGGGATAACGCATCGCCTTCATACCAAAGCCACCGCCAACATCAGGGTTGGTCACGCGAAGCTGATCACCCCTCAGGCCAAAGTGGCGCATAAGATCGGCCTTGGGGGCCCAAACACCTTGGCCATTCACCGCCACATGCAGACGCCCATCTTCCAGTTCAGCGAAACAGCCGCGTGGTTCCATCGCGTTACAGATGATCCGATTGTCAGGTATATTTACCCGAACAACATGGGCGGCTTTATCTATCGCGGTCTGCACAACATCCAGATCGCCCAAAGCCCAGTCGAACGCATGATTATTGGGGGCCTTCGGGTGGATCGCATCACCACCAATTGCGACATCAACGTAAACGGGTAGGTCGCCGATATCGAGTTCAATCATCTCTGCTGCGTCGCGGGCTTGATCCATTGTATCCGCCACAATCATCGCAATGGCCTCGCCGACATGGCGCACATGGGTTTGGGCCAAAATCGGACGCAACGGGGCAGCACCTCGCGTCCCATCACGGTTTTTGACAGTAGATCCAACAAGCCCCATTTTGACACCGGCAGATTCTAAATCTGCAGCAGCCACGACCAAGGCAACTCCCGGCATCGCGCGCGCATCATCCAAATCAAGCGTCGTAATTCGGCCATGGGCCACGTTAGAGCGCAAGAAAAACGCAACCAAAGCCCCGTCAGGCACAATATCGTCGACATATTGCCCAGCGCCCGTCAGAAACCGTAGATCTTCAAACCGTTTCACAGGCTGGCTTTTTCCGAATTTTTCCAAGCGATTGCTCCAGCTAAAATGATAATTTGACCCTAACCGGACAGGCTGCACTGTCCAGTGGGGTTTGCTATTTGCTAACATGGGTTTACCAATCTTCGTATCAACCCGTGCCCCTGTACCAAAAAGGTTAACCCAATGGACCGCGTCAAATTCACAGCCATGAAAGATGGCGACAAAGCCGATTATGACTTTTTGACCGAACATGAAGTTGCATACACTAAAGGCACCGCTGACCGCTTGCTTGAAGCGCTTGTTAATCTGGACAAAGGGCTTTCAGGCTACCAAATCAGCCGTCTTGGCCATTCATTGCAAGCAGCCACCCGCGCCGAACGCGATGGGGCCGATACCGACTGGATCGTGGCCGCCTTGCTGCACGATATCGGCGACATCTACGCCCCGTATAACCACGACGAATACGCGGCATCTATTATACGCCCGTTTGTGCGCGAACAGGTGGCGTGGGTCGTGGAAAAGCACGGCGATTTTCAAATGATCTATTACGGTGAACACGTCGGTGCGGACCCTGAAAAACGCCAAGCCTATGCGGGCCATGCCTATTTTGATGATTGCGCTGTGTTTTGCGAACGCTGGGATCAATCGTCATTTAATCCCGACTTTGACACGCTACCGCTGTCTCATTTCGCCGACCGGGTTCGCGAAGTGTTTGCGCGTGCGCCTTACGCACCCGACGTTATTCGGACGGGGATAAGGGTACCTTTGGGAGCTGGCTAGGCACAGGCGCCCGCGGACCAACGTCGCCTTCCCACCACACATCATTTCCGCGCACGAAAACAACAATAGCCGTGCCTGTACCCAAGGCATGTAACGTCCGTATCGGGTGGTCGAGGCTTTCGCCTGCTTTGCCACCGGTTGTGCGAAATATCATATATCCACGCCCCGTCGGGCGACCCGAATTTTTGCGCTCAACGATCTGTGCAATGGTGGCGGTTGTGCGCCTACCACGCCTGCGGGCCAAAACAGCACGGTTTGTCTTGCCGCCCAATGACCAGATTATCCCTAGAGCCACGACCCCGACCACCCCCGCCAAGATCTGCTGTGAAACAGCATCGCGCGCCGTTTTACCGGCAATATATTCAAACTTGCGCGGATCTTTGACCCAATAAATAATGTCGGTTGGATCGCCGACATCTTTACTTGTGTCAAAATTGCGCCCCACCTTGCGTTCGGCGCCGTAGCGATTGGCATCCACAACATAGGCAAACTTAACGTAATAATTGGTTTTATCGTCGCTGCGCCGTGTCCTTTTTGCGGTGACTTCACCAATAACTGTGACCCCTTCGGTTTCAAACAAATGGGCGTTTTTATAACTTACCGTGCTCGCCCACGTCAAAATCGCCAAGATCACGGCGGCGATCAGAACCAGCCAGCCTTTCATGTCAAAAAACAGATCACCCCAAGATCGGGGCTGTTTCAGGTCGTGCCGTGGCTCAATCAAACTCTTTGCCCCTTTTCCGCAGGCGTTGCTTTGTTTAAACGCAACCTAACCAGATAAGGACCGCAAGACTATGGCGATGGACAAGACATTTGACGCAGGCACCGCAGAACCACGTATCTACCAGATGTGGGAGGACGCAGGCGCGTTTAAGGCAGGCGCAAATGCCCGCGATGGTGCATCCACATATTGCATCATGTTGCCGCCGCCAAACGTCACGGGTCACTTGCATGTGGGTCACGCGTTTAACCATACGCTGATGGACATCCTGATCCGCTGGAAACGTATGCAGGGGTTCGACACCCTGTGGCAGCCGGGCTTGGATCACGCAGGTATTGCGACCCAGTTGATGGTCGAGAAAGACTTGGCCGAAACAGGTCAACCAAAGCGCGTTGAATTAGGTCGCGAGAAATTCCTTGAGAAAGTCTGGGACTGGAAAGCGGCCAAAGGCGGCATGATCGAACAACAGGCCCGCCGTTTAGGCGACAGCATGGATTTCTCGCGCTCTGCCTTCACGATGTCTGGTGCTGCCTCTGCCCCTGCGACTGAAAAAGACGGCAACTTCCATGACGCCGTTTTGCAGGTCTTTGTGAAGCTTTATAACGACGGCAAGATTTACCGTGGCAAGCGTCTGGTCAACTGGGACCCGCATTTTGAAACCGCGATTTCCGATCTTGAGGTCGAGAATATCGAAGTCGACGGCCACATGTGGCACTTCAAATACCCCCTCGCAAACGGTGCGACCTATGAATACGTGGAAAAGGACGAGGACGGCAACGTCACCTTGACCGAGACCCGCGATTACATCGCCATCGCCACGACCCGCCCCGAAACCATGCTGGGTGACGGTGCGGTTGCCGTGCACAAAGACGACGAACGCTATGCGTCAATCGTTGGCACCCTGTGCGAAATTCCTGTGGGGCCAAAAGCGCAGCGCCGCTTGATCCCGATCATCACCGACAGCTATCCTGATATGACCTTCGGGTCTGGTGCTGTGAAAATCACAGGCGCGCATGACTTTAACGACTATGAGGTCGCCAAGCGTGCAAACCTGCCGATGTATGCATTGATGGACACCAAAGGGGCGATGCGCGCCGATGGCAAACCATACGTGGAAGAGGCCGCCGTGGCCCAAGCGATTGCCAATGGCGACGCGACATTTGACGAGGCGATGATCGCCGCCATGAACATGGTCCCCGAAGAATACCGTGGTCTTGACCGTTTTGACGCCCGCAAGCTGGTGGTCGACACCATCACCGCCGAAGGGCTTGCCGTGATGCATGACGTCACGCGGGTTGAGAAAAACGAAGACGGCGAAAAGGTCGAAGTGACCGAGACCGTCCCGATGGTCGAGAACAAGAAAATCATGCAGCCGTTTGGCGACAGGTCCAAGGTGGTCATCGAACCTGCGCTGACCGACCAATGGTTCGTGGACACCGCCCAAATCGTGCAGCCCGCGCTGGACGCCGTGCGCGAAGGCCGCACCAAGATCATGCCCGAGAGCGGTGAAAAAGTGTATTACCACTGGCTTGATAACATCGAGCCATGGTGCATCTCGCGTCAGTTGTGGTGGGGCCACCAGATTCCGGTTTGGTATGGGCCAAATCGCCAATTTGTTCAGCAACCCGATGGTTCAATGGCTTTGATTCACGATTTTGAAAATCCAATCGCTTTCTGTGCATCAACATTTGAAGAGGCAGAACAAAAAGCCCGCGAATTCTATCGCAATGGAGAATGCCCTGAGCCAGAGATGATTGTGGCAGTTGAAAGTCGCGAAGAAGCTATTCAACGAAGCTGTGCACTCGGCGCATTCCTCTACCGCGACCCCGACGTGCTCGACACATGGTTCTCCTCTGGCCTTTGGCCATTCGGCACGCTGGGCTGGCCCGAAGACACTGACGCGATGAAATACTTCCCCGGTGACGTGTTGATCACGGGCCAAGACATCCTGTTCTTCTGGGTCGCGCGCATGATGATGATGTCACAAGCCGTGTTGGAACAAGACCCGTTCCACACCGTATACCTGCACCAATTGGTCCGCGACGCGAAGGGCGAAAAGATGTCCAAGACCAAGGGCAACGTGATCGACCCGCTTGATATGATCGACGCATTTGGCGCGGATGCCTTGCGGTTCTCGAACGCGCAAATGGCGGCCTTGGGCGGCGTGCTGAAAATCAGCGAGGACCGGATCAAAGGCTACCGCAACTTTGGCACCAAGCTTTGGAACGCGTTCAGCTTTGCCGAACATTACGAGATCCCACATGCGGGCGACACGGGTATGCCAGTGGCCACCCAGACGCTGAACAAATGGATCATCGGCGAGGTCGCGAAAACCCGCGAGGCTGTTGACGCGGCATTGGACACTTACCGCTTCAACGACGCGGCCAACACGCTGTATGCGTTCACATGGGGCAAGGTTTGCGATTGGTATCTGGAATTTTCCAAGCCGATCCTGCAAGGCACCGACGAGGCCGCCAAGCTGGAAACCCAAGCCACATTGCGCTGGGTGCTGGACCAAGCCTTGATCATGCTGCACCCGATCATGCCGTTCATCACCGAGGAGCTTTGGGGCTTTGCCGACACGCGTGCCAAAATGCTGGTACACGCCGATTGGCCAACCTACACAGCGGCGGAACTGGTCGACGCGAATGCGGACGCGGAAATGAACTGGGTCATCAACTTAATCGATACAGTCCGGTCCAACCGTGCCCAAGTGCACGTGCCTGCGGGCGCAAAAGTCCCCTTAGTATTCACTAATCTAGACGCAAAAGGTCAAGCCGCATGGGATAACAACCATGTGCTGATCCAGCGTTTGGCACGCATTGAAAGCCTGTCAAAGGTCGATGCACTGCCAAAGGGTTGCGTAACGATCCCAATGCAAGGCGCGACCTTTGGTCTGCCGCTTGAAGGTCTGATCGACGTCGATGCAGAAATTGTGCGGCTTGAAAAGGCGATGCAGAAATTGGGCAAAGAATTGGGCGGCCTGCGCGGTCGCCTAAACAACCCCAAATTCGCAGCATCCGCCCCTGCAGAGGTCTTGGCTGAAACGCGAGAAAACCTGCGTTTGCGCGAAGAAGAAGAGGCGCAGATCAAGGCCGCCATCGCGCGTCTGGCCGAATTGGGATAAATCAAATCGGGCGGCAGCAATGTCGCCCGTATTTTACGGAATGATGCGTTCCACGGCGCGCATCATGCCAAGCGCTTTGTCGTAAACAAGCGTCAGAATGCGCCGCCCACCAGGGCGGGCCATCATTGGGGTTACGCGCACCACGGCGGCGGCACCAGTTGCTGCTAAAAATCCACGCCTACTCAATTCCATAACACCCTCCCGTGTTTTGCGAACGATTCTCATATATGCACGATTTGCCCCATTGCAAGTCAGCGCCCGAGCCGCTTATCTGCCCGCATGACAGATGATGCACGCCTCACCCGCCTCGCCGCCACCCTGCCCAGCACTGTGCCTTTCGTGGGACCGGAGGCGATTGAACGCGCCAACGGTACCATTTTTGATGCACGTCTTGGGGCCAATGAATCTGGTTTTGGGCCGTCACCACTGGCGATCAAAGCCATGCAAGATACGGCATCTGACGTATGGATGTACGCCGATCCCGAAAGTCACGATCTACGGCAAGCATTGGCCAATCATCACAGCATCAGCCCCGCAAATATCATGGTCGGTGAAGGCATCGATACATTGCTTGGCCTGCTTGTACGGCTGCTGATCACGGACGGCGATCATGTTGTCACCTCTGCGGGTGCTTATCCGACGTTCAATTACCATGTCGCGGGTTTTGGCGGTACATTGCACACAGTGCCCTATGCCGGTGACCACGAGGATCCAGCCCGCCTAATCGCCAAGACGAAAGAAACTGGCGCAAAGTTAATTTATATCGCCAACCCTGACAATCCGATGGGCACCTATCACAAAGCCATTGAGATCGAGCGCATGATTGAGGCCGTTCCTGACGGTTGCCTGCTTATCCTTGATGAAGCCTATATTGAGCTCGCGCCCGAAGACGCGCCCCCTGCGATTTCGCCAGATGATCCTCGCGTCATCCGCATGCGCACGTTTTCCAAAGGGTATGGCATGGCCGGTGCGCGGATTGGTTACGCGGTGGGGCATCCCGATCTAATCAACGCATTCAACAAAGTCCGCAATCATTTTGGGATGAACCGGATGAGCCAATCAGGTGCATTAGCGGCATTGGCTGACGAAGCCTATCTTGGCGACGTTATTGCCCGCGTCCAAAAATCACGCGACCGGATTGCAGCGATTGCCCTAGAAAACGGATTAAGTCCGATTCCATCCGCCACCAATTTTGTCGCTATCGACTGTGGCAAAGACGGTGATTTCGCCAAACGTGTAGTGACCGAGCTGGGCAAGTTGGGTGTCTTCGTCCGCATGCCGTTTGTCGCCCCACAAAACCGGTGCATCCGCGTCAGCTGTGGTCCGACAGAGGCGCTTGACCATTTTGCAAAAGCCCTGCCAAAGGCGCTTAAAGCCGCCCACGGATAATTGACGGGACATTTTGCGCAGTTGGGCTAATCTTTAACCATGTCATTGCAAGATCACCGCCAACCCGCACCTGATTACACAGACGCCTTTCTTTGGACGTTTGGCATCGTTGTGTTCATGCTGCTTTGCACAATCGAGGCAATCGGAGGATTTGCGTTGGTCGCGGTCGCAACAATTATGCTGGACCGCGTGATCAGATGGATAGGACGCAGGCGGGCCTAACCTGCGGCGATAACACGGGCCGCCGCATCCAAGGCACCTGCCCCGTGCGGAATATCCAAGGTGATCAAACCAGCTTGCACTGTTCCCAGAACGCCCATGATCATATGCGCGTTCACATGGCCCATATGACCAATCCGAAAATATGCATCCGCAGGCGTCCGCCCAAGTCCAATGCCAAGCGTCAACCCAGCCTCGTGTTCACACCACTGGCGCAGTGCATCACCGTTAGGCGATCCGGCAATCACAGATGTCACCGCATGGGACCGATTGGCAGGGTCCGCAATGTTCAGCCCAAGCGGGCCATCTGTCGACCAACAATCAAACGCGGCCCAGACAGTGCGGGCAAGCGTTTCATGGCGAGCAAACACTGCATCCAGCCCCTCGGCTTTGATCATATCCAATGCCGTCCGAAGCCCGTACAAATGATGCGTCGGGGCGGTACCATTAAAATATTGGAAATATTGATCAGGGTCCGTCCGCGCACGCCAGTCCCAATAGCGGCTTACGCGTGCAGGGCGGGCAGCGTCGGCCTTGGCGTTATACCAAACAAAGCTGATCCCAGCCGGCGTCATCAGCCCCTTTTGGCAAGCAGCGACCATGACATCAACGCCCCATGCGTCCATCTCGAACCGGTCGCACCCCAATGACGCGATGCAATCAGCCATCAGCAACGCATCATGGCCAGTGCTATCCAAAACACGGCGCAGCCCAGCGATATCGTTTTTAACACTGGTGGATGTATCAACATGAACCGCCAAGATCGCTTTGATCTTGCCACCCGTGTCGGCACGCAACGCATCCTCGACCTGTGCCAGATCAATCGGGGCCGCATCGCCGTAATCGATGATTTTGACTGTGATACCCATATCGGTGGCCATCTCACCCCAACCGATACAGAACCGACCAGTGGCCAGAACCAACACGGTGTCACCCGCACTTATGGTATTGGCCAACGCGGCCTCCCATGCGGCGTGCCCGTTACCAATATAAATCGCGACGTTTTGGTTGGTCATTGCCACAGCTTTTAGATCAGGGATCAGGCTATTTGTCAGATCATGCAATTCGCCTTCATAAATATTGGGCGACGCGCGGTGCATCGACCGCAACACCGCATCAGGGATTACCGATGGGCCTGGAATGGCAAGATATGAGCGGCCGTTGGCAAGTGACATGATCAAGGCTTTCAAGTTGAAGGTGTTGTATTGGACATTAGCGAGGCGCGTGGCGGCGTCAACCGTGGCTCGGCTTGCGCCCCGCACCTATTTGCCGATAGACCAAAGGCATCATGATGACCAACAACACAGCACAGCCCAAACAGCAAAATGCACGCCAACTTTTCGGCTGGCTTTGGCGCGACTATTTGCGGCCACACCGCGGGATTTTAGCAGCGACTTTGCTGTTGATGGCGATTGAAGGATCGATGCTTGGGTTTCTATCATGGATGATCCAGCCGATGTTCGACAACGTGTTTGTGCAAGGCGAAACCGACGCGCTTTGGTGGGTTGGTCTGGGGATTATGGCTATCTTTTGCGTGCGTGCAGTCAGCTCGGCAGGCCAGAAAATCTTAATGACCAAAGTTAGCCAACGGGCAGCGGCAGGTATGCGCAGTCACCTATTGCGGCATCTGATGACGCTGGACGGTGGCTATCATCAGATCAATCCCCCCGGTCAGTTAATTGAACGGGTACAAGGCGATGTCACAGTTGTGAACCAGATTTGGGCCGCGATCATGGTTGGCATCGGACGTGACCTGATTGCGGTGACTGTTTTATTTTCGGTCGCTTTATCGGTTGACTGGAAATGGACGGCCTTGGCCCTTGTGGGTATTCCGTTTCTGGTGCTGCCATCCCTGCTGGCGCAGACTTATGTGCGCAAACGGGCTGGCAACGCGCGTGATTTGGCCGGACGTATGGCGACGCGGTTAGACGAAGTATTCCATGGCATTAACGCCATCAAACTGAACGCATTAGAGACATATCAATCCAGCCGCTATGACGCCCTATCAGATGACCGTGTGAAAGCAGAAGTGCGCGCTGCCACAGGCCAAGCGACCGTACCTGCATTGATCGACATCATGACCGGCGTTGGCTTTTTTGGCGTACTCATTTTTGGCGGTGCTGAAATTATCGCGGGCGAAAAAACCGTTGGGCAGTTTATGTCGTTCTTTACCGCTATGTCATTGGCGTTTGAACCGCTGCGCAGGTTGGGGCTAATGTCAGGGCAATGGCAAATGGCAGCGGCCAGCATCGAGCGGTTGCAATTGGTCCTGAACGAACGCCCCACGCTGACATCCCCTGCCAACCCAAAATCGCCCCCAACAGCAGCCCCGACCGTCGTTCTGTCAAATGTGACGCTAACCTACGGGGACTTGCCGGTCTTGCGCGACGCGGACTTCACCGCTGCAGCGGGCAAAACGACAGCCCTCGTGGGTGCGTCCGGCGCTGGCAAATCTACGGTCTTCAATGTGCTCACACGGCTTGTTGACCCTGCAGACGGGACCGTCACGATCGACGGGATCAACACCAAAGATCTGGACCTCGCCGATCTGCGCGGGCTTATTTCGGTTGTGTCGCAAGACGCTGCTTTGTTCGACGAAACACTGCGCGAAAACATCTTGTTGGGGCAAACAGATGTGTCGGATGCCCAGCTACAATCAGCACTCGACGCGGCCCATGTCAGCGACTTCTTAGACCAGCTTCCCAGTGGGCTTGATAGCCCAGCGGGTCCACGTGGGTCAAACCTATCTGGCGGACAACGTCAACGCGTGGCCATCGCCCGTGCGCTTTTGCGTGATACGCCGATCCTGCTGCTGGACGAAGCGACCAGCGCGCTCGACACGAAATCGGAATCCATCGTGCAAAAGGCCCTCGAAAAACTGTCAACGGGCCGCACAACGCTTGTGATTGCGCACAGGCTGTCGACTATTCGTAACGCGGATAAGATCGTCGTCATGGACCAAGGGCGCGTTGTCGACGAAGGAACGCACTCTACATTACTTGCAGGCGGCGGCATTTACGCCGATCTGCATGCTTTGCAATTCAGCCAAGAAAAGGCACAGACATCATGACGACGCGCACCGTATTGGCGATCACTGGCACTGATCGCGTGGGTTTCCTGCAAGGGCTAATCACAAACGATGTGGCCCGCGCCGACGGTGGGATCGTCTATGCAGCCCTTTTGACGCCTCAAGGAAAATTCATCGCCGATTTCTTTGTAATCGGCCAGCCCAACACTCTGCTGATCGACGTCGACAGCGGCGTAGCACCTGCCCTATTCCAACGCCTGTCGATGTACCGCTTGCGCGCGGACGTCCAGATCACCGAGGCGGCTTTGATCGTATCCCGAGGAACAGGCACCGCCCCTGAAGGTGCGTATCACGACCCACGTCATGCGGCGTTAGGCTGGCGGCACTACGGAAACACAGACATCAGCGATGGCACCACAGACTGGGCAGCCATTGAGGTTGCAAATCTAATCCCAACGACAGGCGTAGACCTGACGCCCGACACCTACATCCTAGAAGCCAACTTTGAGACCATCAACGGCGTCGACTTCAAAAAGGGTTGTTTTGTTGGCCAAGAGATCGTCGCACGGATGAAGCACAAGGCGACCCTGAAAAAAGGGTTGCGGCGCGTGACTATTGACGGGGATGCCACCACAGGTGACGCGATTACGTCAGGCGATGGTAAACCCGCTGGCACATTACACAGCGTGCATGGCAACCAAGGCATCGCCTATCTGCGGTTTGACAGAACAGAAGCGATGACAACGCAAAAGGCCAGCCTGCATCTCGCAGACTGACCTTTGCTATTTTTCCGAGCATAAATATGTCCGCCGGAGGCAGCAGCTTTTAAGAAAACTGGTTACGCACGTTCAACATATTCAAAGATTTCTGTGTTCACGACGATGTCTTCATCTTGGCCAACAAACGGTGGGATCATGACGCGCACGCCATTTTCCAATGTTGCAGGCTTAAAGCTGTTCGCAGCAGTCTGACCTTTGACCACTGGCTCGGTCTCGGCAATCTTACAAATAACCTTCAGCGGCAACGAGACATTTAAAGCCTCTTCGCCGTGGTATTCGATCTTTACGATCATACCGTCTTGCAAAAATGGGCGGCGATCGCCCAGAATATCTGCAGGCAATGCAATCTGTTCATAGGTTTCAGTGTCCATGAACGTCAGCATATCGTCGACTTCAAACAGGAACTGTTGATCCTTTTGATCCAACCGAACGCGTTCGACTTTATCAGCAGAACGGAACCGTTGGTTGAGTTTGCGACCGTCGCGCAAATTCTTCATCTCAACCTGTGCAAACGCGCCACCCTTACCAGGTTTGACGTGATCCACTTTTACAGCGCCCCAAAGGCCACCCTCGTGTTCCAGCACATTGCCGGGACGAATTTCATTTCCGTTGATTTTTGGCATGGCTCACTTCGTGTCATTAATAAGGCAAAAGGTTGATAGTATGTTGTCCAAACCTATATCTTGGTGAAGGAAAGCTGGCAAGGTAACTATATGTGCCTTTCGGACGATTCAAGCCATGCACTAGACGCATGGCTGGCATTCCAAAAGAGACTGCCCGAATCGGATAGGATAATGCATATTGCGGGTCACGCCAGAATGACAAGAGCAATAAAAGGAAGCAACATGAGAGATTTCGTTGACGGCACAGCCTTTAACAACGAACAGGGCAACCGCGCTCGCAAATTGTTTGCCGCAGTTGTGCTTGCTGCATTGGACGACGCAATTGCAGATGACAAGAAATATGGTAACGGACCAGAGCAGATTGCACGTTGGGCACGGTCACGCGATGGCCGCGAGGTTCTGTCTTGTGCAGGTATTGACCCAAACGAACGCGTTGTCAGCGGCTTGATGGATTTCGTTGGCAAAGGTGTCCGTACGTCCGTGGCGCTGTCACGCGAAGAAAGCGAACGCCGCAATGCAGCCGAGCAAGAAGCTCGCGCGGCATAAGCGACAAATTATTCACTGCGCCTGCTAGGCGCAGCATTAAAAAAGCGCGGTCCTGATGTTCAGGCCGCGTTTTTTTATGCGTTAAACATAAGGCCAAAGATGACAATTGGCGCAACCTCGAGCAACGCTAGAACCGCAATCATCCCCCGCATTACACGCCCGCTGAATTTTCGCCATGCATAAACACTTGCCACCAGAACAAGGCCAACCTCGACGGGCCCAACGATGTGACCATAGTATTTGGGGTCCCAATAGCTAATAGGGCTGATGAATTTCCAATTGGTCAGCGGCCAGAAATGCGCCCGTGCATCATCATTATGAAGCGGAAAATCCAATGTCAGATGCACCAAAGCCGCGCTGCAAAGCGCAATTAGCACCGCACTACGCGCCATCAACCCAACCACGAGTAAAAGCCCCCAAAGAACAAATGAGTTGTCGATCCGAAAGATAGATTGCCAGCTTTCTGAATAATACATTTGCCCAAAAACGACGTTAGCAGATGTCCCTTGGATCAGCAGTTCCCAACCTGAAAGCAGGTAAAGCGATAGATCAGGTATAACCGCACCCGCTATTGCCGCCGCCGTGACTGCGCGTCTGTCAGGATGACCAAAAGCCGCAATGCCAAAAATGAGGTGGGCCGGTGTATTCATGATCTTCCCTTGTCGGCGCGCCCACCGTAAACGTCTAGCGCAGGGGGACGCGATGACCAAGGCGATTATGATCCAAGGGGCCGGCTCTAATGTCGGCAAATCCATGCTTGTTGCTGGGATAGCACGGGCTTGCGTCCAGCGCGGTATCTCCGTGGCCCCGTTCAAACCACAGAACATGTCCAACAACGCGGCCGTCACAGCCGATGGTGGTGAAATTGGCCGCGCACAAGCCCTTCAAGCGCTCGCCTGCGGGCTCGATCCAATCGTGGATATGAACCCTGTCCTGCTGAAACCTGAATCAGATGTTGGCGCTCAGGTGATCGTACACGGCAAACGCTTTGCCACGATGAAGGCCCGCGATTACGGCAAGCAAAAGGAAAAGCTGCTGCCTGCCGTCTTGGAAAGCTTCAACCGACTTGCCACCAAATACGATTTGATCATCATTGAAGGTGCAGGCAGCCCCGCCGAGGTGAACCTACGTGCCGGTGACATTGCGAACATGGGTTTTGCGTCTGCTGCAAACGTGCCTGTGGTCCTTATCGGTGACATCGACCGTGGCGGCGTAATTGCACAGCTTGTTGGCACGCACGCCGTGCTGCCAGACGATGATCGCGCCCTTATCCGTGGTTTTGGCATTAACAAATTTCGTGGTGATCCGACACTGTTTGCAGACGGTATGACCATCATCCAAGACGCAACAGATTGGACCCCACTTGGGATCATACCGTGGTTCGCAGACGCTTGGAAGTTGCCTGCCGAGGATGTAATGGACGTGGCCAGCCGTAAGGGCGGCCCCATCAAGATCGCGGTGCCACGCCTGAACCGGATCGCAAACTTTGACGATCTTGACCCACTTTCCGCCACACCCGAGGTCAGCGTCGAGATCATTGAGGCGGGCCGCCCCCTGCCTGGCGATGCAGATTTGGTCCTGATCCCTGGATCAAAATCGACCATTGCCGACCTTGCGCATTTCCGCGCCCAAGGCTGGGACATCGACCTTGCAGCCCACGTGCGGCGCGGTGGTCGCGTGCTAGGAATTTGTGGTGGCTATCAGATGCTTGGCAAACGGATTATCGACGATGACGGGATTGAGGGGGCACCGGCACGTGTCGATGGGCTTGGCCTGCTTGATATTGAGACAGTTATGAAACCACAAAAGCGACTTTCCCAATCAACGGCGACATATGTGCCAACCGGGGACATCGTGACTGGTTATGAAATCCACATCGGGGAAACGTCGGGGCCAGATTGCGACCGCGCATGGTTATCGCTTGATGGCCGCGGCGAAGGGGCTGCATCTGCTGACGGACGTGTCATGGGATGTTATTTACATGGGTTATTCAGTGCAGACGCGTTTCGCGCAGCGTTCTTGGCTCAGCTCGGTGTCAAACTGCCAGTGACCAACTACGCGCAAGGCGTTGAGGACACGTTAGACGCACTTGCTAACCATCTAGAAACCCATATGGATATCGACGCGCTTCTTGGCCTCGCAGGGCCCGTTTAGGTAAACGATTTGGACGACAGCGCGTTGTTAATCTCGCGGCGGACCAGCTTGCGCACATTGCGCGTGATCCGGTCGCCCATTTCGCCCTGTAGTTCCTGACGGACCACGTCGACGATCATATTGCGCAAAGCATCTTCATCTATTTTGGATCCACCAGCAAGGTAAGCAGCAATGCTTTCATCCAAATCATCCGGGATCGGCAAGCCGTCATCATCACTTTCCAGCAGATCATCGCCGTAATCAGCGTCCGGGTCATCCAATGGCGCGTGCCGGAATGTCGGCTCTGGTTCTGGAAGGACCTCATGCAGCGTCACGACGTCTGCGACGGTTTCTATATCTTGATCGAGATCCTCATCAGGCTCGTCATAGGGGACTTCTTCAACATCGCTGTGTTCGATAACAACATCGGTATCCAAATCAGTTCCAAGATCAGCAAACGCTTCTGCCAATGCGCTTGGTCCGGTCGTTTCGCTGCCGTCCGGTTCCCATTCATTACGCTCGTCCGTTACGGCCGCTTCAAGCTCGGCAATCGTCGCCTCTAGGCTGGCACGCTCCAATGCAGACATCGCATCATGAATGAGTGGTTCTTCGACTTCGGCTACGGACCGCAAAATAAGAGGCTCAGGGGCTGGCGCGATAAATTGTGCGGCCAGCGCTTCTGATTCGGGGGAAAGGATAAGCGGCTCGACGGCCTTGGGCTCCGGCGTTTCAGCGACACGCAATGCAGGTGTCAACACGAACCGTTCAGGCTGCGGAGCCGGTGCAGGATCAGTGTTTTCAAGGGGCACAATGAGGGTACGGGTCTTGTCACCTTCGGCCACCAAACGGCGGATGGATGACAACACATCTTCTATTTCGACGTTCGTGACCGGATCGGACATTTTTTTACCTGCTTTAGCCTGAACGACAATCTAACCCGAGATGGGTTTTCAAACAACCGATCCGTTAAGGTTTGATCTATTGACCGATAGCGCGCAAAACGCGGTCAAGCGCCTGACCTTGATCAGAATTGATTGTGGGCGCGTCTTTAACCAAATTGTAATAAGCCGCTGGATCATACTGCTGAACTGGAAGACGCAGATGTGCCGCGGTCAAAAGCCCCATTGTTGACAAAACCTGATAGCTGGCAATCACTTCATCAGACTGCGCTGCAATCAGATCAGCTTGGGCGTTCAGCAATTCCTGCTCGGCGTTCAGAACGTCAATCGTGGTGCGGGCACCCAAAGTGGCTTCTTCACGCACACCGCGAAACGCAACACGCGCCGCACGGATTTGCTGATTGATGGCCTGCCTGGACGCGCGGGCCACTTCGAGGAAACTGTAAGCATTGCCAACCTGCTGCTCGAGACTGTGACGAACGATATGCAACTGCGCGCGGGCCGCGTCGCGACGGGCCATCAACTGGCGTACTTGCGATGACAACGCACCGCCTGCATAGATCGTTCCCCTGACATTAACACCGACCTGCTGTCCAATGGTGCCATCTTGGTTAATACCAAGTTGGCCATCCAACGTGACAGTCGGCTTAAACGCAGCCTCACCGCGACGAATGTTCAATTCTGCCGCGCTTACCGAATGCTGGACCTCGAGAATCGAAGGATGATTGCGCACTGCATATGCTTTGGCATCAGCGATTGTTTTGGATACAGGCGCGGGGCTCGCTGGCTGCAGACCCTTTGGGGACCGGCCAATTGCGTTACGATATGTTTCAGCGGACCGCGCAAGGCTGCCTTGGGAGGACGCAAGCAAACTACGCGCTGCAGCAAGCCGGGCTTCGGCTAATGCGACGTCGGTGCGGGTCACTTCGCCGACATCAAAACGGTCCTGTGCCGCGCGGAATTCTTGGGTGATAACGCGGACGTTACTTTGACGCAAAGCAACAAATTCAGTATCAGCACGGACCTGCATATAAGCCGTCACCGCGTCCAACAGAACGCTTTGCTCGACGTTGCGCAGCGACTGACGCGTGCCCAAAACCAATTCTTTTTGGGCTTCAACACCGAGCTGACCAGCGCCGCTATCATAAATGGTTAACTGGCTAGAAATACTGGCAGTTGCCGCGATCAGATCAGCGCCCGTGGACCGCGGAGAAGATATCGACGCACTCGCAGCCCAGCTGATGACAGGCAACGTGCTTGCCACCGCTTGCGCGACATCTTCATCGGCGGCGCGCAGCAAGGCGCGGTTTTGATCAAGAAGGCCGGAATGATTATAAGCGTGGGTCAGTGCATCCGCGAGCGTTTCGGCGCGCGCTGGTGTTGAGATAACCAGCGTTGTCATTGCTGCGATAGCGACCAAACTTTTGCGAAATTTCATTACACATCCCTCACGTCATACTGATTTGCCGTGACCTGCCTGCCCCAATTTCGGGTCAGGCCAGCTGATCACAATGCGAAAGTAGCTTCTTTTTCAAATCCTGCCAATACCGGCGCACCGGCATTGAACGAAAAACGCCAATTTACGACGCCATCAATCTTATGGCCAATACGCACAACACCAAGCGCGCCTTCAGCAAAAATACATGCAATCCGCCCACCGTCACGCAATTGCGCGAGCAACGCAGCCGGAACCTGCTCTACGGCACCTTGAACTGTGATAATATCGTATGGACCTGACTTAGCAGACCCTTCGGCCAACGGACCAGTCATAACCGCAGCATTGTCGACGCCCTGCTCTGACAATGTTTCTTGAGCAGTGGCAGCGCGGATTTCGTCATCTTCGACGGCCACAACAAAATCACACATCTGTGCCAAAATAGCGGTCGAATAACCAAAACCACACCCTAGATCCAATGCGACATGATGCGGCTCGATCATCAGGCCGTCCAAAATTTTACCTAAAGTGCGCGGCTCAAGCACAACGCGGCCGTCACCGAGCGCAAGGTTTTCACCAACATACGCAGCTTCGCGCAGGTTCCCGGGGACGAATGCCTCGCGGGGAACCTGCAGCATCGCATCAATGATGGGAAACTTGGTTACGTCGGATGGGCGAACTTGCGTATCAACCATCATGGTGCGGCGGGCGGTAAAGTCTGTCACGCGCGAAACTCTCTCTCAGAATCCTACCCAACCTACATTGCATAAGCACAGGTGATCAGCAACGGGCCAAAGGGCGATTTTGGCATCTTGCGCCCGTTCAATCGATCAGATATCCCGCCCCAAGGTGGCGAGTGGGCAGGTAGGTTATGCAGCGGATTGCAAATCCGTGTAGACCGGTTCGATTCCGGTACTCGCCTCCACATAAAATCAATCACTTAGGCTATTCCTTCCCATGTTTGGGCCCCGCCGTTTACAGGGGCGTTTACATTTTTGCGTTTCGAGGTGGCAATTTGGCCTGATTCAGTTTGCGCAAAACGGCATCACTTTCGTCGGGGCTAACCTGCGCATAATGCTCGATAACCTGCGCCGCATAGCGCACTGACCACCCCATTAGGACCGCGATTTGGCGCAAAGATAAGTCTGCATTCAGCAATCTTGTCGCAGCTGTCCCTCGTGTATCGGACAAAGTCTTCTCACGGCCATCGATCCAAGGCGGAATCTGTGCTTCACGCCGCCACTTTGTAATCTGGTTTGACGCCCAACGAGCCGTCAGAGGCCTCCCCAACTCAGAAACTAGTAGTGTTTTCTGATCTTCCGGCGTTTCGTCGATCAGGTTATCAAGTGCTACAGTCGCAGGAATGTACGCGATCTGCCCACGCTTACTGGTGCGAAAGCGAAGTCGCTTGCCGTGCGGGGTGTCTTCGAATTGGTTCATTTGAACTTGGACAAGGTCGGCTGCGCGCAAGCCGGTTTCACAACCTGCCATTAAGATCCGCTGGACCCATTTGGGCGCAAACTTGTTGAACTGCGCGATATCACCACTGGTCCAAATGATTTCAGTGCGGTTCGATTGATAGAGCTTCTTGAGCTTGTGGCAGTGGTGCTCCTTGAGCTTTCCCTCTTCTACCGCCCAATTCAAAACGCGGGTCGCGTGCGTGCCAGCCATGTCATGCTGCTTGGGTGAATGGAGCCATTTCTTACGCCAGTTATTCACTTCGCCCCTTGAAGCGCGCTCTTCGAACATCGCGACCGGATCCGCCCCGAACTCCTCGCGGAAGAATTCCAGCCACTTTCGAATATCTGCTTTGGAACGCTCGGCCTTGGGTAATGATGCGCTGGAGAGAAAGTCATCAACCAAATGGGTCGTTAGGTATTCAGCAGGACTGATCGGCATGCCACACCGCGAAAAAGCGTGGAAAAATTCGGACTCTTTGGGGTTTGGCTCGGTCCCTTCCCAAAATTTAGGACCACCCCGCCATGCATAGAAATGATATCGAACACCGGATACGACTTTGCGCCGGACACGGTGAACGCCCTTGGGCAGGTTACTTCTGGGCACGGCGAACTCTCCGCTGTGCGACTAGGCTCAGTTGCGATTCGGCTTCACGCTCAGTGGCGCTTATTCCCTGAACAGCATCTAACCGCGTGCGAATGAGTTTCGGGTCATACCACCCTCTTCGACCAGGCACCGGAACGATTCCCGTCCGGCGGCAGAAATCGTAGAATGACGCGCTTGGTCCATTGTATCCAAACAAAAGCGCCAGTTCCGGCGTCGGAATCAGTTGGATTTGGCTCAGGCTCATTTCTCAGCCCCCTCACGCAGCGTCTCTTGTCGCGACATTGCGGCTCTTAGACAGGTCACAACCTGCGCTCCTTGCGAACGCAGGTTCCGCACGGCCTCCTCTTCAAGCCAAGCCTTCACGTCCGCTGGCAGGATAAGTTTAAACTGGGTTGCTTTCATATTCACACCTCGACAAAGGGACACAAAATGTCCATATCATTAGGGACAAATATTGTCCATCATGCAATCATGAAAGATGAAGCCTTGCTCCAATTCAAACTCTTGCTCCCCGCCGCGCTTAAAAAGCGGTTGGAAACGCATGCCACAATCAACCGGCGCAGCCTGTCTCAGGAAATTGTTGTCGCACTGGAAGAAAAATACCCCGCAGCAGAACCGGATGCGACGTCCGATCCTGCTGCCCGGATGCTGTTCTGGCTTGCCAAAAGAATCCGCCGTCGAAATCCCAAACCGGGTTCGGCCAGAGACAAGCAAGCCAACCTATATGAGCGCATTGCTGGTGATATCGCAGAGCGCATGAAGGAAATCGGGGACTAGCCTCAATAAGCCACCCACTCATAACCGTGGTTGCCCTCGTGATCTTCCCATTCAACACCAACGCCTCGCCGCCAATTTGACGAAAAGCAACGACGCGATGGTAGAACCCATTGCGGGGCTGCCGCAGGCGTGGTGCGCTGCCAGCTAAATTCGCCCTGCGTGCCATAGGTGCCCAGATGCATATTGTAGTTTTCTGAGCAATCGTCGTCGCGGCCACTTTCACGGTGACTATAGTGGCGCACGTCCCATACGCGGATCGAGCGCACGAAATCGAACTCTAAGCCGCTGATGTCGATTTCGGCACCGCCCGCGATGACCTGCGCCGAGATGGTCTGAGCAAAATCCGCCTCGGCATGGTCACTTGCCAGCCAAACCCGAGGAGCGGTGCTTTGCAGCGGCCCTCGCTCCGCCACCCCCATTGGGCAACGCCAGATCTGCAACGGCGGCTCGATCGGCCAAGGCGTGATCCGCCTAATGAACACAGCACGAGCATGGGCACATTCTGCTGAAGCTGGCCACCCACCAGCAATGCAAAGCAGAATGGCACAATCAACCTGATAAGCCTTTGCTGCCTGAGGGACGGTGCCCGATATTAAGGCTAAGGCAAGCCCGCCAAGCCAGTTGCAGATGATTTTGAGTGTCATTTCAATCCATACCTTTTGTTTACATAGCAATAGTATTGAAAAGTTTCACCCAACTTCCACTCATACACCATATGCGAGCAAGTGCTTTGAACCGCTCGCGCGCGCTTTGTGGAATATATTCCGTAGAGCAACCCGCATGATTTGGCCGAAGACAGGCCATGAAATTGAGGGAACGCGTAGGGCTAAATATTCAGAATCTAAGAAATTCCAGAGGATTGAGCCAAGAACAGTTAGCTTTAGCTGCGGACATGGATCGCAGCTATGTCAGCGAGATCGAACTCGCCAAATTTTCAGCATCACTAGATGTTCTGGAGCGGATAGCCCGTGCGCTTGAGGTCGATCCGAAGGAATTGTTTAACGAGAGGGGTTAGTTGTGCCCGAATTTGAGAATATTCGCGCGACGGCCGAAGCAATCGGCCGCATTACGTGCATTAGGACAGGCGCTGAAATCGGTCTGCTGTACCAGTGGGACAACGGCGACACGCAGGCCGCCCTCTGTGAAGATGACCTATCCCAGACACCGAGCTGTCCGGGGCATGGAACGGAACCGGACCTTGGTGCAAATCGCAGCGAACGGCAGGAATGAGCCCACTT